>JANMDN010000016.1:0-18197 GCA_031376285.1 Actinomycetes bacterium
CGGTCCATACCGATGGTCAGGCTGATGGGACGTGGACCGGTGGCGAGCGGATCCCGACCAGTGAGAGGTCTGATGATCACATGAACCTGAAGGCGCTCGAGGCCGATAGCAGCGGCCGAATCTTTGCCGCGGTAAAGACCGGGGAAACCCTGATGAGCAAACCGCAGATCATGCTCCTTGCCTACGACGGGATGAGTTGGGCGACCCACACCTTCGGGCTGGTCTCAGACTGCCACAACCGGGCAAGCGTCCTCATCGACGAGGGGGCAAACCTCCTGCGGATGATCGCCACGGGTCCTCACCCGACAATCGGGGGTTGCAACGGCGGCGGTGGTGCCATCTACATGAAGAGCACGCCGCTGAGCGCAATCAACTTCGCGCCCGGTCGGGGGACGCCGATCATCGTTGACGACGACAGCGCCGTCGTCCACAACGCAAGCTCCACCAAACAGAACTTGACCGCGACGACGGGCCTCGCCGTGCTCGCCAGCAACGACTCGACGAATCGTTACTGGCACTACCACGAGGGTGGCGGCCCGGTGCCGTCGACGGCGGCCTTCACGAGCACGCCGACCACAGGCACCGCCCCGTTGAACGTTCAGTTCACCGACGCCTCGACCGGCGGCCCCACCAGCTGGAGCTGGAACTTCGGCGACAGCTCACCGACATCGACCGCACAGAACCCGAGCCACACCTACACCCAAGCCGGCACCTACACCGTCGCGCTGACCGCCTCCAACTCGGGTGGCGGTACCACCAACAGCCGAACCAACTACATCACGGTGACGGCGATCAAGCCTGGTGTCCCGGCGGTCTCTCCGCCGGTGACAGTGGACGGGCCGACAACACTCGCGCCAGGGTGCAACAGGCTTCCGTTGCCGCTGAAGGACTCGGCGGTCGCTGGCTCGGAGCGCGACGCGCGCGTCGCGTCCGATCCGTCCACCCCTGGGCGGCTCGTCGCGCTATGGAGTCAGGACCTTGATCGGCGCGGACCTCGCGCGTTCACGGCGGCGCGTTCGAGTGACGGCGGGGCGACCTGGGCGACCTCGCCCGGACCGGTGTTCTCTCGGTGCGGCGGTGGCAATGGTCGCCGCGGTGGCGACTTCTACTGGGTGTCCGAGCCGAGCGTGTCGATCGGGGCTGATGGCAAGGTGTATGCGTTGGGGTTGGGCTTCGGGGTGGGTCCCGCGCCGATCGAGTCCGATGATCCGGCCGACGATGTTGGTAACAGCAAGCAGGGCATCCTCGTCGCGACGTCAGCCGATGGCGGCGCGACCTGGGGGCCGACCAAGGCACTTACAACCGTCGATGGTTCGGCGGTTGGTGTCAGCGATTCGTCGGTGACGGCCGACCCGACGCGCCCGGGCGTGGCGTACGTGGTCTGGAACCATCGAAGCATCGACGGCGTCGCGAACACGATCTACATTCGGCGGACCCTCGATGGTGGCGCGACGTGGGAGCGGCGGCGCGTGATTAGAGCGTGGGCGACCGCCTCGTTCGGTCACCAGATCGTGGTTATTCCCGGCGGAGTGCTCCTCGACGTGTTCAGCACGCTCTCGCGCGAGGGGCGCGTGCTCCCGGGCATGCAAGTCGCGAGGTCCACAAATGGCGGTCTCACGTGGGGGACGCCCCGGCGGATCGCGAGCATGGAGAAGGGCGTCCGTGATCGCGCTCCGTGGACATCCCAGAACAGTCGAAGCCACGATGTTGCGGTCAGTCGCAAAGGTGGCGCGGTCTATGTCGCGTGGCCGACCACGGTTGGACGCACAACCAGGATCCTCATCGCGCGTTCTTCGGACGGTGGCCAGACCTGGTTGAAACCGGTCCGCGTCGGCGCGAATCCGGCGCTCGAGACGGCCGCTCCTTCGGTCGAGGTCGCCGGCGGCGGGTCGGTCGTTGTGAGCTACCTCCAGGTCGTTCGCCGCCGCCAGGTCGACCTTTGGGTGGCTCGCTCGACCGATGGTGGGCGGACGTTCGCTCAGCGCGACAAGCTCACGGCTACCACCGTTGACACGGCGAAGATGGGATCGACGCACTCGGCCTGGCTGGCTGCCGACGGCTCCGCGATACGGATGATCTACGCGCTGCCGACCCTTGCTCCGGGCGACCCGTCGCGGGTCAGCGCAACGACAGTTCGCTGACGACCCGGCGTCACGCGGATTGCCGGATCCATGCCCGCGCCAGGACGGCACGCATCCACCGGGCCTGCGCCGACTGATCCCAAGACCGGCAGGGCTTGCGGTTCGCGGGCGCCGCCGTCGCCAGCGATGAGATCGGCGCCACCGCGGCCAACGTGGCAACCATTCCGACGCACCTCTTGCCGACCATCTCGCGATCCTCCCTAGCCGCAGCTTGGCCAGCGGGAGCCGCCCGTAGAGCGGGAGCGCTTGCCCGTCGCGCATCTGGCAGAGGGCGCTTTGGGTGACGAGGTCGGGGTGACCGGGTCACCTATATCGCGCCGGTCACCAAGTGCTGCGTAACTCCCAGGCGTGGTCTGCTGCTGATCGTCACGTTGTCGGTCGGTCCCAGGGATTGAGGAGCGCGATCCCGAGATCGGCGAAGTCCTTGACGTTTCGGGTGGCGAGATCGGCCCCGTGATCTCTGCAGATCGCCGCGATCATGCCGTCTTCCACGCTCAGAGGTGCTCCGCCCGCGCGGCGTGAGGCCCGTATTTCGGCATAGGTCCGGGCCGCGGGTTCGTCGTAGGGAAGGATCCGGTCCGAGAACACGGAGAGCGTCGTCTCGATCGCTTCGAGGAGACCCGTTCGTCGCTTTCCTGCTGGGAGGTTTCGCACCCCTGTGAGGAGTTCACCGACGCTGACGGCTGTGGTGTAGAGCGGATGCTGCTCCGCGGCGAGCCAAGTCGTGACGAGTAGATCCGGCTTGAGGCGCATCGGTTCCAAGAGGACGTTCGTGTCGAGGACGATCACGACAGATCAAGATCTCGCGGTCGGTGCCTCACCGGTGTCGGGATGCCCTCTCCGCGGAACGGAGCCGTTGCGTCCAGCCACGCCGAGCCGAAGGACGCGCCACGCACGGCCGCGCTCAGAATGGCCCGCGCCTCTGCCTCCATGGAGCGGTTGTTTCGGGCCGCGAGCAACTTGAGCCGCATCTGCACCTCGCTGTCGAGATTACGGACGGTAATTGTCGCCATCAGAACGACCCTCCTCTTTGATGTGCTGTCAATGCTAGCGTGGCCAGCCTGGGTCGCACGTTGGCACTGACGTTGTCTAGGTCGGCGGTCTGAGCGTCGGCGCTAGGCTCGCGCATCCGCATCCGCAACCCGACCCGCTGCCCGGAGGCCCGTCACAGAATTCGCAACCTCGGCGGCCAAGTAACCGGCCGACGGTGACCACGGGTGCCGCGTCCCGACGATGGTGACGAGTCCTTCTGTCGACGACTCAGCGCCAAACGACGATCCGACGGTGAAATCGATTCCGAGTGGATCAAGGAGCCGGGGAATCCGCGCCGTGTCCATCAGAACATTCACGTGCTGTTCGTCACCGCGGCGCCAACAGTCATCGTCGCCGCGTACAAACGTCGTGATCTCGCGCACGAGTCGTGACGGTGAGCACATCCGAAGTGGAGAGAAGACCGCCCAGTCGTCGCTCACGCGAACGGCCGGACTTCGCACGCAGGCGGCTTCGCCGTAGCGAATGCCCTGTCGGTTGACTGTGGGGCCGGATGCCCACACTGAAGACCATCAGGCCGGACGAGTCCGTGGGCCCGTTCCCGACCGAGGCAAGAAACGCGCCGGTTAGTCAGGATCGATTTTGTGGGCTGGTCCTCGGCGTCCGCATCTATTGCGGGTCAGCGCCAACGGCCGCGTTCGGAACCTCCTTGGGCACGCCATCGCGAGGGCTACTGCGCGGGAAGTTCTGTGCTGACAACGATCCCCGCGCGGTCGACTTCGATGACGCGGTTGAGCATCAGGTCGGCGCAGGTCTCGCCAGTTCGTGCGGCTTCGTCCTCTATGTGGTCGACGCAGGCTGACAACAGGGCGTGTGCGCGTTGTCGGTTGACCGAAGGGAGGACGACGAGGCCCGGGTGGAGTCCGGCGGCCTGGCAGAGGGCTCGGAAGTCGCCGTCGTTTTCCGTGACGAGCACTCGTTCTTCGGTGGTGCAGAGGGCGAGTAGCTCGTGATCGGGCAGTCCAAGGATGCCGCGGTCTCGAATGGACGTCGCGTCGTAGCCTCGGCCGTGGCAGGTGGTGGTCAGTGAGGGCGAGAGGTTCTCATCAATCATGAGCCTCACGCGGCGGCCTGCCAGGGTTTGCTCGCCGGTCGCCCGCGACGCGGGTTCAAGCGAGCAAACTCAAGCGCTGTCTCCATTGCCTCTCGAGGGATGTCTGGATAGTCCTCGCGCAGCGTCTGGAGGTTGTCGCCGTCCGCAACCCGGTCAGCGAGGCCGTAGACGCCGATCCGGGTCCCAGTGATCACCGGTGAGCCGCCCTTGATCTCCGGGTTGGAGGTGATCCACTCGGCCCGCCGGGCGAGGTACTGGCGGGCACCCTCGACCCGGGCAGCGATCTCCTTTGGGTAGCGAACAACGAGACCACCCTGGAGGACAAGCTCCAGCGTCGGCGTTCGGTCGGGGCGCTCCTTGCGAACCCAAGCGGTGATGCGCCGCTTGACCCGAACGGAGAGCCCGAGGTCCGCTTCCCCGATTAGGGCCAGCGCGGCAATCGTTGACTCATCCAGTACACGACCTCGCCCCGCTCCGGCCGTCGTCTGGACGACGCCTTGCTCGATGGCCTTGTTAATCCGTACCAGCGGGACATCCAGCAGTCCTGCGGCCTCACGGGGCGTTATTCCAACTGCGGATCGATCAACGACGATCATGGGAAAAGAATACCTATAAAGGGCTGATTAATCCAGCCCACGGAATCCGGTGCACGTGACCTCGGGCGAGTCGTGTGGCTCTGTGCGATCGAGGCGAGTCGCCGAGTCGGCGACGGACAAGGTCTTCCAAGAACCGAGGGGGTTCCAGGCCTTGTCGCGACGCCAACCAGAACCTCGTCTCGTGGCAGCCGCCGTCGCGGAGGCCACGACTCGCGGGCCTCGACCAGCTGGGCCGGGGTCGCGTTCGATCCGACAAACGGCCGCGTTGAATGGCGACAATCTGTAGTGGACTGCTGGGTCACAGTGGGGACCTTGCGTTCGAGCAGTTGTCCCACTGCATGAAACGAGTGCTAGAACGCAAGGTCTGACTGTGATGCAGGGCACGGACGCCCGCCCGGATCGGGGCTACGGGGCGGTGTAGGCCCACGAGCCGATGGCGTGTGTATCGCCGGCCGCCAACGACGCGATGCCCACCACGAAGCCGCGCGTCCCTGCGGCCTGCGGTGACGAGAACGCCTGGAGCGTGGCGTTGCTTGCGACGAACGTGTACACGCACACCTTCCCGGCTGGGGCGGTGGGGGCGGCGGCGGTCCCGGTGCACGCCGCGTCGTCGACCGCGGCCGTCACGATGGGGGTTGCGGCCGTCGCGATCGGGAAGGTGGCCCACTGACGGAAGTCCTGACCTGCAGCGGATGCGTGCGAATCGACGTTGAAGCCGCCAGTCAGCTTCTCGCCCGACAGGAGTGTGGAAAGGGCGGAGCGGCCGGGGTCGCCCTTCGGGCCTGTCGCACCGATCACTCCGGGCGCGCCCGCGGACCCTTGAGGCCCCTGCCCCCCCTGGGGTCCGGTGCTGCCCTTCAGGGTCGACTTCGCCGCGGGCGAGAGCTCTGCCGCGCCGAGCGTTCCGTCCTTGATGTCGACACCGGTAATGGAGGAGTTCTTGATCTCCTTGCCGGTGATGAGCTTCGCGGCGGCGAAGGCGGTCCCGCCGCCAACGGCAACCACCACCGCGATCGTCGACATCACGTTCGCGTACGTGAGCTTCGGGCGGGCCTTTTTCATTTCGTGCTCCGATTCGGTGAGTGGGCCTGCGCGGCCAGTGGCCCGATCGACGTCTCGCAGGAACGGCATCGATCGGATGAATAGCCGACCTGCGTGCGCTCTGACGCTACCTCAGAGAGCACGCACCGTTTGAATGAGGGACATCGCGGGAGGGATTGACCCGGAAGGCCGGGTGTCATACAGTTAGGTAAATGCCTAACTGTATGACGGCTGATGCCCACCTTCCAGCGATCTTCAAGGCACTGTCCGATGAGACTCGACTGGCGGTGGTCGAGCGGCTGAGTATCGGACCGGCGTCGGCGACCGAGCTTGCCCGACCGTTCCGGATGGCACTCCCATCATTCATGCAGCACCTCGGCGTACTGGAGCACGCCGGCATCGTCACCTCCCACAAGACCGGTCGGACCCGCGTCTTCCAACTCTCACCCAACGCGCTAGGCACGGCCTCGGCCTGGCTGGGGGCCTTCCGCAACCACTGGGAACGTCGCCTCGACCAGCTCGATGACCTGCTGCGCGCTACGACACACGACCCTAAGGAGTAGATGTTGAGCGACTTCACGCCAAACCCCGAGCTGGACCTCGTCCTTGAGCGCATCGTCCCCGTGCCACCCGATCGCGTTTGGGCTGCCTGGACGGAGCCCGAGCTGATCCTCCAGTGGTTCACGCCCGCCCCGTGGAAGACCGTCGAGTGTGACATCGACGTGCGCCCCGGTGGCCGCTCGGTCATCACCATGCAATCCCCAGAAGGCGAGCGTCACCCGAACCTCGGCTGCTACCTGGAGGTCGATCCGGGTCGCCTTCTCGTGTTTACCAGCGTGATGGGCGAGGGCTTCCGCCCCGTCGCCCCGGTCAACGGCGCCGAGGACCTCCCCTTCACTGGCCGGATCGAGATATCACCGGCCCCGGGAGGTGGCACGCACTACCGGGCGATCGCCATCCACGCCGACCCCGATGGCTGTGAGCGCCACCGCGCGATGGGCTTCCACGACGGGTGGGGCGCTGCTCTCGACCAGCTCGTCGCGCTCATGTCCTGATAGTTGCGGCCCAAGGGGGTGCCGAATCAGCGGCGACGCGCAAGGACCAGCGTTCGCGAGATGTGCAGCGACAGGTCGTCGCGATCCACCACACACCGGGGGTCGCCGGGGTCGGCAAGTGCTGCCAAGACCTCACGGTCGGCCGGATCGAGGTGGGCGGGCGCACGGTGGGCGCTTGTCTGGAACTCCTGGAGTGCGCACTGACGGGTTGCCGCGTCGAGCGGGGCCGGCAGGTGGCGGGTCAGCTCGCGGTGCTCCAGCACGTCGAAGCCGGCGGCCGTGAGCGTGGCCGGCCAGTCGAGCGATAACGCTCCGGCTGGGAGGTGCTCCTCAAACGCGGCCCGAACGGCGGTGGCGTGGCGTTCCACGAACCCCTCGCGGCCGACGTCGAATCCGGCGGGAAGCTGGCCGTGCAGGTGGCGCCCGAACTCCACGACGGCGAGCACCCCACCCGGTCGCAACAGGCCGCGCACCTTAAGGAGGGCGCTCGGAAGCTCGGTCAGGTGATGGAGCACCATCGACGCCCACACCACGTCCACCGACGCATCAGCTGCGACCTCGGCGAGCGATGCTTCGAGATCGCCGATCGCCGTGGTGAAACGGTCGTCGACTCCGAACCGGGCGGCACGATCCTCTGCGCGCTCAAGGAGTTCCGGCGAGGTATCGGCGGCGGTGACCAGCGCGCTTCGGAACCGTTCGGCCAGGAGCACCGAGGCCACACCCGGACCGCTCCCGACATCGACGATCCTTCGCACCTCAGCCGAACCCGTCACCGACGCGAGCGCGGCGACCGCCTCGCGCAAGAGCGGCATTGCGACCTCCCCCTCCAACTCGAGGCGCGCGCCGGCCTCACCCCAGTCGCGCGGCGCTCCGTGGCCGTGCTCGTGGAGACGACCGCTGTGGCGATCCTCAGAGGCGTGCTCGGGGCGATGGGGTTGATGCGACACGGCGGTAGTTTAGGCGGGGTGCCGACAGTCTCAGCCGGGTAGCGGCGACCGACCAGGTCACCCCCGAGTCCCAGTCGCCACCCCAGAAAGCGTCGAGGGGTGTCTGGCTGGAGGCCCGGGGGCCGGGACCTGACCCCCGATATCACGTCGACGTCGAGGTCGTGGCCAGGAACGTCTTGAACTCGATCGCGCAGCATCGTCCTGAGGGCGCAGCCAGCCGGCCCCGGCTGCTCGGCTTGGGTGATGCCGGTCCTCGACGGGTCGCTTTCTCGACTGGATCGCCTGGCGTGTGGTCACGTGGGCTGGTGAGCGCGGTTGGGGGCCCGAGGGGGTTCCGGGCCTGTCGCGACGCCAACCAGAACCTCGTCTCGTGGCAGCCCCCCGTCGCGGAGGCCACGACTCGCGGGCGTCGGGGTCGCGTTCGGTCCGACAAACGGTCGCGTTGAATGGCGACAATCTGTAGCGGACTGCAAGGTCTGACCGTTACAGGGCACGGACGCCCCGCGAAGTAGAACGACGCGGCCTCCTTCGGGGCGCGAGTCATCAGGACGCCCCAATCGGCTCAGGTGCAGTTGCGCGAGCTTTGGCCGCCGCCGGATTGGGACGGGCAGAGGATGTCGGAGATCACCCAGGTGCTCTTCGCGCCGCGCGCGGGGATGGAGCTGATGGCGTTTGTGATCACGTGCCGGTGGGCCGTGCAGGGCGCCTCCCAGGGGCCGATCTCGATGCGGTCGCCGCGGTAGCCGTTCGTTCCCTTGGTCGTGTCGTCGCGGAGGATCACGATCCTCCCGACGGTTCCCGTGAGGCAGTCGCCCGGGCGGTGGACGCTTGAGCCCGCCTTCGACCCGATTCGCACCGTGAGGACGGCCCGGAGGGTCCGTCCGGGGGCGATGACAGACAAGTCGATGTCGGTGACGACGATTGGGATGTGCGGCACCCGGCACCGGCTGCGGTGGGGCGTGTCGGTGACGTTGCCGCTGCCTTGGATGTCACCGTTCTCGAGGCGTCGGCCGATGATCTGGCCGCTCGTGATACTCGCCGGTCGGCCGCTCGGGCACTTTCCGGCGTCGGAGGGCGGGGCGGTGGTTTGAGTGAACGCGTAGAAGAGCGCGCGGACCTCGAAGGGCCCGTCGTAGGGATGAGTTGCGACCCGCGTCTCGCCAGAGTCGCCTTTGATGTGGCGCTCCCACGTCCCGGTGTAGGGCCCGCTGCCGCCAGAGTCCTCGGAGTAGGTGCCGGAAAAGCCAAGCGGGGTCTTGGTGCTGATGGTCAAGCGGAAGGAACCGGCGGCACCCGCGAATCGGCCGTTGCTCAGGAAGCGCGCGTTGAGCAGGGAGCCGGTTCCGCAGGCCACGACGATTCCTTGATCGCCCTTGGCCGTTCCGTAGGAGCCGGCGTAGAGCTGGGGGCCAGATTTGCACGGCAGGCGGTTGAAGAGCACGGAGGCGTTCGCGGCGGTCTTATAGGCCGCGAGCTGCTGGGGCGGGATGACGCTGAGGCGCAACGTGCCGGTCGAGGTGAGCCACTTGCCGGCCCAAATCGACGTCGAGGAGTGCGACGCGAACGCCGAGGGCGCCGTCACGAGCATTCCGGCGGTGGCGACGAGCGTCGCGAGTATGCGGCGTCGGATCACGGGGCCATGCTATTCGCCAATCGGGCGGGCCGCAACGCGACGACGGTCGGATCGTCGCCGGAGGGAGGAGCACCGGGCAGGGGGTGCGGCGAGGTGGAGGATGACGGGGATCGAACCGTCGACTCCCGCCCGCGACCCAGCATTGGCGACGACTTAGGAACCCCGGCACGGGTCAGCAAAACGCTTCGAGGCGCAACCTCCGACGACACCGCCCTGACTCGTACGCAAGCCGGGGTTCTGGTTCGTCCTCAGCGGGACTGTCGGACGCTGCCTTGTCAATTGGGGCTGCGGTGCCGGGTCATGCGCGCGTTATTTCGTCGTTCCACATTCGGTGGATGACGCGGCTTGCGAGGTGTCGTTTGTCGGGCGTCCGGCCTTGAAGGGGGTCAGGTCCCGCGTTCTACCTACGGTGTAAGTCCTGCCAGCGCCGGCTTCGATAGAGCGTCGCCTTGATCCTCGCTTTGCTGCCCGCCGGGATCGGAGAACGAACTTACGGTGTAGGTCGAACGCAGGACTTGACCCGTCAGTGGACCACAGGGCACGGACGCCCGAGCGCGAGTGGACTCTCGGAGGGGTGATCGAACGCAGGTCTGACCCCTAAAGTGCTGCGAGTACCGCGCCAGCCACGTCGACGTCCAAGAGGACGTTCGTCACATCGGTGGCTGATAGAAGTGATCGATCCGTCACCTAACGCGACCCGCATCGGTCTCTTGCTGGCACCGGCTGCTTCCAAGGGATCTGCGCGCGGCATCCGCACCACGACCAAGGAGTCAGGACTCAGATGACAACGACGACCGGCGACGCGCCCGAGGGTTTCAGCAAGGCCGCCGAGGCTTACGACGCTGCCGTACGGCACAACATTGCCGGTTCCGAGCGGCTTGTGATGTCGCTGCCTGAGGGCGGCTACGCACGGGTGCTCGATGTGGGGTGCGGCACGGGCTTCTCGTCGGCGGCGATGATCCGTCGCTTCGACGTGTCGACGCTCGTTGGGGTGGATCCCGCCGAAGGCATGCTGGAAGTCTTCACCACCAAGCTCGACGAGTTCCCCGACGTTCAGGTCGAGTTGCGTGCCGAGGACGTCATGCAGATGAGCGTCCCCGACGACGAGTTCGATGCGGTGATCTGCGCGATGGCGCTGCACTGGTTCGCGGACAAGCCCGGGGCTGTTGCCCGCATGGCGCGTGCGCTGCGGCCCGGTGGGGTTATCGGCATCCTTACCGCCGGTCGCGGTGGCGAGGATGCGTGGCGCGAGTTACTTGAGCGCATCGGCGCGCCGAGTGCCTGGACCGGTTGGTTTGCCGAGAACCAGCGCGACGTCGACGAGATCGCAACCGACCTGCGCGCGGCCGGCCTCGAACCCATCGATGTCTGGATGGAGCGCCGCCGCCGCGCGACGCCTCCAGACGCGTTCATGGCTCGCACGCGCTCGGTGGCCGCGCATCTTCTCGGCAACCCGCCCGGTGGATTCAGCGACCTGGACCAGCGCATCGAGGCCGCGCTACACGCCGCATCCGGGCCGGATGGATTCGTCTACGACTACTGCAAGCTCTTCGCCGTGGCGCGAAAGCCTGTGCGGTAGCGGTTGCGAGCACATCGCGACGGCTCCGAGTGGTGGGGTCGTCATTGAGGGTCGCGCGACGTGGTCACGATCCGCTCACGGCCGCGTCACACCGCGCCGCGACGGGCGGCGTGATCGGGTCGGCGAACGACGGCCTCCCCTCTGAACGTCCACGAATGGACTCCTCGTAGGGGCGACCGAACGGAGGTCTGACCTCGACAGGGGATGCCTGCGAGTCGACTCCCTCGAAGGAGTGATCGAACTCAAGGTCTGACTGTGATGCTCGGGGGGCGGTCTCGTCTGGGGCTGCTGCGAGGATCGGTGCCAATGGTGAGCGTTTGTGACTCTGGGTCTGACTGACCTCCACGTGTGGAGTGTCCTTTTCGGGATTTGTCCGTGCGCTTGCTGTCGGCATCGACCTGGCGTCCCGAGCTTGTGTGGCTTGATCAGGAGCTTGTCCATCTTCGTTCCGGCCGAGGCCGGAACGAAGATGTGACCTTTCACAGTCCTGCCCACGTTCGGTTTCTACACCCCAGGCCGATCCCGACGAGTACCCCCAAACGAACAAGCGGTGGAGGCAGAGATGATGCTTGCAGACCAAGTCGATGTCGTTATCGGTTGCGACACCCACCGCGACACCCACGCCCTCGCCGCCGTTGTCGCGGCGACAGGCGCAGTTGATGACCAGTTCGAGATCCCGACAACCCGGGTCGGGTACCAGCAGGCCCTCGCAAGGGCCCACTCGGAGTTCCCCGGGCCTCGCGCATGGGCCATCGAGGGGACCGGTTCCTATGGCAAAGGTTTTTGCCGGTACCTGACCACCCGGGGCGAGTGGGTCATCGAGGTGAGCCGACCGCTACGGCGGCCACTCAAATCACGACCGAAATCAGACCAACTCGACGCGATCGGCGCGGCCCGTGCCGCGCTCGCCCAATGCGTGCATAACACGCCGCGTGCAGGGCAGTTGCGTGAAGCGTTGCGGGTGTTGATGATCGCGCGAGACAGTGGCGTCCAGATCCGCGCCCGGTCCTTGAAACAAATCAAAGCACTGATCGTGACCGCCCCAGACGACCTTCGCGACAAGCTGCGCGATCTCGCGAAGGTTTCGCTTCTCACTGCCTGCGTAGCACTGCGGACAAACGTAGTCGATCCCGCCGAGGCCGCGACACGCCTCGCGCTACGGACCCTGGCGCGCGCCGCCCGAAACGCGGGCCAGGACGCGAAGGCCCTCGAGGTTGAGATCACCGCACTCGTTGAACAAGGGTGGCCCGGGCTGCTTGACCAAACCGGGATCGGACCTGTCACCGCCGCACAACTGGTGATCAGCTACAGCCACCACGGCCGCTGCAAAACCGAAGCCGCGTTCGCGCGCCTCGCTGCCTGCGCACCGCAGCATCAAGCGGGAACACCACACGCCACCGCCTCGACCCCGGCGGGGACCGAAAACTCAACCAAGCCCTTCACACGATCGCGATCCACAGGGCCCGCCACGACCCCGAGACCAAGGCCTACCTTGAGAAGAAACCCGTGAAGGAAAAACGCCGCGCGATGCCCGCCGGTGCCTCAAACGCCACATCGCCCGACGCCTCTACAACGACCTCAAAAACATGCCAATAGCGACTTGACACGCAATAGGAGCATCCCCCACAGGTCACGGACGCCCGTGTCCGACCCCTCAACCCAGTTCGATGCTGTTGATCTCCGGCGAGCACTCAGAGATCGGTGCGCCAGCCTTGACCCCTTCAGGCTTGCCGAGGTCCTTCGTCCAGCGGCGCTTGGCTCGAGCATCGACGCCGATGTCCTGGAGTGACCCGAAGCCATCGCCGTGAAGCCCACCGCGCTTGATGCGGTAGTTGGGCTGCACGTGGATGGTGATGTGGGCATCCAGTCCGTTGACGAACGTGATGCGCATCTGGACCTGGTCCTTGTGCCAGAGACAGACCACGCTGCGCCGCTTCAGGAGCTGGAGGGCTTCCTTGTCACCGGCATAGAGCGTCGAGGCCTTGATGGTGCCCGGCACCGGCTTAGCCTTCGGCCCAGCCTGCAAGGCCGTAGGCAGCGCGATCGCCGCGGCGAGACCGCCAGCGATAACAGCTGTGCGAAGCGGTCGGGAGATACGCATCGGTGAGTCTCCTGTGCTCGGAACGAGAGGAACCCTGGCCTACCAGGATTCAACCGATGCCGGAGCCCGCAGGCGGCGCCGGATGTTCCAGTGCGACATCTGCCAGACGGCGAGATCCGGTCATGCGGGCGTCCGTGCCCTGTCGGGGATGCCCCCCATCGTGTCCGACGGGGGCCGGTTCAGGTCACCTTTCACGGCGTGAGACCCAGGCCCGGAAACGTTGGTAGTCCAAAGGTCTCTCCTGGCCCAAGGGCCTCCAGTTCAGCGTCCGTGGGGTACAGCTCACCGAGTGGAGCATCCGGCCAGACAACGATGCGTTCGTTCTCGTCGGAGTGCTCGTCGACGAGCCCCATGCAATGTAGGCGTGACGTGAAGCCGATGGTGTGGTCCCGGCCGATGAGTGCCAGCTCAAGCGGGGCTGTTACATCGGCGCGCTTGAGAATGACCTTCAGGCGGGCAATGGTCTCGGCTGGCGGGCCACAAAGGAGGCCGGTCGTTGCGAAACCGGGAAACTCCGAGCGAACCTCCTGCCACGCAGTGACCCAGGCGTTCTCGTGCTTCACGACATCGGGAGGCCGATCGTCGACGTGCGGCTCGAACGGCTCGTGCAGTTCGATGATCACGCTGTGCATATCGCCGTCAACTCGCCCACTGACGGCGCAGCTCCCACTCCCGGTTGTTCGAACCTGCCAGCCGACGAGCCGCAACCGTCGAATCTCGGCCTCGGCGATCTCCGTAACAATGGGGAGCGAGCGGCACCATCCGGTCTCGCCTGCGCGAAGTTCCTGGGCGGTCCACCCGCCGCCTCCCCAGAGCCGCTCGACGCGTCGTTGGAGGGGCGCAAGCTGGGCGGTCGCTTTCTCATACCCTGCCGGGACGGTCGTCTGATCGAGTCGCTCGCAGATGCTCTTGTCTGCGGTCGGATAGACCGTGACATCGCCAGCCGTCTGCGACACGCACGCCACGAGTGGAGGGACGGTCTTGGTTCGACGATCGACCATGGCACTCGCCCACAGCTCGGCGCAAATCGTCACCGGATCGCGACCGTCAGGCACTGCCGTGCCAGGGCCCGAGTTCGCACCGCGCTCTGCCGTCAACACGCAGTTGATGCCGGCCAGCGCGATCTTCTCATCAGATGGGCGCGCGACGTACGCGGCTGCACCGGCTGCGCAGACAACCGGGATGAGCACACCGACGACGATCCGACGACGACCAAAGCGAGACACTCGCCTCGGTCCGGCGTCTCGTGCTCGCGCGACGACGCTCATCACCTCAAGGTCGGTCAGCTCCAATTCGCGAGCGTCTGAGAGGGCTCGCTCGATGCGATCGCGATCGGTCACCTGACACCTCCAAAGAACGCAGCGGTCACAAGGTCGCGTAGTCGTGGGCTCCGGCGAAGGCTCCGCCGCGCCCGTGCCAGGTAGGCGGAGGCGGTGCCCTCCGGGCACCCGAGCGCGTCGGCAATCTGCGCCTCGCTGAGGTCGTGTACGTAGCGAAGAACCATGGCCAGGTGCTGCTTTGGCGGCAGAGCCGCGAGCGCGTCGCGAATCGCCGCCGCCTCCCCGCTGTCTGTTGTGTCGATGGCGCTGGGCTCCTGACCGGGGGCGAGGTCGGCCAGCGGTGATTCATTCAGGATCCGTTGGCGTCGCGACCGTAGTGCCGTCATCGTGTGGCGAACGGCGATCCGGTGTGCCCAGGCGTCGAACCGACCCGGATCTCGAAGCGACGCGATCCCGCGCAACACGTCAACCGCCACGTCCTGGGCGATATCGCGGGCAGCCTCGCGGTCTCCGAGTGCGGCGGCAGCGGTCCGAAGCGCGGCGTTGCCCGCTCGACGCGCCAGTGGCTCGGCGGCGTCCCAATCGCCGGACTGGAGCCGCCGAGTGAGGTGCGCTGGATCGTCGTCAGTCACGAATTTCCTCCGAGGAAGTCTGGATGGTTCGCAATGTCTGTGCGACCGAAGGGCCAATTCCCTGCACTCATCGAGGCTGAGCTTGGGTCGATGAACCGTTCGGACCGGATCACTTGGTCCCTTCGCGCACTCGCCACAACCTCAAGAAGGCATCGTCGTGTTGCCGTTGATACCGAGTCTGACCTGGTGGCGGGGCTTTGATCGCAGTTCCCGGAACCACGTGGCGTGCCCCACTTTCGCTCAGCCGCAGGCTCCCCGGCGCTTCTGGATTTCATCGATCGGCGTTTGCTTCCCGAGACTTCTTGACCCGCGCGGGGCGTCCTGGGACATCGACTCGGCTGCGAGGGCTAGCTGACGGGTGTTAGGCGAGGCTAGAGTCATGTGACAATGTTGATGATCGCGTCCGTGTCGGCCGAGGTCGCGGGCGTCCGTGCCCTGTCACGGTCAGACCTTGCGTTCCAGCACCTGTTCCAAGACGTGAGACGGATGCTCGAACGCAAGGTCTGACTGTGACCACCAGGGCTGGATGCCCCCACGACCAAAGGCCGTGGATCCTGACCGGCGGCCGACGTACGCTCTCGGTTGTGACCGACTCCGTTCTGCTTCCGTACCCGGATCCGCCGCTGACCGACGGGACGGTCCTCCTCCGACGCTGGCTCCTCACCGACTTGGGATGCGTCGAAGAAGCATCCCACGACCCCTACATCCCCGAGACCACGACGGTTCCGGAGAACTACTCCGACGCCGAGGGTCGCGCCTGGATCGAACGGCAATGGGCGAGGGCAGACGACGGCATAGGGCTATCGCTTGCAATCGTCGATGCCCGATCTGGGGATGCTGTCGGGCTCGTCGTGCTCATGGTCCGACCGGGCCCGCGCTGTGCCAGTGTCGGCTACTGGATCATCCCCCGTGAGAGAGGACGAGGCTGCGCATCCCGGGCCGTTGGGCTGCTCGCAGAATGGGCACTGACACACGGTGGCCTTGCCCGGATCGAGGCGTTTGTCGAACCCGACAACGCGATCTCCCAGAGGATCCTGGAAGGTATCGGGTTTCTTCGCGAGGAGTACCTGCGCTCGGAGCTATCGCTTCCAAGCCGCCGCGCGGACGTCGTTCGATTTGCCCTTACGCCGTAGACGAACTCACGACCTGAGTCGAAGCGGCTGGACGTCCTCTATCCGCGGGCGTCCGTGCCCTGTCGGGGTCACGGGCGTCCGTGGACTGCTGGGTCATAGTGGTGTCAGACCTTGCGTTCGAGCACTCGTTTCATGCTGCGGGACAACGGCTCCAACGCATGTTCTGACCCCCACAGGGCACGGACGCCCGTTTCGGCCGCCAGCCAAGCCCGCGAAGAGGAGCTGCCAGACGTCGCCTTGGTACTCCCACGAGCAGGCCGGGCAGACCGACTCGCGCCGGTTTCGGCAGCGCACGAGCAGTGTTCGCTCAATTGTCCTGCCCGACTTGGACGTGGTCTCCGACCGGAGCCGGATTGGACGCTGGCAGTGGCCGCACGAGCGCACCTGCTCGAAGAAGCGCTCGCGGGTGGGATCGTTCACGCGGGCGATCACTTGAGCGAGTGTCGCCGCGTCGAGGATCACGCCGCCCACAGGTCGACCTCCGGTCCCGCCGTGCGCTCGATCGCGCGCGGAGCTGGATACGTGCGGGCCAATTCGGCAATGTCGTCGTCGGTCACGTAGGCCGCTCGCACTCGGATGGGCTCGGCCTGGCCGTCGAGGCGCACGTAGCCGACGCCAGGCTGCGACTCGGCGATCTGGTCGCAGAGGGCGCCGCGGTCGCGGGACCCGGCGCCGAGCACCATGTCGACCTGCTGAGGCTCGTCGAGCCGCAGTGCGACGCGCGTCGGAAAGAGGTTCCGCAGGCCTAGGACCTCCTTCCGTGGGTCCTGAAGCGCGGCGACGACGTTCACGCCAACGGCGCGGCCTTGGGTGAGGAGCAGCGCGAGCGACTGGTTGATCCTCTCGCGGAGCTTGCGATCGGGCAGGTACGCCGTGAGGTTCGCCACCTCGTCGATGATCACCACGACCATCGGCTCATCGAGTGTCGCGCGGTGCTGGCGGGTCACACCCGCCAGGCGTTGGGCGCGGGCCTTCATGAGCGCAACCGCGTTGTCGAGCAGCTCGGCCATCCGCTCAAAGTCCTGGGCCTCGAAACGAGCGAACATCGCCTGGCCAGGCGCGAGTTCCATGCCGCCCTTTGGGTCGATCACCCATAGCTCGACCACGCCTACGGCGACCTGGCGCGCAAGCGACCGGATGATCGACCAGACGACCGAGCCCTTGCCGGCCCCGGTCACGCCAGCGACGAGGACATGGGTTCCTTCGAGGCGGATGGTCCACTCGTGGCCGTTCTCGACGGTGCCGACCGGCAGGGCGTCGAGCTGTGGCGCGTCGGGCACGGGGAGCGCAGGCACGGTGTGCGTGAGCGTGTCGGCGTAGTGGAACTCCAGCCAGACGGCTCCGGGGCCGGTGCGGCGGACGCGGCACACGCGAGCGCGCATCGAGTGGGCAAGGCCATCGGCGGCCTTCTCGAAGTCGTCCGGGGTCTGGCCGTGGAGCAGGATCACGAGGACGCGGTCGACGTGGTCCGAGCACCGGAGCTTGTGGAGCTTCGGGTAGTCGGTCCGGTCGCGGGTCTTGATCGCGAGGGAGTTGTAGGTCATCGCCGGCTTCCAGCGGGCCTCGTAGCGCCAGACCATCCGCCACCTGCGGCGCAGTGGGCGGGCGACGCAGGCTCGGAACGAGCCACGATGGACGAGCCACCACAGGCCGAGGCCCGCGGCGGCGAGGACGGCGATGCCGAGCGTCGGCTGCCACCCGAGGTAGACGGTTCCTGCGACGCTCCCGGCGGTGAGCAGTGCGCAGAGCGGGTGGCCGAAGAGCCACATCAGCAGCTTGAGCGCGTTGCCGATGGTGAGTTCGGCGACGATGGTCAGCAGGTCGTCGGGCGGCTTCTTGTCGTAGGTGTGCATCCCGGTTGGTTCCCTTCCCGGGTCGGCGGGGGGGCCCCCGCGCCCCCCCCCCCCCCACCCCGGTGTGGTTGTGAACGGGGGGGGGGGGCAGCGGGCGGGGGG
>JANMDN010000009.1:0-1510 GCA_031376285.1 Actinomycetes bacterium
GGCATGCACCCAGCCCCGCAATCTCGTAAAAAAGACTTGACACGCAATACAGTCACTTTGCGAGCGGAACCCCTGGTCCGGTTGCAAGGCCCCGTAGCTCCGAAGGAGCGACCCGACAGCGCCATCGTAGGCGGGGTCGCTCCTTCGGAGCTACGGCCCATCGGTCCGAGTTTCCAGGGGTTGCGCTCGCAAAGTGACTGTATTGCGTGTCAAGTCTTTTTTACGAGATTGCGGGGCTGGGTGCATGCCAGGGGCTGCCCGTGCGGACGACCGCGTTGGCGATGCACAGCAGCTTGCGGGCGACGGCGATCAACGCCGTCTTGGCAGCCTTGCCATCGGCGCGCAGCCGCTTGTAGAACGCCCCGAGCACGGGGTTGTGACGCGTCGAGGCCAACGCCGCCATGTACAGCGCCCGGCGGACCGCGGCGCGGCCGCCCACGATGTGACGCACGCCCCGGTGCTTTCCGCTGTCGCAGTTCACCGGCGCCAGCCCCACGAGACTGGCGAGTTGCCGGCGGTCGAGCTGGCCCAGCTCGGGGAGCTGGCCGATGAGGGTGCGGGCCGTCTGCGGGCCGACGCCGGGGATCGACTGCAACAGCTCGTCGGTCGCCTTCCAGTGCAGGTTGGTGGCGACGCGGTGGTTCAGCTGGGCCTCCACGGCGAGGACGCGCCGGTCGAGCCAGGCCAGGTGGGCTTCGAGGTCCCGGCGGACGACCTTCGGCAGCGAGGCGACGAGGCGGTTGTTCTCGGCGGTCCGCATCGTGAGCAACTGCTCGCGGCGGTCGAGCAGCTCGCGGAACTCCTGCAGTTCCGGGGACGGAATCGGCCGCGCGGCGGGCTTCATCGCCTCGCCGAAGTGGGCCAGGACCGCCGCGTCGAGGGCGTCGGTCTTGGCGAGCTTCCCGCTCGCCTTGGCGAAGTCGCGCACCTGGCGCGGGTTCACCGTCGCGACCGGGTAGCCGGCGGCGGCGAGCGCCGCGGCGGCCGGGGCCTCGAGCCCGCCGGTGGCCTCGAGCACGACGCAGCCGACGGTCTCGGGCCGGGGCAGGCTCGCGATCAGGGCGCGGTGGCCGTCGGGGGTGTTGGGGACGCGGGCGGTCTGGCCGGTGGGCCGCACGTGCAGGTCCAGGAACTCGCGGCAGACGTCGAGGCCGATGTAGGTGGTCATAAGTGCCTGTCGGGGAAGAGAAAGAAAGAGACTGGCGAGGGAAAGAACCGAGAGTCGTGCCCGTTCGTGCTGGCCGATGCGGGCTCGGGTGGCCCCGATGACTGTTCGAACTGCGGCAAGACCCAAGCGATGGCGGACCCAACTTTGCGACGGTGTGATGAACACCCAGCCTCGAACGGTCTCGTCCATCGCGTGGTTCCAAATGACTATACCAGCCTCGCTCAACCCCGGGCTGCGAGAACGACACCTTCGGCGTCGAAAACCCTCGATTGCTGAACAAACGATTCACCAACAAATGTGACGCTCACCCCCCCGGCCCGCCGTTCTCGATAACGGCGGGCC
>JANMDN010000019.1:0-4915 GCA_031376285.1 Actinomycetes bacterium
CGCGCTCGACCTGGCTCGGGACGGCATCGAGCGCGTGCGCGAATGCGCCGCGCCCGACTGCACCTACATCTACGCCGACACCAGCCGAAACGGCAGCCGCCGCTGGTGCGCGATGGAACGCTGCGGCTCGCGCGCCAAAGCTCATACGTACTACGCGCGCCGCCGCGCCGAGGGACCGCCAACTCCCCAATAGGGCTGTCGTGCGACGCGACAGCCCCTGGCACCCGTCGTCGCTCGCTGCGAGAAGTCCTACCCGGTGGGCAGCACGCCGGCTGCGGCCATCAGTGTGGCGGTGTCCCAATAGACCCGCTCCTCACGGATCGACGCGCCGTCCATCGTGCACACGCTGACCCCTGCAAGCGCAAACCGCTGACCGCTCGCGGGAAGGCCGGGAAAGTCGTTGGTGAGCGTCCCCGAGAACACCCACTCCACGGTGGTCGTGTCTCCAGACTCGTGTGCTTGGCTCACAGCCAACTCGCAGTCGGGAGCGGCATGCATGATCGCCCCGACGACGCCGATGATTGCTTCGCGCCCCGCGAAGCGGCCTTCGGGCAGCGCCAACTGGTGGCGAACGCCGTCGGGGGTGAAGAGGTCGGCCACGGCCTCCGGGGTCCGTGTGCTCCATGCCTGTTCGAGTTTGGGGATGGCCATTGTGATGCTCCTTTCACTGTGTCGATCGGGATTGTGCGCGCGCCGGGAATCGGCGGCGAGGCGGTCGAAGACACGTGTGCGGGCCCGTTGGTAGTCGCTCCAAGTCGCCGTCGGCCAGTCGCACGGAGAGATGCCTTCTGCGTCGCTCATCGTCGGCTCCTTGCAGGATCGTGTGCATGCACCGATGACACTACGGCCGGTCGCTTCCACCGCACTTACGGTCACTCCTACGGGCCCGCAGATGGCCACGCTCGCGTCGACCCGCGCGCGCGCGTGACAGCGTCTACGGCTTCTCGGAAGCCGCCTGTCTGCCGGACGCGACGGCGGGCGCATCGTCCAGCAGCGTCGCGTATAGGTGACGTGTCTCGGAGCTCGCCTCCACGCCGAGTTCGCGTCGCAGGACCGCTCGGCATGCGTGGTACTGGCGCAGGGCCAGCGCGCGCTCCCCGGCGTCGGCAAAAGCCCGCATCAATCCGCGATGCCACTCCTCACGCTCGGGCTCCGAGTCGACGAGCCCACGGTACCGCGCGATCGCCTCGCGCAGCTCCCCGGCGTCGCGCGACGCATGGGCAAGCTCCTCCAGCACGAGCCGTCCGGCGGCGTCGATCTCGCATCGACGCTCCTCGGCCCACTCCGCATACGGCCATTCCGGGTAGAGGGTGCCGATCTTGATCTGCTCCGCCCGTTTGAGTCGCGCAAGCCGGGCGCCGGGCATCTCCCCGGGTACGCCGTTCCGAGCGAGCGCGAGGAACTCGTCGACGTCCCAGACATCGTGCGGGCCAAGACGCACGTGGTAGGTCTCGCCCTCGTTGACGATGATTGACGCGGCCGCGCCGCGCTGAAGCTCCGGTTCGAGCGCGCGCCGCAGCTCGTGAAGCGCGACATGGAACACCCGAAGCGCCCGATCGGGACTCAGGTCGGGCCAGAACCATTCCAGGAGCTCCTCGCGATGCACCGGGCGGCCCGCGCACAGAAGCGCCGCCAGGATCCCACGGGCGCGTTCGCGTCCGAACGCGGACCGCGGAACCGAGTCTCCGCCCCGTGTGACGACGAATCCACCGAGTGAGGCGATGCGAAGCGGCGGCCGCGCCGCGCCAGCTTGCGCCGGCGCGGGGCTCGTCTGCGCTGATCTGCGCCGCGAGAGGAGCTGATCGGCGATCTCGGAGTCACGGTCGCCGATGGCCGTGGCCAGCTCCCGCCGGCGTGACATGGGAGCGCCTGCGAGTAGGTCGGCGCATTCGGCGAGCACCTCCGCACCGCATTCGGTCGCCAGGCCGGCCGCGACACCCGGTGGCCCGAGCCCGAATGCGACCGCCCGCGCAAGCGACCGGGCGCTGTAGCGCCGGTCGCGCCGGGTCCAGATCCCCGCGAACCCGCGGTCGGCGGTCAGAAGGAGCGCCTCCTGGAGCCACCGGTCGCCTTCGGTCGTCTCCGCGTACACCACCGCGCCCATCAGCGCGGCGCGGGTGCGGGCCCACGGAGTCTGGGCGCGGTCGGCCGTGGTGACGGCCTGATGCTGGGTCTCGCGCGCCTCGTCGGTCAGACCGACGTCGACCGCGCACCCGGCGAGGTCGCACATCCACATGGGCACGTCGAACGAGAACCCAAAGTCCTCGACCGACGACCGCACCGCGCGCACATGTTCGGCAACGCCCACGCGGTCCCCCCGGGCGGCAGCCAGCCGTGCTGCGGGCGTCCGGATGCGAAACGCATAGCTCGTATTGGCCAGCACCGCCCACGGTTCGGCCCGGGCGAGCTCGGCCTCCAGATCGTCGTAGCGCTCAAGACCTGCCAACGCGACCGCCCGCAGCTTGACCATGACGCGGTTCGTCCCCGGGGCGACTCCCAGGCGGTTCGCGGCCGCGACCAGGCGTTCTGTCTCGACCAGGGCCTCGTCGAACCGTCCGAGATGGTTCAGCACGATGGCCCGGTAGACCCGGCAGGCGAGCTGGAACGCCAGATCGTCGAATTGCTCGCGCTGGTGAATCGCGGCGATTGCCCAGTCCAGCGTTGCGAGCGCCTGTTCGCTGCGACCCGCCGGGTGATCGATAAAGAGCGCCCGCGTGGCCTGCATGTACACGTTGCCGAGCGGCGCGATGGTGGGGGTGCTAAGTCTGGTGATCTCGGCCAGGGCAGCCTCGGCGTCCTCGTACCGACCGGCGCACCCGTACTCGCTTGCCATCATCACGTACGAGGCGGGCAAGAGCGCGGTTGCCCGGTCGATGCGCGGAAGCTGACGCTCACCCACTTCGAGCGCCCACTGTTGCTTGGTGCCTCCCGCCAGCTGCATGTAGATCAACCGGAAGAAGGCTGCGGCGGCCAGTTCGTGCTCGCCGCCGTCGATGAGTTCGGCCAACGCACGTTCGAGCGTGCGAAACCCACCGTCGTGATCCCCGTCATGGAAGACGAGGCTCGCCCGGGCGAGCAGGAGTTCGGTGTGTGTTTCGACGACCGCCGCGGGGAGCTGATCGAGCCACCCGCGCAGCATGCCCGCGTCTGGGCCGGTCAGCATCCGGTCGGCGATCGGCGCCAGCACCGCGGCCGCTGCGTCGTCGTCGGCGGATGTCAACAGGTGATGCACCGCCTCACGTGACTCGCCGCTCTTGAGCCACGCCGCCGCCGCCCGCGCGTGCAGGACTGGGATCCGTCCGGGATCAGACTCGGCGAGGCGCCTCAGCAGGAAGTCACGGAACAGGTGGTGATAGCGGTACCAGCCCGCATCACCCGACAGCCTGATCGTGAACAGGTGCCGCGCGACGAGGTCGCGGCAGACATCGGCCGCGTCGGATCGAGCCGCGACCGCCGTCGCCACAGCCGGCGTGAAGCGCTCGAGCACGGCGGTGTCCAGCAGGAACGCACGCAATTCCGGATTCTGCGCCTCAAACACCTCGCGGGCCAGGTAGTCGAAGTGCCCGCCCCGTGCCGGATCCATGGTCTCCTGCGACTGCGCGGCAAGGATCACGCCGGTCACCCACCCTTCGGTGACCCGGTGAAGCTCGGTCAGGACCGCATCGTCGATCTGGTGCCCGGTTCGTCGAACGAGCTGGGCGGCCTCGATGTCCGACAGCACGAGGTCGTCGACCCCGATTGTGAGCGCACGGCCGCTACGCCCGCGTCCGTTCTGCTCCGGCAGCGGTGCCCGGCCTGTCGCCGCGAGGTGGACGTTTCCGGGAAGGTCCGTGAGGAGCAGCACAACGGTTGCGGTGGTCTCGGGCGGCAGCAAGTGCAGATCGTCGAACGCCAGGACGAAGTCCTCGGTAATCGTCGTGACGATTTCGTTGGACAACGAGATGACCTGCGTCTCGGGCGAGCCCGTGAGGCTGAGATCGGCCCCGAATCCGGGGAAGGCCCGTTCGATGCCCGTCGCGACATGGGCCAGAAGGAGCGCGGGGTGGGCCAGGCGCTCGTCGCATGAGCACCACACCGATGGCTGCCTGATCCGTGCGAGCGCCTGCGCCAACAGCGTGGTCTTTCCATACCCCGCGCCGGCGAGGATCGCAACCAGCCGCCCGTCGAGTCCGTCCACGATGCGCGACACGAGTTCATCCCGCGGCAGGCAATCGGGCGGGAGCCGAGGACGCAACAGGCGCGAAAGAAGAAGTCCGCTGGTATCCATGGTGTCGAGACAAAGGTCGAGCTTCGACAACTCTAATGCGGCCTCGACGCGAACGCGAGCCTCCGACCGGCCTCAGCCTGGATCCACGCTCAGGCGTGACGGCCGAAGACGGCGAGCAGGCCGGCCGCGCCGATGTACAGGCTGCCGAAGAGGCGGCCGATCCACCGGTTCTTGTGTGGTGAGCGAAGCAGTCTCAGGGTTCGCGAGGCGAAGAACGCGTAGCCGTTCATGACGACGATGTCGGTGAACAACAGCGTGACGGCGCACAGGGCGTACTGGGGCAGTTGCGCGCGGTCGGGGTCGATGAACTGCGGGAGGACCGCCAGCACGAACACGATGCCCTTGGGGTTGGACGCGTTGACCAGGAACCCCTGCAAGATGAGCCCCCTTGAGCTCCCGTCGCCGCGCCGCCCGGTTCCGGTGATCTCGCCGCCGCCGCCGCCGGCGCGAAACTGGCGGATGCCCAGGTACACCAAGTAGGCGACGCCGAGCCACTTGATCACCGTGAACGCAGTCGCCGACGCCACGACCAGGGCGCCCAAACCGCTCGCCACGATCACGAGGACAAAGAGGAGTCCGAGTTCGAGCCCGATCAGGTTGAACACGGTGCGGCGCACGCCGAATCGCACCGCGCTCGCCATCGTCGAC
>JANMDN010000073.1:0-47410 GCA_031376285.1 Actinomycetes bacterium
AGCACTGCGGGGCGGTTCGGGCTGATCTACCGGTTCCAAAACCCGGGCATCGCGCGGGCTGTCCGGATGCGGGTAGCGGTGCCCGCTGAGCGCGGCGTGCCGCTCACCGCCACGACCGGCAAGGCATTCACGCCAGCCGCCAGGTAGGCAACCCGCCAAGCGGGAGGTAGACGCCAGCTCTCCCCGTACGGGGAGCCGGGCCACGCCACCGACGCAGCACCCTAGAGAGACCCACGGTACGTACGCGCTTCCGGACGTCCGGCGAGGTGGTGGCCGCTCGGGGCGTCTTCCCGGTCTCTCGCGCCGGCACGCGGCCTCGTCGCGGGGGCGGTCTGGGGTTTTCGGTCTTGGGGACCCTGCGGGCCAGCGGATCGCGCGTCAACCCCATTCGGGGTTTCCCGCCCGCCCTTCGGGCGTGCGGTGACGCGCGCTCCGCCGACCCGCCGTTTCGGTCCCGACCGACACCCCAACCGCCCACCCCACAACGAAACACGCGGGGGTGGGCAAGAGAGGACCAGGGACCAACGATGGCAACCGTCACACCCCTCCCAACATCCAGTCTCGTCTCCGCGTCGCGGCTCTTACCAGAGGGCATCTACGCCGAGCTGAGCCTCCTATCCCGACGAACCCGAACGCTCCTCCTCGATGGCCTCCCACCCTTCGACCTCGACTGCCCGCTTGCCGGGACGGTCCGTGAGGTCGAGCGCGCCTTGCAGGCGCTGGACGTCGCCAAGGAACTCACTCCGCCGCCCGAGCCAGCCGCCTCACTCGTTCCGACCGTCATTCGGGTCGCGGGGTTGACGATCTGCACCAAGACTCGCAGTGCGAGCACCCGAGACGGGCGCATCGCGCTGACCCGGTACGAGTTCGACTTCCTGAGTGTCCTGGCCCTTGACCCGATCGCGGTCATCACCAAGGGCCAACTCCTGCGGGACGTCTGGGGCTACCGGGCACCCGTCCGAACCAGGACCGTCGACACCCACGCGAGCCGCCTCAGACGGAAGATCACGGGCGCATGCGCGGGAGTGTGGGTCGTGAACCACTGGGGCATCGGGTACAGCCTCACCCACCCCGCCCAAGGCCAGGTGGCCTCATGAGGACCAAGACCACCATCGACCCCGCGCAGCGCCGCGCGCGTCAGCGCGAGGAGATCGAAGCCGCGACCCGGGCCCTCCTGACAAGCGAGGGCTGGACCGCCTGGATCCGCATCCGCTCCCGATTTTCGAGGTATTCGCTCGGTAACCAACTGTTGGTCGCAGCTCAGTGTCCGACCGCTTCGCAGGTCGCTGGGTTCCGGACGTGGCTCACCCTCGGACGGGCTGTCCGCAAGGGCGAGAAGGCCATCCGCATCAACGCACCGATCCCGATCAAGAAGACCGAACCAGACGGCGAGGATCGCGTGGCATTCAGGACCGTGCCGGTTTTCGACATCCAACAGACAGACCCCATCCCGGGCGCCGAGGTCACGCCGCTTGACCCGCCCGGCGAGCCAGTCACCGGTAACAGCCACGCCCACCTCATCCCACGCATCGAAGCCTTCGCCCACGAGCAAGGATGGAGCGTTGAGCGCGAAGACCTCCCGACGGGGACCGGCGGGTATTGGGAGGAGGCAACCAGCCGTATCGTCCTCTCTGAGGAACTCACCGGAAACGCTGCGGTACGGGTTCTCATCCACGAGGCCGTTCACGCCCTGGGCGTCACCTACCGAACCTACGGCCGCGCAGAAGCTGAGGTCATCACCGAGGCAACAACCCAAATCGTATGCGCGACCCTGGGACTGGATACGAGCGGCGACACGATCCCTTACATTGCGAGCTGGGCAACCGGCGACGCGCTCACCGCAGTCCGAACCGCAGCCGAGACGATCGACCGGATCGCCGGGCAGCTCGAAGACGCCCTCACCAGCAAACCCTGTTAGGGCAGAAACTCAGCCACGATCTCCGCGTTCGTCGGCCGTCGCGGCTGGCTGACGCGGCGGGTCGGCCGCGCCGTCGACTGACGCAGGGTCACGTACGTGACCCTGCTCGACGGGGCTCGCTGAGCGACGACGCTCGTCGAGACCGCCTTCGGCGATGACTTGCGGACGGATGTGGTCTTACCGGTGCCCCGACCGCGGGACGTTGGCGCGACGTGTTTGGGCTTGATCGGCTGCTTCGCGACAGGGGCGACGTGCTTCGCCGTCGCCTGCGCGGTTGGACGCTCAGCCACTGACCCGACGTTGGGACGCGGGGCGAGGAGCGCCCCGGCACTGATCGCCATCGTCGCAACGACCCCTGCAACAGCCAATACCCGCCCGCGACGCCAGGCCACGGGCACCGGCGGATCGGAACGCCCACCGTCCCCGTTGTTGTCCTCCATGGCCGCGACCCCGGCGTCTTCTGGGAGCGCGACGAGTTCGTGATCCGACCACGTCCACCCAGTGAAGCCCGAGGCCGCGACCCGTGCGGGTTCAGCTTCCGGAACGTCGACAGCCGTCGGCTCGTCGTCGGGGACGTCGTCCACGAAGGACTCGGCCACTTCCGATGGGACGGGGTTGGGTTCGTGTAGCGCAACGACGTCGCGTTCCTCGACCGGAGTCGGCTGGACGCCGCCGTCGTCGAACGCACCTGGCGCGGGTGTGGAGACCCAGGCAAGCGGCGGCATCAGCGCCTCCAGTCGCCAACGAAGGTACCCGAGCCGGTACTCCGGATCCTCCAACCGCGGCTCCTCGTAACCCCTCGCAAAGCCCGCGATGCCGTCATCTGCAAGGGCCCGGTATCCCTCCAAGCTCACCCCGACCGCTTGGTCGCCGTGACCGGCGAGCGCGACCACCGCGTCCATCTCGTCCCAACCAAGGAGCGTCAGGACCGTCGCTTCGCGGCTTGAACCGAGGCGCTCCAAACGGCCGAGCAGGTCAACGCGCTCGGCGTGCTGCTCCTCCCAGACCGCACGCTTTCGCCCGAGGGTGTCCTCGTACCGATTCGGCCTCCCCGCGATGAACTCGATCGCCTCAACGACCCAGTCGGCAAGCCAACCCGCACGTGGCACAACCCGCACCTCGTCGCCACTTGTCTGATCCACACCCGGCGGCGACTCGTCGACCATCCTGATCGCCTCAACCACGACCGCATTCGCGTCGATCCTCGGAACCAGACCTGACGCCAACTCAGCAAAGTCGACGTACCGATCGAGGATCAGCCGCGTGAACGCCAACCTGAACGCATCGTCCTCGCGAGACCGACTCAACCCCTCACCGCCCACGCGCACCCTTCCCCGGAGACACCACTGGAAAGACCGAGGGTACGAGCGGGCGCGCCCGGAGTGAACCGCCACAAGTCGCAGACCCCCTACCCGCCAGCACAGTTCCAAGTCGAGCCAGCGATGGTCTCCAGTCTGAAGCTCGAATGAACGGCCGGTGGTCGTTGGCGAGACGTCATCCCGATCTGGGATCCTTCCCCAGTGGCGGCACTCAACATCCGACTGTTCCTGATCGAGCGGCCCGACAAACGCAGCTCCCGGAGCCCCGGTTGATCGGATTTGTCGACGAGTCAATCCGAGCGGGCGCGAACGGCATCTACGTCATCGCCGCCGCGATCATCGCGCCGACAGACAGCGAACACATCCGCCGCGACGTGCGGGCGCTGCTGCGAGGCCGCCAGCAACGCTTCCACTGGCGAGACGAATCCGAGGCGATGCGCCAGCGCATGCTCGATCACCTCACCCGCCTCGACCTTGACGCCGTCATCAGCGTCCAAGAACCCGTCGAACCGGCAAAGCTCGAACGCGCCCGCGCGCTCTGCCTACAACGACTGCTCTGGGAACTCCTCGACACCGACCTCGAAGAACTCGTCATCGAAAGCCGTCAAGACCACAACGATCGCCGTGACCGGCGCACCATCGCCCACGCCCAACGATCAAAGACCGCGCCCCCGGGACTCGCGTACCGGTTCGCCTGGCCCCACGACGAACCCCTGCTCTGGATCGCCGACGCCCTCGCGTCGGCAACCGGAGCAAGCCTCGCCACCAGCGGCACCGGCTACCTCGAACGCCTCCAACAGCCCGGAGGCCGCATCCAGATCAAGGTCGTCAGGGCCTGAAATGCGCAGAGGCCCGGGGTCCCGTCAATTCCGGCGGTCAACCCGAGCCCCACTTCCGGGCGCAGAACGCGCCCGACACATCCAATGATCGGCCCCCGGCCACCCGAAGTCAATAGCAGCCGGTCAACGCCCAAGACGAGAGCACCACCGATCCGCCTACGTCCCCGGTCGCGTCGTCGGTTGGACCAGGCGTGACGGCGACCCACGCACCCGACGCCTCCGATGTTCCGCCCTGCCGGACGGAAAACCGGAGCCAAACGCCAACCAGCGACCGCCAAGCAAGTCCAGGGCCAGCCCCATCGATCGATCGGACTCGACGAACCGAGTCCGATCCACGAACGACCTCCGAGCAACGGTTGTCCACCGACTCCGTCAGCGGACAACCCCGAAAACGGCCCGATTCAGCCTGTGGATAACCTTCAGATTCACCGGAAGAGCTAGACCTTGGCGCAGTTGCACTATTAGTGCAAACACGACACAGTAATAAAGTGTCACTAAGCACGTACAGGCAGCCAGCACGAACCAAGCGCTTGGCGGTGGCGGGGCGATGCTGACGATCCGAGCAGCCAAGAACCCTGGGTACTACGAGACCCCGGAGTTCGCCCGCGACGACTATTACACCGAACGCGGAGGCACACCGGGTGAGTGGATCGGCCGCGGCGCTGAGACCCTCGGCCTCTCTGGCTCACCGGATCGCGGGGAACTTGAACAGCTCCTTGGTGGCGGGAACCCAGTTACCGACGAGCGCCTCCACGGGCTTCGGGAAGGACGTCGAAACGCCGGGTTCGACCTGACGTGGACAGCACCCAAGAGCGTCTCGGTCCTCCACGCTGTCGGCGACGAACGAGTCCGAGCTGAAGTGCTGGCCGCACACGAGGCCGGTGTGCGGGCGGGGATGGACTACCTGGAGCGCTTCGAGTGCCAGGCCCGTCGCGGGGCGGGTGGCCACCAGATCGTCGAGGCCGGTGGATTTGCCGGAGCGGCGTTCACGCACGAACTCAGCCGGACCGGCGACCCGCACCTCCACACCCACCAAGTCATCGCAAACGCCGTCCAAGGACCCGACGGCCGGTGGTCGGCCCAGGACATGCGGCCAGTGTTCGGCGCCGCGAAAACGGCCGGGACGATCGCCGAGGCCGTCATGCGCCGCGAACTCACTGACCGCCTCGGCGTCCGGTGGGGTGAGGTCACCAAAGGGACCGCAGAGATCGACGGTGTCCCCTCGGATGTGATCGGTGAGTTCTCCCGACGTCGCGCCGAGATCACCGAGCTTGCCCTCTCCCGCGGCGCCCAAGGCCTCCAAGCCGTCGGGTCCGTGCAACGCGAGACACGCGACCGAAAGCCCGTCCTTGACCGGGACATCGCGGTGGGGGAATGGCGCGCCCGGGCCGCTGAGCACGGCCTCGGCCGGTACGAACTCCAAGCCCTCCTTGACCACCCCACCCCTGACCTTGCGCTGCATGAGGTGCGGGCGTTCGACCGGTGGCTTGCAAGCCCCGAGGGCCTCACCGAGAAAGACAGCACCTTCGACCGGCGCGCCGTCCTCCGAGCATTCGCCGAGCACCACCAGCAAGGCATCACCCTCCCCGAAATCGAAACGAGGGCAGACGCGTGGATCACCGACCACGCCGTCAACATCACCCCCGACCTACCCGAGACCGGCACCCGGGCACGGTGGAGCACCCCTGACATGCTCACCACCGAAGAACGACTCATCGCACTCGCAGAGCGACGCGTCCCCGGCCAGACCGTCCCCAGTCGGACAATCGAGGATGTCCTCACCCTGCGCCCTGAGGTCGGCCTCGACCAAGCAGAAGCCGTCCGTGAACTCGCTGGAGGGTTCGGCCCGGTCCGTGTGATGGTCGCCCGGGCCGGGACCGGCAAGACATACACCCTCGACCTCGTCCGAGAAACCCTCGAAGCCGCCGGGATCCAGGTCACCGGATGCTCCTGGCAAGGCCAAGCCGCACAGCTCCTTGAGACCCAGGCCGGGATACCCAGCCGCACGATCGCGAGTCTCCTCGGTGAGATCGAGCATCGACCCGAGATCGCCCTGCCCGAGCACGGCGTGCTCGTCATCGACGAAGCCGGGACCGTCCCAACCCGAGCCCTCGCACGCCTCATGGAATACGCAGCCGAGCGCGACGTCACCGTCCTCCTCGTTGGTGACCCACGCCAGCTCCCATCCATCGACGCAGGGGGAGCGCTCGCGAGCATCGCCGACCGCGTCGGATCAGTCGAGCTGACCGAGAACCGACGCCAGGTCGGAGAACTCCAACAATCGGTCGCGGCATCACTCGCGGACGGTGCCCCGCAACGTGCCCTGCGGCTCCTCACCGAACACCAACGCCTTCACACCCACCCGACACCACAAGAAGCCCGCGAGGCACTCGTCCAGGCGTGGGCTGAGCACGCACTCCTTGACCCCTCCCGCACTCTGATCCTCGCCCACGACCGAGTCGACGTTGCGGCGCTCAACCAGCTCGCCCGCCACCGAATGGACCAAGCCGGACTACTCGGACCCGAGCGCCTCACCATTGGTGAAAGAGAGTGGGCCGAGGGCGACCGGCTCGTCTGCCGCCGAAACAACTACCACCCTGAACTCGACGTCCGAAACGGCACCCGCGCTACCGTCACCCACGTTGACCTCCAAGCGCGGGCACTCACCATCCGCACCGACGAAGGCCGCACCGTACGCCTCCCGGAGGACTACCTCGAACACGCCCACCACGCCTACGCGACCACGGGTCACATCAGCCAAGGCATTACCGTCGACCGGACCTACCTCCTCGCATCACCGGAGCGCGGCGGACAGGAATGGGGATACGTCGCCGGGAGTCGTCACCGCATCGACTTGCACCTCTACGCCGCCGACTTCGACCCGGACACCGCCGCAGACGCCCTCTCCCGCGGATGGCAACGCACCCGAGCCAAGACCCTCGCCATCGACTTCCGTACCACCACTGGCCGGGTGCCCGAGCAGGAGTTCACCATCGGCGGGCCCCCGAAGCCACCGGCTCTGCGCATCGAGCCGCTCGTTCCCGAGATTGGCGGCCCCCGCCCGAGGATCGAGCACCCCCAACGAAGCATCGAGCCGTTGACTGGACCACGGCCGCGGTTGCCGGAGATCAGCCTACCTAGTCCCGAACTCGACATTGGTTGCTGACTCATGGCATTTGGAGGTGCGGCTCGTCTCGAAAAGCGCCCGAGTTCAACTACTCACACTGCACACCAGGCGGTCGAGTAGGCGAAACTGGCACTACCAGTCCGTTACCCAACGGTGCGCGCGCGCCGAAACGCGACTCGGCCTCGGTGAATCAGTGCGGACGCCGCACCAGACCGGCAGCCAAGTATGAGTCCAACGTCTCCCTCGGAGTATCCGAAGACATATCGAAGGACCAAAGCTCGACGTTGATGAATAGTCAGCTTCTCGAGAACGTCAGCCATAGGAACGACCGAGTCATCGAAAGCCCAACCCAATCGTCCGACCCCCGGCAGCCCTATTGGTTTGGTTGCCTCGTCGTAGGGCAACTCGACCGAAGTCCGGCGCCTCCTACGTCTCGTGAGTAACCAGGCTTGGCGTTGTGCGATCGAGCGGACCCACTCGTCGAACCGCCGTGGATTGCGGAGGTCTGTCAGCTTGAGCATCGCGATCGAGGCAGCGTCCTGGGCCGCGTCATCCGCATCTTCTCGGTCAATCATCGAATAGGTGACTTGTGCAGCGACCGTGAGAGCGCGTTTTGCTAACTGCTCACGCGCACTCCGATCGCCGTCGCAACATCGTTCGACTAGGAACTGGCATCGACATGTTGTCTCCACTTCGATCGTCTCCCGGTAGGCCCGAAGGGGGTCGCGGCTCCCCGTGGGGCGAGTGGCAACGGTAACGAGGGTCGCGTCACAGATCACCGACTAGCTAGTGCCCTTCCCGGTAGCGCGACACGAGGGCACCACCGGGAGGGACGGAGAGGTGAGGCTACGGGATGGCGTTCGCGTCGGTCGCGCAGCGAGCCAGATTCCTGCCTGCGCGGGAGGCGCGGACGAGCCCGGGTGGACTGATGTCGTCCTGACCGATACAAGCGCGGAACGACTGCGTCAAGGCGATCGCTCGCCGATCGAGCGCGGCCAGCTCTGCGCTCGTGTTTAGGGCTTCGTTCTCAGCGAGAATCGCGGCACACGCCTTGTACGCGGCTCCATCACTCGTGTTGGGATAGGACACGTCCCCGTCATTCACGACCCTCTTCGATCCATTGGCGACGACGCAGGCGACTGCGCGTTGACTGAGATCGGCGACTTTGGCCCGCCAGGCCGCCGGATACGTCAGGGTTCCGTCGGCCGAGATGGTCGGGCCATCTGGGACCGCGGCCGCCACCGCTCGGTCGGTACCTGTCGACTGGCGAATCAACACGAGCGCAAGCAACACCATTACCGCAGCGACCGTCAGAGGGACGCTAAGTCTGAGTGGTGTGGCGTTCTTCATCGTTTCAGCTCCTTGTTGTGTGTCAGCGGGTGACGACTAGCTTGTCTGGAGGACAGTGGCCAGGGAGACCCACCCTTGGGGCGTGAGAATCCACGTCGATGATGCTGGCCGTCCGCACTGCGCCGGAACAAGCTCGAAGTTGAACACTTCGTTGTACTGAAGAATGCCGGTGCCAAACGCATAGGTTCCGTGGCTCGCTGTGGTGGACGACGGCGCAGCCCGGATGTTGCCGGGGTTACACCTTTCCTCCCAGCGGTGATTGCGATTGAAACACCCCGAGCCTGTGTTCCAAAGCGACGAGTGCCAGGCGCCGCAGGCAGGAGAATTCGCCTGTGCCGTGCCGCCAGGTCCACCGGCCGCCGCCAGTGTCGCGGCGGCCGCCGCCGCCGCGCATGCCGTCGCTGCTCGCCAGACGGCTCTCCTGCGATTGGGTGTTCGCTGAGTTGTTTGCCGGAGGATCGTGACGCTCCTTTGGTTGAAGAAGTCCTTCGTAGAATTAGAGGCCAGGAAGACTTGGAAACCGTCGCTTGCGGATGTAAGCGATGTGTAAGCTGTCCCGTCCAGGAGTCGATCTCATCGTTGGTGGTGCCACGTCTGGATCGATGTCCGCTCACGCCCAGCTGCCGCGCGACCTCCACATTCGGCCGGCCGGAGGGGACCAGATCCGGACCCGCCGGCGGACCTTCGGCGAGGACCCCCTTCCTGCCACGATGATCTCTCGCGCTCGCCAAGGCCGCCAGAGTCAAGTACAAGTCCGAATCCAACAAGTCTCGGTGAGACCAGGGTGAGCCGCCAGCAGCTCCGGCCCCTCCACCGGCGCTGCTCGGAGGGTTGATCAGTTTGCTAAGGGGACGGGTGGGGCCACGCCTCACATGCCACGCCGATCGTCCCGCTGGCGAAGCAGACCGACAAGCCGGTCAGCCGTGGGCAGGGCCCGACTGCATCGCGCCTACGATGCTCTCCTCGAGGATGCCCTCCGTGACAGCTTCTTGGCCGATGAAGCAAGTCCAGGCGAGGCCGTCAGCGGATGTCGCTCTGCATCCCCCGTTTATGCGCTTCTCGTCATCGACGGTCTGCACTACCGTATTGGTGTAATCGCCGCCGACGAGGGGATTGACGGGTCTAGAACTGAGAGTACACCGGTACTCGACCATTGGTCGGATCGTTTCACACACAGGGGAGGTGCCAACGAACACCGAGTGTCCTTGTGGCAGGTACCGAGCCACGTCGTCCTGGTTGAAGGCCAGTGTCGCGGCTACTGCGGCCCCCACTCCGAGGCAGAGGGCGCTCCCGATCAGCAACATCGGTCGGGCACGCCGAACCAACCTCGGAGCCGGCTCGCGAGACGTTGCAGTCCTGTAGCCGCGGATAATCTCGGAACGTAGTCGCTGGGCTTCTGGCGATCCAACCTGGGTGCTAACCATTCGAGGCGAGATCGGGTTGCAAGCCCTCACAAGATCGAGGTCGTTCCCGGGTTCTGAAGCGAAGAGTTTCATGGCTCATCTCCTTGCGCGAGCGGCGTTAGCGGACGGGCAGCGGTCGTGTCTGCAGTGAGGTCGGCAAGGAGTGCCCTCAGGCGGCGGCGGGCGCGGTGAAGGCGGACTCGGAACGCCACCTCGGAACACCCGAGTACCTGTGACGCGTCAGCAATGTTGAGTTCCTCCCAGGCGATCAACAGGATCGCGTCCCTGTCCCGGTCGGCCAGTCGGGCGAGGGCGCGTAGGATCGGTGGGCAGTCGTGATCGGGCTCGCTGGTGGGCTGGAGCACCAACTGGTCTCCGACACGCTGGCGCAGTGCCTGGTCGCGTTCGATGGAACGACGGGCGCGCCACGCAACCTTCCGGGCGACTCCGTACAGCCACGGCATGGGGTCGGAAGGGATGTCGTCAAGGCGCCGCCAGGCGATCGTCAGTGTCTCCGCCACGACGTCGTCTGCCATCGCGCCTACCCGGCGGCGGGCGTAGGCCCAAAGCCGGTCGTAGGCGATATCGAACAGGACCGCGAATCGGGCCTCTCGGTCCAACGCGTCGTCGACGGGGTCAGGGCGCCTCATGATGAGGATATCCCCGGCATTGCTCGATTGTTACACCATTTGCCCCTTCTTAGGATTCCACTAAGGCGCCCAAGCGAAGCCCCCCGACGAGGCCCGAGGCCACAACGGCTCGCCACCCGGCAGCGCACGCCGCAGGGAGCCGGGCCGGGCCTGGAGGCTCGCCGTGCCAAACAGTCCGGGTCAACCCCCACCGTCACTCCGACCTTTTCGGGACGCCCGCACCCCACCCTCCCCGAGGGATGGGAGTCATAGGTTTGCCAGAACGGTTCGAAGTCCGGCGGACCCTCAACGGCGTCCAGACCTCCGGTGCCGATTCTCGTTGAACCAGGGACGAAGGGCGACTTTGACGGCTGGGTAGTGCTGGCAGATGAGGATGGCGTGCCCGGGTTCGAGTTCCCGAAGGACGTTCGGCGGTGCCAACGCGCGGTAGGTGACCGACTCGGTCACCGACGGGTTTCCATGCCGGTCGAGGGTGTGGCTCTGCTGCCGCATCGCCTGGTCACCGAGGAGATCCCCGGCATGAGTGAGTGTTTGCGGGTCGCTGATCGATGTCAGGAACAGCTTCGCAAGGTGGTTCGAGAAGATCGTGTTCGTCGTCGCTTGCCCGTAGACACGGGTGAGCTGGGCCAGGTCCTGGCAAATCGTGACCAACTGGATGCCCTGGCCCGCGCCGCCGGAGGCGATCTCGTGCAGGTCCTTGACCGGGGCGATGTTCGCGACCTCGTCCAGGAGTAGCAGCAACGGCCGCCTGAGGGGCTTCCCGCTCGCGCTTCGTTCGTAGACCGGCGCACGATCTCAGACAGCACCGTCGCAAGCAGCGGCGCGAGGCGCTCCTGATGGTGTACCGGAGCGCACAGGTACAGGGTGTTTGCCCCGCCATCGAGGAACGCCCCGGGGTTGAGCTGGTTTCCTTCCATCGCGGCGACCACGGGTTCTTGGAATGGGCGCAGGGCGGAGGTGGCGTTGAAGATGATCGGGTCGCGCATCCGGGTGTTCATTCCTTGGGTCGCGTAGATCGCGTCCCGGGCGCCCTGCTCCCCGTGCGCTTCGAGGATCTTGTCGGGGTCGGTGTGGTTGTTGTAGTCAATCCACCTGATCACATCCCCCGTCGTTTTCCCCGCCAGGGTCGCGGCGCGGAGGAGGGCCGCGAGGTAGCGCTCGGCCCACCCTTCGAACTTCTCGTTGACCTGATCTGAAACGCTCGCCGGCCCTGTCGTCTGGTGGGTGCTTGTCATGAGCAGCCGGGCCCGTTCGATCGCGCCCTGCCACGTCTCACACCCGGTCAGGGGTGACCACGTCGTCCGGGGGATCCCGGTACCCGCGGTCGGGTCGAGCACAAACACTCGCCCGATGGACTGGCGGTGGTCGATGGTGTCGCGGACGAGGTCGTCCTTGATGGAGGTCGCGATGATCGGGCCGTCCCACTCCAGCAAAGCGGGGATCGCAAACCCTGAGGTCTTCCCTGTCTGGGTGGGGCCGACGACGAGGACGGAGGTGCGCTCGGCGGTTGCGATGAGCTTGCCGTTGTGGCGACCGAGGATCAGCCGGCCCGACTCAGGGCCGCTCACGGTGAGGGCACGCAGATCCGGGGTGGTCGCCCACCGGGCCGTCCCCGTCCGGGATCGGTCCCGGCGTCCGCTACGGGTGTGCAGGCGGAGCGCGAGCCACCCGACTGCCATGACCGGGGCGAGCACAAGCGCGAGGGTCAGGTAGAAGCCAACCGGCCCCGGGAGCAGTTTGGTCGCTCGGTGGGGCCACGCCAAGGCTGGGTCAGACATGTGGTGTGGGATGCGCCCGAGGACCGGTGGGATCTCGCCGAATGCGACGCGTGGCCACTTACCGGAGGCGAGGCGCCCAGCGACCTGGCCGGTGGCCCACACCAGTCCGCCGAGCGCGAGAACCGCTCCCACGAGCGCGAGGCCGACGTTCTGGAGGGCGGAGTTGTCCGGGGCTGGGCGGGGCTGCTCGCGGGTCGTCATGCTGGATTCCTTTCAGACATTTTTTGGTCTGTATTGACGATTTGGTGTTCAAGCGGGGTGAGACGGTGCTGCACCAAAAACGACCTACGCCCGACCTTCCAAAGCGCCCACCCACGACCCAAGGTCGGGAGAAGGCCGGCTTCGGTGTCGGTCAACCCGAGAAGCTCCCGGGTCCGGGCGATCTGGTCTTGAGGTTGGGCGTAGATCACCTTCGTTTCGGTGTCGGCGAGGAGGCCTTCTGCGAGGCGCACTTCGCGGCTTCCGGCGGCGCCTGTGGCTTCGAGGTCGGTGAGGCGGTGCATCACCACCACGTTCTGCACGCCGAGGCCGCGGCTGAGTTTGAAGCTCTGCTGCAACCACTCCCCGACCCCGAGGGAGGACAGGACGCGCCAGGCTTCGTCGACGACGACGATCCGCTGGTGGCCCTCACCGGCGGATTCCTGGTCAATCGTCGCCCGGAGCCACGCCGTCGCGCACGCCATCAGCACCGCGAGCGCAACCGGCGACGCGGTCAGGACCGCCGACAGGTCAAGGACGACCATCGGGGCGTCGAGGTTCAGACCCTTGGTGGTCGGGGCGTCGAACATCCCGGCAAGCGCACCCGAGCACAACTCACGCAAAGCGAGCGCCAGCTCCCTGGTCGCGTCCAGCGCCTGGACCGGAGTCATCGCCAGGTCCGCGGCAATCCTGCCGTCGGGGTGGAGGAGCGTTTGGACGAGATCGGGGAGCGTGACCTCACGCCCTCGGGTCGTCTCTGTCGCGGTGTTGAGGGCGGTGTGGAGCGCGGTGCGCTCCACGGGCTTTAGCGGCCGCGCGAGTGCCGCGGCAGCGATCGACCCGGCGAGATCGAGCTGGCGCTCCGGGCCACCCTTCGGCGTCAACGGATTCAACGTCACCCGGCCACGCGGTTCGAGGCGGATCGGCTCGACACCCAAGGCCCTGGCAAGGGGCGCGTATTCGCCTTTGATGTCAACGATCCACGCCTGCCGGCCGAACACGATCTGCCGCAGCAGATACGTCTTGAGGAGGGCGGACTTCCCGCGGCCGACCTGCCCGATGACCAGGCAGTTCGGATTGGTCACGACGTTCTCGTTGTAGAGGTGAAACGGGTCGTAACAGAACGCCCCGCCGTAGATATCCCGGCCGATGTAGGGGCCATGAGAGCCCAAACCGGTCTCTGCCATGAACGGATACGCCGCCTGAACATGCGCCGTCGTCGCAACATGACCCGCAAGGCCCGAGGAACGCAGCGGGCTCATTTCAGGCCCCGACACAGCGGAAGGGCGTAAGTGAATGCCTCGGGCTGCTGACCGGAGAGGCGCCGCAGTTCAAGGCGTGCCATTGAAGCGGCGTGCTCGATACTCGTGCACGACCGCTCAAGCTCCTCCCCAGTTCGGGCGGTCACGGTCACAAACGCGGTGAACCGGATCGCGGCGTGCCCGGAGGCGAGTTCGTCCTCCCGCCTGGCAGCGGCGTCCTCTGTTTGCCGGTGACGGGCCGTCGTGAGAAATCCCATTCGCGAGCGGACGTGACGGTCCGCAGCATCAGCGGTTCGCGCAGCTTCCGCCTGGCGGATCGCCTGCCCAGGTGGTTGCGGTGCGAGGGTCATCGCGACTGTGCGGACCGCGTCGGCTTGGAGGAGGAGTGGGGCAAGGAACGATGGGCCCACGTCCGTCTTGGGCCAGGCGCTCACCCAGTAGGTCGCGTGCAGCGCGCCATCGGTTCGGTAGCTACCCCACTGGTCGTGGGTCGCCGTTGGCCACGCATCCAACCCGCCGGTCTCAGAATCACCATCGGGTGATGGCTTGCGCTCGAACGGGTCAAACCCGACACGAAGGGCCCGGGCGAGGGCCGTGGGTGTGAGGAGACCGGCGATCTCGATGTCGGCATGGCGGAGGCGCTCGGCGAGGAACTCCACCTCCCCGAAAAGCACCGCGTTCACCGCCTCTCCACGCTTTGCCCTGTCGCGACGAGTCAGTCGTGGCAGGCGGGCGGGGTCGACCTGGATCGCCAGGAGCAGCTCATGCTCACGGGTCACGGTTGGCGCGGCGGCGATCAGCTCAACATACGCGCGGACCGCGAGTGACTCCTTGGGGGCGGTGGTTTGGTTCCAGTGGGTCGTGAAGTGCTCGTTGATCTCCGTACCGGTCGCGGGGGCCGTTCGCTCGATCCACTGCACTCGCCGCACCGGCGACCCCTCCCGCGCAATCGCCGCAAGAACGCCGCCCCAACCCGCAAGACGCGCCTCCTGATCCGTGGCGGACAGCAGCCCGAACGACCCGACCCGCACCGCGAGAACCGCCGTCAGGTAGCCGCCCCGGGACTCCTTGAGAACACCGACCTGCCCGCCACGGAATTCGACCGGCAGGATCTCCACTCCCCGAAGGGCGTCCGGGACAACAGGGTCTGGCGCGACGACATCGCCGCCCCGGGTGAGCTTGCCTCCGATCGTCGGAGCCGGTGACGACCACCTGCCGCGGCCCGTGAGACAGCGCGCCTGGAAGCCCGCCAGGATCGGTGCCCACTCCACCGTCGTGCGACCAGCGACAGGAACGAAGCACACCCCGGCCGAGCCGGCCGCGACGAGGAACGCCGCCAGGACACCGAACGGACCGCGAGCCGTCGCGAGCAACAGGAGGGTGAGGGCCCCACCGGCGAGGAGTGTTGCCAGATGGCTTGGGCCGAGGTTGCCGACGAGGCCGCGGCGTTCCAGCGGGCCGAACCGGTACCTGCGCTGGATGTCGCTCACGAGATGCCTCCATTGGTTGATGTGTCGGTGATGTCGGGACCGGCGGCGCCCGGGGTTGGGAGGTCCCCGCCGACCGGCCGAGCCGGTGGCGAAGTGCCCAGTTCCGACGGGCTGGACGGCGTGGTTGGAACGCCAGACCGCGGATTGGACGCCGCAGAGGTCCCGTCCGATGGAGGGTTCACAGGCCCGCCAGTCGATACCGAGCCCGGTGTGGCTTGGTCAAAACCCCCCCCCGGTGACACGGTCGGCGCGCCACCGGACCCAGACGTCCCTCCCGCCGCCGCCCCACCTGCGCTCAGCGGCGGCCCATCGGGGGAAGGAGGGGCTCCTCCCGGGCCGTCGCCGCCCGAGGCGGTACCCGACGCCGGACCGCTCCCCACGGGAGCGAGACTCGCCGCGAAACCGGAACCACCAGACCCGGACCCAAATCCAGGGCCCCCGCCTCCCCGTTGGGTGCTCCGGCCGCTGCTACCGCCCCCGCCGGTTGGTCCGCCGCTCCCCGAGCCCGCCCCACCCGCGCTACCGCCGCTACCGGAGTTGCCTCCAGATCCTGATGAGCCGGAGTGGTTCATCGCTTGGCCGAGGACCCCGGCCATCCCTCCGGCGGCACCGGCGATTGCGGCGGTCCCTGCGGTCGCGGTCCGGGCGAGCATCAGCTGGCCCATCGCGCCCTGGACCCCGGGAATGAACCGCATCACCGCAAACGGAGCCCACGCCGCCATCACCAGGAGTGCGGTCCCCGCGATCAGAACCTCGAACCGGCCGCCACCCGGGGCTTCGGGGTCCGGGGTCGTGAGCGCCTGGGTCGCGAGGGTGAGGATCGCGACGACGGCGAGCTTCGACACGATCAGCGCAATGAGAATCTCGACGAGGCGCCGGGCGTAGCGGCTGGTGGCGGGCCAGATCATCGCCACGAACGCGAGCGGGACGAACAGGAGGGCGACGTAGATCGCGGCGTCGCGGGCGATCATCTCCAACCACACCGCAAACCCAGCGATCACGAGAACGATTGCCCCGACAAAGACGCCAAAGAGGGGGACGCTGCCGCCTCCCGTGCTGTCAAACGCCGATCTGTACGCCGAGGCGACCTGTTTGAGCATCCCGCCACCCGGCCCGGTCGCGACCGAGGTCGTGATCACGCGGGAGAGTTCATCGGTGATCGCCACCAATGCACCGGTGACTCCGACCGCTGCTGCTGCGAGGAGGAACGCGGCCGGGATATGGGCGACGACTTGCCGGACGAGCATCTGCGGGTCCTGGCGGATAACCGCTTGGATCACGCCGAGGGCGAGCATCGGAACGGCGAGGAGTCCCGCGACGGCCAGCATCGTGCGGTAACTCCCCAAGAACCACGGGGCGTCGACCCTGGGGCTTGTGGTGTGGTCAATGAGGTCGCCGATCGTCCCGGTCAGCCACGTCGCGGTATCAACCACCCAGTGCGTGAGACCCTCAAAGATCCCCTCCGCCGCTGCGGAACCAACGGCGCCGATCGCGTTCCCAGCGGCGTCAAGGCCCGCTCCGATCGCGTCGCAGCCGAGGCTGACCCCAGCGAAGTCGCAGAGGTTTGGGAGTGCCTGCGCGGTCGGCGCCATCAGCAGCGCGAGAGCGAAGACAGCCATCGCGAATACTGCGGCGGGCCGCTGTGGGTTACGGAGTGAGCGTGCCATAGACCAGGTACTTGTCTTGGTCGGCAAGGACAGCTGCCGGGTTCGCGGTCGTTGGCGCGACGTTCGGGGTGAGGCCCGGGCCGTTCTGGAATCCGTCGAGTCGCCATCCACCTTGCTCCCACTGGAGGGTGACGATGGTGCTCCCAAACGACGCCGTCGGTTGGCGCACGCGTCCTCCGGCAATCCCGAGCGTCCACAGATCAACAACCGCCCGCGAGGGGGTGAACGAGACGATCCGGTACCCGATCGGTGTGACCCGTAAGACGACGGGGCCGGGGCCGCCTGCGAGGTTTCGCTGAGCGACCTGCTGGGATGAATCCGCAAGGGCGACCAGCCCAGCGCGTGCTCGGCGCGTCGCGATCCGTGCGTAGGTCGCCTCGCGGACCCGGCGGCCCGAGAACGCGACCCCGATCATCCTGGTTGAGAACTTCGCGGCGGCAGCGGCCGCCCCGGGACGCGACCGCTCGAACCGGACCCCACGCAAGCGAGGTGCGGGGGTGCTGGGTGGCGCCGCGGGCTTGGGGGCCTGCGGCGTCGTGACGGTGACGACGGGCGCCGGGGTGTCGTTCCCGGTGAAGAGGGTGGCGACCTTATGGCCGAGTTTGTATCCGCCGACGATGAGGGTGGTCAGGATGATGAGGAGCGCGACGGGGCGGTTCCATTGGATTTCGGGGCGCATCAGCCGATCCCCGATCCCGCGGTCTCAAAGAACGCGACGATCGCTTTCGCGCCACCGATCAAAAACGCGGCACCGGCGGAGATGAACAAGCCGCTCTTTCCCTGAGCGGCGTGGTGGAAGTTCCCTCCCCGCGATCCAAGCGCCCACCACCCCGCCGAGACCACAAGCCCGGCAAGCGCGGCAAGAAGCCCCCAAAAGAGCAGGCCCGAGACGAACCCCTGAAGGGCTTCAGTACCGGGCAGGCCCTTCGGGTCCGGTTTTGATCCGAGGTTGGTCGCTGCGGCAAACACGAGGCCCGTCACGAGCGGCCTCCAAGCGCGGGGCCGGTGGTTATCCACAGGCGATCTTTCGTTGTGCGGGTCATTTCCTGTCCTTCGGCCGTAGTGACAACTAAGCATGGACAGTGTATAACTCAGCACGGCCATGGATTGCAAGGGCCGCGGCTACCGAGCACCGACGACTTCAACCCAGGACCTACCGCCGATGGGCACGACGACCACCCACATCGCAATCGCCGCGACGACTGCCGCACTCCTTGCGGGTCTCGTGGCCCTTGACCGGGGCACCGGCAGCTCATCTGTACCGGTGGCATCGATCGCGGCGCCTGCTGCGGCCGGGCGAGATGGCCTCGACCGCAGACCGAGCCAACGAGAGGCAACGCGAATCGAGGAGACCACCCGGACGTTCCTTGGTGCGTACCTGCCCTACACCCGCAACCACCCCGGTGCCCTCACCAAGCTCCCGAGCGGCACCGCGGACCCGGGGCTCGTTGAGCATCTCCTCGCCGCGCCTCCGCACGGACGCCCGACCGACTCGGCCGAGACCATCGGTCGTATCGCCATCGAGCGCCTCGCCGATCGCGAAGCCGTTGTCGTCGCTGACATCCAGGAGACCGGAGGCGGCTACGCGGTCGCGCTCACCCTCACCCGCCACGACGGCCGGTGGACGGTCACCGACACCCGACCCGCGGGATAGCGACGATGCCAAACGCCCTCGCCCGAGTCGCGCTTGCGACGACCGCCATCCCTACCCTGCTCATCGGCGCAGCGATCGCCGGAGTCACCGAGCAGTCGGCGTCAGCCCAGGCCGCCTACACGCCAAGCGCCTTGGCGGTCGCCGACATCCCGCCCGATCGCCTCGCTACGTACCAGGCCGCGGCCACCCGGTATGGCATCGACTGGGCCGTGCTCGCCGCGATCGGAAAAATCGAATGCGACCACGGACGCCTCAACCTCCCGGGTTGCAACCCCGCGGGCACAACGAACTCGGCCGGTGCGACCGGACCCATGCAGTTCCTCGCACCCACCTGGCGGGCCGGCACCCGCATCGGGACGGTCCCACCAACCGGGGCCTCGACAACCAGCGAAGCCGGCGGATACGCCACCGACGGAGACGGCGACGGAATCGCCGACGTCTGGAACCCCGCAGACGCAGCCGCCGGAGCCGCCCGCTACCTCCACGCACTCGGAGCACCCGGCGACTACCCGAAAGCGATCTGGGCCTACAACCACGCCGACTGGTACGTCCACAGCGTCCTCGCCCAAGCCGACCGGTACCGGGCTGCGGCCGCTCCGATCGCAGCCGGTGAGACGAGCCCTCAAGCCGCTGCGATCCTCGCGTGGGCACACGCCCACGTAGGACGCCTCGCGTACTCCATGAACCTCGCCGACCGCGGCGACACCGTCACCGACATGCAAACCCGACGTGACCCCGCAAGCGCGTACTGCGACTGCTCAAGCTTCGCCCGGTGGGCCTACGCAAACGGCGCCGGCATCGACATCGGTAGCTCGACCGTCACCCAATGGCCCGCCAACGGCAACCTCCCCACAAGCGAAACCCCCGTCGTCACGGCCCAGTTCGAGCGCGGCATCGGTGCCGGCCCCCCGGAGGGCGGCTATCGGCCCGCCGATCTCATCTTCTTCGGTCACGGTGAAGGTGGGGGAGGGCACGTCGCCCTCTACGCCGGAGGCGGCCAAATCGTCCAATGCTCAAGCAGCGGTGGCGGCTCAAACACCCGGCCCCTTGCCGGATACGTCACCCCAACCGGGTGGCTGCGGTGGAGGCAGATCAGTGGATAGCCCACGCCCCGTCTCACGCGGTCCGCCCGGCGCGCGGCCGTCTGACGAAGGAGGGGCCCGACGCGAAACCCAGATGGATTTGTGTCGGAAGCGTGACAAAGCGGACCCGGCCGTGCCAACAGTGAAACGAAAGGAACACAACAGCCATGACAGTCACCAAACGCCAACGGGCGCTCGCGACACTCACCGGATGCGCCAGCCTCGTTGCCTTCGCCGGTGTCGCAGACGCAGCATCGCCGCTGACCAGGGGGCAGCTCGCCAAGCGTGCAAACGCGATCTGCGCCGAAGCGATTGGCGAGCTACGAGCGCTCCCGCCGGTCGCTCCGACGAGCAGCCGCAGCCAGATCCGAGCAATGTTCGACGGGGGCTACCTGATCGAGCAGCGGCAACTCGCGCGGCTCTCGGCACTCCACCCGCCGGCAGGGTTGGCGAGTGTCTACAAGACGAACCTCGTCCGGCACGAACGTTTCAACCAAGCAATCCGAGCCCTTGTGGTGAAGCTCGGCACCGGGACTCCCGTCGCGACGGTCCTTGCCCAGGGCATCCCGGAAATCACGCGGCGCTCCGATGCGTTCGACCGAGTCGCCAAGTCGATGGGGCACACCGCCTGCACCGACCCCAACCGCAACGCCAGCCCAGCCGCGATCTCGGCCTGACGAGCCCGAGCTTTCAGGCAACCCAGGACGATGACGCGCAAACACCAGACGCCCGGCCGCTCAGCGGCCGGGCGGAGGAAACCGCCTCTTGCGGAGCCAGATGGCGTGGCCCATCGAGGGCTGGACTGATGGCGACCCGAGAGATCGACGGCCGTCGCCTTGCGCTCTCACCAGACGAGGCCGCAGCCGCGCTCGGGGTCTCTCGGGACTACTTCGATGACCACATCGGTCCCGAGCTTCGGATCGTGCGTCGAGGGCGACGAAAACTCGTGCCGGTCCGTGAAATCGAATCCTGGCTTGAGCGCGAAGCCGGGTTCACCCTCCGCTCGCAACGAGGAGCCAGGCGTTGACAGGCCGACGCAAGACATCCGGGATCGAGCCGCGCCATCGCAAGGATTGCCCAGCCCTTGCGGGCGGCAGCTGCGCGTGCGACCCGGCCTACCGTGCAGAGATCTTTGACAAACAAACCGGCCAGAAAGTTCGACGGACGTTCCCGACCCATGCGGCAGCGAAGGCATGGCGCCAGGACGCGGTTTCAGAGCAGCGCAGAGGCCTCCGCCGGATACCGACGTCACGGACGATCCGGGCTGCGGCCGAGGAACTCATCGAAGGCCTCCACGCTGGAACCGTTCGCAACCGCTCAGGTCATCTCTACAAACCGTCGGCGATCAGCAGCTACGAGGAAGCCCTTCGACGTCGCATCATCCCGACCTTCGGCACGGCCCGCCTGAGTGAGCTCACCCGCGCCGACGTCCAAGGCTTCGTCGACCAATTGCTTCGCGAAGGTCTCGGACCAAGCACCGTTCGAAATCTCGTCATGCCCCTGCGCGTCATCTTCCGACGCGCAGTTGTCCGAGGTGAGGTCCCACTGAATCCCTGCGACAAACTGGAACTCCCGGCCGTTCGCGGCCGTCGCGACCGCATTGCAAACTCCGCCGAAGCCGCACGGCTGATCCGCGCGCTGCGTCCGGGGGATCGGGCCCTGTGGGCAGTCGCCCTCTACGCCGGACTTCGACGCGGTGAGATCGCCAGCCTCCGGTGGGATCACCTCGACTTCAAACGCGGCGTGATCAACGTAGATACCGCCTACGACTACAAGAGCCGAGTCCACACCGAGCCCAAGAGCGAGGCCGGAAACCGTCGAGTGCCAATCATCTCGACCCTGGCCAGCGCCCTGCGGACCCACCGGGAACTGACCGGAAGGTCCGACGGGCTCGTCTTCGGCCGAGATGGGAACCGGCCGTTTGACCCGTCGAGTACACGCGCTCGGGCGCACCGCGACTGGGCCGCCGCCGGCATCGCGTCGATCGAACTCCACGAAGCACGACACACGTTTGCCAGCCTCATGATCGCCGCCGGTGTCGCTCCGAAAGCGCTCCAGGTGTACATGGGCCACAGCTCCATACGAATCACGTTTGACCGCTACGGGCACCTCCTACCCGGAAACGAAGCTGAGGCGGCAGGCCTCCTTGAGCGCTTCATCTCCCTCGATCCGGACGCATAGGTCGGTGACCCACTCACACAGTCCTCGAACGCCGCCCAGCCGCAGGCAAGAATGGTCCCGTCACGATGGTTTCGCTCGCATTCCGCTCGCGTGTGCTTGGGCCGCGCCATGACGAGTGCGCCCGACGACCTGCCTTCCGTGTTCGAGATCGAATTCTACAAGGCACCGGACGGCTCCAAGCCCGTCCTTGACTGGATCAAGAACGACCTCAGCCCAACCAAGCGACGTGCCCTCGGGTCAGCGATGCGCCGCATCCTCCAGCAGCACGGCGTCCAGGTTTGCCGCAACCACTGGGGCAAGAAGGTCCACCCCGACGGCCTCTACGAGTTCCGCGTCCGAATGACCGGCCGCCAAGTCCTCAACCTCCAAACCGAAATCCACGGGACCACCGAACACGCCACCCGAACGCGCCTCGGCATCGACACGTCGGAAGAAATCCTCCTTCGCGTGTTCTTCCACCCGCACGGCGACAAGATCCTGCTCCTACTCGGCGGATACGACAAAGGCCAAGACCCAAACGCCAAGCGCCAACAAACCGAGATCAAACTCGCCCTCGGACGCCTCACCGCCTGGAAGCAAACCGCGCACAACGAGCGAACGCGCCCGCCGCGACGTCCTTGACACGGTATGTGCAAAAGCCCATACTCACGCGGAGTCGCACGAACAGGAAGACCGATGGGTGACTTCGAACAACTGATCCACGACATCGAGGCCGAGGCGAGAGCCGAAGGTCCTGCCGCGGTCGCCGAGCTGGCCGCTCTCGACACACGCTTCGCGCTCGCCTCCCAACTGATGCAACTCCGCAAACAACTCAAGATCACCCAGAAACAACTCGCGAAAGCCTCCGGCGTCGACCAAGCCGAGATCAGCCGAATCGAGCGCGGTGAAATCAACCCCACCGTCCTCACCATCGCCAAACTCCTCCAGCCCCTCGGCGCACGCCTCAGCATCACCATCGGCATGGACTCACTCGCCGCATAGCGCCGACCGCGCAAAGGACGTGAATCGCCCCGACTTGATAGAGGGTTCCACCAAAGAGCGAGACTCAAGTCGGGGTGGGACAACCCACTCACGCGTGTCTGTCAAAGCATGCGCTACTCGGCACGAGGGGGCCAGGATGGCTCCCCTGTCAACAATCTTCGAGGGTGCGGCGACCGCCGACCTGCCCGTCATCCACTCGTCAAGTCGATCGCTCGCGATCACCACACACACGCCACGGCCGACATCAGCTGCTCCTCGTTGGCAGTGTCGACGAAGAATCGGTGAACCATCAGGACGTCAACGCAGGCCTGCTGGACATGATGGCGAGCGCGACGAGGTGACCCAATGCCGACCGTCGCGCGGAGTCGCGGTGTGCTCGAATAGGGCAGCGCTGTGCGGTACGCCCTGCGCCACGGGGCTAGCAGGCCTTCGCCCCTGCGCGACCGCGAGACCCAGATGGGCCGTTTCTGCGGACTGCGCTCTGATCTGCGCAGTCGCGGTGGACCTTCGGCGGAATGTGTCCACTTTCCAGGTTCTACGCTGTCGGAGAAAGCCCACGTTGAGAAACGGACGTACCTAGCCGTGAACCTGGCAGACGCAGCAAGCATTTTCACCATCGGAGGCTTCGGGGCCGCGACGGCTGCGATCTGGTTTGCGGGACGGCAACTCAGGACGCAGGCTGCTAGCCAGAAGCTGCACGCTGTTCTTGAGACGAACAGGCTCTGGGTCGACGTCAACACGTCGATGCGGTCTGAGCCCATCGCGTTCCCGCCTCACGTGCTGCGACTCATTCTGAGGGCATACCGTGAGAACGCCCCGGGGTCGCGGCCCGCCTTGCCGAACCACCTGGAACCGGCGACGCCGATTGAGATGGTGACGCCCTTCGGTCTCGCATGTCTCCTGCCGGCTGGCGTCACCGACCCTGCCGCGGCGCCTCGCTGCGAGCGTGAGTACTCGCGGCTGATGCTGGTGCGTGCCTTGGTCACGGGCGTTGTTCTCACCACGCTCGACGCGACAGCCCGGGGGCTAGACGGACCGCCAGCCCTGGCCGACGTGAGTGCGAACGAACGAGTTGAATTGTCGGCGTGCCTCGATGCCCTGCATCGTCATCTTCGTCACTATGTCAATCGGCTCAACGAAGTCGCCGAACTGTACGAGGCCGGTCTCCTTGATCGGCGACTGTTTCTCACAAAGCGGAATACCACGATCATCCGCCAAGCCTTCGTCGTGGAGCCTTACATCCTATGGTGGAACACGGTTGCGACCGGTCGCTGGGGAATGCGGATCCTGTCCCTTGCCCGCGCTGCCCGTATGCATCACTGGGCGGACTCACTGCAGAGGCAGCCTCTTCGGCTGAGCGTCGAACCCGTTGCGCTTCGTCCGATTGGTGACTACCCAGGCCTCATTGCACAGACTGGCTGGATAGTTGGGGCCGGACACGAGCCTGAGCCGAGACGCGTCACCACTGGTATTCACCTCCCGCGGACCGGGTCGCACTTGATGGATGGTTTCTCGGAGCGCGACAAGAGGGAGCAGAACCAGTTGATACATGATCTCCACCTGACGCCCGGTGACAGCGCGGCGGCCTGGCGGGACCTCTGTGCAGACCATGACCGGCAGCTCGCCCTGCGGGAGGAGCTTCTGCGTCGTTAGCGTTGACTGGGCGCGTCCTGGTCGCGGTGAGTCCTACTGGGGAATCGGCCCAGTGCCGAAGCCCACTCAAGCGCCACCGCCGATTGTCGGCTGCCTCGATTACGTTTCGTCTCAGGAAGACCTGCGCCTCCTCCGGGCTCTCTCAACCCCATTCGAGACCTGCTCCGCGCAGCCGCAGACCGACGAGAGGCCGCAACAAGTGCTCGTTGCCTCGGCGGCAGGAGGCGAGCGCGTTCGTCGACAGTCCCTTCGCAACGATAACTCAGCTGCCCGGTGCGGCGACGAGGCCGAATCGCGCGAGCCCGGCCTCCGTTGGGCGATCACCGCCAGTGCGGTCCTCGAACACGTGATGCTCGATAAGGCCCTCATCCTCAAGACGTTCGAGAACATTGCTCAGCCCGAGGGTGATGGCGTTCTCGCCTACACGCTGACAGATGGCGACGGAACTGACAAATTCGCCACCACTTTCACGCGAGATCTCCCACATGGCCTGCATGATTCGATGCTCTCTGGTCGGCTGCTGTGCAGGCGGTTTCAGTGGCTGCGGCGTCATCGTGGTCGGGGGCGGCGAGTCTTCATCCGGTATTGCGAATGGGTTTGAGGTGAAGAACTGCTTCACATCACCCTCCCATCCCCGATCAGGCGTCGGCGCAACCGACGTCCTTAGGAGCATCGAAGATGGCATCGTCTCCTCCATCATCCCGTCGCCGCCATGCTCCACTGACTGCCAGCCGTGTTTCTTCACGATCGCCAGGCCAAGCCGAACTTGGGCCCTGACGTTCTCGGGGAAGGACGACCCGTCCGGAGGCGACGAGCATGACGCGAAGAGAACTCGGTGAGTCGTGTTCGGCAGGTCAGTGCCAAACAGGACCCCTCGACCGTACAGGTGATGGCGCAATGCTCTACACATCTGCCGACCAGCCTCGATCATGGACGCGTAGTCGTCCCGCGAGTCGTAGAGGGCCATACCCTCGCGCCACGACGCAAGGTCGGCCGCGGCGTCTAGGTCACTGGCGGGCCACTCAGCCCGGACAACCTCAAGCTGGGACCAGTCGACCCCCTGGTCGGCCGCAGACGACTGACTCGACTTCTTCGAGAACCAGCCCATGCGTCTATTCCTTTCCATCGAGTCGGAAAACTGAGCACGTACCTGAGCAGCCCTCGCCTTGTTCCGGCGGGACTGGTAGAGGCGTTGCCGAAAACCTCCGCACCAAAGACGGCGCGCCTGTCGACCGCACCCTGTCGTCCGCGCGCGAACAACCGAGACCTAAACGCTCCAACGCTGGCCCACCTACCATTGCGGCGCGGAAACGGACCTTCGTCAGCCTGTCGCGACTTGATTGGGATACGCGCCTCACATGCGCAACTAGGCCACACGCCGCTGGGTAAGAGAAATCTCGAAGTCGCGCTCCAACTCGCAAGGACCGAGGATCAACACGAAGCGTAGATTTTGGAAGATCGCTCGGCAGCGACTTCCGGCAACGCGCTGACTAAGGGCTTTGTCTATTCGTTTAAGACTGAACTCATCCGCGACCGCGTCGGGCAAACCAGATCGCAGCTCGAACTCGACCCGTCAAAACCAGTCTGGCTCACCGCGGCCATTCGCCCTGTGGCCGCCTCTCCTAGTAGGGTCGCGGAATGGGACTCTTTCGAAAAGCGGTACAGGAACTAGAACTCCGCGGGCAAGCCCAGTAGTGGTTTGAGGCGGCCGGGGAACTTGGGCACGCCCAGTCTGCGTTCAACGCCGGCTGGGTCGCCCACCAAGCCGACGATCCAGCCCGGCGTCGGGTCCGGCATCACCCACAGACGAAGCTGACCGAGATCGAACGCTTGCCAGGATTGCCGGAGCCGTGCAAAAGGCCGCCGACTTACCCGGCAGTGTTCGCGTCTACGTCAAGGGCTCCTATGCGAACAACACGAATGTGCGCCGCGACTCAGATGTCGACATTGCGGTCGAGTGGACGGCAACCATCGAAGTCACCGGAGTTTGACTCGCGTGACGGGATTCATGGTTCGTTCCGTTGTCGGGGTGTCTACGCTCAGTACTCCAGAGCAACGCCGCCGATCACCCCCGCAAGGAGGCTTCTTCAATGGCGACTGGCCCATCCAGTGGCCCATTGGAAGAACGATCCCTGCGGAAACGCTCGCACGCAGGTGGTTCTCACTCGGGATAGGTGGTCTGCAAAACCGTTATTCGTGGGTTCAAATCCCACCGTCGCCTTCGAAAACTGGCTGATTTGCAGGGAGTTCATCTCCGCAGGGCGGGGTCCTGCGAAACTACTGTCAGACCGCTGCGCATCTCTTCGGCCGCATCGCCATATCTCCATTTGCAGGCAGTTTTCGCGTAGGTAGGCGCGGTTGCGGCTTCGGTGCGCCCCGTTTCTGGCGGGCACTGGCGCATTTCTGGCGCATGGCGGAACCGAGGAGTTTCGTCAGCAACTGTCGAGGGGTCCGACGCGTTGTGAGGCGCCCGATGATCTTGTGGGTCGGCCTAGATCTCGCCACCCACCGTCGGAGTCTGTGCGGCGTCGCGCTTCCGGGGCATCGGTCCAGGAGGACCCGACAAGCATGAGCCGCACCCGCAGGCCGCGCAAGTCACGACCGTGGAGTGCAGGAGCTACCCGCTGACCAAAGTGTCGCTGCATCTCCGAGAGAGTCCAGCTTAGGCTCGATCATGAACGGGGCTCACTCTCGAGTGTTTGCTCTTTGCGTCATGGCTGGTGTACCGGTTGCGAACTCGCACTCACGCGGTTGACGCATCAACGGCACGTGAGACCGCTAACGCTGCCCGCCGAGACAGCGCCCGTAGGTCCGGAACAGCGACGCTTAACCGGACACGTTCCAGATGTGTTCTCACCGTGGAAGCCGACAGACCGGCCCGAGCGGCGATTTCGCATGGCGCGCGAAACCCAACCCGAGAAGAAGGGCCAAGAGCCCGTTTTGGGTACGAGTCCCATCTGATGAGTCGTTGCAGTCAACCCGCGATCGCACAGAAAATGGCGACTGGTTCTACGAGAACCCGCGTGATGGCACTCCGTGAACGCTCCATTACCGTTGCGCCGTTCTCTATGACCCGATGACCTAAGAGGTTGTGTTGCCCCCACGCACCGTTTCCCCGTTCCGTCGCCTCTTGGCAGCTGCTTTCGTTTTCGGTGCGCTAGCCGCTCCAATCGCGACAGCGGCTGCAGAGGAGCCTGCACTTGATCCTGCGTTTGATGCCCGCCTTCTGTCACTTCTCAGGGTGCCCGAGGCTGGCTCTCAGTACTACGCGGACTTCCAGGCTCTTGAGGCCGAGGACGCTAGGCGGTTGGCCGGCGAAGACGGGTCACGCCTCGTTCTGGCTGAGTTGTACTCGGTGCGGCAGGCTGCGGGTGATGCGACATCGCTCTTGATCGCGCAGTCAGGGCATCTCGATAACCGGTTCGGAGGCGGTGGGTATTCCGATGGCCTGTTCGGCATCATGCCTGGGCAGTCGGTGCGCTGGAAGCAGACGTCGGGTCACGGCACGAAGTTTGTCCAGATTTCCGAAGCCCCCGGCGATGGGCGCATCGGGAACTTCCACTACTTCTGGAGTCCCGTCTTCGACCCCAGCACCGGCGAATTGTGCGACGCATTCTGGGGCCCGAACTCAGGACGCCCTCGGACTGGCTTCGTCTTGCGCTCGAGTCCTGTCGTGCGGCCTCCGCAGTTCGGATCCGCTTACCGAGGGTCATCGTGCGGTGTGCTGCCATCATCGTTCTTTGCCGACCCGTTCTTTCCACCGGAGACAGCGTCACTTCAGGCCGAGGATCTCGCAAACCACTCTGAGTTCCCAGGCCCGGTAGTCAACGGAGCGGGTACATACGCCGACGTCCGAGCAAAGGTCATACCGGAGATCGACTTCGTGAGGTCGCTCTCGATCTCGAACATGACCTACACCCGCCCCTGGGCGGACGACGGAACCGAATGGATCGACTACGACTACCACAACTTCAACCTCGTAAGGCCGCCGCGCCCACAAACAACCGACGAAGAACTAGCACTTGCGCGGGCCGCCCTCCTCCAGCCTCAAGCCGCAGAAATTCGTCAGTGGATCAATTGGCGATTCTCAAACGCACCGCTGGGCTTTGGGGGCACCGCGCCGACACCGACACCGGCTCCAGGGACATGGTCTGGAGATGTGACAATGACGGCCGACCGGACGTCTACCGATACCGTCCATCCAACCGTGAAGCTCACCATCAGTCTTGGACAGCCCCTGAAGGAGCCGTACAAGCTAGTGGTCTACGGTCCAAGGGGCCATGCATTGGAACTCAAGAGCCGCGATGGAAGTACGCAAGGCGGCGGTATCGGCGACGACAGGGTCGTTACGGTGGACGTCAGCCCGGGCAACCTGGCTCGGACCTACACGGCGTACGTTGCCTACGATCCCCCCGCGGTCGCCCAGCCGCGCCCCGTGCGCTTCGTCGCGCAAAGCTCGACGATTACCGTGAACGCCAGCGTCCAACCCGGTGCCCCCCAAGAACCCGAGTACGTCGCGATCGGCGACTCATTCTCGTCAGGCCTCGGAACCGCCGACGGCTACGACCCGAGCACCCTCCTGACCCCAACATATCCGAATCCCCGCGACGTCCTTACCGACTTCCGCGACCCGGGACCCAGGACAGAGTGCTGGCGCTCAAAGGACGCGTACCCCCACCTGATCGCCAATCCGACGTGGGTGGCGGCGCAGGGTAGCGCTCTCTTCCACCCGGTGCCGTCCGCCGTCCGCCACGTCGCGTGCCAAGGCTGGACAGCGGAGGATGTCCTCCGGAACACGGAGGTCTTTGAGAAGCGCCAGGAGAGTGGCAGAGAGATCAGTCTCCGCGCTGATCGAACTCAGCTTGGATATCTCACCGCGAAGACGAAACTCGTCACGGTCGGCCTCGGCGGCAACGACATTCGATTTGGGCCGATTCTCGACCATTGCAATCACTACCGCGGTCAGGACTTCACGGGCCCCTGCAAGAACAACGAGGCCGACGTCGCGAGACGGATCGTTGCCCTCACGAAGTCTCCGGGCAGGGACGCGGGTGCGTCGAGGCCGAGCGTGTTGTCAACGCTCTACTTGAAGGTCAAGGATAGGGATCACGCAAGGAACGCCAGGGTGCTGGTGAGCGGATATGCCCGGTTCTTCCCGAATGCCACAACGAGCCTCGTGCCCGGGATTGGGACCGTCACGGATGTCGGGGGAGGTGGTGGCTGCGGCGTTGAGTGGTACGACAAGATTTGGATCAACGAGAAGGTCGCTCAACTCGATAAGGGCATCTCGGACTCCGCCCGTGCCGCCGGGGTCGCGTACGTCGACCTGTACAACGCCTCGGCTGGTCACGAGATCTGTAGTCCACCCGACCTTGTATACCAGCACGCCGGGCGCTCGTTCCCGTTTGGGGGAGATAAGCTTGAGTCCTACCATCCAACACGGTTCGGTCACGAGCAGATGGCACGGGCGTTTCTGAAGCGTCTATCGGATGCCGGGAATCCCCCGGTCACGATCCGACCCGGCCAGACAATCCGTCGCTTGATGAGCGTCCCGGCTGGTTCCCCGGTCATTGGGGTCAACACCGCCTGGCCCGGTAGCGACGTGGTGACAACTCTCACAAGCCCAAGTGGCCGGGTCATCAACCGCCAGACCACAGACGCCGACGTCCTCCACGAAGCAACCGCCACATGGGAGAACTACACCGTCACAGAACCCGAGCCGGGGCAGTGGCAGATCGACATGTACGGCGCAGACGTCGCGTCAGACGGCGAGGACCTCACAATCGACCTGTTCGCAGCAGAGCCCGACAACCAACGGCCCACGGCCACCGCGACGGTGACCCAAACAGGGGCGACTGTGACCTTCGACGCGACCGGATCCCGCGATCCCGAAGGAAAGCCCCTCACCTACCTGTGGGGGTTCGGTGACGGCACCGGGGCGACAACCGCGACAGGCACCCACACCTACTCCACCCCGGGGACCTACGCGATCACTCTTGCCGTCGTCGACCCCGATGAAGCGGCCGGGTTCTACTCACCCCCCGACATCACGGTGCAAGTCGACGCGACCCCGCCGACGGTGACCATCACAACCCCAGCCAACGGCACTCAGGTCACACAGGGCCAGACTCTCAACGCTTCCTATCAGTGCCAGGACACCGGTGGATCCGGCCTCGCGACCTGCACCGGGACCCTCGCAAACGGCGCAACCATCCAAACGACTACGGTCGGAGCGAGAACGTTTACGGTAACCGCGACAGACAGCGCCGCGAACACCACCACCCGGCAAAGCCAGTACACCGTCACCTACCCCTTCACCGGTTTTCTCTCCCCGGTCAACAATCAACCAACCCTCAACACCGTCAACGCCGGACGGGCCATTCCGGTGAAGTTCCGTCTCGGAGGCGACCAAGGACTCTCGATCCTTGGGACCGGATACCCGAAGGTCCAAACGATTGGATGCGCAACGGGAGTGCCGACCGACGAGGTTGAGACCACCACCACCGCCGGCCAGAGTACCTTGACCTACGACCAACCAGCCGACACCTACACCTACGTTTGGAAGACGACATCGACGTGGGCCGGGACCTGTAGACGCCTCATCATCGGGCTCAACGACACCACCGAACATGCTGCCGATTTCAAGTTCCGCTAGCCCTCACGGGCCAACCGGCCAGGGCGTGACGGTTGCTGGCAGGCCGCAACGCCCGTGGCCGCTACGTACGACCCCCCTCGTCGCTACCGTCTTTGCAGTGGGTGCGGTGGCGGCCGGGGTCGCTTGGTATCGGCACAAACCCGGACCAACCGCAGAACAACGCCAAGCGATCGCCGAGCTTCGCCGCGAACCAATCCTCAAAGGCCTGCCCGGCTGGAGACGCACCAGCTACATCGAGTACGCCCAAACCTCCAACGGGACGCCCCTCCTTCTCGTTCGCTGGCACTCGCCGCACGGGGTGATCAATACGCGTCGGCGACTGGTCGCCAGATACAAAGCGATCTACGGGCCGGCGCCCGGTGGCGACGTCCGGTTCCTCGACTGGGACCCAGTTATGAGCGTGGCGTCGAGAATGTCGATCGCGTTCTACGGAGACGACCTGGACGGGCCGAAGGGAACCGACATCAGCGTCGATATGACCTCGGGCTGCTCCTGTAAGTAGCGGTGACTTACGCATGACCGGGCTGGACGGGAGACGTGCGCCAGACGCAATATGGCTACCTCCTTCGAATCTGGACCCCGGGTCTGCTGCACGATTGGGTGACAGGTCAGGCGACGTCCAGGTATCGGCGTAGCGCGCTGCGGATCACGGCGGAGGTCGTTTCGTGGTCGCGTTCGGCGCGTTCAAGAAGGGCGGATCGAAGCTCCGGGTCGAGTCGAACCGACTCAACGCTTGCCGGCGCCGATCCAATCGATGGGCGGCCGCCGCGGCGGCGCAGGATCTCGTCGACGTCGTAACCTATCTCGGCAGTCCTTGCGAGCCTCGCGACGAGGTCGTCGGTAAGCGGGACGCCGCTTGCGGTCTTGCCAGGAGTGGACTGGGGCATGCTCATCCTCCCGGCAGAAGTCGGCGGTACTTGGGCCGCATTGTCATCGCGTGGATTGCCAGTTCCGAATCGTCGTCGCGAACGACCGTCACGATCTCCAGGAACTCCGCAGAGCGGGAAGGTCCGAGGTAGAGGCGGGTGTCGTCGTCTTGGTCGTCTGTCACGAGGGCGTTGATCGTCGCATGGTGGATGTCTTCGTCGGAGATCCCGTGCTTGCGCGCGGCCGGATGGATCTCCACACACGAATCGTAGTACGAAACCACCGGGCAGGCAAGGAGTGGGTCGACGGGGGGGACTGGGCGCTTTCGGGTGGCTTGGGGGCTGGCGCATTTTCTGGCGCATCTGACGGAGAGAGCGCGTAAGAACCATTCTTTTGCAGGCAGTTCGTGAATCGCCGTGGAGGTCTGCAAAACCGTTATTCGTGGGTTCAAATCCCACCGTCGCCTTCACGAAGTGGCTGATTTACAGGGAGTTCGCCGCAAATGGGTGGTGCTTGGCGAAACTGCCGTCAGACCGCTGCGCATCGGCTGGACCATGTCGCCGTATATCGATCTGCAGCTGCTTTTCGTCTCGGTGCGCGCGGTAGTGGGCCTGGCACGCCCCGTTTCAGTCGGGCACTGGCGCATTTCTGGCGCATTTCTGGCGCATTGCGGAGCGGGAGTCTCGTCGGCAACCGTCGAGGCGTCCGACGCTTTGTGGTGTGCCCGATCGTCCCGTCACTCGGCTTCGATCTGGCCGCAGCACCGTGCGAGCTGAGCGGCGTCCAGGCTCTCGGGGCAACCTGCCCAACGCGCCCTTCGACGACTCTGCCCTGCTGCGGCTACAAGAGGGCGCTGAAGGCCAACAGGCTTCGGTGGAACGACAAAGGCTAACCACAAACGACGAAATGGGTTAGGGTTTGTCGCATGGCTGGTGCGGAGCGTGAGTTGATCAAGCGGGAGTTCGGCGGTCGGGCGTTCCGTGTCCGGGAGGCCGTGGAGGCTGGCGTGCCACGCCACGCGGTCTATCGCCTGCGAGACGAAGGCGTGTTGATCAGCGTCTCGCGCGGTGTCATGCAGTCCGCCGACAGCGACCCGGCAATGAATGCCGAGTTCGCGGCCGTGGCCGCCCGCGCGCCGAAAGCAACGATCTGCCTGAACTCCGGGCTGTCGTACTGGGATTTGTCCGATGAGTTGCCCGGCAGCGTCCATCTCGCGGTCGCCCGGGGCGCTCACTGGCCAAAGATCGACACTCCCGCAACGACGCTACACCGCTTCGCCGCCGCCACGTTTGAGCTTGATCGACTCAAGCTGGCAACTGACACCGACGAGCCGTTCTGGATCTATTCGGCCGAGCGCTGCGTGGTCGACGCGATGCGCTTGCAGCGGATCACCGGTCGCGATGTCGCGCTGTCGGCGCTTCGGCGCTACATGCGCCGCGACGGCGCCAACCCGCTCCGGCTCGTCGAGCTTGCCCGCAACCTTGGCGGCGGCCCGCAGATGGCCCGTGCTCTCGAGTTGATCCTCGCGTGAGCGACGAGCACGCACGGATCGTCTACCGCCAGCTGCAGGCGCTCGCCCGCGCGCAGTACGGCGCCAACACGGGCGCGCTGCTTGTCGTTTACGCGGTCGAGGGGTTCCTGCGCCGCCTGGCGGCATCGCCGCACGCGAAGAACCTAACGCTCAAGGGCGGCATGCTCATGGCTGCGACATCCGCGCGGCGGATGACCAAGGACGCCGACCTGTCGACGGCCGGGATCGCCCACGAGCAGGCGCGGGTCGGCGAGGTGGTCAGCGAGATCGTCGCCACAGTCCTGGCAGACGACGACGGCTTGACCTACGACCCCGAGTCGATCCGCACCGAGGTCATGCGTGAGGAAGCCGAGTACCACGGCGTGCGTGTCAAGCTCCAGGCGTACCTGGCGACCGCGCGGATGACGACGACGCTGGACTTCTCCTTCGGCGACCCGCACCGGTCGGTGATCGTCGAGCTACCCGAGCTTCTCGGCCACGCAACGATCCGCCTGGCCTGCTACCCGCCTGAGCTGACCCTCGCGGAGAAGATCGCCACGATGATGAGCCGCCGCGAGCTGAACACCCGCGACCGCGACTTCGCGGACGTGTGGGTGCTCAGCCGGTCGCTCGACCTCCCGGCCACCGCTCTGCACTCGGCGATCTACGAGGTCGCCGCCCACCGCCAGCACGACGTGGTGTCACTGTCGGAAGCACTGGCCGACATGCCCGACCGGCAAGCGCCGTACAGCGCCATGCTCGCCCGCATGTCCTACCAGCGCGTCCCGCCAGCCCGCTGGCGTGACCTGCTGGTCGATGTCAAGGCGTTCGCGGATCCCCTCATCGCCAGCGCCGCCGGCGAGCTGACGTCCTGGGACGCCGAGGCGCTCCGCTGGACCTAGCAACGCGCGGTGACGCTGCGAGCCGTTGGGCGTCGGTCGCTGACCAGGCGACCAGCCCAGTTGAACGGGGTTCGGCAGGCCCGGCGCGTGGAGCAGCAACCAAAGGCCCGTAGCAACGAGCAGGCCATGAGCATCAAGGTCACACCGGATTGGTGCATTCCCTGGCGCATGGGCACCTGATGGACGGCAAAACTACCTATTTTGCAGGCTGAATCAAACGAACGACTTTGAGTCTGCAAACTACGAGTCATCTGCCGCCGCGCGCTCCACCGCGGGGAGATCGCGTTCAACCCCTGCGACAAACTCGAACTTCCGGCCGTGCGCCCGAAACGCAAGAGCGTCATCAGCCCTGCCGAGGCCGCTCGACCTTTCAGCTGCCTCGAACCCCGCGACCGCGTCCTCTGGGGCCTCGCGCTCTATGCAGGGCTTCGCCGGGGAGAGATCACCGCCCTTCACTGGGACGACGTCGACCTCGACAAACGCATCCTTCGAGTGGAGCGAAACTACGACCGCAAGACCCGCCAAGGCGTCGACCCCAAACGCGAAGCCGGAGTGCGAAGCATCCCGATCGTCTCACTCCTCCACGAGATCCTCACTGAGCACCGGCAGATCTCTAGACGGGACACCGGCCGGGTCGTCAGCCTCGACGGAGTCGAGCCACTGGATCCCTCAAGCACCGGCGTCCGCGCCAAGAAGTGCTGGAAGGCCGCGGGCCTCACCCCGATCGGGATGCACCAAGCCCGTCACACCGCAGCGTCGATCTGGATCGCCGCAGGAGTTGAACCCAAACTCATCCAAACGTTCCTCGGCCACTCAAGCATCCGCGTGACCTTCGACATCTACGGACACCTCCTGCCCGGCAGCGAGAAGGGAGCCGCACAAACGATTGACACGTTCCTCCGCGAGTCGGCGGGTGAGAGCTGACCCGCCTACCCGCGAACGTTCAGCTGTCCCTCGCGGGACTGCCCCGGGGCCCGGTCCGGTTCAGTTTTCGCTCGCTCACCCGGGCCAGGCCGGTTCCGTGAGTCAGGACGACCGCCTCCGTTCGGTTCCGCGCGTCGGCACGGAACGCTCGGCCCTTTGGGCGCGCCGAGCCGGTCCAGCCGCCGCCCAGGGGGCGCTCCCGGCAAGCCGAACGGGACTTGACCCCGCCACACATTGAGCTTATGAACAGATGTTCACGCTATGCTCGCCCCGTGGGCCACGCGAAGTCACGAGATCAGCGACCGCTCAACCGCGAACTCGCGGTCGCGGTCGCTGAGACGATGCAAGCGCTCGCAACGCCAAGCAGGTTGCTGATCCTCGATCGTCTGCGCCGATCACCACTTGCCGTCGCCGACCTGGCGACCCTCATTGGAATGGAGCAATCAGCGGTGTCACACCAACTCCGGATCCTCAGGCACCTTGGCCTGGTCATCGGCGAGCGTCGAGGCAGACAAGTGATCTACGCCCTCCATGACTCCCACGTCGGAGACCTCCTCGACGAGGCCGTCGGACACATCGAACACCTCCACCTCGACGCACTCGCCGGCCGCGGGCTCACGGCGGTCTCGTGACCGGCGCGACCCACGGCGGACACGATCACGAACAGGAGCACCACGGGCATGACCACGGACCCGGCGGCCACGCCCACGGTGGGGTGAGCGCAGCGATCCTCGGCAGCCAAGAGGCCCTCCGGACACTGTGGCGCTCCCTCATCATCCTCGGCGTCACGGCGCTTGCCCAGATCGTGGTCGTGGTGATCTCCGGTTCGGTCGGCCTGCTCGCCGACACCGTCCACAACCTTGGTGATGCGCTCACCGCGTTGCCGCTCGGCGCCGCGTTCCTGATGTCGCGTCGCCCCCCGACCCGCAGGTTGACCTACGGCTACGGCCGCACCGAGGATCTCGCGGGGCTCGCGGTGATCGCGATCATCCTCTTCTCCGCGGTGTTCGCGGCCTACGAGGCAATCCAACGGATCATCAACCCGCAGCGCCCTGGGTTCCTTCTCGCGGTCGCGATCGCCGGAGTCGTTGGTTTCGTCGGAAACGAATGGGTCGCGGTCTACCGGATCCGGACCGGCCGTCGCATCGGTTCAGCCGCGCTCGTCGCTGACGGCTACCACGCCCGAGTTGACGGGTTCACGAGCCTCGCGGTCGTCGCGGGAGCCATCGGCGTCGCGCTTGGCTTTGACCTTGCCGACCCGATCGTGGGGCTTGCCATCTCGGTGGTCATCCTGAGAATCGTCTGGACCTCCGGCAAGGAGATCCTCGTTCGGACCCTCGATGGAATCGAACCCGCAGTCATCGACGAGGTCCGCCACCAGGCCGCCCACGTCAACGGCGTGCTCGGCGTGGAGGAGGTCCGCGCCCGGTGGATCGGTCATGAGATCCGCGCCGAGGTCAACGTCGTCGTCGCCGACGACGCAACCGTCGCCCAGGGCCACGCGATCGCGGTCGCGGTGCGAAACCGCCTCACCACCAGGATCGAGCACCTCGCCGACGCGACCATCCACATCGACCCCGCCTCAGCCAACGGTGAACTCCGCCATGACAACTAGTTTGTGTTCTCGGACCGCTTCTGCGTGCACCCTTCTCCGGTACCTCCGCCCGTAACGACCGGTGAACGAGTTCCCGGAGCGAGTGGCTATTGCAAGGGCCTCGCGAAACGCTCGCGAACCGGTGGCACCCGTCACCGAACAAGCGGAGCAAGCCGTTCGCCCCCTGCCGGAAGCCGCCGCCCCAGACGGAACGTTCGCGCGCACTCGATGTCCCCGCGATCGGGCATGACCACGACCGGTCGCGGCGGCGGGTTGGTCGCGCTCCAGGTTGCCGTCGGAGCGACCGTGCTTCTGGTCGGCAGCCAGGCGCCCAAGCCGAGTGGTGGCGCCACTGCGCGAGCCATTGCGGCTGTCGGATTGACACTCGGCGCAACGATAATCTTGGTCTTGTCATCTGGCGCGCTTGGCAGAGCGCTCACCGTCTTTCCTCGGCCTCGCCCCGGGGCGCCCCTTACTCAGCGTGGTCCGTACCGCGTGGTCCGCCATCCGATCTACACGGCGGTCCTCGCCCTCGCCCTCGCGGTGGCAATCGCCGGGTCCCCTTACGCGATCATTCCCACGGCCATGCTCGCGATCGTCTTAGATCAAAAGGCAAGCCTGGAGGAAGTCTGGCTCATCGAGGCACGGCCCGAGTACGCGACCTACCGGGCTGCCGTGCGCTGGAGGTTTGTTCCCGGTATCCGGTGAAGCGACCCCCGTGCATCCCTGGCTCCACCGAAGTTCGGTGGAGCCCCAACACCGGATGGAACTGCGTCATCGATGCGCTACGCCCTCGGGCCGAGGCTACGTCGAAGGGACTCGTCTTGACCTGTTACACAACTGAGTCGTTGTTCAGTGGTGTAGTCTCCATGGTGTCGAACGTCCACCCCTTGCGAGGAGCGCCGTCACGTGGCCCTGACCCACCCTCTTCCTGAACCCCTCATCGAACTCATCGCGCAGCGCTTCCGCGCCCTTGGCGAACCCATGCGAATCCGCATCCTGGAGCGCCTCCGCGAGGCGCCGAGCACGGTGGGGGAGCTAGCGGCGGCGGTCGACACATCGCAACAGAACGTCTCGAAGCATCTGAGTGTCCTGTCATCTGTGGGCATCGTGACCCGCAGGCGCGAAGGCACGACGGCGTGGTACGAGATCGGCGACGAGACGGTTCTGCGGATATGCGACGAGGTGTGCGGTGCCGTTCAGAAACAGGTAGCCGAACTCCACCAACTCCTCGGCGAGGGTGCAGCACGATGAGTATGGCGAAGCGGATCTGCAACATCGAGCGCACCCTCTTCGCGCTGGCGGGGGCCGTCACGCTCTCGAGCGTCCTGCTTGCGGTGGTCGTCTCGCCATGGTTTCTGATCGCAACCGGCTTCGTTGGTGTCAATCAACTGCTCTACGCAGCCGTGGGAGAGTGCCCCGCGTCGCTTCTACTCAGGCGCGCGTGTCGATCAGGAGTGGCCCGATGATGCTCGGTCCGATCGGGCGCCTCGGCAAATGGTCCGCAACGCACGGGCGTGTGGTCGCCGCGACATGGGCGGTGCTCATCGTCGGTCTCGGCGTACTTGCACCGCGCGTCGAAACGGCGCTCTCCGGGGCGGGTTGGCAGGACTCAGGCTCTGAGTCGGTGCAGGCGCGCGCGATTATCCAGAAGGCCTTTGACGGAAACGCGAGCAGCGCCCTGACCGTCGTTGTTTCGTCGAAGACGCTCACAACCAGTGACGCCGCGTTCGCCTCGACGATCTCGCGAGTCGAGCGACGACTCGCCGAGTCCCGAGCGATCACATCGGTCGCACATCCAAGCACACAAACCGGCACGATCAGCCCGGACGGCCACACGGCGATCCTGGTCGGCGGCGCCGCCGAGAACCCGACCGGGATGGTCCGCGCTGCCGACGACCTTAAGGGCCCTCTCGCGGCGCTTGCGGCGCAAGGCACGACCGTGAGTCTGACCGGCGCGTCAGGCATGTGGTCAGACTTCAACACGGCCAACCGAAACGCCATGCTGAAGTCGGAGCTGTTGTCGTGGCCGGTGACGCTCGCGATCCTCCTCGTCGCGTTCGGGGCGTTGCTTGCGGCAGGTCTTCCGCTACTCCTCACGATTCTCAGTCTCGTCGCCTCGGCTGGCTCGCTCGTCGCCCTCGCCCAGGTATTCGACGTGTCGATCTGGGCAATGAACTTCGCCCTCATGTTCGCGCTCGCCCTGGGCATCGACTACGCCCTCTTCATCGTCGTTCGCTTCCGGGCCGCGCTCTTCGGCTCAAAACTCTCGCCCGCCGAGGCCGTGGCCGTCACGATGGACACCGCGGGCAAGGCCGTCCTGTTCTCCGGGATCACGGTGCTCATCGCCCTGTCGGCGGTCATGCTCGTTCCAAGCCCCGCGTTCCGCTCGATGGCGCTCGGGATCATGCTGTCGGTCGTCTTCGTCCTGGCGGCAACCCTCACCCTGCTCCCAGCGGTCCTCTCCCGACTCGGCACCCGGGTCAACCGCTTCGCCCTCCCCTGGGCGCGACAAGGAGAACACCGGTCGCCACGCTTCGCACGCTGGGGCGAGCGACTCTGGGGACGACCGGTCCGCTACGGCCTTCCGGCACTCCTTGTCCTGCTTGCGCTCGCCTCACCGATCCTCGGCCTTCGCACCGGCATGCCATCCATCACCGTCGTCCCCTCAGGAGACTCATCACGCGTCGGCTACCAGCAAGTCGTCGCCGGGTTCGGCGCAGGGGCACCCGGCCAACTCCAACTCGTTGGGCCGGCCTCAGCCATGGCCGACGCGCAGCGCATCGCCGCCGCCGATCCCGGCGTCGCTCGGGTGTCTCCTCCTCAAACCGGCGCCACCGGACTTGCGCTCGTCCAGGCCGTCCCGGTAATGGATCCTTCGGACCCGGCGCTCGGCACGCTGGTCGACCGGCTCCGAGGAAACCTTCCGCAGGGGGTGCTCGTCGGCGGCGCAGCGGCAGAAAACCACGACCTCGAAACCTCCCTCGCGACCTACGCCCCCGTGGTCATCGGCGTCGTCCTCGTCCTTGGTTTCCTTCTTCTGCTCGTCGCATTCCAGGCGCCGCTGATCGCCGCGATCGGAGTCCTCACGAGCCTCCTTGCCACCGGGGCTGCCTTCGGCGTAGCACGCCTCATCTTCCAGGACGGACACCTCTCCAGTCTCCTCAGCTTCGAACCACAGGGCTTTCTCGACGCGTGGGGACCGGTCTTCTTCTTCGCGATGATCTTCGCGATCTCCATGGACTACACCGTCTTCCTGCTCTCATCAGCGAAAGAACACTGGGACAGATCCCACAACGCACAGGAAGCCGCAATCGGCGCGATGGCCCACTCAGGCCGCGTGATCCTCGCAGCTGCCGCCGTCATGGTCGCAGTGTTCTTCACCTTCGCGCTCTCAGGACCCCTCCCACCGAAAGAGATGGGCATCATCCTGGGCATCGCCGTCCTCCTCGACGCGCTCCTTGTGCGTCTACTCCTCATGCCCGTCGCACTCCGCCTTGCCGGACGAGCAGCCTGGTGGCAACCAAAATGGATGAGACGGCTACTCCCCGACGTGCGCTTCGGCCACTAGTCGCCACTTAGGTGGGCTTGCCCCCCCGCCTGGAACCACGCAGTTATCGATTCCCACGAACGCGGCCGACGCTGGACGCCACCGGATGGCTTCAGCCGCAGGCCGCCCAGAGCACAGATCGTCAACCAGCTACTCGGAGGGCATCACGGCGCGGGCAGGTGAGGGCGAGACTCCTTCGACCACCGGACTGGCGCAATCCCTGGCGCATTCCGCCGCACGGACCGGTAAAACATGCCGTTTTCCAGGCAATATCTGACCTGTCATGGAGGTCTGCAAAACCGCTATTCGTGGGTTCAAATCTAAGCGCTACCAGCCGCTACGCCACACTCCCTCCTCAGACGCGAAGAGCCGCTTTGATCCTGTCGCGGCGCCAGTGAACGCCTCAGGCAGTTGCCGCGTCGGAAGCCGCCCATGTCGGCGTCGATCCCGACGCGGTCGGTAAGGCCCTCACCCGCCACTCCGGTGTTGGGCAGGGTTCATGACCTCCACCCCTGGGAGATCACCTCCGGTTCCCGATGCTCACCGCCCACGCCCCTTGTCGATCGCGAATGCGACCGCCACGCGACCTCGCAGCGCCTGGGTAGTCGAAATGCAACGCAGTGCGATGTATGGAAAACGGAACATCGGCGGAATATCGTTCGATTGTATGGTTTTTCATACATCAGCGCCAATACGCGCTAGAGTATGGATATGGATACCCCGGCTGTGCATCGTGTCTACAACGCTGAGGGGCTCGGGAGGGCCCTCCGACAACTTCGGGAGGAGGCCGGGCTCACCCAGGCTGAACTCGCCGAGGTCGCGGGGATTCCACGCCTGTACATCGTGAAGCTCGAGAATGGCGATGTGACCGAGCAGGTCGTCCGGCTCGTCGCCCTCCTGAAGCTCCTCGGATCCCGGATCGTCATCACGAAGGCCAACTGGTGAGTGCCCTTTCGGTCTGGATGAACAGCCGCCTCCGGATCGGAACGCTCACCATGACACGCGGCGCGATGTCGTTCACCTACACGCCGGACGCACTCGGCCTGGGCTTGGGCGTTCCCGTTCTGTCGGTGTCGCTTCCAACCGTGAACCGGCCGATGCGAGGCACATCTGTTCACGCGTTCTTCAATGGACTCCTGCCCGAGGGCGATGCGCGTCGGATGATCGCCCATGACTTCGGCATCGATCCGGGCGACGCGTTCGCGCTCCTCGCCGCGCTCGGCCGCGACTGCGCAGGCGCCCTGGTCATCCTTCCCGAGGGTGAAGACCCTCCAGCCGACGGCACGCCCGTTCCGGTCAGCGCGCCGGATATCGGTGAACGGATCCGTAACCTGCGTTTCTCGCCCCTTGGGGTGGATCAGCAGCTGCGTGTTTCCCTTGCCGGGATGCAAGAGAAACTCCTGCTCGCTCGCGGCGCCGAGGGTTGGGCGCTTCCGGTTGACGGCGTGCCGTCAACACACATTCTGAAGCCTCGCCACCGGCTCCTTGGTGACTCCATCGCGAACGAGGCGATGTGCATGCGCGTCGCCCACCACCTCGGGATCCCCGTCGCACCGATCGAGATCATCACGTTCGACGGTGTCGAGGTGCTCGCGATCGAACGTTTCGATCGGCGACGTGACGGCGACCTTGTGGAACGGATCCACCAGGAGGATCTCTGCCAGGCGCACGGCCTCGAACCGGAACGCAAATACGAGGCCGCTGGGGGCCCGTCGCTTCGCCGCTGCGCAACGACCATTTCAGACTGGTCGCCGACCCGACGCTCCATCGAGCAACTTCTCGATCTCACGACAGTGAATGTGCTCGTCGGAAACGCCGACGCCCACGCGAAGAACCTCGGTTTGCTTCACGGCCGCGAAGGCTCCATCGAACTCGCCCCCGCCTACGACATCATGTCCACCACGTTCTATCCAGCCGTGAGCGCCCTCGCGGCGATGAACGTGAACGGCACCCCCGACATCGACTTGGTCACCGCTCACGACCTCGTCGCCGAAGCCAGGTCCTGGGGACTGCCCGCGACGCGTGCCTCCGAACGGATCCATGAGCTCATCGAGGCCGCACCGGCAGCGATCACGGCCGCGGCGGGCGATATTGATGCACCGGACGATCTCGTCGCGCACCTCACCGCACGCGCACGGCGCCTAGCGCGCTAACCCCCTCCTGCCGCCGGTCGCCCGTCGCCTACGGACGTGCAACCCAGCCACCTGGGCTGAGGATGGCAGTCCAGGGACCGGCAGAACGCCTTCACCAAGACCGTCACCGGCCAGCACGCGACCGAAAAGCGTACTTTTGCAGGCAGTTCTCAATGGCCGGCGGGGGTCTGCGATACCGTACTCGTGGGTTCAAAGCCCACCGTCGTCTCTTCACGAATCAGAGCAAGCCATTTGTCGCCGCTGAGCAGGGCGTTCGTCGTCCTACGCTTCCTGCCGGTCGTCCGCTCAAAGGGGCTGGACGGCCGGCCTGCCGTCTGTGAGCGACGCAATATGTCCTCGGCGATGGCGTCGAGGACATATTGGATGGTCTCGAGGGTCGGCGCCTTGATCTCCGACTGTCGGTGGTTGCTACAAATGTACGGTTGGAAGTTCGGGGATCGAGCAATTGACTGGTAACCTCCGGGTTACGGAAGGTTGGCCCACGGAGTGAGGTTTGCTCCGGTCTCGGGAGGTGTCCACGATGTCGACGCGGCGCCCTGGACCCTTTGACCGAACGATCTGAAGGAGAGCGAGATGGCGAAGTACACGCTGGTCTACAGAGGCGGCGGCGGCATTCCTCAGACTCCCGAGGAGGGCGAGCGCCAGATGGCGGCCTGGGGTGCCTGGTACGGGGCGCTCGGGGCGGCGGTCTTGGACGGGGGCGCACCGTTCGGACCGTCGGCCCGCGTCGCGAGCGCGGGGTCGGCCTCGGACGGCGCTCCGAGTGGCCTTTCGGGCTACACGATTATCTTGGCCGACACTCTCGGCCAAGCGACTGAGCTCGCGAGGGGTTGCCCGGTCCTTGTCGCTGGTGGCGAGGTCGATGTCTACGAGTGCATCGACATGGGGATGTAGCCCGCGAAACTGAAAGGGGTTGGCCGATGGCCGGAATCGTCGTTCGCTACCGAACGTCACTCAGCGAGGCAGATCGCAACCAGCGGCTCATCGAGGCGGTGTTTGCCGAACTCGTCGGCACGGACCCGGGCGGTATTCGATACGCGGCCATGCGTCTGGCCGATGGCGCCAGCTTTGTCCACGTGGCGCTCATCGACGATCCGGCGGCCAACCCGCTGCTTGAGCTTCCCGCGTTCGCCGCCTTCCAACACGGCCTCGCCGAGCGGTGCGAAGTCCAGCCGGAGGCGGCGATGGCCGCACTGATCGGCTCCTACAAGATGTTTTAAGAACCGGCGTCGAAGGTACCCGACCCTCGAACGGGAAGACCGGCGACCTCGGATCGTGGCCGCCGACAAGTGTCTCGTCGGACGTCAGTCGGGGATCACGAACGTCTGCCCGGGGAAGATCAGGTCGGGGTTTTCGATGTTGTTGACACGAGCGATCTTCTGCCAGCTCACTCCGAAGTGCTGGCCGATCGCGCTGAGCGTGTCGCCGCTCTTGACCGTGTATTGCCGGCGCTTAGGCGGATGCGGTGCTGCTTTCTCGCGGTGCGCCGGTGCGGAGCGAGCCGGGGCGGCCTGCGCCCGAGCAGCGGCCGGTGCCGCCTCAATCACAGGCATCTCCACCGAGATCTCTTCGGCTACCGGCGGCGCAGCCGCTTCGGTGGCTTCTGCCACCTCCGGGGCGTTCTGCGCGGCCCACTGTGAGAGTCCGTCAGTTCCCGCTCCGTCGAGCTTGTCGTCACCCATGATGCGCATCCTTTCAATTCGTTTCTCGACGCAAACCCGAGGCGCCGAGGCGGAGCCTAAACGGTGGTGTGTGGTCGGGTCCAGTTGAGTGGGCGGTGATGAGCGAGCCAGCGAGAACGGCAACGACGCACCGGACCGCGGAAACGCGGGCCGGGGACGATTCGCGGAAGCGTTCCTTGCTCTTCCCGCTCTCACGCGGTTGCTCACTTGACGCCGACGGCGACCACCATCTCGCACAGGCCTTCGAGTTCGTCCCGCCTCTCGAAGGCGTTGAGTTCGTGCTCGATCTCCAACCGGGCGCATCCCGTTCAGCTTCATCGAGAGCGGCGGGCATCTGATGCGGCGCACCGAACGTTCCCTGCGACGATGCTGCCCCAGACCGTTACGGCGTGGTTCGTGTTGAGCTGGCGCTCAGGGGAAGGCCGATTGGCTCACTCGACGAGATGATCGCTGCCCACTTCCTCTCTTGCGATGCGGTCCTGGTGACCGGCAATGTTCGCCACTTCGGGCAGGTGAGGGGACTTCGCCTTGCAGGCGTGGGAGCGGTCCGCCCAGACAGACCGCCCCCGCGAGACGGAGTTGGTCGATGCCGTTCACACTGATCGAAGGGACCTTCCACATCATCGGTCAGACCGCGGCGGCAATCCGAGCGGGTTCGGCCCGCCCGGGCCCTGGCGGCATCGAGACCTCACCAACGCCCACCCGGGGCGATTCATTACCGGCTCCTGAGCCTTCCTCGGTTGTCTCGGATCTGGTGAACCCGATCAGGCTCGAACGGTAATTGATGTGCGCGCCCGGCCGCGCGAGCCGTAGCCGCGCCAGTCGAGATAGTCGACCGTGAACGGGATCGAGCCCGGGCTCGTCGGCCGGACCAAGATGTCGAACCGCATCGCCGTCGCCAGCCGGAACGGATGGTTGGCGGGGATGGTGTAGGGCGCCGAATAGGCCCCGAGCGGCGGCACACCGAGGGGGTGGCCGTCTTGAGCGATTACCTGTGCGTCGACGCCGAGGCGGTACTCGGCAATCGAGTAGCTGGAGTTCAGGAGCCTGATCAAAACGGTCTGGCCGACGCGCGTGCTAACCGCGGCCCGACTGTCAGTGATCGGCGTCGACCCGTCTCGTGCGACGGCGCCGCTGATAGTGAAGACGTCGGGCTGCCAGTCGTTGAGAATGCCACCGGTGGTGAATCCCGAGCGATCATTCGGGCGAATAATGTCGCGGCCATTGCCGTCGAGGGGGTGCTTCGCGTGATCGGCGCTGAGCTTGTGCCAACGTGAGTCGTGGGCGGTTGTGATCCAGATCGCCTCGGCGTCGTAGCGCTGAAGGTTGTCGGGGGCACCGGCGGCGCTGACCCAGCCCGGACTGCGAGGCGGGTCGACAATGAGCCCGCCGACAAGGCCCATCTCGAAGTGCAGCGGCGTGTTCACATGGCAGTGGTAGAAGAAAAAGCCGGCCTGTCGGGGTGTCCACTGATAGGTGTAGCCGCCCTTGATTTCGAACGAGTGCTTGCCAACGCCATCGTTCATCGGGCTCGGCTCGATACCGTGCCAGTGAACCGTATGCGCTCCGCGGCCGGTCGTGACGGTGGCGTGCACCGTCTGCCCCTCGCGAACACGTACAAGCGGCGAAGGGAACGTCGGCGTGCTCCCCGGTTCGACGGCGACCCACATCCGGAGTTTGTTCTTACCGTTCGGCAGCCGCAGAGGTAGGGGAAGATCGTAGTTCTCGGCGAGGCGCAGCGCGATTTGGACGTCGGGCGCCACGCGGTCGAGGGTGCGCCGCGGCTCCGAGGGGGGATCGACGAACTTGGTGAACATCTTGGTGTCGGTGCCACCGGAAACACGGTGCCGATGGATGGTCGGTAGAGGCATGATCCGCTCCGTCGCTGGTCAGCGCTGGTTGGGGAAGTGCGTCCCATCGAGATCACCCGTGATCGCCCAATGGGTCACTAGACCACCCGGGTAGTTCCCCCCCGCGGCGGTCTGAGAGGGCTCTATGTGGCAGTGCATCGGGTATTCGATTGGGCTCTGGAATAGGCCGTTCTTGTCGCGGTGGGCGAGCTCCTCGCCGAGCGCGGAGCGCAATGCAGCGCCGATGGGGCCGGGGATGTCGGGTGGGCGCAGGTACGGCAGGAGCCAGTCGACCCGGTCGAGGGGCCCGACCCGCCAGGAGTCGATGAAGGGAACGTTCGACGACACCACGCCGTTCTCGGCGGTCATGAAGACATGGTTGCCGTGGATATGCAGCGAGTGGGCAGCGGCTCCGGTGTTGACGATCCGGATCAGATGCGGCTGCCCGAGGCGCCCGATCGGTGTGGTTTGGGGATCGTGCGAAGCGAAGTATCCGCTCTGTCCGTTCAGAAGGAAGTAGCGCGGCACAAAGTCGGTTGCGACCTGGAGCGGATCGACCGACAGACCCGCTTCGATTCGCTCGTGCCAGCGCGGATCGACGGTGTGCAAGTGCCAGATGCGCGACCGTTCGGGAATCCAAGGCTCACCCGGAAAGTGGGCGGTGGTCCCGAAATCGGAAAAGAGCGACATGAGGGCGGGCGGCGGATCGGTGTATGGGGACGGGCCACCTGCGGGGAGCACGACCATGACTCCGTGAAGGCCCATCAGCCGATTGAGCGGTGCGTTCAAGGGGTCGAGGTAGATGTAGGTGCCCGGGGGAGGCGCGGTGAATAACAGCCTCGCGCGCTCTCCCGGGGCGATCGGAGCTGTCGTGATCCCGGTTCCCTGAACGGCGAATGCGTGCGGCTCATCGAGGGAGTTGAGCACCGAGAGGTCGATCGTGTCGCCCTCGGTCGCGTAGAGCACCGGGCCCGGCAAGCGCGGCCCGTCGGCGCTTCCGAAGGTCCACATGTAGACCGGCGTGAGGTCGACCATCTCGACAAGCGCGTCGCTGATGGTCAGCTCAAACGGCACCACTGCGGCGCTCGCGTTGCTCCCGAGTAGTCGACTCGCCTGGGTCGTGCCGAGGGCCATCGCCGAGGCAAATCCCATCAACCCAAGTCCGAGAAAC
>JANMDN010000081.1:0-8427 GCA_031376285.1 Actinomycetes bacterium
CGACAGCCTGGCGGCCTGCGTGATCCTCGAGTTCTACCTCGGAGCGGAGGCGGGGCGTGTCTAGTGTCGTGAGTCGAAAATTCGTGGGCAGTTTTGGCGAGCGAGACCGAGCACAGGTGGACGCACCGCCAGGTGCGCCCAGCGTCTGCAGCGTCGGCTCAAGCCGACGCGTAAGAGGACGCAGTGTTTCCCTGCATATCGGGAATATTCGGGAACCAAGGACGCCGTATTGTGAAGCGTCGCAGCCGCCAAAACCGACCACGAATTGATGAATCAGGACACTAGCCACAATCGCTCAGTTGGGAATCGAGCGTGAGCAGCCGGCGCCCGGCGCGGAGGGACTACCAGCGCTACGGCGGGCGTCGACGCGAGCCTGAGCGAGGTTCCGGACGCTCGTTTGCGTGGGTGGCGCTCCTCCTTGGCGTTGGAGTAATCGGTGGGTTCGCCTTGCTCCGCGACCGGTTTGGAGGCTCATCGGACCCGGTCGTGAGCACGGCCGAGGCGCCGCCGGTCGCCTTCGTGATCCCCGAGGGGCTACGGCGCGAAGACATCGCCGCCAAGCTTGACGCCGAGACGACGCTCTCGGGCGAGGAGTACCTGCGCCTCACCGCGGCAAGCGCCCGAGGTGCGACGCTCGCGGGCGCCAGCAAACCGACCTCGCTTGAAGGGTTTCTCTTCCCGGCGACCTACCAGATCGGGTCACGCCTGACCGTCCAGGAGCTTGTCGACGCGCAGATCGATGCGTACGAGGCGAGGGTGGCGGGCGTCGACTACCGCGCTGCCCGCTCGAAGAACCTCACGAAGTTCGACGTCCTCACGATCGCGGCAATGATCGAGCGCGAGGTTCGCCGCCCTGATGAGCGACGCCTCGTCGCCGGCGTGATGTACAACCGCCTCAAGCAAAGCATTCGCCTGGATATCGATGCCACGGTGCAGTTTGCGATCGGCAGTTGGAAGACGGAGCTGACCGTCACCGACCTGGCAAACGACTCGCCGTACAACACGCGGAAGTTTCCAGGGCTTCCGCCTGGACCGATCTGCAACCCCGGCCTTGCGAGCATCCGGGCCGCGGCGAACCCGAAGCCGTCGAGCTTTATCTACTACGTCGCTCGCGGCGACGGGAGTGGCGGCCATTACTTCGCGACGACGCCTGCGGAGTTCGAGGTGGCCGTTGCGAAGGCCGCCCAGAACCGGTCCTAGATGGTTGACTTCCGAATTGTGGTCGAAAGGTCCGGTGAGCGAGACCGAGCGAGTCAAGGACGCAGTGTCAGGCCGCATATCGGGAATATGGGGGCGACCAAGGACGCTGAGTCGCGACGTGTCGCAGCCAGCGGACCTCGATCAGCAATTCGGAATCAAGCGTCTAGCCCGCCGGGACGGTCCGTCCGGCCGCCCACGTGCGCAGCGCGTCGACACGCTCGGCCATCGTGACCGACAGCGGTTGAGTGCGCGCGATCTCCGCGGCGATGATGTTGGTGCTGAGCGCTTGTCTCGTGCCGAGGGCCTCGTAGAGGGCGGCGACAATCGCCTGCTCGATCTCTGCCCCGGTGAATCCCTCGGTCCGCCCCGCGAGGGCTGGAAGGTCGAAATGCGCCGAGTTGAGGCCACGGCGACCCAGGTGGATGGCCACAATCTGCTCTCGGGTTGCCGTGTCAGGGAGATCCACAAAGAAGATCTCGTCGAAGCGGCCCTTTCGCACGAGCTCCGGAGGTAGCTCGTCGATCGCGTTGGCGGTCGCCACAGTGAAGACCCTCGCCCGGCGGCCGGCGAGCCAGGTCAGCAGTGTTCCGAGCACCCGGCCCGAGATTCCGGCCCCCTCGCCGTCTCCACTCGCGCCAAGACCTTTCTCGATCTCGTCGATCCAGAGGACGCAGGGCGCCATCAACTCCGCGGTTGCGAGCGCGTCGCGCATCCGGCGCTCACTCTCACCGACGAACTTGTCGTACACCGCTCCCATGTCGAGGCGCATGAGCGGCACACCCCACGAGCCCGCAACCGCCTGTGCGGCGAGGCTCTTTCCGCCGCCCTGGACTCCGAGGAGCATCACGCCCTTCGGCGGGTCGATTCCAGCGACGGGAGACTCGCTGAGAAAGACGCCCTGGCGAAGTGCCAACCAGCGCTTCAAGTGGACGAGTCCACCCACGCGGCTGAGGTCCGTCGCGGCTTGCTCCAGCGACAGCACGCCGTCGCGTGCCAGCCACTCGTGCTTGGCCGAGGTCGCCGGCCCGAGATCGGCACGCGTGATCGCGCCGTCGTTGGCGACGGCGTCACGGACGACCCGCCGCGCGTCGGTCAGTGGAAGTCCAGCCAGGACGCGTCGGAGCTGGTCGACCGCGAGTGGCTCAGTGTGTGCGTGGACGCCCCGGCTCTCGCCATAGGCGACTGCCTCCTCGTGGATGACGGCTGCGATTTCACCGACATCAGGTGGAGGCAGGACGACCCGGGCGCAGATCCGATCGATCGCGAAAGTGAGCGAGGGCCGCTCGCCCACGAGGATCAGGGTCCGTCCAACGCCGTCATGGCCCATCGCGATCTCACGAATGAGGCGCAGGTTGACCGCGTCGGCGAGAAAGGGGTCAGCATCGAGCAGGACGTAGAGCCCAGGAAGTCCCGAATCGCCAACGTGGCGGAGGCAGCCGGTGAGCGTATCGGTGCCGAGGATCGGCGCTGGGTTGAGGTCTCGCCGTAGGCCGCTCGTCACCGACCAGTAAAAGACGGGCTGCCCGCACTCGAGAGCGCTTGCGGCGATCATCGCCCGGGCCCGGACCTCCTCAAGGGTATCGACGACGATAACCGGCGCCTGAGCCCGGATCGCCGCCAAGAGCGGCTCGCATTGGCGGAGGGCGGTCGTCATCACGTGGGAGGTATCGGCACACGGTGGTATCTGATCAAGCGGTCTGGTCGCGTCGGGAGATGGCATGCTCCCGAGGACTGGTCGACACCGACGTCGACCACGGGCAGGAGACTCCACGACGCCGCTCGACGCACGAACATCGGTCTGCGGGATCATCGGCTGGCCGGTCGACCATTCGCTGTCGCCCGCGATGCACAACGCGGCCTTCTCGGCCCTCGCCCTGAACTGGGCGTACCTGGCGTTCCCGGTCGACCCTGAGCGAGTCGGTGAGGCCGTCCGTGGTCTCGCGGCGCTTGGCGTGCGCGGGGTGAACATCACGATTCCGCACAAGCAGGCCGTCATCCAACACTGCTCAGCGACGTCAGCGGCGGTCAACGCGATCGGCGCCGCAAACACCCTCATCGCTGACGGCAACGGCGGGTTTCGCTGTGACAACACCGACGCCACGGGCTTTCTCCGGGCGTTCGACGAGGTTGCGACGCTTGACCTGAACGGGGAAGAGGTACTCATGCTGGGGGCGGGCGGGGCCGCCCGGGCGGTTGCCTGGGCGCTGCGCGGCCGTGGCGCTCGGATCACGGTTGCGAACCGAACCGAGGCGAAGGCCGCGGAGCTCGGAGACCGCACCATTCCTTTCGAGCCACGCGCCATCGAAGCGGCCGCGTCTGGCGCTCGCCTCATCGTGAACTCGACGAGCCTTGGGCTGCGTTCCGGTGCGGAGAGCGACGTGCTGCCCCGCGCTGGGCTCGGCCCGGGACAAATCGCCTACGACATCGTCTACCGCCCGGGCGGGAGCAGCGACTGGCTCGACGCGGTCCGTGCACGCGGTGCGACGACCGTCGACGGGCTCGGCATGTTGCTACATCAGGGGGCGGCCGCGTTCGTCCAATGGACGGGTGTCGAACCGCCGATCGAGGTGATGCGCGCCGCGCTCGCCGGGGGGGCTGACCCGGCCAAGTAGCGAACCGGGGCACCGGCCTCTTGACCACCGGGCCTCAAGCATTGGGCGTGAGACGCCGATTCTATGGGCCGACCCCTTTCAATCCGAGGTTCGCCCGTGGCCACAACTGCCCAACCGCCTTTGCCGACCCAGCCCGGCCCCGCGCAGCCCTCGTCAGCTCCTGTTGGCTCGGGGGCGCAGAGCGATCTCGCGATCGGCGAGATGCTCGTGCGCATGGGCGTGCTGGCTCCGCCTGAGTTGCACGAGGCCTACGCTCGCCATCGTCAAGAGGGCCGCCCGCTCACGGAGGTGCTGCTCGCCGGTGGGCGAATCACCCGGGAGCACCTGAAGCGCGCCCAGGCCGCACGGATGGGCATCGAGGTCTACAACGCAGCCGATGGCGTCGACGCAGGGTCCGGGCGGACCATCGATTCTCGGTCGATGCGGCGCTACCTCGCCGTTCCAGTCCGGCGTGACCCGAACGGCGCGCTCGTCGTGGCCATGTCCGATCCTGGCAACGTTGTCGCCGTCGACGACCTTCGGATGATCGCGGGCAGCGAGATCCGTCCGGTGCTCGCCACCGACGACGAGATCCGCGCCCTTCTCGCCCAGAGCGCACGGATCGATGACGTCGTCTCAGACCTCGCCGACGCGAGCGAAACCGAGGGTCGTGATGAGGTCGACGCCGACATCAGCGGCGGCACCGACGACACGCCGACGGTGCGATTTGTCAACGAGATGATCGTACGCGCCGTCGACGAGCGGGCATCAGACATTCATTTCGAGCCGCAGGCGACCGAGCTTGTCGTTCGCTTCCGAGTCGACGGTGTGCTGCGCGAGATCGTGCGGGCGCCCCTGCGTACAACGGCTGGCGTTGTGAGCCGTATCAAGATCATGTCGGACCTCGACATCGCCGAGCGACGGATCCCGCAGGACGGCCGCATGGGGCTGAACGTGGGCGGGCGCGGCCTGGACCTGCGTGTCGCGACGCTCCCGACCGTGCACGGTGAGAAGGTCGTCGTCCGCGTGCTCGACAACGCGAACGTCGTCCTGCGACTCGAAGACCTGGGCTTTTCGAAGGAGACGCTGGCGCGATACGCGCTCTGTTACCGCCGGCCCTACGGCGCGGTGTTCGTGACCGGCCCGACCGGCTCCGGAAAGTCGACGACCCTCTACGGCACGCTCAATCAGGTCAACGACAGCGAGCGCAACATCATCACGGTCGAGGATCCGGTGGAATACCGCCTCGCCGGAATCAACCAGGTCCAAGTCAACAACCGCGCGGGGCTCACCTTCGCCTCGGGCCTGCGGTCGATCCTTCGTTGCGACCCCGACGTCGTGATGATCGGTGAGGTTCGTGACCGTGAGACCGCCCAAATCGCGATCGAGTCGGCGCTCACGGGCCACCTCGTGCTCGCGACGCTGCACACGAACGACTCGGCCGGAGCTCTCACGCGTCTCGCTGAGATGGGCGTCGAGCCCTTCCTTTCGGCGAGTGCGGTTACCGGGATCCTCGCCCAGCGCCTTGCCCGCAAGCTCTGCCCCCACTGCCGCGAGCAGATCGAGGTGTCGCATGCGGTGCTGCGTGACATTGCCGACACCACGCTGCTTCCCGCAAACCTCCCCGATCCCGCGCCGGTCTTCCAGGCGGTCGGCTGCCCGCGCTGCTCAGGCGCCGGCTACAAGGGGCGCCTTGGCGTGTACGAGATGCTCGTGATGAGCGACGAGGTCAAGCGCCTCTGCATCGAGGGGGCGTCCTCAGACGCGATCCTGAAGGTCGCGCGGGCCGAGGGCATGCGAACGCTCCGCGAAGACGGCCTCATGAAGATCCTTCAGGGCCTCACAAGCGTCGAGGAGCTTGCCCGTGCCGTTGGCTAGCACCGAGGTGATCCCCGGCGCCGTCAAGGAGCGGCTCCCAACCGCCGATACCGAGAATGGCCCAGCCTTTGGGCCGCGTGACCATCCACGAGAGGGCCTGCCCAAGTGACCGACTTCGCCGAACTCGTCCACATCGTCATCGATCGTGGCGCGAGCGACCTCCACATCTCGGCCGGCGTTCCCCCAACGATTCGTGTGAACGGCTCGCTCGTGCGCCTCGACATGCCGCCGATGCGCCCAGCGGAGACCCGCGAGCTCATTTTCGGAATCCTCACCCAGGACCAGCGCCAGAAGCTGGAGGAAAACCTCGAGCTCGACTTCTCCTGGGCCGTGCCCGGCAAAGCGCGCTTCCGTGTCAACGCATACTTCCAGCGGGCATCGATCGGCGCCGCGCTGCGGCTCGTTCCCACACAGGTCAAGCGGCTTGAGGAGCTTCGACTTCCTCCGGCCCTTCGCGAATGGACGACTAAGCCTCGCGGCCTCGTGCTCGTCACCGGCCCGACCGGTTCTGGCAAGTCGACCACGCTCGCATCGCTTGTCAACGAGATCAACGAATCACGCGACTGCCACATCATGACCGTCGAGGACCCGATCGAGTTCGTGCACCGCCACAAGCGCTCGCTGATTAACCAGCGCGAGGTGGGCGCCGACACCCTGTCGTTTGCGAACGCCTTGAAGAGCGTCCTGCGCCAGGACCCCGACGTGATCCTCGTCGGCGAGCTGCGCGACCTCGAGACGATGTCGGTCGCGCTGACCGCAGCCGAGACGGGCCACCTCGTCTTTGCCACGCTCCACACCCAGGACGCGCCCCAGACGATCGACCGTGTCATCGACGTCTTCCCCTCTGAGCAGCAGGGCCAAGTGCGGATGATGCTCTCGACCGCGCTCCAGGGGATCTGCACGCAGCAGCTCCTGCCGACTCGTCAGGGGTCGCGAGTGGTCGTGTGTGAAGTGCTGAATCCCACCCCGGCGATCCGCAACCTCATCCGTGAGGGCAAGACCCACCAGATCTACTCGATGATGCAGACCGGCTCCCAACACGGCATGCAGTCGATGGACGCGGCACTCGTGAACCTCGTTCGCCAGGGCACCATCGACATGAGCATGGCCATGGAGCACGCTGGCCACCCCGACGAGCTCAAGCGGCTTCTCGGCCAACTTCGGGCCGCGTCCTAGCCTCCCGTGCCTGACGATCGCAAGGACGCGTAGATGAGCGCGACGTACACGTACAAGGTCCTCGACCGCTCCGGTGGTTCGAGTGTCGGCGAGCTGGTTGGTGAGTCGAAAGCGGGGGTCGCCGCGCAGCTACGCCTGCGCGGGCTGACGGTCGTGGATGTCGACGAGAAGATCACGACGCCGACCGTCGAGGACATCCTCGACCGCTACAAGAAGGTCAAGTCACGCCACATCACCGTGCTCGCGCGCCAGATGGCGACGATGGTGGCCAGCGGCCTGTCGCTTCTGCGGACGCTCTACATCCTCGAAGAACAGGCCGAGGACCGCAAACTCAAGAAGACCATCGTTGCCGTACGTGAGGACATCGAGGCCGGCTTCTCACTTTCGCAGTCGCTCGGCAAGCACCCGAAGGTCTTCAACGAACTCTTCGTCTCGATGGTCCGCGCTGGTGAGACCGGAGGCGCCCTGGAAGAGACCCTCGAACGCGCCGCGGTGCAGATGGAAAAGGACGACCACCTCAAGCGCACGGTCAAGGCCGCGATGGTCTACCCGATGATGATCGGCAGCTTCGCGATCCTCACGCTGCTCGGAATGATTCTCTTCATCGTGCCGATCTTCGACAAGATGTACAAAGACCTCGGCGGCAAGCTCCCGGCGCTCACGCAGTTCATGATCGATCTCTCGGGGGCGATGCGTTCCTACTGGTACCTGATGATCCTCGCCCCGGTCGGGTTCGTCTTCGGTTTCAAGAAATGGAAGGCAAGCGACACTGGCCAGCGCCAGTGGGATCAGCTCAAGCTCCGGGCTCCGATGAAGATCGGCGCCATCGTCCGCAAGATCTCGGTGGCCCGCTTCTCACGCACCCTCGGGACCTTGACCGCCTCGGGCGTGCCGATCCTTCAGTCGCTCGAAATCACCGCTCGCACCGCCGGAAACCGCGTGATCGCTGACCCGATGGACGACGTCATCGAGAAGGTACGCCAGGGGTCGCCGATCGCGCCCCCAATGGCAAAGGCCGGGGTATTCCCCGGGATGATGACCCAGATGGTTGCCGTTGGCGAGGAGACGGGTGCGCTCGACCGGATGCTCATGAAGCTCGCCGACTTCTACGAGGACGAGGTCGAGTCCTCACTCAAGGCAATCACATCGATCATCGAGCCGATCATGATGATCTTCGTCGGCGCGATCGTTGGCGTGGTTGTCCTCGCCATGTATCTGCCCCTCTTCAAGATCTTCGACCTCATCCAGGGCTAGGCGGGTCGCCAGGAGCGCAGCTGCGTCGCATGTTGTGTCAGGCACCACCGCTACGGCGCGCATCCGTCTCGCGCAGCGCAGGTGCCTGACACCGGTGTCGCGCGGCTGCGTCGTTTGTTGTGTCAGGCACCACCGCTACGGCGCGCTTGCGTCTCGCGCAGGGCAGGTGCCCTGACACCGGTCGGTGCGCGGCTGATATGGGAGGCCGTTTGTCAAGAGGGCATCGGTGAATACACCGGTTTCCAGGTGTTTCGTTGGGTGCTGGTGGGTGGGGGTCTGGTGAGCGCGTCGGGCGGTTGGTTCGACGCGCGGTCAGGCTGATATGCGC
>JANMDN010000083.1:0-8887 GCA_031376285.1 Actinomycetes bacterium
GTGGACCGTGCATGGATCACGCCAACGCTCGATCGCCTCGGAGGCGTCCTGGCGGCCGCCGAAGGCGATCTCGCCACGGCGACTCAGCTCCTCAAGGCCGCCGTCGACGACGAGGACTCGGTCCCACTGCCGCTTGAGCGCGCACGCACCTGGCTGCTGCTCGGGCGAGTCGAGCGACGCGCCAAGCAGCGGGGTCGCGCCCGCGAGGCGCTCAACCACGCAAGCGCGCTCTTTGCCGACCTCGGAACGCCGCTCTGGCGCGAGCAGGCCGAACGTGAGCTGGCGCGCACCGGCGGTCGCGAACGCACGGCTGGTCTGACACCGACCGAGCTTCGCGTCGCGGACCTCGTCGCAAGAGGGGCAACGAACAAAGAGGCCGCCGCGCACCTCTACATCACCGTCAGCGCGATCGAGGCGACGCTCTCGAGGATCTACCGCAAGCTCGGGGTGCGCTCGCGCAGCGAACTCGCCCGCCAAAGTGTGGGGGTTCCCACACTTTCGGAGTCGGAGAAGCCCACCTAGCGTCGACTCCGAATGGAGCTGGCGTCCTACTTGGTGGAGGGCTACGAGCCCGGCCTGAACGCGACAACGCTCGCGGAGGTCGCCGAGCGGTTGCGCACACTCGCCGACGAGCTCTCACGAACCGGCGAGTGCAGCGTCGTCCACCGCTTCGCGCTCTACGCCCCCGAGGACGAGGTCTGCCTGCACGTCTTCGAGGCGTGCGGACCCGAGTGCGTCGCGCTCGTCGCCGAACGGGCCGGACTGTCGGTCGATCGAATCGTCGTGGCGATCACCGCCGACGGCACCACGCGCGGGCCGCACTCAGCAACGTCAACCCTGCAACAAGGAGCGTGACCGCATGAAGAGAGCCCCTCGGAGAACCGTTCTGGCCGTCGCCATCGCTGCGCTCGCGGCCCCCGCCGGCGCATCGGCCGCGGGAAGCTACTCGTACACCCTCGTGTCGGCCACCGGCAGCGTCAACATCCAATACGACGGCGCGGGCGAGGGACTCTGGAGTTCGGTCGGGGCAGCACCATACGTATTCACCGGGTCCCTGAAGGGCAACTACCGTGTGAACTGGAGCTTTGTGCCGCGAAAGATCGGGAGCCGCCCGATCAGCCGGAGCATCATTTTCTCGACGGCGAGCATCCCGGCGCTCCCGCGCAACCCGCGAGTGCCGTTCGGCTTTGCCGCGGCGGGGTTCTTCGGGCCGATCAACGCGACGTGGTCCATGTCGTTTAGCGGTGTCGGCGGCGACGGCGTGACCCGCTCTTGCAGCGGGCAGGGTGGGATCAGGACGGGCCGGCCTGGCGCGCCGGGCGCCATTGGGTTGTACGTCGCCAAGCAGGGCGGGGTGCTTCGCACGAGTGTGCGCCACTACGACACCAACGAGGGCAACCTGTTCGGTCCCTTGCTCTTGCCGGCGTGCACCGAGGCATTCAAGAGCGTCCAGGTCACCGAGGGTCAAGAGGCCTTCGGGAGGCTCCCGCTCACGACGATCCGCCGAACCAAGCGCGGCTCGAAGGTCGTGTTCAACGTCAAGACCACGACGCCCTACACGGCACGGACCGCGGCCGGCGCGGTTGTCCAGGTCGGCACCAAGACGCAGCGTTCCGACTTCGTCTTGAAGTTGGATCTTGCGACCTAGCCAATCACGATGCCTCAGGTGGCCGACCGGCCACCTGAGCTGGGGCGCGGCGGCGCGTTCGACGGACGCGACGTCCGCGTGGACGCTGCGCTGTGGTGTGCTCGTCGCATTGGTCGCCGGGCTCGTTGGATCGAGCGGGCTCGATGTCGGCGGCCGACTGCTCTTCGCATTGGCGGCTGCCGCCGCGTTCGCGTTCGCGGTTGCCGAGACCGACCTGGGCGACCTTGTTCGACACCCCGCCGTCGCCGCCCTGGGTGCGCTCGCGGCCTTCGAATTCGCGAGCCTGGGTTGGACGATCGGCGATGTCGGCGACGGCGCCTGGTGGGCGGTGTCGGTGCTCGCCGCGGCCCTTCTTACGGTCGCGGCGGCGGCGGTCACCAAACGTCACGGCGGCGTCCTGTTCCTCGCGGGCGCGATCTGTCTCCTCGCCGCGGGGTCGGCTGCGGTCGGCGTGGTGGCGGTCGCCGCGGAGCGCGCGCCGTGGGCCGAGTGCCTCTCGGGCGTTTGGCGGGCGGGGGGTCCCCTCCAGTACCCGCCCGCGCTCGCCCTGCTCCAGGTCTCGGCGGCTCCAATGGCGCTCTGCTGGATGTGCGGGACTCGTCGCCTCGCCGCCTTGGGTGGCGCGGTCGTCGGCGGCCTCGCGGTCGGGGCGATCGCGCTGTCTGGCAGCCGAACCCCGATCGCGCTGGGCGGTCTCCTTGCCCTGTGCTTCGTCCTGCGACCGGGCCTTCTTGGGGCGTCGCGCGGCCAGCTGACCGCGGCGGCCGCCGCCGCAATCGCCGTCGGACTCTCCCTCGTAGCCGTCGCCCGAAGCGACCTCGGCTGGGTTAGCGCCGTGGCGGTCATGGCGCTCGTGCTTGTCGCGGCGGCCGTCGGGTGGGTTCATCTGCGTGAGCGCCAGCGCCTCCGTTTGCCCGCGGCCGGGCTCGCCGTCGCGGCCGCACTGGCTCTGACGGTCGGAGCCACGGCGGCAAGCCCCGCGCAATGCGGCGTGCCGCCCGACGGCGGGTTCGCCCATGGCCGGATCGCCCTCTGGCAATCGGCCGGCCAAACCGCGCTCGAGCGGCCTCTCCTTGGGGCTGGCGCGGCCGCGTTCCTGCCGGCCACCGCCGAGCGCCAAGGCGACGCGCCGGTGCGCTTTGGCCACTCGCTACCGATCGAGCTGGCCGTCGAACTCGGCGGGCTCGGCGTGGTCGCCTGGCTTGGACTAATGGGCGGTCTCGTGGTTGCCCTGCGGCGCGTGAGAGGCCACCAGGCGCTCGCACTCCTCGGTCCAGCCGCCGTCGCGTTCCCACTCGCCAACCTGGTCGACTGGTCGTGGCATCTGGTGGGCGCCCTCGCGGTCTGGTCGGTCGCGCTTGGAGGTCTCATCGGGGCGCGGCACCGACCATGAAGCTACGGACGTCATTCGAGCGCGCCCTCGGGTGGGGGACGGTGAGCTTCCTTCTCGTCGCGATCGTCGGCGTCGCGGGGAGCATCCTCGTCGCTCGGCTCTACGGCATCGCCGTCATCGGCGCCTTCGCCCTGGCCCTTGCCCCGTGCGGGCTGATGAGCGTCGTCTCGTCGATGCGCGAGCAGGTGGCGCTCGTCGGCGAGCTGGCGGCGCCTCCCGCGGGGTCGCCTCGCGTGCGGGCGCTCTTCACGGCTGTCCTCGCGCTCTCCACGGTGATCAGCGTGGTCGTTGGATCCGTCGTCCTGGCACTCGCCTGGGCGCTGCTCTCGGGCCCCATCGGGCGCCCGGACCTCGTCGCTCCGGCGGCCGTTCTCCTGGCGGGGCACGTTGTGGTGACCAACGTTGGCGCGAATCTCGACGCCCTCCTCACGGCGTTTCGGGTGTCGCGCGGTCTGTGCCTGGTTCGAGTCGTCCAGGAGGCGTCGTATGTCGCCCTCGCGGTCGGCGGGGTGTTTGCGGGTGGAACCGTCTGGGCCCTCGTCGGCGCGATGGTCGTGTCGCGCGCGGTGGGCGTCGCACTCCGTCTGCCGCTTGCCGTGCCGCTCCTCGGCCGGCGACCGACCTTCGCCGATCTGCGCGAGGGAGTGGCCGAGCTGCCGGCGCTCATCCGCTTCGGCATCCGCGTCACACCCGGCGCGATCGCCGACGGGGTCGCGGTGTCAGCCGGCACGTGGCTTGTCGGGCTCATCGCCCCAGTCGCCGCCGTCGGCGCGTACAGCCGAGCGTGGGGGCTCGCGTTCCGCTTCCGCGAACTGTGCGCACGGATCGGCGAGGTGCTCTTCCCGGTGCTCGCAGAACACCGCGCGAACGACCGTAGCAAGGCGTTTGACGTCGACCTGCTTCGGACGATCCGATGGGCGCTTGCCGGGATGCTCCTCCCCGCCGCGGTCGGGGCTGGAGCCGCGGACGGGATCATGCGGATCTTCGGCGCAGGCTTCGAGGCCGGCGCGGACGCCCTGGCGTTTGCGCTCCTTGTCCCGCCCATCGCGGCGGTCTCTGAATCACTCGGTCACGCGCTGAACGCGCTCGGCCGGCCACTCGTCCCGACCAAGATCGCCATCGGTCGCACCGTCGCGGCGGTCGGCGGGGGCTACATCCTGGTCGGCCAGATCGGCGTCGCGGGCGCGCCTCTCGCGTTGGCACTGGCCTACCTGGCCGGACTACTCCCGCTTGCCTGGGCGCTTCGCGGCCACATCGCGGTGCCGGTGCACGAGTGGCTCCCGGCGCGGCTCAGGGTGACGCTCGCCGCCGCAGCTACCGCCGGGTTCTTCGCGGCGAGGGCAACGGAGCAGCTTCTCGTCGGTGCGTCGGGCACGGCCGCAGCGCTCGCGATCGGGGCGCTCGCCTACCTCAGCGTGGTCGCGACCGCGGAACTCTTCGCCCGTCGGCAGCCGGTGCCCAGCCGGCTTGGAGCCGTGCGATGACCGGGGGTCGCCGCTTCCGCGCCGTGACCAGCGTCTCCATCGCGTTGATCGTTCTTGGATTGGGGCTCGTCCTGGTGCCGTTTGCGCAGCCCGCGCCGGACCCGGTGCGGATTGAGGGCACCACCAGTGCCGGGCACGGCGCCCGCGTCGACCTTCGCGTGACGCGCCGAGGTCGGTTGAGCGTCGCGATTCGCACCTCAGGTGGCAAGCTGGTGCGTGTGCTCCTGCCGGAGCGATCGACCTCGCCGGGCCGCCTGAGCGTCGAATGGGATGGGCGTTTCGCGTCCGGGGTTGATGTTCCTCCGGGCGCCTATCTCGTCCAGGCGACGGCGTATCCCGGACTTCGCCCCTTCGTCGTCGAACGACGGATCGAGGTGGGCACGTGACCGCCGTCGAGCTGATCCGACTGGCGGGCTTGATTCTCTGCGCCGCGGGACTTGCCGCGTTGCTCGCTGCTCCTCGGTTCCCCGCAACCCGCGCCATCTGGGTCGCGCTCGTGGGCTGGCTGGCGCTGATCACGACGCTCGCTCCGGCCGCGACCCGCCTGCCCGTCGTTATCTGCGCCGGGCTCGCTGGGGGCGCTCTGCTGCGCGTGGGTGCCCTGATGCTGCGGCGACCGCTCCTGTGGTTTGCCGCGATCGGCGCCACCGTGGCCATCCGCGTCCCCGTTTCGATCGGTGGCCAGAAGGCAAGCCTGCTCGCGCCCCTCTATGTGGTACTCCTCTTGGGCGTCGGAATGTTCCTGGCCTCCCGGCAATCGCGAGGCATTGGGGCGCGGTTCCCAACGGTCGTGGGGCGTCCACTGGGTGCCGTCGCGGGGTGGCTCGTACTCTCGGCTGTGTGGACCTCGGATCCGACCGAAGGCGCCATTCGGGCGGCGTGCTACATCGTTCCGTTCGCCCTTGCCGCGTGGCTCGTCGTGACCCTGTGGCCGGGCGACGGCGCCCTGGCCTGGTTATGCGCAGGGTTCGGCGCCGTGGCGCTCTGCGCCGCCGCGGTCGCGATCGGTCAGGGCCTGACCGGCCGGACGTTCGGTAACGCCAAGCTCGAGGAGCTGCACGCCGCGGGTGCGACGTTCAGGGCGAACGGTTTCCTCTACGACCCGAACATGCTGGGCCGACTCATGGTGGTCGCCCTCATCATGCTCATCGGGGCGGGCTTCATCGCGACCACCCGAAGTGGGCGAGAGCCGTTGGCGCTGGCGTGTGCGGCGACGCTCCTGACGGTGGCTCTGGTTCTCACGGTGTCCCAGTCGAGCGGACTTGCCCTGGTCGCCGGCACGGTCGTGCTCCTCGGGCGCACGGTGGGATGGCGACGGATACTGGTCGTCGGTGGTCTGCTGGGCGTGGTGACCGTCATCTGGGGGGTCGTCGGCACCGGCCCCGCCAACGACGCGCTCGCATCACAAGAACGAATCGCGCGCGCATCCGACGGCCGAGACCGGCTCGTCGACGCAGGGATCGGGATCTGGCGCGAGCATCCGGTCGTCGGCTCGGGTCTCGGCAGTTTCGCCGAGCAGTACCGCGCGACGCTGAGCCCGCAGGAGCGCCTCCGCGCGACGCTGTTCACGTCCCACACTGCGCCGGTCACCGTGCTCGCCGAGGGAGGCCTCGTGGGGTTCGGCCTCCTGTCGTGGCTCGGGTTGGCGACGATTCTCGCGCTGCGAGCGCCCGGCCGGGGTGCCTGGGCGCGCTGGGTCGTCCTCGCGGTTCTGGCGGCCATCGCCACGCACAGCCTGCTGTATGCGGCGCTGCTCGAGGACCCGCTGACGTGGGTTGCCCTTGCCGTTGGGACGGCGCTGACGCTGCAACCGCCTCGTCTGCGCCCAGCACCCGCCGAGGTGGCGGTCAGTCGTCGCGAGTTGGTGGCCTCATGACGCGCGCCCCGCCGAGGGCGGTGGTCACACATCGATCAACCAGAAACAAACGGAGGGTGGGTGCAGATGAATACGCGAAGACATTCCCGTCGCGTCGCGACGGGAGCCGCGGTAGTGCTTGCGGCGGTAAGCGTCGTGGGTGTCGCGACGACCATCGGCTTCGGTCGTACGACGAGCGCGCGCGAAGCCGCATATGCCAAGCCGTGCGGCACGACGATGACGGCGGTATTCCCAGGCAAAGCGCGTCAGTTCGTCGCGATCAACGCGACAGGCAAGATCACGTCGTCATGCGCGAAGGTCGTCGGTAGCTGTGAAGCGCAGGCTCTGAAGTCGGGCGGCAAGAAGTGGAAGTTCGCGGGGACCGGTCCCGTGACGAACGGGCGCTGCGTGGTCAAGGTTAAGTTCCCAGATGCCGGGAAGGTGCAGGCACGGATGAAGTTCTCGACCCTGACCCAGTTCAAGGACTCGCAGTCGCGACCGGTGCCGGTGCTCGTAGCGGTGAACAAGGACACGGTGAAACCCCGGGTCGACCTCGGCCTCTCACCTGAGAATGCGTTTGACGCGGCGGGAATCGCCGTCACGTTCTTCCCAGCGGCCTTCGACGACCGCGACGGAAACGTTCCCGTGACGTGCACCCCGGCCTCCGGCTCGGTCTTCCCGGTGGGTCAGACCACCGTCACGTGCACCGCGAAAGACAAGGCTGGCAACGTCGGTACCGCAACCGAAGTGCAGACCGTCACCCTGATTGGTGGTGGCTGACGGAGGGGACGAACTGATTGGGATCGGCCGTGCTCGTGCGGTCGATCCCAATCAGCCTTCAGGCCTACGGTGCTCAGACGCTGAGGATCGGGGACGTTCAAACTCACCCCTCACCCACGATGGCAGCGAGGGCCCGTTCGATACGAAGCGTTGCTCGGTCGCTCAGGGCCTCGGCTCGATCGATCAGGCGGCGCCTCGTCGCCAGGCCTTGGTCGAGCGCCTCGCGGACCACGATCGTCAGCTGGTCTTGGGGGGTGTCCGAGGCGGCGATATCGACGATCGATCGTATCGGCGTGGTGACCGTGTAGCCCTCGTGTCCGATCACGTCCCCAGACGGAAGGACGCCGCGGTGGAGACGAACGCCAAGCCCCTTCTGACGAAACCCTGGCGGCACTGTCAGGTGAACGAGCGCCGGGTTAACGTCGCCGAGGTCGTGCGCGCGGAGCGCGGTTTCATGCGACACGACAGCCCGCCGTCGTGACCACAGTGACCACAGAACGAGGTCGTCGTTCCCACCGGTCGGCCACCAAGGAAGCCGAAAGATCCCGCGCTCGACCCGCCGCCAGTTCCCGGAGTCGACGTGGAACTTTTGCCCCTGGTGTGAGTAGCCGACGGCCTTCGCGTCGGCGGCCGTGAAGTAGCCCGCCTGCATCCCGGCGACGTGAGCGAGACGCCGACGCAGGTCCGCCGGGTCAGCTCGGCTGGAATGCACCTTCATCATCCCAGGATAGATGACCACGTCCATGATCGTCATAAAACTATACCCAGAATTTAGTTTTGTGTTTGAAGCAGCCGTGAAACGGAAGGAAACCGTGACCTGGAACGCTGTGGCCGACGTGGCGCTGCGCAATCCAGCGAGAATCTGATCGGGTGCGTCTTCACACGCGGACTTCATCACACCTAGCCGTCACATCTCTCGCGACGATCGTGTCGACACTGTGTCAACTTCGTGCCAGGAGTGGCGCGCTTTCGACGGCGCTTCGAGTGAATCTCCAGGGCGACTGCTAGCATGCAGGCATGGCTCAGATTACGCTGCGGTTGGAAGACCAGAAGGCCGACGAACTGCGTCGCCTGGCTCAGCGCAAAGGCCGTAGCGTGAACGCCCTGCTCTCCTCGCTCGTTGACATGCTCCTCGACCCAGCGACCGCCGCGAGTCGCGACCAGGAGCTGTACGAGCGACTCGTCCGCGCCAAGCTGATCGACCCCGACGACAACGTGATGCGGACCGCGCCCAAGCGCCCGAGTCGGCCCAAGCTGTCGGCCGCCAGGGCAGCCCTCGCCAGCGGTCCGCTTGCCTCGGACATCGTCAGCGAGGAGCGCGGCTGAGCGCGTTTCTCGACTCGTCCGCGCTCGTCAAGCGCTACATCAATGAAGCGGGCTCCGTCGCGGTGCAGTCAATCCGGGGACCGATCGTTGTGAGCGCGGTCGCCCGGGTCGAAGTCGTCTCCGCGCTTCGTCGTGTCGCGCAGGAAGTTGGCGACGCGGCCGCGGGGCGGGTCCTCGAAGCCGAGTTCCTCGCCGACTGGCACGCCCCGCCGGGCTCGGTCGGCCATTTGGTGCGCGTTCAGGTGCGAACCACGGTCCTCGAACGCGCGGCGTCGATCGTCGGGCAGAGCGGACTGCGGAGCCTCGATGCGATCCAGCTCGCGAGCGCGCTCCTCGCGCGTGAGGCCGACCCGGGGCTCTCCCGGTTTGTGACGTTCGATGCGCGCCTCGCGGGCGCTGCG
>JANMDN010000030.1:0-2682 GCA_031376285.1 Actinomycetes bacterium
TCGTCGGCGCCCCAAACTTCTTCTCCAACACCACATACCGACCCTTCGGCCCCAACGTCACCTTCACCGCATCCGCCAACGTATTAATCCCACGCTCCAACGTCCGACGCGCAGCCTCACCAAACAAAATCTCTTTCGCCATCTCGGGCTTCTCCAGCTCTCTTCGAGGGTTTCGACTGTCGCTTGCGCGACCGCTACTTCTTGGCCGCAGGCTTCTTCGCGGCGGGCTTCTTCGCCGGGGCCGCGGCAGGCGCGGCTTTCACCGGAGTGGCCTTCACCGGGGCGGCGACACCAGTGACCTTGGCCAGGATGTCGTGCTCCGAGAGGATCAGGACGTCGTCCCCATCCATCTTGATCTCTGTCCCGCCGTACTTCGAGTAGATGACGACGTCACCCTCAGCGACGCTGAGGGGTACGCGGGCACCCTCGTCCCAACGACCATCACCAACGGCAAGCACCGTGCCGCGCTGTGGCTTTTCCTTGGCCGTGTCGGGCAGGACAAGCCCGCTTGCGGTGACGACCTCGTCTTCGAGCGCTTTGACGATCACACGATCGCCGAGCGGCTTCAGTTTCATCGACCCTCCAAATGTGTCTTACGGATTCGGCGTACTGCCCTATCTTGGCACTCAGAGAGGCCGAGTGCCAAACGCTGGGAATCGTAGCCGACGAAACGCCGCGGTGTGGCGTTCGGGGCAAGCGATTCAACCCGCTGCCAGCGTCTCCATGATCCGCCCCGAGTCCGCTCCGGCCGCGACGACGACCCACCAGCGGTAGAACCCCTCGCGATGATCTGACGTGATCGCGATCTCGCGGCTCAGTGGATGATCGGGACCGATCGAGAAGAGCCCGGCCGCAAACTGGCTGACCCGGCCCGGATCACCACCGAGCGCCTCGGCCGCGGCTGACACCGCCGCAAGCGGCGTCTCGGTGCCGCCGATCCCACGCGCCCCGCAGTCGCGACACGAAAGCTCGACGGCGGCCTCGTCAACGGCGACGACGGTCGCACAGAACGGGCAGTCGAGCCGGACGTCCACCTCGTGGTGCGCTACGCGACGAGCGGGATGACGAGTGCGAGGGCCGCGACGATCGCCGCGCCGACGGGCGCGAGCGTGATCCCCTTCGAACCATGGAGCCGCCAGAATGCCAGCTGGGCGATCGATGCGAGAAGGCCGGCGGCGATGATGAGCGCGATCTGACCGGGCCTTGCGATGTCCCGCGCGAGCGCTACCCCGGCGAGGACCGCGGTGATCAGGGCAGCGAGCCCGACGGCGTCGACATCGGACGTGTCATCTCGCCGGAGAACGATGGGCTCGTAGGCGAGCCAGAGACCGACGAAGAGGTTCCAGATCGCGATCACGATCTTTGGCGTGCTGCGTCCACCCGCGGGGGCGTTCAGCCACGCGGCCAGCATCACCACGCCCACGGCGAGGGCGACGATTGCGAGAACCCAGCACAAGTAGGACGTCAGCTCGAGTGAGCGCCTGACCCGGGGCTCCTCCATGACACCGACCGGACGGTCACCAACCTCATCCGGATGCACCCACCCGCGCTGTGCGAAGGCCCGGTAGGCCACGACAGCGAGCACGAAGAGCCCCACGCCCAGGGCCAACCCAATCGGAAGCGAGATGGTCGCGGCGCTGCGCGGGGCGTCGCCGCGGGCAATCCGGAAAATGTTGTAGACGATCAGCCAACCGACTAACAGTGACGTGATCAGCCACGAGGTCATCCGCTGGCGAGGAACACCCGATCGCTCCATGAAGCGGCTCATTGGCTCACCGAGCGACCGCGTTCGAGGCGGGGGCGTCCGAGACGAACCATTGGAGACGGACCAGAGCCACGGCGCCAATCCTGCCAGGTTCGAGCACCACGCGGTGTGGGGGCGGTCACACGAGGCCCGCTGACCTGAGGAGGTTCGAGATGCGCCGGCCCGCCCGACCGCGATGTGAGATCCGATGTTTCTCATCGGGTGCCATCTGCGCCATGGTCAGGCAGCCACCCGAGGGTTGGAAGACGGGGTCGTAGCCAAAGCCCCCGTCACCGCGAGGGTTGCCTGTGATCTCACCGGGACAAACGCCGACACCCACAAATCGGCGACCGTCTGGTGCCAGCGCGACAAGCGTGCAGGCAAACACCGCGCGCCGGTCACGGGTCCCAGTGAGCTCCTCAAGGAGGAGGTTGCAGTTGTCGGCGTAAGTCGCCGTCGGGCCCGCGTACCGCGCCGAGTAGACCCCGGGGCGCCCGCCGAGTGCGTGAACGAGCAGTCCGGAGTCGTCGGCCAAGATGAGCGCATCGCGCCCTTCGGGCATCGCGCGGAGGGCCTCGGCCTTGATCAGGGCGTTCTGGTACAGCGTGTCGCCGGTCTCGTCAGGATCAAAGCCATCGGGTGCGTGGCCGATCTCAACCCCGGACAGGAGCTGGGAGAGCTCGCTCACCTTGTCGCGGTTGCCGGTTGCCAGGACGAGCCTCACTCGCCAATGGCCCGACGTTGCGCGTCGCCAATCGTCGGAAGGGCGCCGAGCGCCAGATCGACGAGCTCGACCAGGTCTTCGCGGGAGAATGTCCGGCCCTCCGCGGTCGATTGAACCTCGACGAGCTGTCCGTCTCCGGTCATGACGACGTTCATGTCGACATCGGCGGTGGAGTCTTCCGGATAGTTGAGGTCAAGGAGGGCCTCACCTGCGA
>JANMDN010000044.1:0-70109 GCA_031376285.1 Actinomycetes bacterium
TATGGGCCGTGAAGGGATCGAACCTTCGACCTTGGGATTAAGAGTCCCCTGCTCTACCAGCTGAGCTAACGGCCCGGGCGCGGGAGTTTATCGAAGCGACGGCGATCACGCCTATGGCGTGGCCGGGGTCGCGCCTCCCGATGAGATCGACGGTGCGGTGCCCGATGACGCGCCCGTGTCTGGCCCAGGGAGCTGGCTCAGTTGCTGGCTGACGAAGGTTGCGTCGACGTCGTTCGGGGCCAGCGCAAGGAACTGCTGGAAGGACAGGCGCGCGAGCTGGTTGTTTCCCGTATCGCGGGCGTAGATGCCGAGTTCGCGGAAACCTGCCGCGTTCTTCGGATGGCTCTTCGTGTACTCGCTGAGGGTCTTCAGCCCAGCGTCTGACTGCCCCGCGGACCTCTGAGCATTCGCCAAGGCGCGCGTCCGAATGACCAGATCCTCCGACTTGGCCGGCGTCAGGGTCAGCGCCGTTCGAGCAGCCTTGATGACCTCGACGTCGTCGGCGCTCGTCTTGCGCACGTTGCCGAGCTCCCTCGTCAGCCGGTCCCAGGCCGCGGCGTCCTTCGGGCGCTCCTTGACGAGGTCGCGAGCCTGCTCAAGCGGGGTTGCCGGCCCTCCGCTGAAGATCGAGATAGCCAGCACGGGCACGAGGGCGCCGACAAACGCGAGCGCCGCGACGATCGCGAGAATCTTTACGCGGCGTCGGGTCTTGTCTTGGTCAAGAAGCATGGATTGGACGCTAACACAGCGCCTGGCGTGCCTCTGCCGCAAGGGCGACGATTGCGTCGCGGTCGAACCTCCCGGCACGGGACCCGTCTTGCAGAACCTCACCGGCGCACATGACAAGGCACGGCGACGCGTGCTCGTCGAGGGCCCGCTCCCACGGATCCTCAGTCGACCAACCGTCGGCCCCGGGAGCCAGGGCGAGCAGGTCGGCGCTCATCCCCCGACGCAGGACGCCGACCTCGTCGGCGAGTCCGAGCGCGGCAGCGCCTCGTGAGGTCATCATCGAAACCAGGGCCGCCGCGGACACCGGCCCGCCGGCTGCGGCGTGAACATTCCGGCAGGCGCGCGCCTCGGCGCGCACGTCGTAGGCGCCGGCACTCGCCGGACTATCGGTTCCGAGCGCGACACAAACACCGGCCCGCTCGAGGACGCCCAGCGGTGCGGTGCCACACGAGAGGCGCTCATTCGAGATCGGGCAATGGGCGACCGCGACCGAGGACGCCGCGAGGAGATCCGCCTCGGCTGCGTCGATGTGCACGCAGTGCGCGGCGACCGTTACGGCGTCCAGCGTTCCGGTCCGGGCGACCCGACTCACCGCTCCACCGCGTCCGGGCCAGCGACCGGGAACGATCCCGAGCGCCGCAAAGCGCGCCGCGAGCGGGCCCGTCGCGTCGTCGATTGCCGCCAGCTCAGTTGGTGACTCGGCAAGATGCGTCGCCCATGGCCGCGGCGAACCGGTGTCGGCCCCCGCGGCGAGCATTGCCCAGAGCTCCGGCCCGACCGAGTAGAGGGCGTGGGGGGAGATCCCGACCCGAACCCGCTCACCGGCCCTCGCCTCGATCGCGGCGACTCGCACAGCCAACCGCTCGGCGAATGCAAGCGCGGCGTCCCCAACCTCTCGTCCAAAAATCTCGGGGAACACAATGCCCCGCAGGCCCATCTCGGTAAGCGCGTCGGCACCGGCACCGGTCGGGCCGCTGTCAGCGAGGGTCGTCGTGCCGGCGTCAATCGCGAGAAGTGCGCCGTATCGCGCGGCGATGAGGTGGTCGCCGGGGCGGTAGCGCCGGGCGAGGTCGAGCATCTCTGCGAGCCAGTCGGCGAACGGCTTCGGGCTGATCAGGCCGCCGGCCAGGCTCCACTCGAGGTGACAATGGGCGTCGACCAGGCCCGGCATGAGGACGACATTGCCGAGATCGGTCTCAGCGAGTTCGGGAAACGCCGCGCGTAGCTCCGCCGCCGGTCCGACACCGGCAATGCGACCGGCGACGATCGCCACTGCACCATCCCGAATGGGTTCTGCACAGATCGGCAGCACCCACTCGGCGCGAACACGGCCCGTCAGGAGACGTGCTTGTCCTCAATCGGCGTGGCGATGGTCTCGGTGACCTTGTCTTCGGGCTCTCCGCCCACGCCCTTCTTGAACTCCCGCATACCAGAGCCGAGACCACGGCCCATCTCAGGGAGCTTCTTCGCACCGAAAACGACGAGCAACACGATGAGGAGAATGGCAATGTGCCAGGGGCTAAGTGCACCCATAACGGCCTCCTTTTGAGACGCGATTCCTGCGTGACGACCTGGTCAGGGTAGCATCCCCTCGTGGCCTCGAATGCAAGGCTTTCGCGGAGAATCGACCCGATCGCGGCTGGGTGGGGGGGTATCGTCGCGTCGCTTGGTCCGATCATCGCCACCTCGACCGGATGGCCGGCGCGCCTGGCGATCGTCGCGGCCTCATTTGCGATCGGAGGGCTCCTGGCGGGGCTCCGCTCACCGGGGCGCCGCGTGCTGCACGCCGCCGCGGCCGCGCTGATGGGCCTCCTGGTGCACCTTGGGTTTGCGGTGCTCACCCGCCTTGCCAACCTTGCCGGTGCCCCCGACGGCGCGTCGGTCGCCCCAGGCGGGGGTGCGGGATGGCTCAAGCTCGCGGTCTGGTGCCTTGCCTGGGCAATGGTCGGCGGGTTCTTGGTCGCAAGTCGCCTCGATCGTCACCGATCGGGACGGCGTTAATCAGGTCTTCGAGTTCGCGCTGTAGCGGGACCCGACGGGCCCCTCTTGGTCGATGTACTTCGAACCGAGTTCCGGATGGCCATAGGGGCGCTCGGAGGGTGCGTCGAGGCGATGAAACGACAGCTGGCCGATTCTCATACCCGGCCAGAGCTTCACGGGGAGTGGCGAGACGTTCGAGAGCTCAAGGGTGATCTGTCCCGAAAACCCCGGGTCCACGAAGCCGGCGGTGGCGTGAATCAGGAGCCCCACGCGCCCGAGGCTCGACTTCCCCTCCACCCGCGCCACCAGATCGTCGGGCATCCCGACGCGCTCGATTGTCGCCCCTAACACGAACTCGCCTGGATGGAGGACGAACGGGGCGCCGTCGGCAACGTCCACGGGCTCCATGAGATCCGTCGGCATCTCGAATGGATCGATGCTCGAAAGCGTGTGGTTTCGAAACACCAGGAAGCGGCTGCCGAGGCGGACGTCCACCGACGCCGGCTGGATCTGATCGGGTTCAATCGGTCCGCAGACCAAGCGGCCCGAGGCCAGCAGCTCACGAATGGTGCCGTCCGACAGGATCACCGCCGAAACCTATCCAGTTCTCCGGACCCGCGGTGTTCGGTACCCTCAAGCCCCATGACGCAATTCCGGGCTTTCGATGTCGACGCCGCACCGACCGAGGAACTCCTCCGGCGCTCGCGAGTCGCGTTCGCGGCGGGTTGGATTCCGGACACCCTGATCGGCGGAGTCCACGTCGGCGCAGCCGATGTGGCGTCGCTCGATACGGTCAGCGTCGGCCCGGAAGAGTTCGAACAGCTCCTGGAACGGATGCGCCTGCCTCGATGGGTTGCCGCGAACGGCTCATTCGGGCCAGGCTACGTACGCCTGCGAGCCCTCATGCGTCAGCAGGTTCTGAACACGGTGTGCGAAGAGGCCCGCTGTCCGAACATCGGGCGCTGCTGGCAACGCGGCACGGCCACGTTCATGATCGGCGGGAGCAACTGCACCCGCGGATGCCGGTTCTGCAACGTCCTCACCGCCCGCCCGACCGCCCCGCCAGATCCCGAAGAGCCCGCCCGGGTCGCCGAAGCCGCCGCTCAGATGGGTCTGCGCTTCGTGGTCGTCACCGCCGTCGCGCGCGACGACATCCCCGACGGTGGAGCGGCGCACTTCGCTGACACGATCGCGGCGCTCCGCTCGCGGCTCCCGCAGGCCCAAGTCGAGGTGCTGATCCCCGACCTGCGCGGTAACTGGGACGCCCTCGACGTGATCCTCGCCGCACGTCCCGACGTCCTCAATCACAACACCGAAACCGTCCCGCGCCTGTACCGGCGCGTCCGCCCTGGGGCCCGGTACGAACGCACCCTCGAGTTGCTCGAGCGCTCTCGATCGGCCGGGATGCGTACCAAGAGCGGCGTCATGGTCGGCCTGGGCGAGGAGCTCGGCGAGCTGGCCGATGTGTTTCGAGATCTCGCCGGGGTTGGTTGCGAACTCGTCACCGCCGGGCAGTATCTCCAGCCCTCACCCGCGCACCTGCCCGTAACCCGCTACTACGCACCCGCTGAGTATCCGGCGCTTGCCGAGGTCGGCCGCCGGTGTGGGCTGGCGCACCTCGAGGCCGGTCCGCTCGTGCGCTCGTCGTTCGAGGCCGATCGGGTCGCCGAGGCGGTTGCCGCAATCGCATGAGCCGTTCCGACTGGCCCGAGCTTGACTTCGTCCAGGTTGACGCCTTCGCGGACAGGCCGTTTGCCGGCAACCCGGCGGCTGTCGTCGTAACGGAACGGCCGGTCGACGAGCAGCTAATGCAGCTCGTGGCCCTCGAGATGAACCTCTCCGAGACCGCGTTCCTTCATCCCGCGGGCGATGTCTGGGCGCTTCGCTGGTTCACTCCGGCAGCCGAAGTTGATCTCTGCGGCCACGCGACCCTTGCGAGCGCGCATGCCCTATGGGAGTCCGGCGTCGCGGCCGAAGGCGACGAGATCGTCTTCGAAAGCCGCGGCGGCGTGCTCCGATGCTCAAAACCTCCCGGATCACTCAACGCCATCGCGATGGACTTTCCGGCACTCGTGGCGTCGCCGGTAGACGTACCGCCGGGCCTCGAGGCGGCCCTCGGCGCCTCCGCGCTCGCGGTCTGGCGGACTGCATTCGATCTGGTGGTCGAAGTCGCCGACGCCGACGCGGTCACGGCGCTCCGCCCCGACTTCCGCGCGCTCCAGGCGATCGACGCGCGCGGGGTCATCGTCACCGCCGCAGGTCCGCCCGGTTCCGGAATCGACTTCGTCTCGCGATTCTTCGCCCCGTCGTTTGGCGTTCCCGAAGATCCCGTGACCGGCTCGGCGCACTGCGCGCTCGGCCCGCTCTGGGCCGCACGCCTTGGCCGTAACGATCTCCTTGCCGAGCAGCGCTCCGCGCGCGGCGGGCGACTCACGCTGACCTGCCGAGGCGACCGCGTGATCCTCACGGGGTCCGCGGTGACCGTCGCCCGGGGACGCATCTTTCCGCGGGGCACGCCGGGCAATCCTTCGCACAACGCTTAGAACGAATTGGGTCAAGTCTGGGCGTGGCCGGGTCGATGTATTCAACGACCGGGCAGTACCCCAAAACTCGACCACGGCGGGATCGCATGAAGGCGAACCACACAACGCAGCTCATCCTTCCGAGCGGGCAGATCATCGAGCTGATCTACGTCGCACAGGGCGACGAGCCCGGCGACGAGATCACCCGCATGCTTGAGAGCCTCCCAGACGCCGATCTCGTCGGCGGATGCGAGGAGGCAACCCTTCACTGCTGCGACGCGTGTGGAAGCGAGCTCGTCTACCCGGTGTGGTGGGAGGAAGTCGATGACGAGACATGGGCCGTCGAACGCCGCTGCCCGAGCTGCGAATGGCGCCACATCGGTGAGTTCCGCCAAGGCGCCGTCGACCACTTCGATGACGTGCTGACCGACGGCACGGAGGAGCTCCTCCGTGCGCTCCGCGAGACCGCACGTACGAACATGGCCCACGATGTTGACCGACTCGTTGGGGCGATCCATGACGGCCTGATCCAACCGATGGACTTCTAGGCTGGTACTTGGCAGCCTCTCTGGGAGTCGCTGACCCAGACGCTTGAGTCCGAACTCTGGTTGCGATCCGCTGGCTGCGACGCTTCGCGATTCGGGGTACTTGGTCGCCCACGTATTCCCGATATGCGGACCGACGCTGCGCTTGGTCTCGCTCAGCGACCCGATGCGCCACAATTCGGACTCAATCATCTGGAGAAGGAGCGAACCGGTGAATGAATGGTCCGCCGCCGACGCGCACGCGGCATGGGCTCGCGGCGACGTCTCAATCGTTGACGTCCGAGAGCAAGTTGAGCATGACGCCTGTCGGGTCGCGGACGTACCGCTCGTACCCTTGAGCGAGCTGCCGACCCGCCTCGCGGGGCTCCCTGTCGGACGGCCGCTCATCGTGATGTGCCGGAGCGGTCAGCGCAGCGCGAGAGTGGTCGAGTACCTTGAGGGGATTGCCTGGCAGGACGAGGTCCACAACCTCGAAGGCGGCATTCTCGCGTGGGCGACCGCAGGGCTTCCATACGAGGGTGAAGCGCCCAGATAGGGTTCGGGCGTGTCGGCACTCCGCCCGGTCACGGAGCGTCAATAAATCCCGCAAATCTGCGGATTTGTAACCGTTTCGTCCCTGCGCGTGTCCGTCCATCCGCGGCGCGCATGACGCGCGCCGTCAGACAATCGGGAGGAACGACCTCGTGTCTTCAATCGTCAACGAAATCCTCGACCTGCTCCCAGGCGAGCCGATGGATCTCATCGGAAAGGCCCTGGGTATTGATGGCGCCGGGGCCGACGTCGCCGCACAAGCCGCTGTTCCGACGCTGCTCGCCGGCCTCAACAGTCGCCTCGCCTCGCAGGACGGCCCTGGTGTCGTGCAGGGGCTCGTCCGCGACGCGGATCCCGGGCTCCTCGGGAACCTCGCCGGTTTCCTCAAGGGTGGCGATTTCTCGAAGGGCGCCGCCGCCATCGGGTCCATCTTCGGCAACCGCCAGGGTGACGTCACCGACAGCCTTGAGAAGCACCTGTCACTCGGCAAAGGCGTCGGCGGAAAGCTCCTCGGAATGCTTGCGCCGATCGTGCTCAGCGCCCTGTCCAAGAAGGGCTTGAACATGGGCGGGCTGGTTGGTCTCCTTCGGGGCGCGCTTCCCGCGATCATGGGTGGGGGAGCCGGCAGCCTCATCAGCAAGCTGGGCTTTGCGGGTGGGCTCACGTCCACGGCCGCGGCGGCCGAAGTCGCGCCCGAAACGGTGCGCGAGGCGGTTCATCATCATGAGGCCGACGCCGTCCACGAGCGCAAGCGCGCGGGCATCTGGCCCCTGCTGACCGCACTGGTTCTCGGACTTGGTCTGCTGATCTTCGGTCTCAACGCCTGCAAGGACGACCCCAAGCCGGTCGCGGCCTCCACGGAGACCGCAACAACGACCGACTCAGCGGCGGCGGCGGCGGGAACGATCGTCGATGTCGCGACCGGAGCTGGCTCCTACGGGACGCTGCTTGGTCTTCTCGATTCGTCCGGGCTCTCGGCCGACCTGCAGGGTGCCGGGCCGTTTACGGTGCTTGCTCCCTCCGACGATGCCTTCGCCGGTGTCGACGCGGCCGCCCTCGACGCATTGACGGCTGATCCCGCGAAGCTGAAGGATGTGCTCCTGTCCCACGTCGTCTCCGGCACCCTGTCGGCGGCGGACTTCACCGATGGGCAGCAGCTCAAGACGCTCGCCGGAACGGTCATCGATGTCGGTGTCGCTGATGGCACGGTGAGCTTCAACGGAGTCGACGTCGCGACGCCGGACATCGCCGCATCGAACGGCATCATCCACGGCCTTTCCGGTGTGATCCTCGACGCGAAGAAGCTCTCGACGGGCGCGGGTCTCGCGGCCGGCGTCGCCGGTGACTACGGACCGTGGCGCGTGCAGGCGTGGCGCGACAAGGTCTTCGGACGGCTCAAGGACGCAACGGCCGCTCGGGCTGAGAAGCTCGACGACTTCCAGGGCGGCTTCGGGATTCGCATCAACCCGTAGCATCTTCGGCGACACCATCTTTCGGAACTCGCCTTCCGGGAGATGGTGTCGCTGCTCTTCTGGCCGCTGCGAGATCGACGCGAAACGCCCAGGCCGGCTGTCAGGTCTGAAGGATCGAGTTGTTCTCGTGGGTCGGTCCGCCGTCCTCGTTTCGCCACCCTCCACCGTCAAGGAGGTAGCGGAACTGGAAGCTCGCCTCGACAGGCAGGTCGATTGTGGTCTGCAGTCGGCCGTCTCTCAGCTGGCGCATCGGATGGGCGTGCGCGTCCCAGCCGTTGAAGTCGCCGACAACCGACGCTGCCGTGATCCCTGGCTCGTCAAGCTCGAACGTCACCTTGCAGACCGGCCGCGTCTTGAGTGTGCGCTGCTTGATCATGTTGTCCTTCCTCCATCCGATGGACGCCGCAATCCAGACACTATTCCGGCAGTGGTGCGCCCGGCAATACCCGATTGCGGGTGATCTCGCGAACTGATTGGCCACCTGGCCAAACGCGGGGCGGGCGGCCGAACGACCGTGACGAAGTTGGCACACCGGTCGCGTGCGGCGACACAGTCCTCACCGCTACCCTAGAACGTGGGAGGTGGTCCGGGGTGGCCCCAAAGGGACGAGGCTCCGGGCGCCGCCGCAAGCGGCTGAGAAGCGGCGGATCGTGCGGTAGGCCGTGTCGCGCTGAACGGCACGTCGGCCGGTCGCTTCGATCGCGGAGACCATTCGTTCGGTGTCGAGCCGAAAGGCCGTGCCGGCGGCTCGGACGACGTTCTCCTCGATCATGATCGAGCCCATGTCGTCGCAGCCGAACTCCAATGCCAGCTGGCCGATCCGCAGGCCTTGGGTCACCCAGGAACTCTGGAAGTGGTCGAAGTTATCGAGATAGAGGCGACTCACGGCGAGCATCATCAGGTAGTCGGCCGCGGTCGTGCCCATGTGGTCGTCGCCTCGAACGCTGCCGCCACCGGACTGGTAGCTCCAGCACACGAACGCTCGGAAGCCCGGCACTTCGTCTTGAAGCTCGCGGAGACGGCGAAGGTGCTCGACGCGCTCCTCGGGGGTGTCGACGGTGCCGTACATCATCGTCGCCGACGTCGAGAGCCCCTGCAGGTGCGCCGCGCGCATGACACCCAACCACTCGTCGGTGGTCGTCTTTCGCGGCGCGATGATGTCCCGCACGCGGTCAACGAGGATCTCTGCGCCGCCGCCGGGGATGGAGTCAAGCCCGGCCGCCCGCAGCCGCTCAATCGTCTCGGCCAGGTCGAGCTTCGAGTAGAGCGCGATGTGGAGCACCTCGGACGGCGAGAGCGCGTGCAGATGGATCGGATACCGAGCCTTGATCTCTCGAAAAAGGTCCTCGTACCAGTCGATGCGAAGGCCCGGGTGGTGCCCCCCTTGGAGGAGCAGCGCGGTCCCGCCGAGGTCGAGTGTCTCCTCGATCTTCCGGAAGATCACCGACTTCGGTAGGACGTAGCCCTCCGGGTCCTTCGGGTGGCGGTAGAAGGCGCAGAAGTCGCAGTCGGTGACGCAGAAGTTCGTGTAGTTGACGTTCCGATCGACGATGAACGTGACCTCATCGTTGTTGGTCGTTCTCGCCCGCGCGCGCTGAGCAGCCGCGCCGACCGACAGGAGATCGCCGGACGCGAGAAGGGCGAGCGCGTCGCCGTCGGAGATTCGCTCGCCGTCGTTTGCTCGGGTGAGCGCGTCGGTGTAGGCCCGGCCCGGGTGCAGGGTGGTCGTCATGCGGCCTGCCTTGGGATCTGTGGCAGCGTGTCCAGCTCTCCGGCCGCTCGCGCCCGCTCACAGAACGCGGAGAGTCCGTCGATCTCGGCGCGACCAAAGCCGTAGCGCAGGCGGGCAAAGTAGCGCTCGATCTCCTCAGGCGGGAACCCAAACCGATGGACGGCCGCGTCGATGACCGGCCGTGGGTTCTGCGCGTACGCCGCTCGAGCCTCGCGCAGGAGATCTGCGACGGCGCCAACCTCGCTCGCTCGTTCGCGCGCAACCTCGTCGCGGACGGCCCACACCGCGAAGACCATCGGAAGACCCGTTTCCTGCGTCCACCGTGCTCCGAGATCGGTCGAAAACGGCGCGAAACCGGCGCGCAGGTCGCGGAGCGCCTCGTCGGCGATTACGAGTGCGCCATCGACATGGTCGAGGGCTTCGGAGGCAGGACCGCGCAACGTCTCGAACCGAACCGACGGGCCGATCAGCACACGAAGAAGCGCGACCGAGCTTGCGCTGTGCGGGGTCACGGCAACGGTCTTCACCGCGTCGAACGGCACTCTGGAAAAGAGCTGAATCGAGTCGACGGCCCCGGCGGCGGTGATCGAGGCCACGGGGAGCAATCGAAGCTCGTCGCTATGGCGCGCGTACGTGATGCTGGACACGGCCGACAGATCCAGCTCGTTGGCCAGGAGTGCCGTGTTGAGGGTGGTGGGGAGTCCGTCGGTGAACTTCAGGTGTCGGCCACTCGGGCCCTCGAGGTGATGGTAGATCGGATACATGTTGAGGGCGCTGATTCGCCCGACGCGCAGCGGGGGCCGTGTCATCGCTCAACCGCCCGGCGCCCGACGGCCGCGGCGAGGTGGGCCGGATCGGTCCGGTCTCCCTCGGGCAGCACCCAGTCGTTTGCGCCGAAGGCAACCGCGACCTGGCAAAGCGACGCGCCGAGACGCTCCCACGAGGGTCGCACCCACACGACGTCGGGCAGCGCGTGACGGCACGCGGCGATGACGGCGAGATCCTGAACACCCCACGATCCAGGCGAGCCGTCCGCGGGAACCGGGCAGACCGCGCGGAGCTTGCCGCTCCCCGCCTGCAACTCGGCCAGCTCGAGCAATCGATCGGCGGTCGCCTCTGCGGGAACGGCCGTCCCGTAGAGAACCGTTGCCTCGCTCGGCAGTCCCGACTCGTGCGCGCGGCGATGATCCTCGACTCGTCCCTCGATCGCCCCGTCGTCGATGAGGCCGCCCGACCGGGGCTTGCGCGTCCAGGTGACGGGCTCGTTCAGGTCCAGCGAAAGGCTCGCCGCAGCGCCCACTGGATCAGTCGCGCGGATCATCTCGATGAGCTCGTCGCGGGTCATGCGAACCGGTCCACCACGCCATCGGCGATGCTCATCAACGTCTCTTGGTGGACACCGTCGAGCGGCGCGTCGATCGCGGCTCGCGCTGCCGCCACGAACCCGAGGGCTTGGTCTCGTGCCTCGACCACACCCTGATGGGTTGCAAGTCGGTCACACAGGGGCTCGACACCCGTTCCGTTGCCGGCGGTCGCGACAAGGTGCGCAAGACTGGGCTCTGCGCGCAGCGCGAGAATCACCGGCAGCGTGATCGTGCCGCCGAGGAGATCGGTGCCCCGACGCTTCCCAGTCGCGGCGGGTGAGCCGGCAATGTCGAGAATGTCGTCGAAGATCTGAAAGGCCACCCCGACGTGCTCGCCAAACGCGCCGAGCCGATCCTGCGTCTCACGGCTGGCGCCACCGAGGAGCGCCCCGAGCCGGCAGGACGCGGAGAAGAGGGCCGACGTCTTGCGCCGACATCGGGCGAGGTAGGCATCCTCGGTCAGCGAGAGGTCAAACGCAGCGCGTTGCTGATCAAGCTCACCTCGGGACAGGTCGAGCGCCGCCGCGGCGAGTACCTCGACCGCTTCGGGTTCGCCGGCGCGGGTGAGCTCGGAAAACGCCCGTGCAAACAGGAAATCGCCCACCTGCACGGCCCGTTCAGGACCCCTCGCCGCGGCCACTGTCGGCCGGCCTCGGCGGATTGTCGCCCCGTCGAGGAGGTCGTCGTGCACGAGCGTCGCCATGTGCACCAGCTCGACGGAAACAGCGGCCGACACGAGTGCGGTGCGGTTCTCGCTTCGACGCGGGGCACTGCAAAACACGAGGAGCGGGCGCAGCCGCTTTCCTCCCGCCGAAAGCGTCTCTGCCGCTGGTTCGCTCATCGCGACTCCGTGACCGGCAACGACGACCGACAGGCGCTCTTCGCACGCCGCAAGCTCGCGGCGCCGATCGCGGACCAGCCGGAGCGTGCCCTTCTGGAGGGTGGCGATTAGATGACCCTCCCGTAGTGCAGCGCAACCATGCCGCCCGCAAACGTCCGCCACGCAACCGATCGAAGCCCGGCTGCGGCGAGGTGCGCGGCAAGCGCTGGTGGAGTGGGGAACCGCTTCGCCGATGCTGGGAGGTACTGGTACGCGGCCCCGTCGCTTCCAACCAAGCGACCGAGACCGGGAACGACCCGGTCAAACCAGGTTCCGTACAGCGCCCTCAGATGCCGGGGGACCGTGATGTCGAGGACGACAACCCGACCACCGGGTCGGACAACGCGCGTCAACTCGGCAAGCCCTAGGTCGAGGTCGGCGAAGTTTCGGGCGCCGAACCCGACCGTCGCCGCATCGAAGTGGTTGCTTGCAAACGGCAGGTCAAGTGCGTCCCCTTGCAGGAGATCGATCGGCCGCCCCAAAACCTTCGGGCGGGCGAGCGCGAGCATCTCCTCGGCGAAATCAAGCGCCACCACGCGGCCCGCCGGGCCGACGCGACTCGCGAGATCGAGGGCGAGGTCGGCCGTTCCGGTACAGCAGTCGAGCACGCGGTCGCCGGCGGCGACGTCAGCCGCTGCGGCCGCTGCGCGCCGCCAGCGCCCGTCGAGGCCCGCGCTCATGATGCGGTTCATCCGGTCGTAGCGCGGCGCGAGCCGATTGAACATCGCGCGCACCTCGACGGCCGGGAGTGTCCCGGTCGCCTTGGTCATCATCTGGCAGCCTCCGTCGTTTCGCCCCAGCGCCGGATCAGGTCGTGTTCGACGCCGATCTGGTCAAGGGCCTTGCCGACAACGAAGTCGACGAGATCGTCCATTCCTCGGGGAATGCCATAGAAGCCTGGCATTGCGGGAAGGACGATCGCCCCCGCGCGCGTCACGGTGAGCATGTTCTCGATGTGGACGACGCTGAGCGGCGTCTCGCGGGGCATGAGCACGAGCATGCGACGCTCCTTGAGCATCACGTCGCAGGCGCGATGGATCAGGTTTGAGCCGGTTCCGTGCGCGACCGCCGCAAGGGTCGACATCGAGCACGGGGCGACGATCGCGGCGGGCGCTCTCGACGAGCCCGAGGCGAACGGGGCGGTGAGGTCGTACAGGTCGAGCACCACAACGGTGCCGGCGGGGTCGGCGTAGCGATCGACGAGGCGTCCTGCCGCTTCCGGTATCGAAAGCGTCGGCTTCGGGCCGAGTTCGAAGATCTCGTGCCCGATGACCTGTGCTCCGGCGCCACTCAGGCAGAGCCCGACCTCGCACCCCGCGCGCGTCAGCGCAGCGAGCGTTCTCGCCCCGTAGATCGCGCCGCTTGCGCCGGTGATGCCAAGGAATACACGCATCTCAAGTTGATCGTAGACGGCGCCCGCCACGCGAAACGGGGTCCGGCGTCATCGGGACCCCGTCTGCTGGGCAGTCAGTCAGCGGCTCGAGGGATCACTTGTACTTCGTTCCGAGCCCGTCGAGGAAGATCCCGAGGTCGCCAAACTGCTTCTCCGTGAACTTTCCCCCGAAGGCCGGCATTGGCGATCCCGGTATCTTCGAGGTGGGTTCCTTCAGATGGGCAATCTGCCATTCCACCCCGCGTGCCTTCGCCCCCTCGTTTGTCAATTCCGGGGCGCCCACGTTCTGCACGCCGAAACCCTTGAGGACATGGCAGTTCTTGCAGATATTCGAGGTGTAGATCTCATACCCCGACTGTGCCTGCGCGTCGAGCCCAGTGAGGGCTGGTCCTGCCCCTCCGCCTTCGGGGGCCGTCGCCCCGACGTACGTGAGGTAGCAGAGGAAGAACATGATCGTCCCGGCCGACATCATCGCGAAGGGGCGCTTCCAGATCCGTCGCTCAGGCCCGCGATCGATGAAGGGCACCAGAAAGAGCAGTGCCATGAGGATGTTCGGGATGATGAACGTCGCCATGATGAGGGGCAGGAAGGCGTTCTGGTTCTTGAAGATCTTCAGGAGCTCGAAAAGGAAGAAGAAGTACCACTCGGGGCGCGGGATGAAGTCCGTCGTTGCCGGGTTGATCTCTTCGCCGACCCGGACCCGAGCCGTGACCGCCAAGAGGATGACGACCGCGATCGCAAAGAGCGCGACGATGTGGTCTTTGTAGATCGCGTACGGGAAGAACGGCTTGCCGTCGGCTTTTGCCGCCGCGTAGTCGCGCTTGTAGCTCTCTTTCTGAGCCTGTTTCATTCGCTACTCCCCGTCGTTGCCTCAACCTGGATCGGGGCTCCTGCCGGAACCGCGGTCCGTCCGGGAATGACCCGCTCGCGTACCGCCTGGCGACGGGCGTTCTCCTCATCGCGATCGATCCGCATGCGGCGCTTGGCCCACGGTGGCTCGGAGATCCCGAGCTTGGTCACCAGGTACAGGTGCAGGCCGATGAAGGTCGCCATGCCACCGGGTATCAGCAACATATGGATCGAGTAGAAGCGGCTGAGCGTATTCGGCCCGAACTCTGGGCCAGCCCGCAGGATCTGCCCGAGGTACGGCCCGACGATCGGCGCACTCGCGGTGATGTTCACCGCCACCACTGTCGCCCAGTATGCCTTTTGATCCCAGACGAGCAGGTAGCCGGTGAGGCCCATGAACATGGTCATCACGAGGAGCACCGCTCCGGTGACCCAGGTCAACTCGCGCGGGTACTTGTACGACCCGAAGAAGAAGACCCGGCCCATGTGGAGGAAGACGACGACGATCATCGCCGAGGCACCCCACTTGTGCATGCCCCGCACGAGCCAGCCCCACGTCACGTCGTTGGTGATGCTCTCGATGCTGCCGAAGGCCGTCTTGGTGTCGGGCTTGTAGTACATCGCGAGAAAGATCCCGGTCACGGCCTGCAGCGCGAAGAGCACCATCGCGGTGAAGCCGAGCGTTTGGAACCAGCTCGTGCCGCGCGGGATGTTCCGGTTGAGGAACCATCCCGCGCCGAACTTGACGCCGGTGCGCTCATCGACGTAGTCGAGGGCATCCATCGCCGGCCTGACGCCGGGTGGTTTCGGTCCGATGTCCTTGGTCGCCACCTGTGACGCTCCTAGAACGGGTAGAGGTTGGAGAGGATGCCGTCGACGGGTTCGCCCGGCAGACGCAGCTTGTAGGGCTTCTCGTTCTTGTCGATCGAGTACGGCTTGCCTACCAGCACGCGGAGTTTGTCTCCGGTTCCCCCAGCGAGTGCCTTGAAGGCCTCCGGAAGGGGGACGTCCTTCGTGCCGTCGGTGATCTTGATGTCGAATCGGTCGAGCGGGCGCGGAGGCGGGCCGCCTGAGACCAGGCCACGATCGTCGTAGGCGCCACCGTGGCAGGGGCAGGCGTACGTACCCGAGCCTTCCTCAACCGGGCAGCCGAGGTGCGCGCAGCGATTCCAGATCGCGAGGAGCTCGAGGTCGTCTTCCGCTACCTCGAGGGGCTTCACGTCCTCTTTGCCGAGCTTGCGCGTCAGCGCGATAAAGACGCGACGGTCGCCTTCTGGGTTCGGGCCTGAGATGGCGATGGACGCGACGCCTCCAACGACCGGTTCGCCGCCTCCATCAGGAGCCGCGTAGGGCGGCGGGTTCTTGATCAGATCCTTCGCGGGTCCCGCGTCGATCCAGCGGAAGTCCTCGGCCTTCAGCGGGTCGACGACCGCGAAGCCGACCACCGGCACGATGATCGCTGCGCCCATGACGCCACCGGTGGCAAGCGCCACGCCGGCGAGGAACTTCGTTCGAGTGACGTAGTCGGGGTCGTCGCTGTGGTCATGCGTCGGCGCTGGGTCGTGCGCGCGCGGGCCTTGGTAGTGCCCGTCACCGTCGTGTTCCAGCGTTCCGTTGCCCGGGTCTTCTGCCACTCGCCGACCTCCTCGAGACCGCGCCGCGCGCATTTCGTCGCGCATTCGGCTGCATTCAACCAGACCGGGGCCGACTGGACCCGCGAGGGGGCGGGCGGAATGTCCCGCCAGGTCGGGCCGATGTCACGCCTGCGCTCCGAAATGCCTGGGGCCGCCCAATTGGCGGCCCCAGGGCGGCTCAAGAACGGGAAACGTCTTAGTGGTTGCGACCCTCGTCGCGCACGAGCTGGCCGCGGAGCGCGCCGTTCGGGAAGTCCGTCGTGTGCACGTTGACGTAGTACTTCTTGGCCCGGTAGCGGACCCCATCGAGGAGCGCCTGGTCGGCCTGCTGGCATGAGGAACTCGACGATGCGAACACGCTGCCCGGTTGGATGGGCGTGGGTGTCGGAAGTGTGAGTACGATTGGGCCGTTCTCGCCCTTGCGGCCAGCATGAATGTGCGCGCCGGTCGCGACGCCGCTGTCGACGGTGACGATGCCGACACAGATGAGTGAACCCTTGATGGAGATCGTCGCGCCACCACGGCCAAACGGATTGCCCGCGCGACGTCGCCCGTCGGCACCGACCTCACTCTTGCCGAGGAGGCTCGCCGAGAAGATCGCGCGGCCATTCTGGCCGTACTGCGGCGTGACACCAGGCGGGAGGACGGAGATGGGCTGGCCGGTCTTGTCAGACACCGCGACGACGCCGCGCTTACCGGACTTGTCACCGTCCTTGCGTTTTCCGTCGTCGTCTCCACGACTTGCGAGGGCGACGCTTGAGCTGATGAGTGCCGCTGCGCCAACGGCGAGCATTGCACGGGAGTTTCGGAGCGCCATTCGGCTCGTCCTTTCGAGGGGGTGTCCTTCTCGTGTCATCGATGGTGCTTGCACGGGCGGGTTGGCGCAACGAGGCCTTACAGCTCCATCACGAAGCCCTGTCTTCGCGAACACGTCCTTGGGTGAACCCTCGCGAAGCCTCGGCCTGCGAGGCTTCGCAAACATGACCGCGCCTCGAATACCCGTGACCCTGGTGACCGGGTTCCTCGGGGCTGGGAAGTCGACCCTGATCGCGCGAGTCTTGGACGATGTGTCCCCGCGGCGCATTGCCGTGGTCGAGAATGAACTCGCCGAGGTCGGCGTCGATCAACGCTTGCTCGCGGGCAGGGCGGGCGAGATCGTTGCCCTCTCCGGTGGATGTGTTTGCTGCAGCGCCAGAGGAGACCTCCTTGGAGCGGTCCGGAGCGTTTGCTCCGTTGGGTGCCCGCCCGACGCGATCCTGATCGAGACCTCAGGTATCGCTCGACCGAGCGCCACGGCCGCCGACCTTGTGGAACTCGGGGCCGCCGAGCGTCAGATATGGCTGCGCGCGATCATCGTCGTGGTTGACGCCACAAACGCGGCCACCGACTCCGCTCGCGCGGAGTTCGTCGACCAGGTGGTTCACGCTGACGCCGTGATCCTGGCAAAGCACGATCTTGCCGACGGGAGCCAGCGACGCGACGCCCAGCGGGTCATCCGGGCGATCAATCCGACCGCCTCGATCGTGCTTGCCGCCGACGCCGGGGCCGGGGAGGTGCTCGGTCCGTTCGGGGACCAGTCCGAGTCGGCCTTCGCTCCGGTCCCGGGCGTCTACGCCCTCGGACACGACATCGATGCCGTCTGTGTTGCGGTTCCCGGGGACCTGGATGGTCCTCGCCTTCGGACGCTCCTCGACGAACTCGCCAGGGACCCTTCAGTGCTTCGGGTGAAGGGCTTTGTGACAGTCGACGGGGGTGTGCGCCTTGTGCAGGGTGTCCACGCAACGGTGGACACCCTGCCGTGGTCGACGATTGACCCCGACGGCTTGGCACTCGTCGTCATCGGCGAGCGCCTCGACGAACGGCAGCTACGCGGCCGGCTCGATGAGGTGCGAGCTAGCTCTTGATGTTGGCGCTTCGGAGTTGGCCGCGGAGGGCGCCGGCGGGGAAGTCCGTCGTGTGTACGTTGACGTAGAAGCTCGCGGGGCTCTTTCGGATCCTGCCAAGAAGCGCTGGGTCGGTGTTCTGGCATGAGGCACTCGACGCGGAGAACACGCTTCCGGGTTCGATTGGCGTCGGGGCTTTAAGGGCGATGACGACAGGCCCGTTCTTGCCTTTCGCGCCCTCGTGAATGTGGGCGGCGACCGGAATGCCGCTGTCGAGCGCGACGATCCCGACGCAAATGTGGGTGCCGCGAATGCCGACCGAGGCAAGCCCACGCGCCAAGGAATTCCCGACGTTCTTCTCTCCCGCATTTCCGACCTCGCTGCGACCATCGAGGTTCGCTACGAGGACGCGCTTGCCGGAGCGACCGTAGAGCGGGTCGTACTGGGCCACCTGCGGCGGGATGCTCGGCCTTGCGTGCTGGGTGTTGGCCGTTTGCCGCGCTGATCCGGCGACGGCTGTTCCGGTGGCGACGGCGGCGCACATGCCGCCCACGAGAAGCATCTTCATATGACGCTGTGCCATGACTCACTCCTTTTCCGGGGTGCTCGACACTTCCCGTGCTCGGGGAGTGCCCGTTGCACTCTGCCCCGGCGGGGCAGGCGCGTCGAGCGATCCTTACCCGAACTTCATATCCTCGAAACCCCCGACTCGTGAGCAGCCGATCAGCTCAGGCCGGGAATCCCCAGCTCTCGCCAGCGTTCGCTGACTCGGTCGCGCACCTCGACACTCATGCGGGCCTCCTCGGGCCAAGGGCGCACGATGCCCTCTCCCGGGAGCTTTCGGGTTGCGTCGAATCCGACCTTCGACCCGAGCGCGAAGTACGGCGCGGCGTGGTCGAGGGCATCGACGGGGCCCTCGGTGACGAGCATGTCGCGGCCGACATCCACATTCGAGAAGGCATGAAACGCAACGGCGCTCATATCGTGGACGTTCACATCGTGGTCGACGACGATGATGCATCGTGTGAGCGACATCAGCCCGGCCCCCCAGATCGCGTTCATCAGCTTCTTCGCGTGGCCGGGGTAGCGCTTCTTCACGCTCACGATGACGCAGTTGTGGAACGTGCCCTCGGGCGGGAAATGCAGGTCGACGAGATCCGGCATCGTGACCTTGATGAGCGGGAGGAAGATCCGCTCGGTGGCCTTGCCGAGCCAGAAATCCTCCATCGGGGGGATGCCGACGACGGTGGTCGAGTAGATCGCGTCGCGGCGCATCGACATCCCGGTGATATGGAACGTGGGGTAGTCATCGACCGGTGTGTAGAAGCCGGTGTGATCGCCAAACGGCCCCTCTGGCCGAAGGTCGGTCGCGTCGACGTAGCCCTCGAGAACGATCTCCGCGTCGGCGGGCACCTCGACGTCAACGGTGCGGCAGCGCACCATCTCGACGGCCTTGCCGCGAATGAAGCCCGCGAGCATCATCTCGTCGAGGTTCGGTGGCAGCGGGGCGGTCGCGGCGTATGTGACGGCGGGGTCAGAGCCGATCGCGACCGCCACAGGAACCCGACCCTGGGAATCACGAAGATGGGCGGCCCCATCTTTGTGGATCTGCCAGTGCATCATCGCGGTGGTCTTATCGACCTTTTGAATGCGGTACATGCCGCAGTTTCGAAGCCCCGTGCGGGGATCCTTCGAGAAGACGAGCGGCAGCGTGATGAACGGCCCACCGTCATCGGGCCAGCACGTCAGGATAGGAAGGAGGTCGAGATCGGGCGCGGGGAGCCACACGTCCTGGCAGGACCCCGACTTCACGATCTTTGGAGGCCATGACGCGAGGTCCTTCAGCTTGCCGAGCGCCTTTGCCTTCTCGAGCAGTCCCTGCGGTGGCTGGAACTCAAGGAGGTCCTGGATGCGGCCCGCGATTTGGTCGAGGTTGTCGGTGCGAAGCGCCATGCCCATGCGCCGCTCGCTCCCGAACTGGTTGATGAGGAGCGGGAGATCACTCCCGATCACGTTCGTGAAGAGGAGCGCTGGCCCACCGGACTTCATCACGCGGTCGGCGATCTCGGTGATCTCGAGGTGCGCGTCGACCGGAGCGGACACCTCGATCAGCTCACCCGCGGCCCGCAGTCGTCGAACGAACTCACGAAGATCCGACATCAGTCAAGTACCGATTCGAGTTCCCGCGTGAGCGAGAGGTCCCGCCCAAGCGCGAGGAGTCCGTCGGCGTTCGCCGCGCCTCGGAGGGCTTGCTTCGCCGCGCCGAACTCCGCCTGGTGCATGGGATCTGGGGCTGCGATGGAGGCGACCGTCGTTGCCCAGAGGGCTGGGAGGACGTCGCGACGACGCCTGGCGACGAGGCTCGCCGATAGCGCGATCAGGTCGGCGAGCGCCTCGATCACGAAGAGATCACCTGACGCCGCGACTCGAACGAGTCCTTCGGCGTAGCAGTAGTCACCGGCGAGCACGCGGGGGCCCTGGTCGCTCCCCTCGAACACCCGGGACGTGCCGTGGTGCAGGAGAAAACCTTCGAGGATCAGGTCGAGTCCGCTTGCCGCTCGCTCGCCGAGCGGCGGCCGAACATGTGCGGCGAGAAGCGGCGGCGGCGGCGTCCGCGTGAGGCGGTCAAGCAGGGCCGGCGCATCGGCGACGTGGCCGGTCATCCGAGCGCTCGATTGAGTGCCTCGCGGGTCGCCCGGTACTCCTCTGGGCCGTGAGCGAGGCCGACAAACCATGCCTCGAATTGGGACGGCGGTGGGTAGACGCCCGCATCGAGGAGGGCTCGCGCAAGTCGTCCGTAGGCCTCAGTGTCGCTCGCCGTCGCGTCGGTGTAGTCGGCAACGGGGCCGTCGGTGAAAAATGGCGTGAGCATGGATCCGACCCGATTGATTGTGACGGGCGCGCCGCTGTCACGAAGGAGCTCTTCGAGCGTCGCGCCACCTTCCTCGAGGCGGTCGTAGACCCCGGGCGCCGCCAGCTCGGCGAGCATCGCGAGGCCCGCGGCGGTCGCGAGCGGGTTCCCCGAGAGCGTCCCGGCCTGGTAGCAGGGGCCCTCTGGGGCGAGCTGGCTCATGATCTGGCGAGGTCCGCCAAAGGCCCCGACGGGGAGACCCCCCCCGATGACCTTGCCAAGGCACGTGATGTCAGCGCGGACGTCGTAGCGCTCCTGCGCGCCACCGTAGGCGATCCGAAACCCGGTGATGACCTCATCCAGGATGAGGAGCGCCCCGTGACGATCACATGCGGCGCGCAGTGCACCCAGGTACGCGGCGCCGGGCTCGACCACACCCATGTTCCCGGCGACCGGCTCGACGATGATCGCCGCGGCGCCCTCAAGCGCGGCATCGGCGGCGTCGGCGTCGCCGTACCTGGCAAGTCGCGTCGTGCGCGTGGCGCCCTCGGTCACTCCCGGGCTCGTCGGCACGCCGAGCGTCGTCGCTCCGCTGCCCGCCTGGGCGAGCAGGCCGTCGATGGCGCCGTGGTAGCCCCCGATGGTCTTGACGATCACCTCGCGGCCGGTCGCGGCGCGCGCGAGGCGAATGGCGCCGGTGACCGCCTCGCTACCTGACGACGTCATCCGGAGCTGCTCCATCGACGGGAATGCCGCGCAAACGGACTCGGCGAAGCGAATCTCGGCTTCGGTCGGCGCTCCAAAGGACGTCCCATCGGGGAGCTGTCGCCGGATCGCGTCGAGAATCTTCGGGTTCGCGTGCCCGAGGATCGCCGGCCCCCAGGTTGCCAGGTAGTCGACGTACCGGTTGCCGTCGACGTCCCAGACATGCGGACCCTCGGCCCGTGCGATGAAAATGGGATCGCGCCCGATCGAGCCCATCGCCCGGACCGGAGAGTTGACGCCGCCCACGAGGACCTCGCGTCCTCGCGAGTAGAGCTCGGCGCTCCGCGTGAAGCTCACCAGACCGGGAGCGGCTCGCCGGCCAGCGCGAGCGCTTCCCACTGCCGGTACTCGGGTGTGTAGTACACGAGCCGAATTTTCTTGAACTCGTGGGTCGAGTAGAGGGTCGCGTGCTCGTCGGCGCCGGCAAGGCCAACCTCGTCGGCGATCGCGCGGATGGTCTCCTCGCAGAGTTCCATCGAGCGCGCGTGGACCATCGTGAAGAGCGTGTACGGCCAGTCCTCATAGGTCGGTCGCAGGTAGCAATGCGAGACGGCACGGAAGGCCGCCATCCTCGGGCCCATCTCCTCGACCTGGTCGTGTGGGACCTTCCAGACGGCCATGCCGTTTGCCCCGAAGCCCGCCTTGCGGTGGTTGAGGACTGCCGCAAAACGACGCATGTAGGTGCGGTCGACAAAGACCTGGGCCTGGGCGAGCAACTCGTCAACATCGACGCCGGCCTCGACTGCCCAGGTATCAAACGGTGTCGATGTGACCGGAAGGTCGCGCTGCAAGATGACGATCGCACGCTTGTCGGCCTCGGTCGGGAGGACGCCATCGCCCCGTTGCGGTGGGGCCTTCTGCTCGGTCTTCTCGGCGACGTCTTTGGTACCGGTCATGTCGAGCTGGACATTGATCTTGAAGAGCTTCAGCGTCGGCATCAGGCGAGTGGAATCGGCGTTTGTCGCGTGGGCGAGCCGGTCGACGGTCTCCTCGATCCCAAGCTCGGACTCGGGTTCGCACGCAAGTGTGTACCACAGGTTGTAGCGGTGGGTGCGCCGGTAGTTGTGGCTCACACCGGGGTGCCCACCGATGATCGACGCTGCCTCGAAGAGGCGGTCATCGGGGTATGCCGCGGCGACAAGGGTGCTCGTATAGCCGAGCGCTCGCGTGTCGAAGATCGCCGAGATCTGGCGGATGATCTCCGCATCCTTGAGGCGCTGAATCCGTGAAAGGACCTCAGCCTCGGCCATGCCGATGCGCTCGCCGATCTCCGCAAAGGGCTCGCGAACAAAACGAAGGCCCGACTGAAGCGCGTTCAGGAGCGTCTGGTCGGTCTCGTCGGGTTTGTAGTGAACGCGCGTGCGAGCGGTAGTAGCCACAGGTCTCCCGATCAGTTTTCGCTCAGCCAGCGTGCTGCGGCCTCGGCGTGGTAGGTGATCACGAGGTCCGCGCCGGCGCGCCGAATCGCCGTCAACGTCTCAAGGGCCGCCGCGCGTTCATCGAGCCAGCCTCGCTCGGCCGCGGCTTTGAGCATCGCGTACTCGCCACTCACGTGGTACGCGACGAGCGGCAGCTCCGTCGTTTCTCGAACGCGAGCGATGACATCCAGGTAGGTCGCCGCGGGCTTCACCATCACCATGTCGGCACCTTCCGCGATGTCGAGACGCACCTCGCGAACGGCTTCGCGGACGTTTGCCGGGTCCATTTGGTAGCCGCGGCGGTCACCAAAGCCCGGGGCGGATCCCGCCGCCTGGCGAAATGGCCCGTAGAAGGCCGAGGAGTACTTCGCCGCATAGGAGAGAATCGAGACGCCCTCATGGCCCTCGGCGTCGAGCGCGGAACGAATCGCACCCACCCGGCCGTCCATCATGTCGCTCGGCGCGACGATGTCGGCTCCGGCGGCCGCGTGGCTGAGCGCCGTCCTCGCGATAACGTCAAGCGACGGGTCGTTCTGGACTTCGCCGTCTTCGACGATGCCGCAGTGGCCGTGATCGGTGTAGGCGCAGAGACACACGTCGGTGACGACGACCATCTCCGGGACGGCCGCTTTGATCGCCACGACGGCTTCCTGGGCGGAGCCATTGACATCGTAGGCCGAGGTCGCCGCGCCATCTTTGTGATCTGAGATTCCAAAGATCAGGACCGCCGGCACGCCTGCTTCGAAGGCCCGTCGGGCGGTGCGCGCAAGGAGGTCGGGGCTCTGGCGCGAGTGGCCAGGAAGGGCGTCGATCGGCTGCTCGCGGTCATGGCCGGAGATCGCAAAGAGCGGGAGGATGAACTGGTCGGCGCTCAGACGTGTCTCGCGAACCATCCGGCGGAGCGTCTCCGAGCGGCGCAGGCGCCGAGGGCGGGCAACCGGGTAAACGGCGCCGAGGGCGTCGGTTGGAGCGCTGCGCTTCACGATTCGAGTCTACCCCCCTCCCTTCGGACGATGGCATCATCCTCCGCGTGGAACGTCCTCGATCTGCGGTCATCTTTGGCGCACGAAACGTCGGCCGCGCGGTCGCCATTGGCCTCCATCACGAGGGATGGCGGGTGCTCGCGCTGGCTCGGAGCGTCGAGACCCTGAGCGGGCTGCCGGCGGGGGTTGCGAGGGAGGTTGTCGATGCCGGAGACCCTCGGCAGGTCGACGGCGTGTTCAACCTGGCCCGAGACGCCTTCGGCCAGATCGACCTGGTCGTCAACGCGATGACGTCCCCGCCGCGCGACCAACCGTTCGGTGGAGGCTCAGTCGTGGACGCGCCGCCCGAGCGGCTTGAGGAGTGGCTGCGCGCATGCCTGCCGCCAGCGTGGAACGTGCTCCAGGCATCGGCGCGCGTCCTGGGCGCCCAAGGCCACGGAACCATCGTGCAGATCGCTGGGCCGTCGACGCGCCGCGTGGGTCCGCAGCGCGGCGCGTGGGGTGCGGCCCAGATGGCGCTTCGCGGTGTGGTCGAGGCACTCGTGCAGGAGATGCGCCCGCTCGGTATTCACGTCGCGCTTCTCGTCGCCGACGGCGAGATCGTGACCGACCGCTACGAATCAACCGGCAGGCCTCCGCTGAGCGCGCTCGAACCTGGCGACATCGCCCACGCCGTGAGCTTTCTCGCCGGGCAGACCCAAACCGCCTGGACGCACCAGGTCGTCCTTACGCCCCGCGGCCGAGAGTGGGTGCCCGCTTGACCGCCGAATCGACCCTGACGACGCGTCTTGGCGAGCTGCTTGCGCGGCCGCTGGCGACGCGACCCGCGCGCACTGGACCGGGTACTTGGACGGGACCGCGGCCTTTCGCGGCGGTTCGCTGGCCGGTGTTCGGGCGGCAGTTCGGGCGCTTTGGCGCGAACAGCATCTCGGCGACCGCCCCACCGATGACCTGCTGCTCCTGGTCGGGGCGGGAATGAAGATGCGACGACGGTGGCCTGTCCGAGCGTCGTGAGCGAAACGTGCAACCGAAGCCTGCTCGCCTATCGTTCACGTTTGGCACGCACACACGGCCGTCCTCACACTCGTATCAATGCCCGACCGATACCTGTACGGAGCACTTGAACGCCTGGGCGCTGCTCCCTCCGTTACCACACTTCCCCTTGATCGTGGTGCCTGTGCTGGAGTACACCTGAACGGCAAAGGTGTCGAAACCACTTCCAGCATTCCAGGGACCTAACGAGGGTCCGCTGGGAGCGGGCCAAGCCCAGGCCTTCTTCAACAGGTACGGAACGGCGGTGTTGACGATGCGCACAGAGTTTGCGTTGTGGAACGCCCCCCAGGAACTCACCCAGCCGGAGCCCCCGGTGATGCCCGCGGCGCAAGAAGTGTTGGCATAGAAGCAGTTCGTCGAGATTGGAGCGTGCGTCCCAAGAGCGCTGGATGTCGTCGCGAGCGCGGCGACTGCCGTGAGTCCTGCGAAGACGAGGGAGCGACGGACGCTCCGCGACTCGGAACCGATCGCGGATATCGAGACTGTCATCCTTACCCCCATTGCTAGTTGACATCCAATGTCACTGTTCCAGTTGCAGTCTTGACTGAGAACGACGGGCTGCCGACATCGAACTGTAGGGACGCGAGTCGACCAGTCACTGCCTGCGTTGTGCCGCCCTGTCGAACTTCAACTGCACCAACAGGAAGAAGGGCCCAGACCTACCTGACGCCACCACTAGGGGGCGCCGAGAAGAACGCCCGAACGATCAAGGACAGCTTTGGAGCCACAACCCATCATCAACGGCTGACCCGCAACTGCGAGCGAATAGCAAACCCTGTCAGTCTCTCCAGCAGGCCGACATCCTTGGATGGCACCTCGTAGAGCCGGGCGCCGTCGACGGTTGCAATGAGAGTGCCGAGTTCTTGACCGCCGACAGGGGGTGCAGAGGGGCTTGACGTGCCTATGACGGCTGCATAGGCACCGACGGCGATGCAACCCGCGCCAACGACACCTACAACGATAAATGCCACACGTTGGCGGTCTGATGCTGGCGAAATAGATCTGCGCATGTGGATCTCCCAGATCGGATGGCGACGACGCTAGTCGGCCGACTGGTACGTGTCAATCGTGTGTCGTAGATGCCTGCGGATTGCATGGCGGCACCGAACACCAATCATAAATTCACGAGAGTTACGGTAGTGCAAGCGCCAAGCCAGTTTCGGGCTCTGAATCGAGGCACGAATATGTGGGCTGCCAAGGACGCCGAATCGCGAAGTGTCGCAGCCAGCGGATCGCCCTCAGCAATTCGGAATCAACCATGTCGGCTCCGGCGCGTGCGGAACTCGACTCACCGACGCTACTCCTGACCCTCACGGGCCCGATCGTCCTGGCGTCACCGTTGCCCTTTTCGAGGCACTATCGACCTCGGTCGGGGTTATCGACGTCGAGCAGGTCGTCGTCCGTGGCAACCTCACGCTCGCGCTGCTCGTCACGGCCGATGCGAACGGCCGGGAGGTCATCGCCATCGCCGGAGACGTCACCCGCATTGGTGCCCCGCTTCTTCCGGTCGCCGTGGCTCGCATTGCCGGTGCCCTCACCGGCGCCGCCACTCGGCGTGCCTACGACGCCCCGCATGCCGCGCAATGAGCGGTGCCGACCCGACGCGGCGCGCCGCACGAGGCGCACGCGCCGTTGACGGACCGTCCACATCCTTCGCAGTGGCTGCCGGTCTTGACCGGGTACCCACAGAACGGACACTCGTGTCTGCGTACGCGACGGATCGGCACGCGTCGGGCGACCTGTCGCTGCAGGCCCATGAAGGTCAACAGGGTGATTGCGATGCCGACCAGCGAAAGCACGACCGGTCCCGTCTCGAGGGGATTGACGTAGTCGGTTGTGTAGTCGCCGGCGAAGACAAGCGTGAGCAGAACGGCGGTGGCGATGGCGGCCCCGGCAAGCGGCACGAGGCGCGGGCGATGGCGACTGAACCGTCGCAGCATCCAAAACGACAGTCCGAGGAGGCTCAGGGCGAGCGCGAAGCGCGCCAGGAAGACCAGGAGGCGATGCCGATTGCTTCGAGCCTCGAAGTCGCTACTGATCGCGCGCTGCTCCGCCTCGATGCGCCGCGATGCCCGGTCGGCGGCTGGTTTGGTCGTCGCAGCCGCCTGCTGCGCCTCGGCTGCCTGTCGATTTGCCGCCGCAAAGGTGGACTGGGCACGACGGTAGCGCCGCTCCAGGTTCGGCGCCGGGCTCCCGGCGTCGAGCGAGGTCCGGTACTCCTCCCGCGAGAGTTCGAGGCCACGCCGCGCGCTACTCACCTGGGCCTGACGCGTCTCAAGTCGCCGCTGGGCGGCCTGCTGGGCAACGATCGCAGGGTCCGAGGTGAGGGCCGGAGGGAGTCCGAATGACGTCGTGGGGTAGGCCGGCCGGCCCACATTGTCGATCTTCGCGTAGACCCACAGGACCCCGATCGCCGCGAAGATCGCGAGTGCGGCAGCGAGATAGCGCTCGCCCCTCGTCGATGTCAGCTCGTCCGCACTGATTGGCGTGCTCACGTTTTGCTCCTCATGGTCCGTGGGGTGATCTCGACGCGCAGGTCGCAGTCGAGGGCGTTTGCGACGCGAAGCAGGGTGTCGATTCTCGGGGGACGCTCGCCGCGCTCGAAGCGGGCGATCGCAGGCTGGGTTGTCGCGCAGAGCTCGGCAAGCTCCGCCTGCGAAAGTCCGAGCTCGGTTCGGCGCAGAACGATCTGGTCGGCGATCGCCTTGAAGGTGGTCGCCGCGTCGACATCGGGGGACCCCTCGCTGAGTCGGTCGCGCAGACGCTGGAATGCTCCGTCGCGTCCCCACCTCCGCGAAGGGGTCACCGGATCGTCATCAGACATACCAGACATGCGATATATGTATCGCAGGTTTGGTATGTTCGCAAGGGCCGAAGTCTCACCCGAACGACGGCGCCAGCCGGCACCGGCCACACCTGCACTACGCTGACGGCCACGCGGGTCGTGGCGCCGGGACGTGCAGCGCCGGCGGGATGCGCGTCTGCCTCTCGATTGCCAAGGGCTTGTGAACTCAAACCGCCCGATTGACCCCGAGGACATTCTTCACGCCGCGCTCGTCGGGGCGTTCCCGATGGACGACGAGCCCGCCGGGCCACTCCGATACTTCACCGCGAACCCGCGCGCGGTCCTCATCCCCGGTGAGCTGCGAGTACCACGCTCGGTGGCCCGCGCACTCGCGCGTCGAACCTTCGAGCTGAGGGTCGACACCGCCTTCGGCGCGGTCATCGAGGCCTGCGCGGCCCCGCGCGGGGGCGGGGCTTGGCTGACGCCGCGGCTTGTCGAGGCCTATCTCGACCTCCACCGCCAGGGCGTCTGTCACAGCTTCGAAATCTGGAGCGAGGACCATCTCGCCGCCGGCCTCTTCGGGCTTCGGCTCGGCGCTTTTGCGAGCGGCGAGAGCATGTTCCACGCTGTCTCAAATGCCGGGAACGCCTTGATCGTCCGCACGAGCCGGGCCCTCGAAGCGCTCGGCGTCACGCTCCTCGACGTTCAGATGACGAGCCCTCACCTCGCACGGTTCGGCACACGGGAGATCTCCCACCGCGACTACATCCGACGCCTCGAGGCGTCGCTCGGTCGCGATTGTTGATGGGCCGCGAGTCCGTCAGTGGGAAGCGCGAGCCACACGTCAGCGCCCCCACACTCACGGTTCTGCGCGTGCGCGGAGCCCCCGTGCGCCAGCGCGATCACGCTCACGATCGCAAGGCCGAGGCCCGTCCCTCCGCGGCCGCGGGCCTCGTCTGCGCGCGAGAAGCGGTCAAAGGCGCGACCGAGGAACCCGAGCGGGAAACCCGCGCCGTGGTCGGAAACGTGGAGCTCGACGACGCCCTCGATCGCCACAGCCCGAAGTTCAATCGTCCCGTCACCGTAGGCGAGGGCGTTATCGACGAGATTCCCCAACGCCTGGGTGATCCGCTCGATGTCGAGCGTTGCCCGAAGGTCGTCGGGCGAGGCCACGCGGATCATCCGCCCATGCTCGTTCACTCGGGTGTTGAAACGCGCGGCGACACTATCGAGCAGCGCCACAACCCCGGCCTCGGCCGGACGTAACGGGAGCGACCCTATGTCTGACCTCGCGAGGACGAGCAGGTCCTCCGCGAGCTGGCAGAGTCGCTCGGTTTCCTCGGACGCCGAGCGGAGCGCCGCTTCGAGTTCCTCCGGCGTCCGTTTGCGCCGCAGGGCGAGTTCCAGCTCGGTGCGAAGGAGCGCGAGGGGCATTCGAAGCTCGTGGCTCGCGTCGGCGACGAGCCGTCGCTCGTGCGCGAACGAGGTCTCGAGTCGTCCAAGCATCTCGTTGAGCGTCTCGCCGAGGTGTTGAACTTCGTCGCGCGTCTCGGGAATCGGAAGGCGGCCCCCCGGTTTCTCTGCCGAGATCGCCGCTGCCCGAATGCGCATACGCTCGACGGGTCGGAGTGCTCCCGCCGCGAGAACATACCCCGCGCCGGAGGCGACGATGATGGCCAGCGGCCCCGCAATGAGCAGCGCCGCGAGCAGCTCGTGGAGCGTCTCTTCCCGACGTCGCAGCGACATCGAGACGACCACGAGATTGTGCTGGCCTGCGGTGTCGACCGGCATGGCGAGCACTCGCGTCGATTCCTTGCCGACCACCTCCTCGCGATCGAACCGAATCGTTTCGTTCGCGCCGCGTGCCTGCTCGGTGGGTGTGAGAAGGGGGCGCCCGGCCCTATCGGACGATGCGTAGATGACGCGACCGTCACTACCCAGCACCTGCGCGACGTTGTCGTTGGTGTCTGCGAGGACGACCTGCCCGGGATCGTTGCTGTCGATCGATTCCCGCACAGTCGCGGCGATGTCATCCGCGCGAACTCGCAGGGAGGTGTTGATGGCCTGATCCAGCGACGACGCAACCCGTTGGTGGAGAAACGCGCCGAGCGCGGCGACGAGCGCCAGCATCGCAAGCGCGAACACCAGCGTCAGCCGGATGCGAATCGGGAGCCGCTTGGCCCATTGGATCGTTGCTGCGGTCCAGGCTCGGGCGTCAGTCCTCGTGACGCCCCCCGTCCGTACGAAGTCGATACCCGGCTCCGCGCACAGTCTCGATTGAGTTGGTCCCGAAGGGTCGATCGATCTTCTCGCGAAGGTATCGGACGTAGACATCGACCACGTTCGAGCGATTCTCGTAGGTGCCGTCCCAGGCGTGCTCGAGGATGTCGAAGCGCGACAGCATCTGTCCGGGGCGTCGCATCAGCGTCTCGAGCAGCGCGAACTCCTTTGTGGAGAGGCTGATCTCGGTGTTCCCTCGCCAGACCTGGCGCGTGGAGGGATCCATGCGCAGGGTGCCGACCTCCATCACCGGACGCCGCTCGCTCGCCCCGCGTCGTACGAGCGCTCGGAGGCGAGCGAGCAGCTCGACGAACGAAAAAGGCTTGGTGAGGTAGTCGTCGGCGCCCTGGTCGAGCCCCGTCACACGGTCCTCGACGGCGTCACGAGCCGTCAACATGAGGATCGGCGAGCGCACATTCGATGCCCGGAGTGTCCCGCAGACCTCGAACCCGTCAACACCCGGCAACATCACGTCCAGGACGATCACGTCGTAGTCGGTCGCTTGCGCCATCCACGTGGCCGCTTCGCCGGTCGCGGCAACGTCGGCCGCGTGGCCTTCTTCGACCAGGCCGCGCTGGAGCAAGCTGGCCATCTTGGCGTCATCCTCGACGACTAGGACGCGCATGGAGCTCGTCGCTCACTCAGTGGCGGTTCGCTGGGCTGCCCGTCCACGAGTCTCATCCTCACACACCGCGTCGCTACGACCGAATACGAGACGGCGATCGAGCCAGGTCGCCGTGAGCACGACCGCTCCGGCGACGAGCCAACCCGCGGCGACGTCAGATGGGTAGTGAACCCCAAGCTCAAGTCTTGACAGGCCGACCACGGCAGCGCTCGCGACCGCGACCGCCGCGATGGCCTTTCCCGGCCGGGCGTTCCACGCTGCCACCGCCAGCGCCAGGGCGAGTGCCATCGACCCGGTTGAGTGGCCGCTCGGAAAGGAGTAGCCGCCCTCGGAGATGAGCCACGGAAACAGGTGCGGGCGTTGGCGCTCCACGAGCTGCTTGATCACGGCCGCGGTGATGCCGGCGCCAACGACCGACGAGACAAGGCGGAGCGCGTCACGTCGACGCCCGCGCCACGCGAGGAATCCACCCAGGCTCAGGGTGAGCCCCCCGACGGTCGCCACGTCGCCGAGGTGCGTGATCCACCGGGCAAGCAACGCCAAGAGGCGTGTGGAGTGTCGGTGAACCTCGGCAAGGCCCGCGACGTCCCCTGGTGGCTGGCCGCCGCCGCGGATCCACACGGCGAGCGCCGCAAACGCGGCAATGAATGTAAGGGCGACCCACAGGGGACGGACGAAGACCGCTCCGAGGGTGCGGCCCGATGGCGGCACGCCACCGGGCCCGGACGCCTCCCAGATGTGGTTGGAGGTGCTCAACGCACCGTCAGATCGATGTGCATGCCGCCGGTGTAGTGCCCGGTCAGGTTGCAGATCAGCGCGTAGTGGCCACGCTTCAGCGTGACCGTGAACGTCTTCGAACCCCGGCCGGCGACTTCCCCTGACTCACCGACGTTGCCCGACTCACTGACCTTCGTTCGGGGCCCCGGCAGCGAGTCGGCCCGGTATGACGTCCGGATGACGGCGACTTCGTGCGTGATCGTCCCGGCGTTTGCGATCTTGAAGGTGACGCGCCCTGTCGGAACGACGCTGCGACTGGCCTTCAGACTGAACGTCGACGGGGAGCCCTCGGTCACCGTGACCGTGGTCGGGGCGGACTGCTGCTTGCCCACCGTCGCGTTGGCTCCGGCGAATACGCCGAGGCCGGCAACGGCTGAGGCGAGGAGAATCAGAGGGGCTTTGCGCTGCTTCAACTGGGGGACTTCCTCTCGGGGCTGACGGCGCCTGTGCGCCTTGGACCCGAAGAGAAGCGATCCGAGATGAGTCAGCGATGAGAGTCTCGCGGCCTACCGGGCCGGTCGGGGAACCGCCACTTCGACATATTCCCGCGCGGCGGACTGTCCGGAGTCATTCCGCGCGCCTTCGATCGAACGCTCGAGGTGGGTCGCGCTTGCGCTCAGTGCAAGCAGTCCCGCGAGGCCGAGGTAGACGACGGCGATCGTCGCGCGCTGGCGGTCTGAGACCTCGAAGTAGCCCTGCTTGGCGGGATCTTTGCGGATCTTCCATTGGTTCCACAGCCCAAAGCCAGCAAACGCCACGATGATAATCAGGATCGGATTCGGCCAGATCACGAGCATCGCCACGAGCCCGCCCATCCCGAAGAGCCAGAACGTTGGATGGAAGACGGCGGTGGCGTACCCACCGTCGAGCGGCGGCACCGGGATCAGGTTGAACAGGTTGAGGATGAAGCCGACGAACGCCAGGGCCGTGAAGAGGTCGGAGCCGAGCGCGATCCCGATTCCCCAACAGAGGAATGCGCCGGCGCTTCCGAGGATCGGTCCGGCAAGACCCAGCCATGCGCCCTTCGCGGCATCCTTCGATGCCTCCCGCGAGAGCATCACCGCGCCCATGAAGGGGACGAAGTAGACACCCGAGATTGGTATGCCTTGACGTTTTGCCTCGATCACATGTCCCAGCTCATGGACGAAGAGGAGCAGGACGAGGCCGACCGCGAACTGCCAGGGCCAGATGAGCGCGTACGCGCCGATCGAGACCAGCATCGAACCTGCCGTCGCAAAGATTTTGATCTTGAAGATCACAAGCAGCGCGGCTTTAAACTTCAGGAGAAGCGCCCCGACGATCGCGAACGGGGCGAGCAGGCGTCTCCAGAGGGCTTTCGGTGCCACGGGCCTCGTGACGGAGACGTCACGCGACCCCGAGATGCCCCCGGTGGGGTCGTCTACGAGCGGATCAGGCCCTGACTGAGTGCCGTCTGGACCGCTTCGCCCGGGGTCTGGGCCTCCATGCATCGACATGCTTGTTCCACCAGGGTGTGGGCCTTGTCACGCGGGATGCCGAGTTTCCAGGCGACTTCCTGCGCGTTGGACGAGCCGCGGGCGAGAAGCTGAAGCGCGGCGAGGTGTTGCCAGCGAAGGCTGCGGCGGCTCCGAGGGCCGGCGTCGCTCAGTCCGCGTACCTCTCGGATGCGGTCCTCCATACGGACCGTTCCGGCTGCGGCCTGACGGATCCAGATCGGCAGGTTGCGCACACCGACCGCGGTCGTCCAGTGGCCGTGGGCGCCCTCCTCGGCTGCACGCAGCACGTGGATCGGCTCGATATTGGGGCGCGAGAGCGCGATTACGCGGGTCGCGCCCTGGGCCGCGCGCGCTGCGTCGCGGAGTGCGGCGAACTCTTCGTCGCGTCCTTCGACGACGATGAGCACGACGCGCGGGCTGTGCGCCGTTACGGCCTGTCCGGCATCGGCTGGTACGACGGCGTCGATGACGACGAATCCGGGATCGGACGAGAACACTTGGCGGAACTGTTCGCGTGTCTCCTGGGCCGTTGCGACCACGAGGAGGCCGGGCTTCGGCGGAGCCGCTGGCGGCGCGGGCTTCGCGGCGGGGGTCGGCGGTACGACCGCGCTCTCCTCGACGGGCTCGGCAGCCAGTGTCGGCTCGTCGGTGGGGACCGAATCTGTTGCCGCGCTCTCCTCGACCGGCTCGGCAGCCGGGGTCGGCTCGTCGCTGGGGACCGAATCCGTTGCCGCGCTCTCCTCGACCGGCTCGGCGGCGACGTTCTCTGGCGGCTCTTCGGACATTCCTCAAACCTCACGACGGGGGGCGACCGGGGAGGAACACTCCCAGGCGGACAACCGTCAGTTTCGCAGATCGCCCTCGGCTGGAACGGACTGCCGGTTTACGTGTCGAGCGTCGACCCGCCCGTCACCGCGACGAGGCGGTCGGGTCGACGGTCACCGTCGGAAGCTCCCGGGTCGCCGACGCCGAACGCTCGCCAGCCTGGGGAGGAGCCGGCGGCGGACCGGTCGCCACCACACGCGTCACGTCCTCGACGAAGGGTTCGTGGTTGATTTTGGCGACCGCGAATACGACCGCCTCTTTGATGATGACCACCATCGGGAGCGCGAGGAGCACGCCTCCGAGGCCGTAGAGCTGCTCGCCGATGAGTAGCCCGAAGATCACGACGAGCGGGTGCACGCCCACCGCCGTGCCCATGATCTTTGGCACGACGACATGGCCCTCGAGCTGGTGGATCGCCACGAACGCGACGAGCACCCAGAGGGCCGAGAACGGCGAGCTGAGAAGGGCGATGACGAGCGGCAAGATGGCCCCGAGGATCGGCCCGATGTAGGGGATGAACTCCATCACGAAGACCCACGCGGCGAAGGCCACGGCATAGTTCGCCCCCTGGTCGAAGATGCCGGTAACGCCGTAGATCCACAGCACGATTCCGGCACTCACACCGATGATCGCCGAGACGAGCAACTGCGCCTTGACGTACTCCGAGAGCGTCCGCTCGGTGCGGCGCAGGAATGCGGCTCCGTCTGGCCCGGCAACCTTCCGCGCGAAGAGGGCGATCCGCGGGGCGTCGAGCAGCATGTAGATCGAGGCGACCAGGATGAGGATCGCCGTCACGGCCCAGCTGAGGAGGTTCAGGCTGTAGTTGACGGCATTGTCCGCCTGCTCGCCGAGCCAGCGCTGCACCGAGTCGATTGCCCCCGACGCCTTCGCCTGGAGGTCGACGTTGATGCCTCGCCGGTCGAGAAACGCTTGGATCGATTGCACCTGGCGCTGGGCCTGGTCCGTGTAGTCGGGGAGGCGCTGGCGGATGTCCTCGATCTGACCGCGAACGGGGCTGATGACCAGGCTCACGCCACCGGCGATCCCCGCGGCAAGTGACACGAACACGGCGAGCACCGCAAGGCCCCTGGGAACGTGCAGCCGGCGCAGCATTCGGACGACGGGGTTCAAGATCAGGGAGATGACCACCGACACCACGAAGATGACGAGCACCGTGCCGACCGTGCTCCCGATGATCCAGAGCGTCAGCAGGATCGCCGGTATGAGGAAGAACCGCGCCCATGGGGGCATTTGCGCTGCGGCGTTACCCATGGGGCAATCGTAGTCTCCACACCCGAGGAAGGCACCCGCCAAGGCGTTCGCCTCCGCGGTCGACTCAGTCGCGGCGAGCGCTCCTTGGCTATCGTTGGGACGCGATGCCGCCACTTTCTCGCGAGCAGCTCGCCGCGCGCCGGAAGCGCCGCCGAGCGATCGACCAACGCCGCCACCACCGTTTCGCGGTGCGCGCCGCCCTGCCCTTTGCCATCATCGGAGCGATCGCCGCGTTGGTGGTCTTCGCCGTTTCGACAATCGATCGCTCGAACCCGGAGGCCGGCGGTATCGCACCACCGGTGCAGCCGCCAAGCGGTGCAGCCCGGCTGCCTCAGGCGGTCATCATCGCGTCGGCGGGCAACGTCGATCTGCGCCTGCCGATCGAGCGCTCCCAAATCACCGCCATCGTCTTCCGGGCTGTCGAGAACCCGAGCGCGGTCGCCCTCACGCCATCGGAGGGCCTCTCGGTCCATATCGCTCCACGGGGAGACAGAAGCGGTTCGGACACCGCCTCGGTTGACGTCGGCGCTCCCGCGAAGACGGCCGTCTACGCTCCGGTGACCGGGGTCATCCATGCGATCGTGCCGTACCGTGTGGCGGGTCGCGTCGAGGGCTACGAGGTCCTCATCAACCCCGACAGCGCGGCAGATCGGACCGTCCGAATGAATCACCTCGAAACCCTCGTCGGGAGCGACCGCCCCCACGTTCGCCAGCCGGTGCGTGAGGGAGAGACCCCAATCGGCCAGGTGCGTGACTTCTCCCGCGTCGCCGAACAGACCGTCGCTCGTTACACGGCCGATTCCGGTAACCACGTCCACATCGAAGTCGAGCGCAAACCCGTCGGGGGCCTCCTCCCCTGATGAGGACGCTCATCATCGGCGATGTGGTCGCTGAAGTGGGGCTCGGCGCCCTGCTTGCGACGCTGCCCTCGCTTCGCGAGCGCCACTCCCCGGATCTCGTAATCGTCAATTCCGAGAATGCCGCCGGTGGGACGGGAACGAGCGCCAAACAGGTGGCACAACTCCTCGGCGCGGGTGTCGACGTCCTCACCGGTGGCAATCACACGTTTCACGACCGGAGTCTCTACCCGGTGCTCGAAACCGAGCCGCGTGTGCTCCGGCCCGCGAACGTCGCCAAACGGGCGCCGGGCCGAGGCTCGGTTGTGGTCGACGTCATCGGCGGCGGGCGCGCGGCGGTGATCAACCTGATGGGTCTCGTGTTCATGCAGGCCGCCGCCGTGAGTCCTTTCGAGGTCGTTGACGACCTCGTCGAGCGAGCACGCCGCGAAACGCCGACGATTTTTGTCGATATCCATGCGGAGGCCACGAGCGAGAAGATCGCGCTCGGGCACCACCTCGACGGCCGCGTGAGCGCGGTCGTCGGAACGCACACGCACGTTCAGACCTCTGATGCTCGGATCCTCGGCGGCGGCACGGCCTACATCACAGACCTCGGGATGACTGGCCCGCACGATTCGGTCATCGGCGTCAAAAAAGAGATCATCCTTCGTCGCTACTTGACCGGGCTCCCAGGCCGATTCGAGCCGGCGAAGGGCGGCGTGCTCGTCCAGGGCGTGATCGTCGAAATCGGCGAAGATGGGCTCGCAACGTCGATTGAGGCCATCAGCATGGCCCCGGTCGTGCCAAACGCTCCCGGTTGGGATTGACGCTCTTCCAGTCGGTCAGACCTGGATGGTCTCGACGGCGTAGCGGCTGAGCATTCGATCTGACGTCAGGATTGGAAGATTAAGCAACTGGGCTTGGGCGACGAGTATGCGGTCGAACGGGTCTCGGTGAATCAGCGGCAGCGTTGCGACATGGAGCGCGTGGTGGTGTTCGAGCGGGACCGCTGTGGTCTTGGAGACTCGGAGTCGATCGGGCACCCAGGTCGCCGGAGGCTCGGGGAGCGGAAGGCGACCCAAGGCGTACTTGATCGCAATTTCCCAGCTGCTCGCGGCGGAGAGTAACAGCTCATTTTCGTCGTTTGCGACGAGTGTTCGCGCGGTCCCAAGCCGCGCAGGGTCCGTCTGCATCCAAAGCCAGCATTGCGTGTCGAGAAGGAGTCTCACCGCTCGAACGCGTCGAGAACCTCATCGGGCAGAGGCGCGTCAAAGTCGTCTGGCACAGTGAAGCGTCCGACGTCCACGCCGAGCTGACGAGTGCCGCTCACCGGAACGGGGACGAGGCGCGCGACCGGGACATCGCCGCGGGTAATTTCGATCTCTTCGCCTGCTGCGACCCGACGTAGCAGGGCAGACAAATGTGTCTTGGCCTCGTGGACACCGACAGAACGCATGCGGCGAGTCTATCGACTTAGTCGGTCAACTAGTTGCCGCCCTACCCCAGGCCGCGAGAGTCCTGCTTGAGGGCCGTGTCGACACCCACGGCTGCTCCGAGCACCATCGTCCGGAGGGGGCCGCGCAGGCTCGGATCCACCTTCAAGAGGTAGTGGTCCGCGGTCGTGAACGCGGTCCGTAGGAGTCCCTCCCAGGTCTTCGTGATGCGCGCGACCTCGCGGTCGGTGGTGTCGACGATGCTGAAGTCCCAGGCGCGCCAGTTCTCCGCACGGATCTCACCGAGCTCAGCGCCCATTGGGCTGACCAACCCAAAACGGATCCTTCCAAAGACGTTTCGCTGGAGGATTTCGCCCGCCAAATCGCCCTGCGCATCGAGCACCTGCACGCGGGACTTCATGAACTTCGCCGGGCGCACGAGGGTGATGACGCGTTCGCCGCTTGCGTCGGTCACCCCGAGGCGATGGGTGAGGAACTGATCGAGCGAGCTCACGAGGCGGAGTGCCTTCTTGAGGGTGCTCTGACCCTCCTGCCGAACATAGCCCACCTCGGTGCCGTCCTCGCTGAGGATCTGGTACTCGTTGGTGAGTTCGACGACCTTCGCCTTCTGGCGAAAGACGAGGCGGTCGTGGGCGAGGAGAGCGGACAACCTGGGGCTCCTGTGTCGGATCGGCGGTTGATCGATGGTAGTCGGCCGCAGTTGCGCAGCGACCCACGCACCGACAGGCGTTCAGTCAATGAGGAATCGGGCCGAGAACGCACTCTCGGGGGCATCCTTGGCCAGGGTTGTGCGGCCTGGCGTGACGAGCGTCGCCGCGGGTGGCGCGACCGGGCGGGGCCAAGCGGCGGCAAGGAAGACCATGAGCAGCGCGTTTCGCACCGCGACCTGCGCGACCGGCAGGCCGTCCATCGCGACGAGATCCCAGTACTGGTAGGGGAAGTACACGAGCGTCAGGATCATGGCCGCAAGTGCGGCTGCGAACGCGACCCGACCGAAGCGACCGCTCACGAGGAACGCAACCGGAAGCAACCAGATCAGGAACTGCGGTGAGAGGACCTTGCCGAATACGAGCAGCGCGCCGACGGTCGCCGCCAAACCGGCGAAGGTGACCTGAGCCGCTTCATCGGGGCGAACGCGCCGAAGGAGAAACCAGACCGTCGCCGCGATGAGGACGATCGCGAGGCCGAGGAGGGCCGTCGAGATCGCCGCGACGACGCTCGGCCCGTGGCCGGGGAGGCCCTGGCTTCCAAAGCTATTTGTGACGCTCACGGTGCGACCGACAAGGCCCATGATGACCTCGATGTAGCTCGCTCCAGTCGACTCGATCTGGAGCGGGCGGTCGAGGTGGTAGGAGACGATTCCCCATGTCCCTCGGGGCGACATGATCGCGAAGGGCGCGACCGCGGCCGCGAGCCCCCCAAGCGACGCGGCAAGACCCACGGCGGCCCGTCGGGCGCCCCGGTGGCGCGCGTGGACCACCAGGAGCAGCGGAATGAGCGCGAGGGGAAGCAGCTTCACGAGGGTGCCGACGGCGATGAGGGTCCAAGCCACCGCGAAACGTTTCGAGCAGATCGCCCAGGCCGTCCAGGCAAGGACGGCGGCAAAAAGCAGGTCGAAGCGGGTCTCGACCATGTTGCCCAGAACGAGCGGACAGAGCGCGACGACGAGCCCGGCGCCGAGCGTTCGCCGCCGGCTCGCGCCGAGGACGCGTGCCGTGGCAATGACACCAACGAGTGTCGCGAGGAGGCAGACGAGCATGAGTGCCGAAAAGGCTGGACCGAAGGCCCCTGGAAGCGCACCGGCCAGCCAAAAGAGCCCTGCCGCCGCCGGGGGATATTCGAGGGGGAAGTCACGGTACGGAAGCTGCCCGGCCGCCATCTGGCGCTCGGCAGCCTCGTACACGGGAAGGTCACTGATCCCGTGGTGGCTGTACTTGGTGAACTGGAGAAACACCAACCAGACCGTGCACGCCAGCACGGTCAGCCCGAGTACCAGCGGCCACACCGTGGAGCGCCGCGCGGTCATGCCGGGCTCCATGCCTCGGTCGGGCTTGCCGCCACCGACACCCGCACGGGATCGATGCGCGGCGCGACCGCGGGGCGCGGCCAATGCGGAACCATGACCAGGAGCGCGAACGGGATGAACCACGGGACATACAAGTAGAACCAGTGCGTCAGCGTGAGCTGCATCCCGATCATCAGCGCGCCGGAAATGGCGGCGAACTGGACGAGATCCATTCGCTTCGGGAAGCGGAGCACCGCGATCGCCGCGACGGCGACAAGTCCGAGGAGGGCGATCTGGACCGGGCGCAGCGCCGGGTACTGTCCCCAGATCGAGAACGGCGAGTCGCGTCCGAACTGGTAGCCGAGCGTGCGCGACCAGAAGGCCCGCACGCCGTCGAACCCATCGAGGAACAGCACCCAACCGGTGGAGAGCGCGGCCAGGCAAAGTCCGGCGAGGAAGGCGAGTCGTCCCTGCGAGCGGGCGCGCGGAAACGGACTTCGGCTCCAAAGCGGAAGCAGCACGGCCGGCGCGAACTTCGTCGCGAGCGCCAAGCCGAGTAGGAATCCGCGCCCGAGTGGGCGCCGGGCCGCGACGAGACCCCAGATGAGCATCGCCGCGACGAGGCTGTCGTTGGAGTTACTTTCAAGCGAATAGGCCGTGAACGGGAACGCCGACCACCCGAGGGCGAGGGCGACCGCCAGTCGGGCCCCCGAGAGGATCCAACCGAGGGCCATCATCCCGAGGACGGCAAGCACGTCAAAGAGCACCGCAGCCCCGTGAGCCGCGCCCAGGTCGTCCCACTTTCCCTTCCACGGCATCGCCAGCTCGAACGGCACGTAGGTGAGGTAGTTGAGGGGCCCGTAGGTGTCGCAGCGTCCACAGTCCTTCGGGAACGTGCCGTACGGCGTTTGGCCGTCGACGATCCGGTCGGCTCCGATGACTCCCGCGTACCCGACGTCGATGACGTTGCTGTCAAACGCGTTCAGGCCGAACCGCAGGCCCAACGTCACGACGAGGAGCGTCACGAGGGTCCACGTCGGGAGCCCCCCGCCAACGCGCGGCCGGCGCGGCTCGGAGACTCCGTCTGCGCCGTCCGGAGGGGGCCCTCCTGCCGACCGGGAGCGCTGCGCGGCGATCCAGCCGAGTCGGAGCGCGAGGTAGACAAGCGGCGGGTACTGCAGGGGCACCGAGGTGAAGATCTCACCCTCGTTGAACCAGATCAGCGAGATGCCGAGCGAGAGGAGTGCCGTGAGATCGAGTGTGCGCATCGACAGCGGCCGACGCCAGTCGATCATCGCGACCAGAAAAAGCACGGAGAGGGTCAGCCAGACCGCGGGGCGGTTGATTCCACGCCCGAACGCGCCCCGGTAGCCGCGGGCCATCATCCAGGCGACCTGCGGGCCCGTGCGCACCTCGCTGACTTCACCGGTCTCGTCGCGGACGAGCACCTCGGATTGCGTGACCTCCGTACCGTTTGCCCGACGCGCGACGTAGGAGACGGTCCAGAGCCCCTTCTTCGCATCGAAGGTCGCCTTCACCTTGGAGATCGCGTGATCGGCAAGCCAATCGTTCAGGCGCGTCGAGGTGCGAGCTGCGCCGATGGCCTCGGCCTTCGAAAGCTCGGCCTGCTTCGGCGTGCCCACGCGTTCGCGCCCCGTTACTTGGACGTCTGCGACCCCCTGGGCAAGGCCGCCCACGAGATCCTCGACCGCTTGCGCGGCGGCGGCGACCGGTGGGTTGTCAATCGCTCGTGGGGGGGTCGTTGACGCCCCGACGGCCGGCGCGCTGAGGGCAATCGCGACGATGAGCGCGCCGGCCGCCTGGCGAAGCCGGCTCACACCGACGGTCGCGTGCTCCGCGCAGCGGCACTCATCGAAACGACCAGCGTCGGTTCAGGATGAAGTTCACCGGAGTCACGGCGGCGATGGCGATCGCCTGCGCGGGAAGCTCCCGTGCCCCCGCGAGGACAAGGATCTCCAAAAGAGCGAGGTTCAGGCCAAGCCCGATGAGACTGACAGCGAGGTAGCGCGCCCCCTGGAGGGCCGTCGACAGATTGTGCCGGCGGAAGGTCCAAAACTTGTTCAGGAGGAAGTTGCTCAGCCAGGCGACGCAAAAGGCACCGACGGCGGCGGCGAGACGATGCGACCCGACTCGCTCGAAGAGCAGGTAGAACACGAGGAGGTTGACGACGTAGCCGGTCCCGCCAACGGTGAGGAAGCGACCAAGCTGCGCCCAGTCGTCGCGCTTTGCGCTCCGTAGGCGAGGGCGCCTCAGAACACTCGCCCGCAGGGAATCGCGCTCGAGCGGCTCGGGAAGGGCAGGGGCGGTTGCTGGTCCGTCGGTCAACGCCACATCGGTCAGGCTACCAAGAACCCCCGCGCACTCCGAGCGTGTTCGCTGAGTCTTAGCTGTTTCCCGCGCGTACTGAGGCACTTTCGTGACCCTTCGTCGCAACTCGCGACACGAATTCTTGACTACGCTGGAACCGGGTGGTGGTTCGGGGTGGCCCCGCGCGCGAGCGGCAGGATCAAAATCGCGGCGCGCAGGAGCAGGTGCCGCAGGGGCCAGCCCGAAGGCTGTCTACACTCCTTCTCGACCAATGTCTCGATTGTCCGACCACGCGTCCCCGTCCGAGCCGACCATGCGCGTCGGCCCGGCCGACGCTCGCCGATACGACGAGCGTTTCGCCGCGCGCGCGGCTCGCATCATGTCCTCGGCGATGCGCGATCTGATGGCGATCTCTGAGCGTCCCGATGTGATCTCGCTCGCGGGTGGCTTCCCCGACACCGAGTCGTTCCCGAGGGAGGTCTTCGAGGAGGTGATGGAGGTCGTCTCCAAGAACCACCTCGCCGCCGCGCTTCAGTACGGATCCACCGAGGGCCTCGTCGATCTGCGCGAGCAGATTGTCCAGATCATGGCTCACGAGGGCGTCCACGCCCGCGTCGAGGACGTCATGGTCACAAGTGGCGGCCAGCAGGCCATCGACCTCGCGATCCGCACCTTCATCGATCCGGGTGATGTCGTGCTCGCCGAGGGGCCGACCTACCCGGGTGCGGTGCCGTGCTTCACCACCTACGAAGCCGACGTCCACCACATCCCGATCGACAATGACGGCCTTCAGGTCGACCTTGTCGAGGAGCGTCTCCTGCGTCTGCGCTCCCAGGGCAAGCGGGTGAAGCTCCTCTACACGATCCCCAACTTCCACAATCCCGGCGGCGTCACGATGTCGCTCGAACGCCGCGAGCGCCTCGTCCAGATCGCCCACGAGCACGAGCTGCTGATCGTCGAGGACAACCCCTACGGCCAGATCCGCTTCGAAGGCGAGCCACTTCCGTCGCTCTACCAACTCGACGACGGGGCCGGCTGGGTCTTCTACACGTCGACGTTCTCGAAGATCCTCGCGCCCGGCTTGCGGATCGGTTGGGTCGTCGCGCCGCCCCCGGTGCTACGCAAGATGAACCTCGGAAAGCAGGGCGCCGACCTCTGCTCAAGCCCGATCAACCAGCGTTTCGTTCTCGAGTACCTGCGCCGCTACGACTGGCGCGACCACGTCACTCGACTGAATGGGATCTATCGGGGCCGTCGCGACGCGATGTTGCGGGCACTCGAAGAGGAGTTTCCTCCGGAGGCGACCTGGACGCGGCCAAACGGCGGCCTGTTCGTCTGGGCGACCCTTCCGGACTCGATCGACACGAAAGAGGACCTCCAGGCCAGGGCAGCGGAGCGAAGCGTCGCGTTCGTGCCCGGGGCGGCCGCCTTCCTCGACGGCCAGGGCCGTCATTCGATGCGTCTGAACTTTTCCGCGAAGCCCGAGGCCGTCATCAGTGAGGGCGTGCGGCGGCTTGGCGAAGTGGTGCGTGAGGTCATGGACCTCCAACGAGCCTTCCCGTCAAGCTGATGCGCGTCGCGGTCCTCAAGGGGGGGCGCTCGCTCGAGCGCGAAGTGTCCCTGCGCTCGGGCACGAACGTCGAAGGCGCCCTTCGGCGGCTCGGCCACGAGGTGATCGCCATCGACGTCGACCAGCACCTGATTCGGACCCTCCGCGCAGACCGTCCAGATGTCGCATTCATTGCGATGCACGGGCGCGGTGGTGAGGACGGAACGATTCAGGAACTCCTCGAGATCCTCGGGATCCCGTACACCGGGTCGGGCGTCTCGGCCAGCGCGCGAGCCATGGACAAGGTCGTTGCCAAGGGTGCCTTCTCCGCGATTGACGTGCCGACGCCCGCCTTTCACGCCTTCAGCCGCACGGCATTCCAGGAGCTCGGCGCGGCCGACCTTCTGGGCGAGATCGTCGAACAGATCGGCCTCCCCGTGGTCGTCAAGCCCGCCAAGCAGGGCTCCGCGCTCGGGATCAAGGTCGCGGCGTCCCAAGCGGAGCTGCCCGGTGCGCTCGTCGCCGCGCTCTCCTACGACGATCGTGTGCTCGTCGAGCAGTTCATCGCGGGCCGAGAGCTTGCCGTTTCGGTGCTCGGCACGGGTGATGACGCTTGGGCACTGCCTGTGGTCGAGGCGATTCCTCGCGAGCGTGCCTTCTACGATTTCGAGTCGCGCTACACACCGGGAATGACCGACCTCGTCTGCCCGGCTGACCTCCCCGACACGATCGCGCAGGAGGCGGCCCGCTTGGCGCTTGCCTGCTACCGGACACTTCGCTGCCGAGGGTTCGGTCGCGTCGACATGCTCCTCGACGGGTCCGGCGCACTCTGGGTACTTGAGCTGAACACGATCCCGGGCATGACCGACACGAGCCTCCTGCCAATGGCCGCAGAGGCCGCGGGTCTTGGCTTCGACGAGGTCGTGTCGCGGATTCTCGAACGAGCCGCGCTCGGATGACCTTGCGTTGGGTCGCGGTCGGCGCCGCGGCGCTTGCAGCCGCAACGGTTGCCGCCGGAGCGCCGCCGAACGACCGCGTCGCTGACCTCGCGGCGAAGGCCGAGCGGCTGCGCGGCCTCACCCTGACGCGCCCGCTCGATGTTCGAACGCTCGATCGGGCAGAGCTTGGGGCGGAGCTCACTCGGCTCCTCAAGGCCCATCCCGACCCCGAACTCGGCCCGGCCTACGACGACCTCTATCACCTGCTTGGGGTCCTAAAACCCGATCAGCATGTGCGAGAGATCCTGCTCTCTGGTCTCACCGATCAGATCGCTGGGCTCTACGACAACTACACCAAGCGGCTGCTCCTCATCAGCTCGGGCGGGGCTGAGGCAACCGACGGCACCGTTGTCCACGAAATCGTCCACGCAATCCAGGATCAGCGTTTCGATCTCTCGTCGCGTCGCTTTCAGCCGCCTCCGACCGAGCGGGACGCGTCACGCGCCGCCCAGGCCCTCGCCGAGGGTGACGCCCTGGAGACGCAGACGCGCTTCATCGCCGAGTCGGGGCTCAGCGGTGCCCTCGGAGAGTTCTTTGGGGCGATCGGTCAGGCCGGTGGCGGTACCGGTTCGAACCTTCCCCCGTACTTCCAGCGCGAGCTGGTCCAGCCCTATCTCGCAGGCCAGGCGTTCGTGTCGGAGCTGCGCCGCCGCGGCGGGCAGCGGCTTGTCGACAAGGCATTCCGCATGCCTCCGAGAACCACCGCCGCAGTCCTTGATCCCGCACGCTACCTGGCTGGCGACCCGCCGCCGGTTGCGATCAAACTCGCGGCGGTGCCGCGCGGTTGGAAGCGCATCATCTCGACGACGTTCGGCGCTGCCGACCTCAGCGATCTTGTGGGAGACGCGGACGCGACCCAGGAGTGGCGCGGAGGTCGGCTGGCGCTTGACGTCAACGGCCGGCGCCGACGCCTCAGGATCACGCTCGCGGTCAAGAGCCCCGGACCAGTCGTCAAGGCACTTCGGGCGGCCTTGCCAAAACGGGCCGTCATTTCCCTCGCACTGACCAAGTCCGCGTCAACAACAACCCCAACGACCGGCGTGGTCGTCGCCATAAGCGGGAACACGGCGTGAGCGAGTACGCCGGGAGGGTCCTCGTCGAGCCGGCCGGTCCGGTGCTGGTGCTTCGGATCTCAAACCCCGAGCGCGCGAACGCCCTTGACGACGTCATCCTCGACGGGCTCGAGGCCGCGCTTGCGGGACCCGAGATCGAGCGGGCCCGTGTCGTGCTCCTCACCGGCGCGGGTGAGCGGGCATTCTCGGCGGGTGTTGCCATCGATCCTGGGGACGGGGCGGAGCAGACCGAATGCCTCCGGCGTCGCGAGGCGAGCCTCTCGCGGGTTGCCGCGGCCATCGAACGCGCCCCCAGGCCGGTCATCGCGGTCGTGAACGGCGCCGCGATGGGTGGTGGCCTTGATCTCGCCGCAGCCTGCGACTGGCGCATCGCCTCACCGACGGCCCGCTTTGCGATGCCCCCCGGTCGTCTCGGGGTGGTCTACCTCGCCCGCGGCCTGCGTCGCTTCGTCGCCCTCGTCGGCACCGCCCACGCACAGGAGCTGTTCCTGACCGCGCGGGTGATGCGGCCCGAGGAGGCGCTTCGCATCGGCCTCGTCAACGAGATCGTTCCCGCCGACCGGCTGTGGGAGCGCGCGACCGAGATGGCGCTCGCGGTGGCGGAGCTGGCCCCGATCGCGGTCGCGGGAACGCGGGCGACGATCCACGCCATCGCCTCGGGCGAGTCGATCGAAGGTGTCGACCGGCTGAACGAACGCTGGCGCGAGGAGGCCTACGGCTCCTCAGACCTCGTCGAGGGGCTCTCGGCCTTCGCGGACCGTCGCGCCCCCAAGTTCACGGGCGAGTAGCCCAGCCATGTCGCCGCGAGGTAGGCGCCCGCAGCCGCGAGAATCCCGGCCGGAAGCGCGACGCCAACGCCTGCGGCATTCAGACCGAGGCCCACAACAAGACCAGCCGCCCACGACGCGATGCCGGCAGCCCGCCAGTTGAGATTGCCACGAGGCGACCTCCGACCCCACGTGTGAATCCAGCAGATGGCGGCAAGCGGTGGTCCGGCAAGGGCCATCGTGGTCAGATACGGCAGCATCCAACGCGAGAAATGCAGCGCCGCAAGCGCCGTCCCGACGACCGCGACCAGGCAAAGTCCGATCCGGTAGCCGATCCGCGGGGCGACGTCCGAGAGTGAGAGGGCGCCGGAGTAGAGGTTGCTCATGACCGACCCGGTGAAGCCGATCGCGACGAACAGGTAGGCGATGGTGGGGCTTCCGAGGTCGCGCAGGACGTCGGCGAGGTTCCAGGTCCCGGTCGACTGCTGGAGCGCCGCCCCGACGAGCCCGAAGAGCACGAGCGGTGCGGCAAGGCCCGCCAAGGCACACCAGATCACCTGACGCGGCCGTTCCAGGTCATGGGTGAAGTCCGGCGTGCGAAGCGCAAACGCGGCGCCGTAGCCGAGCACAAGAGCGACCGAGGGGACGACACCGATCGGCTCGAGGGCACGCCCGTCGCCAATGAGTGTGAGGTCGCGCTCGCTCACGACGATCCGGATCCCCTCGACCGCGATCAGGACGGTGGCGATGCCGGCGGCGAGCGCTGACCACGAGAGCGCGTTCACCCCGAACCAGGTCACCGACAGCATGCCGAGGGCAACGAGGGCCATCCCGACTCGGTCGGGCACGCCGATGAGCCGCCCGAGGGCGGTGCCAGCCACGCTGACGTTGAGCGCGAACCAGCCGAGCATCATCGCGAGGATGGCTGGCGACGCGAACCGTCGGCTTCCCAGGAGGCCAAGTGGACCGCTCGTGATGGAAAGGAGCGCCGACCGGGTTTTCTGTCCGATCAGGCCTTGGGTCACGGCGATGGCGGCCAGGGCTACCGTCCCGACCAAAAGCGAGACGAGCAGCTTCCAGCCCTCGACGCCCTGTGCGAGCCCTCCGCCCATCATCATCGCCGCGGGGCTTGTGCCGATCCCAGCCCAGGGTCCAACCCGTCCGATCCAGCCCTTCTGCGTCAACGGCCGGGGCCGTGGAGCCCGAATTGGAGGTCGGGGTCGCCGGGTCGCCAGGTGCCATGGAACTGCGATCGTTCGCCGATCTCCCGCGCTCGCGCAACGAGGTTCGCGCCGAGAGTGAGCTGCCCAGGCTCCCAGCGCTCGAGCGCTGCCGCGACCTCACCGGTCGCTTCAATTGCGGCCGCAAGCGCCCACGCGTTCTCGGCCGCCTTCGCCGTGCCCGCGGCCGCGTGGGGGCGCGCGGTAAAGGCCCCGTCGCCGAGAATCGCCACGCGGCCGAAGGCCATCTTGGGCGACTCGACATCGACGATTGCTTGAACGAACGGCTGCGGTGTACGAATCACCATTTCGGCGAGCTGGGGCGGCAGCTCGCGGAGTGCGGTCTCGCGGATCGCCGCGACGTAGCGCTCCTGGACGATCCCAGGGTGGAGCGACAAGGGTCGGTGGAGGCCGTCGCGGTCGGTCATCAGTTCGTCGAGCGCCGTCCCGGCCGCGACGTTGCGGTACCAGACGAAGTTGACGAGGCGCTCACCGTCCGCCATCTGACCGGCCACACTTGGGATTTGGTACGCCACGATATGGCTGCGCTCGACAAGCGCGTACGTGATGGCGTCGCCGAGCGTCGCGAACGTTTCGGGGCTCAGAAGCGACTCGGCGACGGTGCCACGCCAACCCACGTATCCGGAGTAGGTGGGCTCGACCTCGGGCATGAGTCGCCGCCGTGCGGTCGAGGCGACGCCGTCGGCGCAGACGAGGAGGTCGTAGCGTCCCGAGGCCCCGTTCGCGAAGCGCACGTCGACGCCCGCAGCGTCCTGGTCGAAGCCAACAAGTGCGTGACCCAAGTGGTACCGGCTGGCGCCGAGTTCCCCGTGGAGCGCGCGAAAGACGGTATTCCAGGCGGTGAAGCGGTACGGACTCGGCCGCTCGAACGTCACCGCACCGTCCGGTCCGAGGTACTGGAGCGAGCGCGACGGCACGCTGATGTCCCCGAGCTCGGTCCCGAGCCGCTCAACCAAGTACCGGACCGTCGCCTCGTGAACGACGATGCCCGCGCCAAAGCCGGAAAGCTCCACGCCGGAGCGCTCGAAGACGTCGACCTCACAACCAATGTCGCGCAGCACGAGGGCGGTGGTCAGGCCGCCGAGTGAACCGCCGGCGACCGCGACGCGTATCGTTTCAGGGAGACGATTCATCGGCGGATCTTGACGGTTCGGGCAGATCCATGCGGCGACCGCGTTCAATGCCATTCACCGGAGGAAGTCACGTGAGTTTCGAGATCACACCAATCGGCGGTCCGGGGTCAGACGCGGCCTTCAGGATCGAATCAAGAACGCCAGCGGCCTCGCTGTCGTCACTTGCCCCGGAGTACCGCTCCCTTCTTGATTCGGCGACCTACATCACCCTCGGCATGACCGACAAGGCCGGGCGAGTGCAGCTCACCCCGATGTGGTTTCGCGTCGCGCCCGACGGGGAGCACCTCGAGATCAACACGGGCAAGGGCCGTGCCAAGGATCGCCACATGCGCCGCGATGGCCGCGTGACGATCCAGATTCCAAACCCCGAGAACCCGTATCACTGGGTGACGGTCTACGGCCAAGTCGTCGACATCATCGAGGAATCCGATGCGGCGCGGGGGAACCTCGCGACCGAGTCGATCGACGCCCTCTCCGAGCGCTACATCAACCAGCGGCCGTACCCGTTCCGGGGTGAGGGTGAGGAGCGGGTGCTCTTCATGATCGCCCCGACCCAAGTCGTGACCTTCGGCGCCCCATAAGTCAATGGGGGCCGTCGGCGTCAATCACGTCAGCATCAGCGCGAACCGGCTCGACGAGTCGGTCCGCTTCTATGTCGAGGTCTTCGGCCTTGAACCGGTCGCGACCCCGGAGTTCGGCTTTCCAGTTCAGTGGCTTCGCCTCGGTGCGAGCCAGCTGCATATCTTCGAGCGCCCCGGCATCGACGTCCCGACCCATCACCACCTGGCGCTGAACGTCGACGACTTCCCGGGGGTGCTCCGCGAGGTCCGACGACGCGGCGTCGAAGATCGCGTGGCCTTCGGCCACTGGCTCTACCGGCTCCCCGACGGCGCGGCGCAGATGTACCTGCGCGACCCGGGCGGCAACCTCGTCGAGGTGAACTGGCCAGCGATCGACGAGATCGACCCGACGCTCACCGCTGAGGCGCGCCCGCTACCGCGACCCCAAGAGGGCGAAGCGGCAACGGCGACACTCTTCCTGGATCGCCGCCAGTCCTGACCGTGAACGCGGCGGCCGGCCCTGAGTTTCACGTTGTGAGAAATTGGTGCCAGGCGCGTCCGATCGTCAGTGCACGCCGCGCCACCGTAGGCACCTGGTAGGGCTTCCGATATGTCCGACGGCCTCCTGATCCTGGCGGCGGGAGCGCTTCTCGCCGCGGGCATCGCCGCATCGCTGCTTGCGGGTCGGCTTCGTGTCCCCGCCCTCGTGCTGTTCCTCGGCGTCGGCATGGCGATCGGATCGGACGGCACCGGTTGGATCGACTTCGAGGACTATGAACTGGCTCGGAGGATCGGCGTCATCGCGCTCGCCCTGATCCTCTTCGAAGGCGGCCTCGCCGTGCGATGGAACGATCTCCGACCGGTCGTCCGACCCGCGCTGCTACTCGCATCGGTGGGAACCCTCATCACGGCGGCGGTGACCGGGGTCGCCGCGTACTGGTTGTTCGACCTGACACTCCTCGAAGCGCTCCTCATCGGGGCCATTCTCTCGGCGACCGACGGCGCGGCGATCTTCTCGCTGCTACGAGGGTCGAGTCTAAATCGCCGCCTGGCACGCACGCTGGAAGGCGAGGCGGGCCTGAACGACCCGATCGCCGCGGTCCTCGTCATTGGCTTTATCGCGTGGATACAAGAGCCGGCCTACGGGTTCGCCGACATGACGTGGCTCTTCGTGCGCCAGATCGCGATCGGCTCGCTTGTCGGACTCGTGGTTGGCCGGCTCGCCGTCGTGGCGTTTCGGCGCCTACGCCTCGGTGCTGCCGGGATGTATCCGGTGATGGCCCTGACGACCGCCGCGATCACGTACGGGTCGGCGGATGCGCTCCACGGTTCGGGTTTCCTCGCCGTGTACCTCGCCGGTGTGATGCTCGCCATGGCACCGATTCCCGCCCTCCACACGGTCGAGGCCTTCCAACAGGGCGTCGCCTGGGTCGCGCAAATCGCCGTGTTCCTCAATCTCGGGCTGTTGGTCTTTCCGTCTCGTCTGGGCGACGTCTGGATCGAGGGTGTCGTGATCGGTCTCATCAGCGTCGTGGTCGCTCGCCCCCTTGCCGTGATGATTGCGACCGCGTTCGACGGCTTCACGATCTCCGAACGGGTGACGCTTGGCTGGGCGGGATTGCGCGGAGCGGTCCCCGTCGTCTTGGCGACGTTTCCAGTGATCGCGAACATCCCGAACAGCGAGACCTTCTTCAATATCGTCTTCTTCGCGGTCGTGATATCGACCGTGCTTCAAGGAGCGAGCGTCGAACCACTCGCTCGGGCGCTCCGGGTGACGACCGCGCGCCCGGCATTGCCGCGCCCCGTCGGCGACACCGGAACGATCCAGCGCCTGGGCGCGGAGATCATCGAATGGACGGTTCAGCCGGGGGACGCGATCGTGGGCACGCTGGTACGGGACCTCGGGCTGCCGCGCGAGGCGCTGATCACCCTCATCGTGCGTCGCGCCGACGCGATTGCTCCGCGCGGATCCACGCGGATCGAGGCCGATGACTCGCTGCATCTCATGGTCCGTTCTGAGGCGATTGACCACATCCCAGATCTCTTGGAGCGATGGCGGGAGGCTCCGACGTCCGAGCGAGCACCGGGCTGAGCGAACGCCGCCAAACCGTTCGATGGACCGTCGGAGTCGCCTGGGCTCCATCAGGGCCTACCGCCTGCGCCCGGAAGTTTCACATTGTGAGGCTTCGGTGCCAGGCACCAGTGTTTCGCAACGCGAACGGCCGCCGGCCGGGCCGCCGGTAGGTTCGGTCGCGCGGAGCAGCGAGTCAGCCTCATCACGCTCGGCGTCGCGGACGCCGACGCCGGGCGAGCGTTCTATGAACGACTCGATTGGCACTGCACCCTTCCGCTCGACGACGTCGACTTCTTCCAGGCGGGTGGGCTGGTGTTCGGACTGTGGGGTCGGGGCCACCTCGCCGCCGACAGCGCGGTCGCTGATGGCGGTGGTTGGGGCAGGGTGAGATTTGCACACAACGTCCGCTCCCGCGTAGATGTCGATCGTGTCATCGAACAAGCCCGACAGGCCGGCGCGGTGATCGGTCGCGAGCCGGCGGAAACGTTCTGGGGCGGCTACGCCGGGGTCTTCATCGACCCGGATGGTCACCCGTGGGAGGTCGCGCACAACCCGAGCTTCGCGATCAATGGCGACGGCACGATCACCCTGCCGCAACGTGAGTAGTCGCGGACCTCAGGCGAGCCCCGGCCGCCGAACGAGCCCGACGGTCCTCGGCAGGGCCGGCCGCCCTCCCCGGTAATCATGCTAATATCAGCCCGTGATTAGGTTGATTATTGGATCGTTGGTATGAAGAGTTTCGTCGCCCTTAACGTGACCCTTGGGGCGCAGCCACCTTGGGTCGGGGCTCGTCTGGCGCAGATTGACACCAGTCGAGGGCGTGAACAGCTCTACCTGAACCAGCGTCCAGAGTTGCTGCTCGGTCTCGCTGAAGAGACCAGGATCGCCTCGATCACGGCGTCGAACGCGATCGAAGGTGTCGTCGTTGACGTTCGTCGGGCCGAGAAGCTCGTTCGTCCGGTGCCGGCGCGCGTTCGCAACCGTAACGAGCAAGAGTTCACCGGATACCGGGACGCCATGGACGGGCTCATGCGCCAGGACGATCCGGAGCCCGTCAGCGTTCCCCTCGTCCTCCACCTCCACCGTCAGCTCCTCGGGGCCGCCGACGGGCGAGGCGGGCAGCTCAAGAGCTCCCAGAACCTCATCGTGAGCGACGGGGGCGGCGAGCGGATGATCCTCTTCACGCCGACGTCTCCAGACGACACGCCGTTCGCACTGAGCGAACTGATCGACCGCTACCGCGGCGCCGCTGACGAGGAGCAGGCGCATCCCGTTCTACTGATCGGCCTGTTCGTACTCGACTTCCTCGCCATCCACCCCGTGGCCGACGGGAATGGACGACTGGCGCGCCTCCTCACGTCCCACCTCCTACGGCAGCGCGGCTACGGAATCGCTCGATACGTCAGCCTCGAGCAGCGCATCTTCGACACAAAGGCGCGCTATTACCAGGCGCTGATGCACTCGCAGCGTGGCTGGCACGAGGCTCGTCACGATCCCTGGCCGTGGCTCGAATACCTCGTGGGAGCGGTCGGCGAGAGTTACGCTCGCTTCGAGGAACGTGTGAGCGCATCGGGGCCACCTGGCCGCTCGAAACAACAGCGGGTGCGCGGGTACGTCCTTGACCAAGCGGGCACCGATTTCAAGATTGCCGATATCCGGCGAGCCCTCCCCGGCGTGAGCGACCAGACCATCCGCCTTGTGCTCGGCGCCCTTCGAGATGAGGGAGCGATCATCGCCACCGGTGTTGGACCGAGCGCGCGCTGGCGCAGGCGAACCTGAGACGGCGGCGGCGCTTCTGCCTGGGCGCTACGCTTGAACGATGAGCGCGTGGGTCTGGTGGTTGATCGTCGCCGGTGGCCTGACCGTGGCAGAAATGCTCACGCTCGATCTCACGCTTGTTCTGCTCGCTCCGGCAGCCCTCGGAGGCGCCCTCGCAGCGGGTCTTGGTGCACCACTGGCCGTTTCTCTGATCGTTTTCGCGGTCATCGCGGCGCTCATGATTCTGGTGGTTCGTCCCGTCGCAAAACGCCATCTGTACAAGCCGAAGGCCATTCGGACTGGCGCCGCGGCGCTCGTAGGGGAAACCGCCCAGGTCCTCTCGGCCGTTGATGCCGACGGTGGCCGAATCCAACTTCGGGGAGAGACTTGGTCTGCCCGCTCATGGGACGGACTCGAGCAGATTCCCGAGGGCGCGCGCGTCGAGGTGGTGAGCATCGAGGGCGCGACCGCTCTCGTCCGCGGTGGGATCGGCTGACCTCGGTTGATCCGAACCTTCGGGTCGACCCCGACTGAATGGAGCACCACGTGAACGCAGGGCAGCTCGGTGCGCTGGTTCTCGCGATCGTCGTCGTTGTGACGCTCCTGCGAAGCGTGCGGATCATCCCGCAGGCCCGCATGGGCATCGTTCAGCGCGTCGGCCGTTACAGCCGAACGCTCGACGCCGGGATCCACGTCCTCATTCCCTACGTCGACAAGCTCCTTCCGCTCGTGGACATGCGCGAGCAGGTGGTGTCGTTCGATCCGCAGTCGGTGATCACATCCGACAACGTCGGCGTCTCGGTCGACTCGGTCATCTACTTTCAGGTAAACGACGCCCGGGCCTCGCTGTACGAGATTGCCGACTACGTCACCGGGGCTGAGCAGCTCACCGCGACCACGCTCCGCAACGTCATCGGCGGGATGTCGCTTGAGGAGGTCCTGACCTCGCGCGATGAGATCAACGGGCAGCTTCGCGGAGTGCTCGACGAGGCGACGAACAAATGGGGGCTCCGGGTCAACCGGGTCGAGCTGAAGACCATCGATCCGCCCGGAACGATCAAGGAGGCGATGGAAAAGCAGATGCGCGCCGAGCGTGACAAGCGTGCGGCGATTCTGACCGCCGAGGGTGACAAGCAATCCGCCATCCTCTCGGCCGAAGGCGAGCGCCAGGCCGCCATCCTTCGAGCCCAAGGCGACCAGCAGAGCGCGGTCCTCTCCGCCGAGGGCAACCGCCAGAGCGAGATCCTGATTGCCGAGGGCAAGGCGAAGGCCATCGAGACGGTGTTCGCGGCGATCCACAGAGGGCAGCCCGATGACAAGCTCCTCGCCTACCAGTACATCCAGACACTTCCGCTGCTCGCTGCCGGCGAGGGCAACAAGACGTGGATTATCCCGGCTGAGCTGACCGCAGCCCTCAAGAGCATCAGCGGGGCGCTCTCCGGCGGCCCCAAGGAGCCACCCGCTGCGTCGGGCTGAGCTCTCCGCGCTCGGTATCCAGCTTCCGGTTCTTGCGACGGTCTGCCCGGTCGCACTCCCACCGGGACCAGATTGGCCGCGACGCTTGGAGCTGGCGGATCTCGACGTCATCACGACCGGCTGCGGGGTCGACCAGCCGGACTCGTGGCAAGCGGCGGTCAGCGCGGTCCCGCATCGGCCGGCGATGGCGCTCGCGGCCGACGTGGAGAGCGCCGACGGGCTTGTGGCGGCCGGCTGTCGTCTGATCTGTACCGATGTCGCGGTCGCAGGCCGTGCCTACCGCTTCGTCGATGAGCGCTGCGTCGTCGGGGTCGATGGATTCGACCAGTCGATCGAGGATCCAAGCGACATCGCGGCGCGTGTGCTCGCGGCGTGCGAGGACGGACCCGCCGCCGAGCTCTGGGTCGTCGCCGGGCCGGGACTTTCTGAGCTGCCCGTCGCGGTCGTCGAAGCCAAGCTGCGAGCACTCACCGACGGCGCTCGCCAGGCGCGGCTGTGGCTTGCCAAGGAGCAGTTCGACCGCGACTGGGGTCCGCCGTCGTGACCGCCCGTACGTTTCGGTCGACGATTCCGCGGGCGCTTGCGTCGCACCGCGGCGGCAACGGGCTTGGGTCTCGAATCGGCTGAGGGTGATCCGCTTGAGCTCCTCGACCAGCCGTTTGCGATATTCGGTCGCGGGGATGGTCGCGGCATCGACTCGACGGCCCGTGGCGCCATCGGCCCCACGCCGGTGCAGCTCTGCGACTACTGGTTCTACGTCAACCAACAGTCGGGCAAGAGCCGCGGTCGGCGCTACACGCGACTGAGCGTGGCCATGGTTGGGCTCGACGCGGACTGTCCCCACCTGACGCTTGCACCGGAGAACGCGCTCGGGCGGATCGCCGACGCCATCGGCTTGCGCGACATGAACTGGAGTCGGAGGACTTCAACCGCACCTTCACGTTGAAAAGCGACGACCGGAAGTTCGCGAGCGATCTGCTCGACGCGCGCATGATGCAGTGGCTCCTGCAGTACGGCCAGGGCCAGTCGTTCGAGGTCGGCGGCCGTTGGATCGTAACCTGGGCGCCGCGCCTGCCGGGCCCTTCACTGGCCGACCTGGTCGCCTACGCGACGTCCTTCCGCGCGAACGTTCCACGAGTGATCGCCTCGCTCTAGCCCGCTCTAGCCCGCTGCCGCACACGCAGGCGGCCACTCCCCAGACTGAAAGGCTTCCATGACCGGTCTCTGGATTATTCTCGGCGTCCTCGCCCTGCTCTTGATCGCGGGGTTTGTCTCCTACAACCGCTTCATTCGGGCTCTTCGGCAGCTCATCAAGGACGCGTGGGCGAACATCGACACCGAGCTGAAACGACGCATTGAGCTGATCCCGAACCTCATCGAGACGGTCAAGGGGTATCCCGCCCACGAGCGCGAGGTACTCGCCGGGTCGGCCACCCCTGGCGGTTCCGCCGCGACTGAGGGTGCGCTTGCGGCAGCACTCCGCTCCGTCTTCGCGGTCGCCGAGGCATATCCCGATCTGAAGGCGAGCGCAAACTTCATCGAACTCCAGCACGAACTGTCCAACACCGAAGACCGCCTGCAGGCCGCGCGGCGCTTCTACAACGGCAACGTTCGTGACTACAACACGCGCGTCAGCTCGGTACCCTCGAACCTCGTTGCTCGCATCGGAGGGTTCACTCCCGAGGAGTTCTTCGAGGTCGACGATTCCCTGCGCGACGCCGGCGCAGCGCGAGTCGACTTCGGCTGACCCTGAGCACCCGCGGCCGCATTGCTTAGCCGGGCGGCGGATCCCTGAGCGCGCGGCTTTCGCGAACGAACGCCACAAAGGCGTCGGGCTCGAGCGCGGGGCTTGCCAGGAATCCCTGGTAGTCGTCGCACCCCTCCTCACGTAGGAGGGCAAGCTGCTCTGGGCGCTCGATGCCCTCGGCGACCACTCGCATCCGCAGGCTTCCTGCGAGCGCAATGATGGCACGGGCGATGGCGGCAGAGTCGGCGTTCGCCCCGAGGTCATGAACAAACGACCGGTCGATCTTCAAGGCCCCGATACGGAGTCGCTGGAGGTAGCCGAGGTTCGAATAGCCCGTTCCGAAGTCATCGAGGGCGATGCGAATCCCTCGCGTCGAAAGCGTCTCAAGGAGCAGCGCGGGCGCCGCGCCGCCTTCGACGAGAAGGCTCTCTGTCAGTTCCAGTTCGAGCAACTCGGGACTCAGTCCGCTCTCCGACAGGGCGCCCTCGACGACTTGCAGAAGCTGGAAGTTCACCTGACCAGGGGAGAGGTTGACGGCGACGGGCAGGCAGCCAAGGCCCCGAGACTCCCACCGCTTCGCCTCGACACAGGCTTCGGTGAGTGCCCAGCCACCGATCTTTTCGATGAGACGGGCCCGCTCCGCAATCGGGATGAAGACCTCGGGCGAGATCTCGCCACGGGTCGGGTGATTCCACCTAAGGAGCGCCTCCGCGCCCAGGATCTCGTCGGTCGCCACCGACAGGCGAGGCTGGTACGCAATCGAGAGTTCATTTCGTTCGAGCGCGCCACGGAGCTCGGTTTCGAGGTCAAGCAACTCATTCAGGTTCGCGCCCGAGTCTGCGTACGAGCGGCGCCGCAGATGAACCCCCGCGCGCTTTGCGTCGCGCATGGCGATGTCCGCTCCCTGGAGAACGGCCGCCGCCGTCGTCCCATCCTCGGGATTAATGCTCAGACCGATCGTTGCGGTGAGCGCGAGGGGACGATCTCCGAGGATGATCGGGGTGGCCATCGCTCGCTGAAGACGACGCGCTGAGACGATCGCCTGGGAGGGATCGGCCAAGCCTTCGAGCACGATAACGAACTCGTCCCCACCAACCCGGTACACCGAATCACCTCCAACGGCGCTTGTGAGTCGCTGTCCCACCGTCTGGAGAAGCGCATCACCTGCGTCTGGACCTAGCGCGTCGTTGATTGTTGAGAAACGGTCGATGTCGATCATCAGGACCGCTGTTCGGTAACCCCCTCGCGCGCCTCGCTCGAAGGCTCGCGACAAGCGCTCTGCGAGCGCAACGCGGTTCGGGAGCCCGGTGAGGTGGTCCGTGCGTCGGGACGTCTCGAGCGCGTACTCGAGGTTCCTTCTCGCCGTTTGTTCAACCTCAAGCGCCCGGCGAAGCTCCGCCACCGTTGCGCGCGCGGGCGCGACCGCCCGCGCGGCCAGGCTCGGGGTGAGCGGAGTGATCGTGCCCCGGACGCCAGGCGACAAGCCGTCGGGAGTCAAGAGCATTCGGCGTGCACAGAGAAAATCGACAGAACCCCACACTTCGGACCGATTGGATGCTGGTCCTTGTGTGGACTCCCCCGCAAGGCCCGCTGTTACACGGGAGGGCCACTTTCACACATTTTGTGCGTTTTTTGAAAGACTTTTGTTATCAGGGTCAAGGATCGAAGGTCCCCGAAGCCCTGAGATGGCCGCTGGCCTACTGAAGGTTGGACGACAGCCAGCGCCGGGCGACGGCCTCGTCGATGCCCATCCGCTTGGCGTAGTCCGCAAGCTGGTCCTCGCCGATTGGACCAACCGCGAAGTAGCGCGACTCGGGATGGGAGAAGTAGAGGCCACTCACCGACGCGGCCGGGGTCATCGCCATGCTCTCGGTCAAGGCCAAACCAACATCCTCCGCCCCGAGAAGCTCGAAGAGCTTGGCCTTCGGGAGGTGGTCCGGGCACGCGGGGTAGCCGAACGCGGGGCGAATACCGCGGTACTCCTCGGCGATGAGCTGCTCGCCCGAGAGCTGCTCCTCGAGACCATAGCCCCATTCCCGCCGAACCCTGGAATGCAGCATCTCTGCGAGTGCCTCGGCGAGGCGATCGGCGAGGGTTTTGACGAGGATCGATGAGTAGTCGTCGTGGGCGGCCTCGAACTCCCGCGCGATTTCCTCGACGCCGATACCTGATGTGACGGCGAAGGCGCCGATCCAGTCCGGGCTCGTCCCTTCGGGGGCGACGAAGTCCGAGAGCGACCGGTAGAGCATGTCGGCGTCAGCCTTCTCGCGCTGCTGACGGAGCATCGGAAACCGAACGACCTCGTCGGCTCGCGCCTCGTCGGCGAAGCAAATGATGTCGTCGTCGCGAGCGAGTGCCGGCCAGAATCCATAGGCCGCTTTGGCGACCAGACGGCCGTCGGCCATGAGCCGGTCAAGCATGCTGAGGGCATTCGCATGGAGGTCTCGCGCGACCTCGCCCTTCTCCGGGTCGTCGAGGATTCCCGGAAAGCGGCCGCGAAGCTCCCACGCGTGGAAGAAAAACGTCCAGTCGATGAACGGAACGATGTCGGCGATCGGCACGGGGTCGAGAACGCGGCGACCGATGAACGCTGGCACAGCGGGAGGCACTGCCCAGTCAAAGACTGGGCGCCCCTCGCGGGCCACACTCAGCGGGACCAGGCGCCGGGCGCTCTTTCCCGCATGGACCTCGCGGAGTCGATTCTGCTCGGCGGCGAGCTCGACGCCGTAGACCTTCCGCCGGTCGGGATCAAGCAAGTCAGAGACGACGCCGACCGCGCGGGATGCGTCGAGAACGTGTGTGACGATGCCCGCGTAGGCCGGAGCGATCTTGACCGCGGTGTGCTGCTTGCTCGTCGTCGCTCCACCAATCAAGAGCGGCAGGTCTAAGCCGCGCCGCGTCATTTCGCTTGCGACGCTGACCATCTCGTCAAGCGACGGTGTGATCAGGCCGGACAGGCCGATCATGTCGGCGTTGTGCTCGGCCGCCGCGTCGAGGATGCGCCCGCCCGGCACCATCACGCCGAGATCGATCACCTCGTAGTTGTTGCAGCCGAGCACGACGCCGACGATGTTCTTGCCGATGTCGTGAACATCACCTTTGACTGTGGCCATCACAATGCGGCCTTGGCTCGACCTGCCGCCGGCCTGGCGCTCTTCCTCCATGTAAGGCTCGAGAACCGCAACCGCACGCTTCATAACCCTCGCGCTCTTGACGACCTGCGGAAGGAACATCTTCCCCTCGCCGAAGCGGTCGCCGACGATGCTCATGCCAGCCATCAGGGGCCCCTCGATGATGGCAAGCGGCGTCGGGAAGGTCGAACGGGCCTCCTCGACGTCGGCCTCGATGAAGTCGACCACGCCATTGACCAGGGCATGGGCGAGCCGATCGTCGATCGACCCCTCACGCCAGGAGAGGTCGATCACGCGCGCGGTGCCGGGGCCGCGCACGTTCTCCGCATGCGCCAGCAGGCGTTCGGTCGCGTCCGGGCGACGGTTGAAGAGGACATCCTCAACCAACTCGCGCAGCTCGGCGGGAATCTCGTCGTACACGCTGAGCTGGCCGGCGTTGACGATTCCCATGTCCATACCCGCGGCGATCGCGTGGTAAAGGAAGGCCGCATGCATCGCTTCGCGAACGACATCGTTGCCGCGAAACGAAAACGACAGGTTGCTGACCCCGCCGCTTACCTTCGCGCCCGGGCAACTGGCCTTGATCTGACGCGTGGCCTCGATGAAGTCGATCGCGTAGTCGGCATGCTCGTCGAGGCCGGTCGCGACGGCGAAGATATTCGGATCGAAGATAATGTCCTGCGGTGGAACCCCTTCAGCGGTGAGCAGCCCGTAGGCGCGTTGACAGATCGAAACCTTGCGCTCGATCGTGTCGGCTTGGCCGTCTTCGTCGAAGGCCATCACGACGAGCGCCGCCCCGTAGCGACGGGCCCGGCGAGCGTTGGCAAGGAACTCGTCGACGCCCTCCTTCATGCTGATCGAGTTCACGATCGACTTGCCTTGGCAACACTTGAGCCCCGCCTCGATGGCGGCAAATCGCGACGAGTCGATCATCACCGGGACGCGAGCGGCCTCCGGCTCGGCCGCGAGCAGGTTGAGAAACGTCGTCATGGCCGCGGGGGCGTCGAGCATGCCTTCGTCCATGTTGACGTCGATGATGTTCGCGCCGCCGCGGACCTGCTCGATCGCGACCTCGACCGCGGTTTGGTAGTCGTCAGCTTTGATGAGCTCGGCAAATCGCCGCGAACCGGTGACGTTGGTCCGTTCCCCAACCATGACGAAGCTAATCTCGTCACGAAACTCGAGTGGCTCGAGCCCCGAGAGGCGCGTCGGCGCCACCCCGTCTTGGACGTTCCGGACTCTCGGCGCGATGCCTTCGACAAGGCGCGAGATGGCGGCGATGTGGGCGGGGGTCGTTCCGCAGCAACCGCCGAGCATGTTGACGAGGCCGCTCTCGGCCATCTCGCGGAGCTGGGCCGCCGTGTCGGCGGGAAGCTGCTCGTACTCACCGAAGGCATTTGGCAGGCCAGCGTTCGGGTAACAGCTCACCCAGCAGTCGCTGATGCGTGCCAGATCCTCGATATGGGGGCGCATGGCGGCGGCCCCGAGCGCACAGTTCACTCCGACTGAGAACGGACGAGCATGCGCGATGCTCGTCCAGAACGCCTCGACGGTTTGCCCGGAGAGCGTTCGGCCAGACGCGTCGGTAATCGTGACCGAGATCATGAGCGGCAGACGCCGACCAAGATCCTCGAAGACGTCCTCGATTGCGACGATCGCGGCCTTCGCGTTCAGCGTGTCGAAGATCGTCTCGACAACGAGGAGGTCGACCCCGCCATCGATCAGCCCGCGAACCTGCTCGTCGTAGGCGGCCACGACTTGGTCGAAGGTGACCGACCGGAAGCCGGGATCGTTGACGTCGGGTGAGAGCGAGAGGGTTCGGTTGAGCGGGCCGATCGCCCCGGCGACGTATCGAGGCTGGGTGGGGTCCATGGCCGCGAAGCGGTTGGCAGCATGGCGCGCGATCCGCGCCGCCTCGACGTTCAGCTCGTGGACAATCGACTCCATCGCGTAGTCGGCTTGAGCGATCCGCGTCGAGCTGAAGGTGTTGGTCTTGATGACGTCCGCGCCGGCGGCGAGGTACCCGTCATGGATGCGCTCGATGATGTCCGGGCGGGTGAGAACGAGGAGGTCGTTGTTGCCGACGAGCGGGCTCGGGTGATCAGCGAACCGGCTGCCTCTGAAGTCGGCCTCGCTCAAATGGTGGCGCTGGATCATGGTCCCCATCGCGCCGTCGAGGAGGACGAGGCGACGGGTGAGCGTCTCTGAAAGGGCCTTGGCGGTACTCGGCATGGCCGAGCAGGCTACCGGGGAAGCTCGCCAACTGAGGCGAAAGCGGGTACAGCTGACCTCTTTACGGTGTCAGGTGTGCCTCCAGGAACCACAGGTCCTTGTCGAGGGCGCGCGAGACCTCGGTAAACAGATCCGAGGTAGACGCGTCATCAGCTGCCGTGTCGTCGATCGCCGAACGCACCGTGGCGCCGAGCTGCGCGAAGCGGTCTGACAGGGCGACGACATGCTCACGGCCATCGGTCGCGTCGGTTGGGTACTCATCGAGGCGCGACGCCGTCGCGGCCATGCGGGCCGTGCCGAACGCCGTCCCCCCGAGGGCGGTTACGCGCTCCGCGATCATGTCGACGTGATCGAGCAGGCGGGCCGCGAGCGCGTCGAAGAGTTCATGCAGCGCGATGAAGTCGGGGCCCTTCACGTTCCAATGCGCGTGCTTGACCTGCGTGAAGAGGTCGGTTGCGTCGGCGAGTGCGCCATTGAGTGCGGCAATCGATTGCGCGCGCGTCGCTTCCGGGAGATCGCTACGGGTGTGAAAGCTGCGCGGGGACTTCGGAGCCAATGTGGATCCCTCCGTCGAATCGGACTCGGGCTCAGAGTGCCACCCAGCGACGCCCCTCGCAAGGTGGTCTCGGTTGGCACAGACTCGATACACCTTCGGCACCCGGCGGTCGCGACCCGTCGCTACGCTGAAGTCGGGTGGTGGTCCGGGGTGGCCCCAACGGCGACCGGGCACCGAGGGCCGAATCAGACCTATTTTTTGGGCTCGCTGGGGACGCCCGAGAGCAGCAATTCGAGGACACGGTCCAGTTTGGACGCGATCTCGCCCCTCGTGATCACCCGCGCGCAGCCGAGGGCGAGCCCCTGCGCACGCAGTTCGCGCTCGGTGTGCCCGCAGAACCCGACGACGGGTACACCACGGCCGACCAACTCCCGGACCGCATTCGGGGCATCGCGTGCCTCGAGATCGACAAGCCCAGCGACCGGGAGTTCCTGGTCGACCCGCTCGCGTAGTCGTGTCGGGCCCGCGGCCCCGGCAAAACGGTACCCGGCCGCCTTCACGCCCTCCTCGACACGACTACGAAGCAGCAGGTCCGTGGCAAAGGCGAGAACGAGCGGCGCCTCGGCATGGTCAACGCGCAGCATGCGCAAACGATAGCCCCCTCGGCCCGTCGCGATCACCCATCGCCTCAAGCAAACCTGCCGACACGATGCCCGATTGGTCGGGCACACTTGAGGCGTGTCAGGACACTCGCAGCCCGCTTCACCAGCGGCACGGCACCGGGCCGCGACGACCGCCCCGCCTCAGGCACGGTCCATGAGGGTTTCCGGCGACGTGTCCGCACCGGCCGCCAGCGCGGCCAAGCGATGGGCGTGCCTCCAAGCGAGCCCAGCGACGACCGATCCGCGCTCACCACATCACCCCCCACCTTTCCGGAAGGGTCCACTCGCCCAATGACGACGCCGCTCATTCCGCTCGAGCATTTCTTCGACAACCCGCAGCGCGCCCTGGCCAAGGTATCCCCGGACCGGAAATGGATGTCCTGGTTGGCGCCGCGCGAGGGACGCATGAACGTCTGGGTCCGTCCGTTCGACGCATCCGACGCCGATGCGGTGCCCGTCACAAATGACCGGGATCGGGGCGTGCTCGGATACTTTTGGACCCGAGACTCGTCGGCGATCCTTTATTCGAAGGACGGGGGCGGCGACGAGATCCACCACCTGCTTGCGGCCGACCCCGCCAGTCCCGACGCCGAGCCGAGAGACCTCACGCCCTACGAGGGCGTCAAGGCGGGCGTGATTGCACTACCGCGTTCGACGCCTAAGACGATGCTCGTGTCGCTGAACCTTCGCGACCGCAGCCTGAGCGACGCGTACCGGCTGGACATCGCAACCGGCGCGATCACCCTCCTCGCCGAGAACCCCGGGAACATTCAGGGGTGGCTCGCCGATCGTGAGGGTCGCGTCCGAGCCGCGATCGCGCAGACGCCGGCCGGGGACTCCGAGCTCCTCGTGCGAGACCGGGAGGACGAGCCGTTTCGAGTCCTCGCCGAGTTCACCAACGAGGACGGGGGAAGCCCGTTCGCGTTCAGTGCCGATGACCGCGAGATCTACGTGTCGAGTGCGAAGGAGAGCGATCTCGCCCGACTCGTCGCGATCGAGGTTGCGACGGGGACCGAGCGGGTCATTGACGAGGACGCCGAGGCCGACCTCGCTGGCCCCGTGATCAGCGACATGACTGGAGCGCTCCTTGCCGCGAGCTACGTGCGAGACCGGCTGCTCGTCCACTGCTTCGACGATGAGTTCGCTCGGCATATCGCCCGCATGGGTGAGGTGCACTCGGGTGATCCGTCGGTCCTTTCACGCGACCGTGAGGAGGCGATCTGGACGGTCTACTTCGACGACGATCGCGACCCGGGAGCGACGTACCTGTATGAGCCAGCCACGGGCGAGGCGTCGCTTCTCTACCGACCGCGACCTTGGCTGAACTCCGAGCATCTCGCCCCGATGGAGCCGGTGCGCATCACCTCTCGTGATGGGCTCACGTTGTCGTCGTATCTCACCGTACCGCTGGGTGTCGAGCGATCGGCCCTCCCGATGGTCCTCGTCGTCCATGGCGGGCCCTGGGCGCGCGACGCGTGGGGCTACGACGCCGAAGCACAGTTCTTGGCCAATCGCGGCTACGCCGTCCTTCAAGTGAACTACCGGGGCTCCACCGGCTTTGGTAAAGCGTTTACCCACGCGGCGGAGCGAGAATTCGCGGGCAAAATGCACGACGACCTCATCGACGCGGTCGACTGGGCGATCGCCGAGGGGATCGCCGACCCCGCGAGGATCGGCATCTACGGAGGTTCCTACGGGGGCTACGCGACCCTCGTCGGCGTCACGTTCACGCCCGACGTCTTCGCTGCCGCGGTGAGCTTCGTCGGACCGTCGAACCTGGTGTCGCTCATACGCTCGTTTCCGGAGTACTGGCGCCCATTCCTCGAGAGCAGCTGGTACCGCTTCGTGGGCGACCCCGACAACCCGGCCTCCCACGACGATCTCGTTGCGCGCTCTCCCATCACGCACGTCGACCGGATCCGCACTCCGCTGATGGTGATTCAGGGGGCCAATGATCCGAGGGTTACCCAGCAGGAGTCCGACCAGATCGTCCAGGCGCTCCGCGATCGTGGGGTGCCCGTCGAGTACATCCTGAAAGAAGGCGAAGGACACGGCTTCGCAAAGCCCGAGAACCGGTTGGAGATGTACGGGGCGATGGAGCGTTTCTTTGCGAAGTACCTCGGGGGTCGCACGACCGGCGAAGTTGAGCCAACCGCATAGGCGCGCCGGCAGAGTGAATTATTGACCCGAGTTTGCGGCCCACGCCCCGGGCGGCAAAGTGCGCGATGAGCTAATGGGTGGCGGGGGTGGCTCGAGCCAGCGTCTCAGCGAGGATCCGCCCAAGACCCGGCAAAGGGATACTCGAAGCACTACTGTCCAACCCTCGGCGATCCTCCCGTGTAAGAGCCGCGGTACCGCACCGGACGACCTACCAATCGCGAAGGTAGTGAGACACTCAACCGGCGATGAGCATCGTCCGGTCTGGGGTCGCGGTGGCGGCCTCCAATCCGGCTCTTCCGGTTTCAGTGGGGCGAGCGGGTTCGGATAGGTGGCGGCGCGGGCCCGGTCGCGGGCCAGCTAATTAACGCTGCCGGCGTGGAGCAGGATCCGTAGCCGGTCGTCCTCGAAGCTGCGGAAGCCGTGGCCGGCGCGTTTGACCTTCTTGATGAAGAGCCAGCTAACTGACTCGTCCTGTCATGAGGACGAGTTAGATGTGCCGGCCCCTTGTGCCACTAAAATGATGCGTTTGTTCGATACCGAAACGTGACTGAACCACAAACGACATCGATTGGCTTGTGGGCCGCAGATTCGTCCCGCTTCTCTTGGCATCGAATGACGCTTCCAGAGACAACAACGTTCGAATACGCGCGACGATAGTCGAACAGGCGAGGAGTTGCGCCCACCGCCAGAACCTTCCAGGCGTTGTATGTCTCCTTCGCATTCGCACACGACGGACCTGACGGCCGCGTCGCCAGCGCGAGGAGCTGCCGACTCAATCCCCCGGAACAGCTGCGCCAGGCGCCCGATCCTGGCGAAGGGGCATCGCGCCGCCAGGCCTTCACGACAAGCGACGAATGAGCCTTAGCGAGCACTGCAAACCCACCCGACGACGGCGCCTCGATCACGGCATAGCCACAGATGACGAGCTCCCTAGGGACCTGATCCGGGATGAACTGAAGCTTTCGAGGCTCCCACCGGGCAAGCGTGCCGTTCCACCGAAACGCTAGTTCGGCCGAGCCAGGGGTCCGTCTTAGGGGATCAGCCGGACAGTGTGCGCTCCCTGCGACCGCGAAGACGACGACGCCTTCGTCCCCACCGCCCGGATTGGAATCGGTCTTGAGCGTGACCGCAACGACACTCCGTCCCAGCCCATCGAGTTGCTGGCCGACTCCCAGTTGGATTGAGGTCGCAGACGCAACACCAGACCCTAAACCGAAACTTGCTGCGCTGACCGCGAGCAACCGTCTTGCCCTGAGCGCGAGATTTCGGCCTCCGCCCGGGACGGCAGAGCTTACAAACGGCCTGCAAATGCCTTGCCGCAACTCGTCTCCCGTCACCATGATCTCGCTTTCATGCAGGATTCGGGCTTCCTGGGAAACATGAACCAGGAAGCCCGAATCGACCGACTTCGTGAGGACTTCGACAGCCTTAGGGACGACCGTCTATAAATTAGTTGATGGGGTGATGGTGTAGTTCCATTCTGGGTGGAAGTGGTGGTGGGTGATGTTGACGGCGGCAAGTTCGGTGTCTGTGACCTGGATCTTTGGGTACCGGTTTTGGTCGAGGCGGCCGTAGACCTCGAGGCCGTTCGGGTGGTGGTTGCAGCGACCAGGTTGATGATGACCTCGTAGGAGACAAGCGGCCGGCCGCGCCAGTTCCGGCTGATGAAGCTAAACAGGCGATGCTCGACCTTGTTCCACTTCGAGGTGCCGGGCGGGGAAATGGCACACGGTGATCGCAAGGCCGGTCTGCTCAGCGAGTCGTTGCAGCTCGGTTTTCCAGAGGCGGGTGCGGTGCCCGTTTGACCCGCCGCAGTCGGCGGTGATCGTCAAGCTGGTCGCGGTGGGGACGGTTGGTGGGGGCGCTGTAGAACCCAAAGCGATCGCTGAAGGTGTATCCGGCCTGTCGAGCGTCAGCTGTCACCACGGCCAATGGCCATCCCCAAGGACGGGCTTCTGCCTGATTTCACCGTTCGAGGGCTACCCGGAGGCGGTGATGGCGCCCGTGAGCCCCACGCCGACGAGCGTCACGATGATGCCGATGATCTGTCGGCGTGTGAGGCGCTCTCGGAACAGGAAGTACGCGCCGATTCCAACCAGCGCCGTTCCCTGGGACGAGATCACCGCGGTCACGGCGATGCTGTCGCGGCTCCCCAAGGTGAAGGACAGGAAGCCGAGCACCTCCCCGATGCCACTCACGAGAAGCAGCGGCGCCGCTGACCGAGAGATCCGCAGCCGGCCCACGAGGACGAGCGGCAGTGCAAGCGCCAGCGCGCCGATAAGTCGTGCTGGGAGCACCACCCACATCGACGGAAGGCTGCTCACACGCCCGGTCGCGTAGAGGCTGATCGAAAAGACGAGGGCCGCGGATGCGGCCAACGCGACCGACCGAACATGCGCGTCGTCCACAGGTGCGCCGCGCAGGTTCGGAATCGTCGTGATCGCGACACCGAGCACCACGACCGTGATCGCGAGCACCAGGCTCGTGCCAAGGCGCTCGCCGAACGCCACCGAGATCAGCGCCGCGAGCGTGCCCTCGGTTGCAACGATCGCGGAGACGAGGCCCGCGCGCCCAACGCGGAGCGCGGCGTAGATCAGCGCCAGCCCCCCAACGTTTCCGGCGCCGCTCACAAGCAGCCACCCTGCCGCAGCCCGATCGAGCGCTTCCGGCCGGCCCTGGGCGATCACCACGGGGGCCACGATGAGCAGGCCGATGGTCATCGCCCATGCCGCCGCCGAGAACGCGCCGACGAGCCGGGTTGCCCTGGATGCGGCGAGCGTCGCGCCCGCCCAGCAGACCGCGGCGCCGATCCCACCAGCGACGGCACTCACGCCGCGAGCCCCTCCGCCAGAACACGGCTGACACCACTCGGATCCTTGACGATGCGAATCGCGGCGCCAAGCCGCTCCGCGACACCCGGAAGGTGTGTGATCACGCCAATCAGGCGGCCCCCGCCCGAGAGCCGCTCGATACCAGCGATGGCAAGCTCCAGGGAGTCTGCGTCAAGCGTGGAAAAACCTTCGTCAAGAAACAGGCAGTCGAGGCGCCCGCCAGCGCCGGCCGCGATATCGCCCAGCGCAAGCGCAAGCGACAGGCTCGCCAGGAAGCGCTCTCCACCCGAGAGCGTCGCCACGCCGCGTGTCGCTTCACCGCGTCGAGTGTCGACGATCGCGAGCGGGTCGGGCTCCGAGGCCGCGAACCGGTAGGCGCCCCGACTGAGGTCTTGGAGCCGCTCCGATGCGGCGAGCGCAAGTCGTTCGCGATATCGCTGCAGGAGGTAGCGCGGAAACCTGTCGGCGCGAAGGTCGAGCGCCACGACGCGAAATCGCTCGGCCTGCTCGCGTGATTCGCGCGCATCGCGTCGGCGCCTGCGCGCCTCCGCGGCGCAGTCACGGGCGTGACCGAATCTCGACCGAGCGCTCGCGTGATCGAGTTGCGCCCGCTCGGTCGCTTGGGGAAGGTCGTCTGGGCGCGCGAGGCGCAGACTCGCGCAGCGCTCGGCCAGCCAGCTCCCCTGCGCGTCGGATTGGAGGCGCAGGGCAGCTCGCCTGTTATCGATGTCTGCGGCATGCTCGGTGAGGCGCCGTTCAAGGGCGTCGCACGCCTGGTTGAGCGCCTCCGCGCTGAGGTCAGCGGGCGGCGGCGCAAGCCCCGCCGACTCGGCGGCGACCGCGGCGGCGACCCGCAGGGGTCTGATCAGCGTGGCCTCGATGGTCGCCGCCGCTCGCTCGGCCTCCGCCAGCGTCGACTCGACGCGCAGGAGCTCGCGGTCGGCCGCGGTGCCGCGCTCGGCGAGGGCTTCGAGCTGCGCGAGCGAGGCGACGATTGCTCCGATTCCGTCGCGTCCACCGTGGGGCTCAAGGGCCGCTGCGAGCACGCCCAGCTCCTCGCCGTCGCGCTCGACGTGTTCTGCGACCTCCTGGATACGCCCGGCCTCACGTGTGACCGCTTCCCGCTCGCTCGTCGCCTCGGCAGCTGGGCCCCTCATCGCGTCGGCGAGCGTCGCGATCTCGCCCTGCAGCATGACTTCGGAGACCCGATCATCGTGAATCCCTTCGGGGAGGAGGTTCCGGGCCCCGTCGACGGCCGCCTCTGCCTCGGCTCGCCCTTGCTCGAATCGAGCCAGCTCGGCTTGCCGAGCGGCGAGCTGGCGATGGGCCTCCATCCCGTCCCTTTCGGCCGCGCGAAGCTCAGCCGTTGCGTCGCCCACAGGTGCGTTGAGACCGGGGAGAAAGCCGATCTGCCCGCCGCACACCGGACAGTCATCGCCCGGGTGCAGTCCCGAACGGATGTGGGCGGCCTGCGCTACCTGGATGGCGCGGTCATTGACGGTGCGGGTTTCAAGAAGGCGAGCCTCCGAGGCCCCTACCCGGTCCCCGGCGACATCGCGCTGACGAAGGGCCTCTACCATCGCTGCTCGGGCCGCGTCGAGGTTGCGCAGCGCGCCGTCAAGTGCGGTGACCGCGGCTGCCCTCGCGATGAGCGCGTCGTGGGCGGCCCGGGTTGCGGCGAGGTGCGCCTCCAATTGCGCGAGGGCCTCCACCCGAGACTGTAGGGCGCCGTGGGCCTGCGCAAGCTCCGTGCGGCGGCGGGGCACGTCGACCACGAGCGCGGCGTGCCGCTCGGCCGAGCTTCGCACCGCGGCCAGGTCGACCGCCCGCCCGAGGCGCGATTCCGCGTCGACGAGAGCGCTTGCCGCTCGCGCCCGTTCGTCGCGGGCCAGGTCGCGTTCGTTGGCCTGCGTGATGAGCGCCGCCCGTGCGTCCGCCTCGCGCGTCGACGCCACCCGGCGCGCCTCGGTGGTCGGCATCACGTCGATCGCACGCGCCACGAGCCGACGTTCGTCCTCGAGCGTGGCCTCATCCTCGCGTCGGGCAACCCATGTCGCAAACGTGGGCCCGAGCCCCCGCAGCGCGGCAAGCCGACCGGCCGCGGCCCGCGCCGCTTTGGCGGCGGCTGACAGTGCCCCCGCACCATCGCCTGACCGGTCGGCCTCGCTCGTCAGCGTGTCCGCGCGCGCCAGGTGGGCAGCTTCCAGCCGAAGTGCTGCTGCCCGCACGCCGTCCATCGATTGGACGCCGAAGATCTCCCGGAGGATCTCGTCGCGCTCGGCGCCCCTCGACGCGAAGAAGCGCGCGAACTGCCCTTGGGCCAGGAGTACCGTACTCGTGAATGCCTCGTAGGTGAGACCGACCAGATCCTTTGCGCGGCCGTCGACGGCGTCCTTACCGACGATCGTCTCGGCGACCTCGCCACCGTCCTCGACGAGCCGCTCGAGGAGGTGCTGCGGCTGCGGCGCTCGCTTACCGAAGCGCCGCGTCACCCGCCACGTCTGCGCCGCGATCTGGACGGTGAGGCGAACCTCACCGTTGTCTCGCCCGATGGTGAGGAGCTCGCCCGGGCCCGTAATCTCCGGTGTGCGGCCGTAGAGGGCGAAGCAGATGGCGTCGAGGAGTGACGTCTTGCCCGCACCGGTGTCGCCAGCGATGACGACCAGGTCGTGGCCACGCCAATCGACGCGCTCGCGCTCGTACGACCGAAAGTTGGCGAGCTCCAGCTCGAGCGGTCGCACCTACTCGTCCTCGGACGCCGCGCCGAGCACCGCGGCAAACGCCGCGGCGTGACCCGGGTGGAGCGGCCGCTCCGTTGACGCGTACCAACGGCGGTAGATGTCCGGTAGTCCTCCACCTTGGCCGGTCGAGGCCTCGCGGTCCGTGGTCGCGACGGCGTCCGTGTCGGTGGCGTAGCGCGCCTCGACGCGCAGCGCGTTGGGCACGAGTTCGCGCACGACTCGGACGAGGTC
>JANMDN010000049.1:0-23748 GCA_031376285.1 Actinomycetes bacterium
GATATGCGGGCTGACACTGCGTTCTCTTGCGCGTCGGCTTGCGCCGACGCTTCAGACGGTGGGCGCACCTGGCGGTGCGTCCACCTGTGCTCGGTCTCGCTCACCGGACCTTTCGACCACAATTCGGAATCAACCATCTAGGGTCCGTATCGGTGTGCCGGGGCCGGACGCAGCAGATCGTAGGTCGACCCGCACCAGATGCGTCCGCCGATCGAAAGGTCGTCGAGCACGCGGAGTGCGGAGCGGACAACCCCGGCGCGGGCGCCACGGCCCCATTCGTTTGCGACGGTGATCTCGAAGTCGTGATCGGCGATCGCCTTTACGGGCCGACCGTTGGCCCGGGCAAGGGCAACGCGAGTGTCAGAGAGGCGGCTCGGATCGGCGACGGTCAGGTGGCAATCGAAGAACGACCAGTCCTCCGGCAGCTCGGCAAGTACGGCGTCGAATTCAGCGGCGAAGCTCAAGAGTGCTCAGACCCTTCCGCGTGGATTTGATGAGAGAGAAGATGCTCGATGGGACGTCCTGATGCGAGATCCTCGCGAACGATCTGCGCGCCGACGCGTTCGTCGACGCCCGTGTACCACGCCCCTGACGGGTAGGCGCAAACGACCGGGCCATGGCCGCAGAGCGGCGCGACGCAACCGGACTGCGTCTGAACGACGTCGTCCCCGAGACCCTGCTCGGCGACGGCCGAGGCGATCGCCGTGTAGACCGCCTGGGCCCCGCGAGACATGCAGTCGGGTCCGCGGCAGATGAGAACATGGCGCTTCACCGGGGGGATTCTAGCGACGCCCCCGCGCGCTCCTCGGTCTCGTCGAACGGACCGGCCGACGACCCAGCCAGCGCGCCGGCGAGCTCGGCCCGTTTGGCGGCGAAGGTCGCGTCGTCGATGACCGGTGTGAGTCCGATCGGTGGAGAGATCGACTCAGGGAGCTCGAACCAGCTGCTGCACCGCGCATCCTCAGGTCGAAGGGTGATGATCGGCGGGTCTGGGACTCGGAAGACGCGAAGCACCAACACCCACAGCGGCTGCGTACGCCGCCAGCGCAGACGCTCGGCGGCGTAGTCGGGGCTCAGCACGTGGAACGGCCCGAGCGCCGAGAGGAAATCCGGGTCCGTGATCGCGTGAGCTTCAATGAGTTCTGCAAGGAGTCCGAGTGAGCGCTGGTTCGGCTCGTCCCGCGCCTTGAGCACCTGGGCATGCGCCCCGTGCCAGCGAGGCTGCACAAGCTCCGGCCGTTGATGCGCGAAGGTGGGGAAGAGAAAGAACGTCCGATACTGCAGCTCGAAACGCTTTTCGTGGATGCCGCCCTTTCGGAGGACGACGACCTGCTCGCCCGCGCCGAGCGCGGCGCATGTGACGGCCCACTCCTTGAGTGCGTGCATCGGCATTGATGGATCCTTGCAGCCGTGGCTGGCACGCGGGGGACGATCGGCACGTCGAAGGTACCGACTGATCCGCGACGGCCACTGATAATCTCGTTGCAATGACCGACATTGATCGCGTGCTCACCTCCGCTGCCAACGGTGAGCGAATCACCCCTGCAGAAGCCTTGGCGCTGTTTGAGACAGCACCCCTCGAAGACCTCGGTGCCGCGGCGTTCGCCGCGACCGCTCGACGGTACGGGGATGAGGTGACCTACAACGTCAACGCGCACTTGAACCCGACAAACATTTGCGTTGTCGGCTGCGGCCTCTGCGCATTCGCGGTCTGGACCGACAAGGATCCGCGCGCCTACGCCTACAGCGTCGACCAGCTGATCGACCGGGCCTCGCAACTGTCAGGCCTCGGCATCACCGAACTGCACATCGTGGGCGGCATGACCAAGGAGTACACCCTCGAGTACTACGAGGAGCTCTTCTCCGGGCTGAAGGCCGATCTCCCAGATATCGCCTTGACCGCCTTGACCGCGGTCGAGATCGACTTCTGCGCGCGCCTTGCGAAGGTGAGCCACCGGGAAGCGCTCGAGCGCACCATCGCGGCCGGACACGACACGATGCCGGGTGGCGGGGCAGAGGTCTTCAGCCCGCGCGTGCGCAAGATCATCGCCGACCGGAAGGTCTCAAGCGACGTGTGGCTGGACGTGCACCGTGAGGCGCACCGGCAGGGCCTGCGGACCAACGCCACGCTCCTCTTTGGGCATTTCGAAACCCCCGCCGAGCAGGTCGACCACATGGACCAGCTGCGCGTCCTGCAGGACGAGACGGGCGGCTTTCAGGCGTTTATCCCGCTGCCGTTTCTTCCGGGCAACACCGAGTTTGCCTACCTCCCGGGCCCGACCAGAGAGGAGAAGCTCCGAACGATCGCCGTCGGACGCCTCTTCCTCGACAACTTCCCCCACATCAAGGGCCACTGGGTCATGCACGGTGAGGACATCACGAGCGAAGCGCTCTCGTACGGTCTCGACGACCTCTCCGGCACGCTCACCGAGGAGCGCATCGCACACGCGACGACGGTGACCACGCCGCTTGGCCTCAGCCAGGAGCAGATTCGCTCCATCATCGAGCGCGGCGGGAAGACCCCGGTCGAGCGGGACACGCTCTACGGTCGCGTCGATCGCGATGCCCTGGCGGCCTCGGCCTAGACGGTCAGAGCGCTCGGTTTCGCATTCCACGAACGGCGAGGGCGACCAGAATCGCGCACCAGACGAGCGTCCACGCGACGGTCGTCCAACCCGCCGAGACGATTGGGACCGCGACCCTGTTGATCTCGAAGCGAGCCGCGGCCGGTCCACCCTCGCCGCGGTTTCCCAGGTCGGCCAGAAGCGGTGACTGGATGATTCTTGGAAGGACCGCGTGGAGGGCGCGGGTGGTCGCCTTCCAACTCGACGCGATCAAACCGGAATCCGTGGCGGACTTGAGGTTGACCGTGGACTGCGCGATGACGTAGGCGGCAAGCCCAAGAAATGCCGAACTCCCGGGGCCGAGCACCGTGCTACTGGCCGCGGCGACAAGCAGGACCACACTCAGGCTGACAAGCGCCGCGAGCGCATGGACCGCGAGCGGGCCGTCGGCGCCGAGCCCAATCGCGGCGCCGCCGACGGCAAAGGCCGCCCACCACGCGAAGATCGCTCCGCCGAGCGTGACGACGCGTGAGAGCGTCCGCGCGAGCGCGATCGATCCCCGTGGCGCGCCCGCGATGTGCGCGAGTCCGAAAAAGCCCGAGTCGGAGTCGCGGTTGAGGGCGGTGGAGCCGAGGCCAAGCGCCGTGATCAGGCCGGCCACCAAGAACGTCGAGAGCGCGCCAGTATGAAAGGTGTCGTGGGCGTCCTGGCCGTCGCGGCCCGCGGCGACGAGCACGGTCGCGGCGGCGGCCAGAAGCCCCGTGACGACGACCATCGTGAGCCACCTGCGGCGAACGGCGCCGTGAAGGTCGCTTGCTGCGAGCAGCCGAACCGGGGAGAGAACACTCGTCACGCGGGAACCTCTTGGCCGATCGTCAGTGTGGCTCCGAGGAGCGAGGGAAGTCCGCCGGGGTCGTGCGAGGCCACGATCACCGACGCGCCTCGTTTGAGCGCGGCGCCGATCTCGCGGAGCGTCTCGGGGAACTCCCATGGATCGTCAAGGACGAGGAGGTCCGGATCGCAAGCGATGGCGCAGGCCAGCGAGAGACGCCGGGCATCCTCAATCTCCAGACGGTCAGCCATTGTGCGGTTGCTTGCGAGGCCGACCCGCTCAAGGAGCGCGTCGGGCGCGTCCGTCGGGCCGCCCTGGTTTCGGAGGGAGACGATGAGCGAGACAAGGCCTCGCGCGGTGACACCGTCCGGAACTGGCCAGCGCGCTGGTGCCCAGCCGATTCGTCGCAGCGTCTCGGTATCGCCGGGCGGCGATCCGAGAACCTCGATCAACCCGCTCACCGGGACGAGCCCGAGGAGCGCGCGCAACAGGCTTGACCCCCCGGACCCCGCAGGCCCGCTGATCAGGAGGCCGCTGCCGAGGTTCAGCTCGAACGACACGCCGGCGATGGCGGGCTCGGAGCCGCGCTCGTACCGAACCGTCACATCGCGAGCCCGGACCGCGCAACCCTGCCCTTCTGGCGAACGTTCCGTGCTCACGACTCCAGGATCACCGACAGCACCTCGTCGCGTCGGCGCTCCATGTCGGCTTCGGAGACGAGTGACTCGAGGTTCAGGCGAAGGAGTGGTTCGGTGTTCGAGGAGCGGACGTTGAAATGCCAGTCGTCGTAGGCGACCGAGAGTCCATCCATCTCGGTTTGACGCCCGTCGGAGTACCGGCCGCGAAGGCGTTCGAGGGCGGCGCCGCTGTCAGCGACGGTGGAGTTAATCTCGCCCGAGATGTGGTAGCGATCCCGGAAACGATCGATCAGCGCCGACAGCGGTTTGTCGGACGTTGCGAGGAGCTCCAGGATGAGGAGGGCCGGGACGAGGCCGGTGTCGACCGAATAGAAATCACGGAAGTAGTAGTGGCCGCTGACTTCTCCGGCAAAAAGCGCCCCGATCTCTCGCATGCGTTGCTTGATGAACGCGTGACCGACGCGGAACTCGTCGGGGGCCCCTCCCGCCGCGAGCACCGTGTCGCGAACGGCCCACGATGCCCTGAGGTCGTAGATGATCGGCGCCGGACCATGCTGGCGCAGCAGGTGCTCGGCGAGCAGGGCGGTTAGGAAGTCGCCGGGAACGAACTCGCCCAGGTCATCGATGAAGAAGCATCGATCGGCGTCGCCGTCCCACGCGATTCCGAGGTCCGCTCCCGTCTCCTTGACCTTGCCTTCGATGAACGCTCGGTTCTCTTCGAGCAAGGGGTTCGGCTCGTGGTGGGGGAAGCGTCCATCGAGGTCGAGAAAGCAGGGCACCGCGTCGATCGAGATACGGTCGAGCACCGGCGTCACGTAGAGACCCGCCATGCCGTTCGCGCCATCGAGCACGACCTTCAGGCCCTTGATCGCAGCGGGGTCGACAAAGCCGAGGCACCGGTCGACAAATCGTCCGAGCAGGCCCTCGTCAATGCTGCGCGCCCCAGGGGAGGGGGCCGTGGGTCCGCCCGCGCCGAGGGTGATCCGGCCGAGCTCACCGATGCCCGCGTCTCCCGCGAGGGGAAGCGCGCCCGCGACGACCAGCTTTGCGCCCGTGTACTCCGGTGGGTTGTGACTTGCCGTGATGGCGACGCCACCGTCATATCCGCCCTCGCCAACGGCGAAGTACACCATCTCGGTCGCGGCGAGGCCGAGCTCGCAGACGTCGGCGCCCGCCGAGATCACGCCGTCGGCAAACCGTGCGGCCATCGCGGGGGAGGAGAGCCGGACGTCGTGCCCGAGCGCGACGGTCTTGACTCCTGTCAGCGCGACGTAGGCGCGGCCGATTTGCTCGGCGCCGTCTTCGTCGAGCTCGCCCGGGTAGCGACCACGGACGTCGTAGGCCTTAAAGACACCTTGTGTGACGGTCACGTTGCGAATCCTTCCACCAGCAGATCGTAGGTCTCGTCGAGGTGCTGCGGCATGACCCGTGTATCGCCGACAACAGGCATGAAGTTCGTGTCTCCACTCCAGCGAGGGACAACATGGAGGTGAATGTGCTCGGCGATTCCAGCTCCTGCGGCCGCGCCGAGGTTCATTCCGAGGTTGAACCCCTGGGGGCGCAGGCGATCGGCGAGCACCCCCTGCGAGACGCGAGCGAGACGCATGATTTCGCTCGTCGCCGAGTCATCGAGCGCCTGAAGCGAGTCGACGTGGGCGTACGGAATGACCATGACATGGCCGCTGTTGTAGGGGTGAAGGTTCATGATCACGAAGGCGTGCGCGCCGCGGTGAAGGATATAGGCCGCTCGGTCGTCGCCTGAGGCGGGAAGCAGGCAAAACGGGCAACCGGGAGGTTTGTCGGGGGTCGTGTCCCTTGAGACGTAGCTCATACGCCACGGGGCCCACATGATGTCGAACGCGTGGCTCAGAGCCACCTCTTCCGACGGAAGTACCAGAGCATCCCCGCGGAGATTGCGCCCATGATCATCAGGACGGCGATGACCGAGAGGGCGCCGTGGTGGGCGAAGGGCAGGGAGTCGATGTTCATGCCGTAGAAGCCCGTGACGAGCGTCAGCGGCAGCATCACCGCCGAGAGCATCGTCAGCACCTTGATGACTTCGTTGAGGCGGTGCGAGATGACGGCCTCGTTCGTGGCCTCGATCGCCTCCGCGACCTCCTTGTAGTTCTCAAGGCTGTCCCAGATTCGCTCGTTCTTGTCGACGATGTCGTCGAAGTAGAGCTCGAGGTCCTCCGGCGCGTAGCGCTGGCTCGCTCGCTCGAGCAGACGCAGCGTCGGGCGCTGCGGCTTGATGATCTTTCGGTAGTTGATGATCTCCTGCTTGACGTTCGAGATGTCGCGCACCACCTCTTGGGCGCGTTCACCTTCGAAGACGTCATCCTCGATCGAGTCAAGCTTGAAGCCGATCTTGTCGAGGATCGGAAAGCAGTAGTCAAACATCGTGTCCACGATCTCGTAGAGCAGGTAGCCCGAACCCTTGCCCATCGCCAAATCGCGCACCTCGGGGCGTGACTCGCATCGTGACCAGAGTCCCGAAAGGGGCTTCAGCGGCTCGTTCGGGAGCGTGATGATGAGGCCCTCAGCGACGAAGACGTTCAGCTCAGCCGCCTGAAGCCGGCCGACGCGCTTATCGAACCTTGGGAAATGCAGGACGATGAAGATGTAGTCCGCGTACTCGTCGATCTTCGCCCGCTGCCTGCGCCGAGACCGGACATCCTCGAGATCCAACTCGTGGAAGTCGTAGTGCTCCCCGAGCCAGGCCGCCTCCACCTCGGTGGGCGACTCGATATTCAGCCAGACGAGGCCGCTTACCTCGAGGCGCTGAATGCTCGGCTCAGCGACCCCGGAACGGGGCGGAGACGACGCGGAGGGTTCCGGGCGCGCCCGTCGGGCGCGCCGGATGTTGGGAAGGCTCGCCATCGTCAGGACGCCCGCTCGGGCGGACTTGGGGGCGAGTCAACATAGGACCAGTCTGCCACACGGGTTCAGTCCGTGAGGCCGTTGCGGTACGCGTAGCGGGTCGCCTCGGTGCGGTTTGCGACGCCGAGCTTGCGGTAGATGTTCGAGAGGTGGAACTTGACTGTCTGCTCGGTCACGAAGAGTCGGTTCGCGATTTCGAGGTTCGAGAGCCCCTCCGCGACGAGCTTCAGGATCGAGAGTTCGCGCTCGGTCAGGCCGCTTGCCTGCGCTGCGGTCTGAGGAACGCCACCCATCGCCCCATCGACTCCGCGGCCGCGGGGGTGGTAGACGGTTCCCTCGACCACCTGACGAACGGTGGAGGGAAGGTCGAGGGGGTTGATCGACTTGACCACATAGCCGGCCGCGCCCTGCTGGAGCGCGCGCTCGATGTGCTCGGGGTCGTCGAACATGGAAAGGATGATCACCTTCAGATCGGGATGATCTTTCTTCAGCCGCGCGAGGGTCGTGAGGCCATCACCGTTTGGCATCCGAAGGTCCATAATCACGACATCAGGCCGCACGCGTGGCACAAGCGCGATCATCTCCTCGCCACTCATCGCCTCGCCGACAACACGGATGTCAGGTGCCGTCTCGAGTGCGCGACGGATGCCGTCGAGCATAAGTCTGTGGTCGTCAGCGATCGCCACCCGCAAGGGACGGCGGGAGGCGACGGCCTCATTTTCGGTCTGGTCGTTCTTCACCGGGCTGGTCATTGCGCCCCGTCTTGTCGCCAATACGTCTCTGTCAACGTTAGCGGACCTCATGGGCGTGCATCCAGGCCGGGGGTTCTGGCAGGCCCGAGCCTCCACAGGCGTACTCCTGGCCTGAGTCCGTCCGGCACGTCGAGGGTTGGCGGGTTTCCGGCCGAGAGCTCGCGGTAGAAGCGTGCCTCGCGGGGATAGCGGTCGGCCGCGGCGAGGACTCGACGCTCGATGTCACGGCTCGTGACAACCCATCGCACATCCCCGCGCCGAAGCTCACTGAGCGAACGGAGGGGGTCCGGCAGCCGGCCTGGCTGCGGCGTCGCGAGCGTGATGATGCGGTACCAACGCACGTTGGCGCCAGCCGCGGAGAGCTGGCGCCCTTCACGTTCGGCAAGGAGTGGGAGTCCGAGAGGATCGGTCACGATGGTGGTGCCGGTCGGGATGAGGGCCGTAAGCGCCTGGGCGCCCGCGGTGCGGTGGTCCGGGAGCCGGTAGTCCCGAAGAAGATCCAGCGATCCGAGGGCCGCGGGTGCCGCCATCGCGAGCGCCGCCGCCGTTAGGGCCACGCGCCGGCCCCTGTGGAGCCGTTCGGCGCCACGGGCGACCATCCATCCGGCAACGGCGAGGAGGACGGGGATCGCGGGCAGGAGGTACCGGTCGAAATGGGCGTTCCAAAGCGAGACATAGGCCAGATACCCGACCGCGAAGCCGGCAAGGAGGCGCTCAATCATCCCGCCGCGGAGCAGCGCGATCGCGACCGCCAGGATCGACGCGACGGCAAGCCCTCCCCCGAGCGCGTTCCAGAGCACCGGGTGGAGGTTCTCGCGCCAGCCCGGTCCAGTGTGCTCGAAGCCGAGCCAACCGTCAGCGACGATCCGGTTCTGGTCGACGAAGTCCGAAAGGAAGGCGCCGGGCGTGAGCACCGCAAACGGGGTGCCGACGAGGAACGCCCCAACCGTCCGGCCGACGACGGCTCCCACTCGTCGGAGGCGCTCACGACGGCGTGTCATCTCGGAAGGGGCGATCCAGTAGGTCAGCGCCGCGAGCGGGACGATCGCGGCGCCAGCGTTGTACTTCGCCGATGTCGCTAGGCCGATCAGCAGGGCGGCGCGCCGGACTGGGCGGAGGTCATGTCGACGTGCGGCCTCGACCATCTGCCAGAGGCCGAAGGTCAGGAGCGCCGTCATTGCCATGTCGGTCACCGCGAGGTGGCTGTAGTGCACGGCAATCGGCGAAACCGCGGCCCCCCCTGCGGCGACGGCTCCTGCTACCTGGCCGGCCAGTGATCTCCCGAGGAGCCAGACGGCGACGACAAACGCGAGCCCGAAGGCCACCGAGAGGAGACGACCCGCCAGCACGTAGGCCGTCGCGTCGTGGGCATAGGCCGCGGTGCTCGCAAAGGCAGTCCCATCTGGCCAGCCCACAAATGGACGCGCAACCAACAACGCGCCAGCCGTCAGGTAGAGGTAGAGGCTCGGGTAAAGGAACCAGCCTGGGTTCGGGGTCCGGTCGGCGATCATTGCGATCGACTTCGACGCGACGGTGTTCTCGTCGGGAGAGAGGCCGAGGCCCGGAAGCCCGGCTTTGATCGAGGACAAGCGAAGCCCGGCGGCCATGACAAGCAGCGCGCCAAGCAGCCAGCGCTCGCGGCGCGGAAGGGCGCGCCATGCCCGTCGGGGGCTCACCCCGGAAATCTAAAGGGCCCGAGTCAAGCCCGGGCGGTTGTGACCTATCCCGCCTGCGGCTGTGGGGCTCCGACCGGTGTCGGCTCGCGGTGGCGCTTGATGGCGGCGACGATCTCGTCGGCGGGGACGCCTTTAAGGACATGGCCGGTGTTGTCCAGGTGCTCAAGGTCGGACTCCGCGAGGGAGTCGAGGACCGAGAGGAGTACCACGCCGACGCGGCGGTGTCGACGCTTCAGCATGATCGTTGTCTCGATGCCGCCACGCCCGGGCAGCCCGACATCCATCACGACGACGTCGGCGTCGAGACGCTCGGTCAGGTCGAGGGTCTCGAGCGTGCTCGAGGCTTCACCGACAACGGTGAACTCGGCGTCGCGCTCCAGAATTCTGCGAAGCGCGCTGCGAAACTGCTGGTGTCCGTCGGCGATGAGAACGCGGGTCATTGTGGCAAGTCCTCCGTGAGCGTTGCGACCTGCTTGGCAGGTGAATGTCACCATAGGCCGAGGGATCAAGACGGGGACTACCCTCCCTGGTAGTTTCGACCTCGTCGTCGTATAGGTCGCGGCACTGGACGTCCGTCTTGGCGCAAAACACCGTAGATCCCACCAGAGACTCAAACCACGACCCCGCGGGGGTCGCGGCGCTGCTTGCCGTCACAGGGATCGACCGCGGGCCGAGCCATGGTTGGGGGCGACTTCACGAGCTCGTTCGGGCCATCGTGGATTCGGTCGGTGGGCGCGCGGGCGCGGTGCAGGTCGTCGACGACCGGATCGCGCGGTTTGCCCTTGCCGCGGCGGTGAACCTCCAGTCGGCGGCCGCCGAGCTGCACAACGCTCCGCTGCTCGATGGGATCGCCGGACGCGTGCTGGAGGAGGACTTGGAGATCGTCCTGCTCGACGAGGACCCGGTGGGCATGCTGCCCCCGAGCCTCGTCGAGGCCGGGATGCGCCACGCGATCGGACTGCCGGTTCACGGTCGCCATCGCGTGATCGGTGCGATCTGGGTCGCGAGTCCGGAGCCCCTGGCCTCCGACCATCTCCGCCGACATGCCGCGCGCGTCGGCGCGGAGCGGCTCGGCTGGGCGCTTGAGGAGTCCCGGCTCTACGAAACGCTCGAGCGGGCGATGGGCCAGATCCTGGAGGCCGATGAGCGCATGCTCGGTCGGATCGGCCTGGACATCCACGATGGCCCTACGCAGCTCCTCTCGGTCGCGCTCCTCGAAGTGCAGCTCCTGGACGTCGACCTCGACGACGAGGTTTCGCGTGGTGCGGCCCTCCCAGCCAAACTCAAACCGGCCCTCGCGCGGATCTACGAGACGCTCGGCGGCGCCGTGCACGAGATGCGCGAGCTGATCGGCCAGCTCCGTCCGGCCCAGTTCGAGAACCGCGCTCTGCCCGACATCCTCGCCGATGCCGTGCACGCATTCGAGGCGCGCACCGGTGGTCATGTCGACTACCGGATCGTGGGAGAGTTCCCCGAGAACGCCGTTTCGATCTCCCAGCGGATCACGTTCTATCGGACCCTTCAGGAGGCGCTAACCAACGCCACCCGGCATGGCGGGGCGCGTGAGGCGACGGTCCTCCTCGACGGTGACGAGGACGGGACGACGATGGAGGTCATCGACAACGGCAGCGGATTCGACGTCGCCGACGTTCGCCGGGCACGCACGGGAGCGCCGGACGCGCGGTTTGGCATTTTTGGAATGCGCGACCGGGCGGAACTGCTCGGGGGCACCTGCGACATCCAAAGCACCGTCGGTGCGGGGACGCGAGTGATCGTGTTTCTCCCGCGCTGGAGAGGTGAGCAGGGCACCGCCGGCCCGGGGCTCGCGTGACGCTCGGGAACCTGGGCGACGGTCGCCCGCGCGTCAAAATCTGTGGCCTCACGAACGCCGCCGACGCCCGCGCCTGCGTCGATCTTGGGGCGGACGCCGTCGGGGTCGTGCTCGCGCCAGGCGGACCCCGGTCGGTCGAGCCCGAGCAGGCGGCCGGGATACTGGACGGCCTGGCGGACGCCGTCGCCCGAGTTGGCGTATTCGTGTCGCCAAGCGACGAGGAGCTTTGCCACGCGGTGGCCGTGTGCGGCCTGACCCACGTCCAAGTCCACGGTGGAGTTGACGGCGAGCGCGTCGCGGCTCTGACGGGTGTGCCGGTCATCGAGGCATTCGCGGTCGCGGGCGCGGCGGATGTCGCGCGCGCCGCGGCGAGCCAGGCGTCGCTCGTTCTCCTTGACGCGTCGGTGCCTGGCCGGCATGGTGGGACGGGCCAACGGTTCGACTGGGGTCTCCTCGAGGAACACCCGGTGGGGCGGCCGTTTGGGCTGGCAGGGGGGCTGCGCCCCGACGTGGTCCGCGAGGCAGTTCGCCGGCTCGCTCCGGCGCTCCTCGATGTATCGAGCGGGGTCGAAGCGACCCCTGGGCGGAAGGATCTCGGCTTGGTTGAAGCCTTCATCGACGCGGCCTGGCTCGCCACGGTGACGGCGTCGTGACAAGCGTCGCGACCCGGTTTGGTGAGTACGGTGGCCGTTTCGTTCCGGAGACGGTGATTCCAGCGCTTGACGAGTTGACCGAGACCTACATCCGGTTTCGCGACGACGTGGACTTTGTCGCCGAGCTCGGTGGGCTCCTTGCAAACTATGTCGGTCGGCCGACGCCGCTCTACCGGGCTCACGGCATCGAGCGCCTAAGCGGCGCGCCAACGGTCTACTTCAAGCGCGAGGACCTGTGCCACACGGGCGCGCACAAGATCAACAACGCCCTCGGCCAGGTGCTGCTCGCACGCCGGATGGGGAAGGCCCGAATTATCGCCGAGACGGGTGCCGGCCAGCATGGCGTTGCGACGGCGACGGCCTCCGCGCTCCTCGGCCTCGGATGCCAGATCTACATGGGGCGCACCGACATGGTCCGCCAGCGCCTCAACGTCATCCGGATGCAGATGCTTGGGGCCGAGGTCATTCCCGTCGATAGCGGCAGCGCGACCCTCAAGGACGCAACGAGCGAAGCGATTCGCGACTGGGTGACAAACGTCGAGTCGACGCACTACGTGATCGGGTCAGCCGTGGGGCCGGCACCGTACCCCGACATGGTGGCTGACTTTCAGTCGATCATCGGGGTCGAGTCGCGCGAGCAGATACTCGCCGAGTGTGGTCGCCTGCCGGGCACGGTGGTGGCCTGCGTCGGAGGGGGCTCGAATGCCATCGGAATCTTCCGCGGCTTCATGACCGACCGCGAGGTCGACCTCCTCGGTGTCGAGGCGGCGGGCGACGGCCTCGACTCCGGACGTCACGGCGCGCCGCTTTCTCGTGGCATCCCCGGTGTGCTACACGGTTCGTTCTCGTATCTGCTCCAAGACCCCGATGGGCAGGTCCAGGAGGCGCATTCGATCTCGGCCGGCCTCGACTATCCCGGTGTGGGGCCCGAGCACAGTCATCTTCGCGACACGGGTCGGGTTCGCTACGAGAGCGTCACCGACGTCGAGGCGCTCGACGCGTTCCTCGCGTGCTCACGGGCTGAAGGGATCATCCCCGCGCTTGAGAGCGCACATGCGATTGCCCTGGTTATCCGCGAGGGCGCGGCGTTTGGGGCCAAGGGCCCCATCCTTGTCTGCCTCTCCGGTCGGGGCGACAAGGACGTCGACCAGGCGGCGGCGGCGCTCGGCATCAATGCGTGACGGCGGAGTGAGGTTGGAGGCGGCCTTCCGGGACGGCGGACGGCCGGTTTTCGTGCCGTACGTGATGGGCGGCTACCCGACCCTTGACGCCAGCCGTCGCCACGCCGCGATCCTCTCGCGACATGCCGGCGTCCTGGAACTCGGGGTCCCGTACTCGGATCCGCTCGCAGACGGGCCGACGATCCAAGCGGCTGGGCAGACGGCGCTGCGTGGCGGGACACGTCCCGAGCACGTCATCGAAATTGCCGAGGAGCTGCGCGGCGGGCCACCGATCGCGGTCATGACCTACTACAACACGCTCCTGCGACCGGGTGTCGACGCGTTCATCGAACGTGCCTCTCGGGCTGGCGTGGCGGGGCTCATCATTCCCGACCTCCCCGTCGACGAGTCGGACGGGCTTCGGCGAACCGCAGCGGACGCGGGTATTGCCCTCGTCGCCCTCGCGGCGCCCACGAGCACCGATGCGCGCCTGGCCGAGATCGGCGAGCGGGCGGCGGGCTTTGTCTACGCCGTGTCGGTGACCGGCGTGACCGGCGGCGACGTCAACATCGGAGACGCGCTGTCGGGCTTCATCGCTCGACTGCGTGCGGCGATCGACGTGCCGATCGCCGTCGGCTTCGGCGTACGCACTCCAGAGCAGGCGGCGGCAATCGGACAGATCGCCGACGGGGCGGTTGTGGCGAGCCAGATCATCCGCCTGATCGAGGACACGAGCCCGGACGAGATCGACGCGGTCATCGACGCCTACGGCGCAAGCATCGACGCGGCCCTTGCGGCGGTTGTTCGGTAGGGGGCGTTCCGGGACGCTTGACCGGGAAACGCGACAATGCCAGCGTCTTCGGCAATCAAGCCAACGACTGTGAGGCCGACGACTCGCTACGTTGTTGACACGGGCACCCTTCGGCCGCGGCTCAAGCGAACGCGGACGCCAGGGCCCACACGCGTTCGGTAGTGCCTTCGAACGCCGCCTGAGCAGGCGTTTCGTGAAGCTCCTCGGGTAGGACTCGAACCTACAACCCTTCGGTTAACAGCCGAATGCTCTACCATTGAGCTACCGAGGACCGTTCGTGAATGGCATTGTAGCCGACCCGTTCAGGGTCCGGCGGACGCTCGGGTCAGGTGCCCGCGACTGGCGGCCTCAGGCGATGCAGACGCACGATCGGGCCCGCATCGTCGACGTGCCCCGTGACCTTGCGCTCAGTCAGTTCGTAGGCCCAGCCGGCGTCGACCATGTGCTCGACGAACTCGCCCGCATACGCCCGACGCGGGTCGGCGATCAGCGCCTCGCCGTCGGGCGCCACCAGCCGCGGCACGATCTCGGTCAGGGCTCCGGCGTAGCGGAGCTCGTAGAGTATGTCGGCCCCGAGGACAAGGTCGAACCGTTCGCGCTCGGCAATCCAAGACGGGGGGTTTAGCCAATCGAGCTCGATGGTCTCGATGGGCGCCCGGAGGTTTCGACGGACGTTCTCGCGCAGCACGGCGAGGGCCGCCGGGTACCAATCCGTCGCGATGACCTTCGCACCGCGCGCCGCCGCCACGAGCGCGGGGAGTCCAAGCCCGCAGCCGAGCTCGATCACCCGGAGATCCTGGAGCGGTTGGAGCGCGATCTCATCGCCGAGCACACGCCCACTCGGCCACGGCTCTGCCCAGTAAGGAAGGCGCTCGTCCTGGTCGTACTCGCGCTGGTCGATCAGGGCCTCCGCTGAGCGAGGGCGAATCAGGTCGAACGTGAAGCCACCGACGGCGCAGGTCTCTTCAACCAGGTCGAGATCGGCGAGGATCCCGGCGTCCGGGTCTTGACCCGCCGGGGGCGCTATCCTCCCCGGGTTCACCGAGTCGAGAGGAACGTGAGATGAGCGAGAGCACCGAGGCCACAGAGGTCGAGGCCAAGGTCGACGAGCCGACGCCCGAGGCGGCCGAGGCGGTTGCGACCGAGGTCGTCGAGGCCCCGGTCGAGGCAGACGCCGGTCCGGCCGCGCAGGCCGAGGTACCCGCGGACGTGACCGAGGTACCCGCCGCTGAGGTCAAGGCCGACGAGGCGACGGTTGACGCGCCCGAAGGTGAACCCGTGATCGAGGCTGTCGCCGACGTGGCAGAGGCCCTTGCGGTCGAGCCCGTCGAGGAAGCCCCGGTGCCGGCTGACGTCGTGGCCGCCGAGATGTCGACGGTCCGTCAGGCGAGGGTCTTCCTGTGCGAGCGCGGTCATCGCGTCACGGCGCTCTGGAAGACACCGGAGGTTTGCCAAGGGCGGATCACCCGCACCGGACCAGTCTGCGGACGGCCGTTATACCCCATGGCCGAGCTTCCAGAGCAGGTCCAGAAGGCGCTGAACCCCCTCAAGGCGTCGAAGAAGTCCTCGAAGAAGAAGTAGCGGTCGCGGCGGCGCCAACCCGGCCCGTTCGGGTCGGGTTGGGCGCCAGCCGGACAACTACTTGGCGATGGCAAGCGCCTCTGCCTCGCTCACGAGCCGATCCAGCTCCACGATGCTCGGCTCCCACACGTCCGGGTCGTTCAGATCGATGCCGAGCGGGCGCAAGAGGCCCTCGGGCCCGTCGGAGGCGCCCGCCTCCAGGAATTTCAAGTAGGGCCCGACAAACGCGTCGGAGTTCTCACGCATGCGTACCTGGAGGTTGAGCGCCACCAGGCTCGCGAACACGTACGCGTACGTGTAAAAGCGGGTCGAAATGAAGTGGGGAATGTAGGCCCACGCGAGGCGGTAGCCCTCGGGGATGTCGACCGAGTCACCGTAGTAGCGGCGGTTCTCCTCCATCCAAATCTCACCGAGGCGGTCGGCAGAGAGCGTTTGCCCGCTCGCTCTCGCGGCGTAGGCACGTTGCTCGTACCGCGTGAGGACCGCCTGGCGAAAGACCGAGGCAAACGTGCCCTCGACGTGTTCGCAGTACAGGGTGCGGCGCGTCTCGGTGTCGTTCTCGAGTGCGACGACATGTTCGAGCGCGATCGATTCCGCAAACGTAGACGGGACCTCGGCGAGGGCAATCCCGGTATAGGCCGAGAGCGGTGACTGGTGCTCGGCGGCCAGGGCGAAATGCATCGCGTGGCCGAGTTCATGGGCGAGCGTCATCACATCGGTGAAGCGGTCGTTGAAGTTCATAAGAACGTAGACGGGCGCGTTCTGGGAGACCGGGGCACAGAACGCCCCGCCGCGCTTGCCGACCCGCGGCTCGGCATCGAGGCGCCCCTCCCGCATGATTTCAGCCGCGACACCGGCGACCCGTGGAGAGAACGCTTCGAAGGCGCCCTCGACGATCGATCGGGCCTCCGCGTAGTGCACGGTCCGGGCCTCACCAAGCGGCGCGTACTGATCGGCGAGGTGGAGCCGGTCGAGGCCGAGGAGCTTCGCCTTGAGTCGGAACCACCGCTGGGCGATCGGATAGGCCGCCTCGACGCGTTCGAGCATCCGGTCGACGGCGGTCGCGGGCAGCTCGTTTCGCAGGTGTGTTGCGGCCATGGGGCCCGGGTACTTACGGATACGGTCGATCACGAGGCGATCGCCGACGAGGGTGTCGTAGCAATGCGCGAGCGTGTCGGCCTGCGGCACGAGCCCCTCGAAGAGCGCGGTCATCGATCGCAGCCGGAGGCCTCGGTCGGTGTTTCGCACGAGGGCCAACAGGCGGTCGATGGTGAGGGCCTCTTCGCCGTCGCCGGCATCGAACGGGATCTGGAGCGTCGAGGTGATGCGTCCGAAGAGCGCCTGCCACGCGGAGACCGCGGCGGTGTGCCGCTCCGAGAGCATCCGCTCCTCGGGCTCGGCGAGCAGATGCGGGGCGAATCGTCGCTGCGCGATGAGGTAGTGCCGATCTCCTGCAACCTCAGGCGCGTCGGCGAGCGCGAGCGCGACGTCTTCGGGAAGCGCGGTCCACTCGAGTTCAGCGAACCGAAGGAGGTTGCCGGCCTCGATCATCGACTGATCGACCTCTGTTGTGAGGTCGCGGTTCTCCTGAGACTCCACGTCGATGGACTCACGCAGGTGTGCGTAGGAGGACACCCGAGACAGATCGTTGTCGATCGCGGCCAGCTCGGCGAGCATTGCGCCAAGACCCGCGCCGTCGAGCCCGTCGACTCGCCCGCGGTAGGTGCCGGCGAAGGCTCGGCATCGATCCAGGGCACGGGCCAATTCAGCCCGGGCCGCGTCGGCGTCGGTGATCAGTCGTCCAAGGTCCCAGCGAGTCCCCTTGGCCAGGGGAGCGGCGTCAGTTCGCATCACCGGCAACCTAACGTATCGCGCATCGATCGAGCAGGATCTCCGGTGTGCCGGGTGGGAGCGGGGGCGTGCCGGTGTTGCCGATTTCGGCCGACTCGCCTGGGCGGTGGAAGTCGGAGCCACCGGTTGGGACGAGCCCGTGGCGGTCGGCGAGGTCGCGGAAGTGCCGCCGATCCTCTGGACGATGCTCGGGCCGGTGGACCTCGATGCCGACAAGGCCCAGCGCGGTCAGGCTGGCGACAAGGTCGTCGAGGGGCCCCGGGTCGAGCTTCAGGGTCGCCGGGTGGGCGAGCGTCGAGGCCCCACCCGCTGCCCGCACGAGCGCGACGGCGTCCTCCGGGGAGAGGCCGTCGCTCGGGATGTAGGCCGGGGCGCCGCGTGCGAGGTAGCGGGTGAACGCGTCCTGAATGCTCGCCGCGTACCCCTGCGCAACGAGTTCGGCTGCGACGTGGGGACGTCCAACCGAGCCAGCCGCCCGGGCGAGCACGCGATCAAGCGAGAGTGGGACGCCCAGGGCGTCGAGGCGTTCGACGATCCGTCGCCCACGGGCGCGTCTGCGCTCGGCGAGGTCCGCCAGGCGCGCGAGGAGCGAGGAGGGGGGTGGGGTCCTGAAATAGCCGAGGAGGTGCAACGGGCCGGTCGGGGCGCTCACCGACAGTTCGACACCCGCGATGACTCGAACCCCGAGGCGCGCCCCCATGCGGGTGGCTTCGTCGATGCCGGCGAGGGTGTCGTGGTCGGTCACCGCGAGGGTGCCGACCCCCGCGTCGAATGCCCGCCGGACGAGGTCGGTCGGTGTCAGGTCTCCGTCTGAGGCGGTGGTGTGGCTGTGGAGATCGGCGAGCACGGCGCCCGAGAAGCCCGTTGCGCGGTGTGATGTCATGATGACGGGCGCCACGCAACAACGGTAGCTGAGGTACCAGATCGATGGGTATGCGACGAACAGGCCAACAGTCCGACGAGACGCTCGTTTGGTCGTCTGATCAGGGGAGGGCCTCGGCGCCCGCCCGTTCGACGCACCCGGAACCCGCGTCGGGGCCGACTCCGCCTGCGGACGGCGTCGTGCGGATCTCGCGCACCAAGGCTGGACGTGGAGGGAAGACCGTGACCCTTTGCACGGGCGTCCCCGCCGCGGACGCCCCGAACCTGACGCGCGAGCTGCGCCGCCTGTGCGGCTCCGGCGGGGCCCTCAAGGGGGGCGTCATCGAAATCCAAGGAGACCACCGCGAGCGGATCGCCGAGGCGCTCGGCGCTCGGTACCGGGTTAAGCTGGCTGGAGGCTGATCTCCAGGCGACGGCCGGTCGCACGTTCAACGTTTGCCGCCTCGCTCGCGGCGGCCCAACGAGCGACGCTGACGTCCGCCGTCGCGTCGAGGTGAAGGGTGAGCGCCTCCCCGTCGTCGGAGAGTGACAGTCCCTGAACGCGCTGCCCGCGCCCGCGTTCGAGCTGCTCGGCCAACCGCAGGCAGACGGCAAGGCGCAGTAGGCGCTCCTCGTCGCCGTCCTGGAGGATCTCCGCCAGCCCATTCGGGCTTGGGAGCGCCTTGCGGTGCCCGCGCACCAGGAGGGCGATGATCACGAGCTCCCGGTGACGAAACCCCGGGAGACCCGCGTTCATCACGAGGTACGCGCCATGCTTGTGATGATCGTTGTAGTCGACGATCACCCCGACGTCATGCAGAATCGAGGCGGCCCAGAGCCACTCGCGCTCCTTGTCGTCGCTCGGGTGCAGGCCGAGTCGGCCGAGCTCGTCGAAGATGCGAAGCGCAAGTGTCGCGACATGCTCGGCGTGCGGCTTGTCGTATCGGTAGATCGCGGCCACGTTTCGGACGCTTGCCGTGCGCACATCGGGGAAGAGCGGCTCGTCGACGCCGAGATAGTGCTCGTAGAAGACGCCCCAACGAAGGCCCTGGGCGCAGACTTCGACGGAGCGAAGCTCGAGTCGCTCCATGATCGTGTCGAGCACGATGGCGCCGGCGAGGGTGATGTCGGCACGGTCGGCTTTGAGCCCGGGAATCCTTGCCCGCTGACGCCCCGCGAGCGAGGCCATCTGATCGATCAAACCCTGAAGCACTTCGCGGTTGAGACGGTATCCATGGACCTCTCCAAGGGGATACCCGGTCGCGCGTTGGGCCATCGCGGCGAGCGTGCGTATCGAACCTCCCATCGCGACGTTCGGCTCCCCTGCGGCGAGACCCTCAAACGATCCGATCTGAGCCAGGACATGCTTGCGCAGCTGCGCGACACGTGAGGCGTCTGGCACCCCGTCGCCGAGAACCTGCTCGGTCATCCGGACCGCCCCGAGCGGCCAGCTTCCCGCTGTCGTCAGTTGCCGCTTCTCGACGCGACCGAGCTGGAGGCTTCCTCCGCCGATGTCGAGCACGGTTCCGTTTCGCAGCGTCGTGCTGTTGATCGCTCCCAGGTAGCCGTAGCGGGCCTCGTCGTGGGCCGAGAGCACTCGAACCGGGAGCTGCCCGTCCGCGCTCAACCGCTTGATGACGGCGCCTTGATTTGTCGCGTCGCGGACGGCGCTTGTCGCCACCGGATCGACCACGTCGACGTTGGAGGCAGCGCAGAAGCTCGCGTAGAGCCCCGCGGCGAGCCCTGCGCGGTCGAGCGCATCGGCGGCGAGGACGCCGTCGACCTGGCCGGCCGAGAGGCGGACGCTCTCGCGAACCTCTTCGGTGAGCTGGAATGCGCCTCCCGGCACGTAGCGGAACACCACCAGTCGAAAGGTGTTCGAACCCATGTCGATGACCGCGAGTCGCTGCTCCCGCCGCTCGGTGTCGCCCCCGCCGACGGCTACCCTACGAGCCATGGCTTCAACTCCATTGACACCACCGTCGGTCGAGGCCGCCGGGCGGGCGCTCGCCCGAGTGGCGCCCGAGACGCTGGAGTGGCCAACCATCTTCGACGAGCCCGACGCGGTCGAGCTGGCCTGGCTCGACTTCGTGGCGACGCGTCCAGGCGATCGAGCGCTCCTGCAGCGGGGACTCGCGTTTGCCCGAGTGGCCCACGGCGAACAGACCCGTCGCGGCGGCCTTGCGCCCTACTGGGTGCACCCGGTTCGCGTGGCGATCGAACTGGGACGCTGGAACGAGGCGACGCCGGATCGGCTGATGGCGGCGCTGCTCCACGATACGGTCGAGGATACCGAGGCCACCGTCGGAGAAATCCGGGCGAAGTTCGGCCAGGACGTCGCGACCCTCGTTTCCTGGCTGACGGCTCCTCCGTCCGAGGAACGGACTGCGCTCGTCGCCTACTACGCGCGCATGAAGCGGGACGCTCCCGAGCCCGTCATCGTCTTGAAGCTCGCTGATCGCTCCGACAATCTGCGCAGCATCCAGGCGCTCGTCATGCGTACCGGTGAGCCCTATCGGCGTTGGGCGGGACTCTATCTCGCAGCAACGCAGCGCCAGATCCTGCCGCTTGCCGACCGGGCACCCTCTATTGCTCGCGCTGGGCTCTTGGCCGCCATCGCGGACCTCGCACCCCTCGTCAGCGACTTTACCGAGGGCTAACCCCGCCGAAACCACCCGGTTACGAATGCTCGATTGTATGGCGCTCACACGTCCACGATTCCCAAGGGGGAACTCATGAGCGCTTCATACGACATCAGGTCGATCACCCAACTGCTCGATCGCCTCGACCCAACGGCCTCCGGTCAATGCGGCGTGCCTGGCTGCACGCACCTTGATGCGCGAGACCATGACCAGGACGCGAGCCCTCCCATTCGCATGGCCGCGTAGCGCGGGCGCAACCGGCGGCGGCGATCAGTCGCCAGCCGGCAGCTCCCGTACGTACGGTGGTTCGTGATGCGGAACGAGCGCGACGCGACCGTTTGCGAGCGCGACGAGCGCGCGGCCGGCGACCTCGGCCCGCCAGCCACCCATGAGCTGTCCTTCTGGCTCGCGGCCTTCGACCACCGCGAGCATCAGCTGACCGATCTCCTCGCGGCTCGCCACAAGGGACGGCGCGATATCGAGCGCGGCGCCCCTCGCGGCAAGGAGCGCGCTTCCGAGCGTGCCAAGCATCTCGACCCGGTCGCGGCGCTCCGGCGGAACAGCAGGCGGCGCGGCTGGCGCAGTCGCGGTACGGCTCTCGATCAGCCCGGTCAGGATGACGTCGCGGTCGCTTGCCGCCAGGCCCTCCGGCAGCCCGCGAATGCTGGCGAGCCCGGACCGATCCTTCGGGCGACGACGAGCCAGCTCAACGAGCACACGATCAGGCAGCACCCATTGCAGCGGCCGATCGCGCCGCCGAGCTGAGTCCTCGCGCCAGGCCGCGAGCGACCTGAGCGCGGCACGCTCTGGGCCGCTCAGTCGCCCCTGGCCTTTCACGCGTCGCCACGCGTCGTCCGGGTCGGTCGACCATCGGGTTTCGGCGCCGAAGCGGCGCGCGACCTCCTCGTCGACCCAGGGCCCCCGGCCCCGCTCGATCGCGCGCCGCTCGATTTCGTCGTCGAGATCCAGGAGGTAGCGTACGTCGTCGGCGGCATAGTCGAGTTGCGCCTCCGAGAGAGGGCGTCGACTCCAATCCGAGTAGCTCTCCGTCTTTGCGAGCACGCGGCCGAGGCAGCGCTCGAGCAGGGTGCCGAGGCTCGCCCCCGCCCCGAGGCCGACGAAGCCGGCGGCCGTTTGCGTGTCTCTGATCGCGGCCTGTCCACCGCCGAACCGCAGTGCGAAGAGCGTCAGGTCGCTTGCGGGGGCATGCATCACCTTCACGACGGCGTCGTCGGCGAGGAGATCAGCGAGCGGCTCGAGGGGCGCGCCCTCGACCGGATCGATCAGCCAGATCGCCTGCCCGTCCGAGATTTGGATCAGACACGGAACCGGGGCGTAGGTCCGCTCCCAAAGGAACTCAGTGTCGAGCGCGACGCGGCCAGCGGCCCGTGCGGCTCGCATTGCGTCGTCGACTCCCGCACCATCCCGAACGACGCGCGTCTCCACACCGCTAGCCTACCCGGTTGTGCTCGTCACCGGACTCTCAAAAGGTTTTGGGTCTCAAGCCCTCTTCGACTCGGTCAGCTTCCAGTTGGCGCCTGGACAGCGGCTGGCCATCGTCGGCCCGAATGGCGCCGGGAAGACGACGCTCCTGCGGATCATCGCCGGGCAGATCGATGCCGACGGCGGGGACGTCGTGTTGGCAAAGGGCGCGCACATTGCGCTCCATGACCAGCGCCCTCCGCTCGGGCGTGACATCACCCTCGGTGACTACGTCGCAGAAGGGGTCGCCGAGGTCCAACAGTTCGAGGGAGCGCTCGCCGCGATCGAAACGCGCATGGCAAACGGCGATCATGGCCCGCAGACGCTGGCGGAATACCAGCGCGTCCAGGAGGCCTTTGAGCGGGCCGGCGGGTACGGCTGGCGGCACTGGTTGGAACGCGTGCTCCGAGGGCTCGGCATCGAGGCGTCCGAGCTTGAGCGTCCCTTGACGAGCTTCTCTGGAGGAGAGCTGACTCGCGCCTCACTCGCGCGGTCGCTTGTCGGAAATCCCGACGTGCTGCTCCTTGACGAACCCACGAACCACCTCGATCTCGACGCGATGGTCTGGCTTGAGGGTGCCGTGGCCGACCTCGCCGCGGCCATCGTCTTCGTGTCGCACGATCGCTGGTTTCTCGAGTCGACGGCGACCCAGGTACTCGAGATCGACCGCGGTCAAGCGAAGCTCTGGCCGCTCGGCTACTCGGCGTTCCGGCGCGAACGCGCGCTTGCGATGGACCGCCAGTCAGCCGAAGCGGAGCGTCAAACCAAGGAGATCGCTCGCCTCGAGCGCTTCGTCGAACGCTGGAGCGCGGGAACGAAAAGCCGCCAAGCGACGTCACGCAAGAAACAGCTCGAACGGATCGACCGGGTCGAGGCTCCGACGAGAGCGAAGTCGCTCGCGTTTGGCTTCCCGCGTGTCGAGCAGCCTGCGCGGGTCGTGATCGAGGTCGACCGCCTCGAGGTTCGGGCAGGGAAGGACCGCGTGCTTGTCCGCGACGCTGGTTTCTCGATCGAACGCGGGCAGCGCGTCGCGATCGTCGCGCCGAATGGGGCGGGGAAAACATCGCTCCTTGAGACGCTGATCGGCAAGCGAAACCCCCACGGCGGACGGGTGAGCGTCGGACACAAGGTGCGCTTTGGCTACTTCAGCCAGCATGCCGCCGAGCTCGAACTCGACCGGACCGTGATCGAGACGGTGCTCTTCGGGAGCAACCTGACAAACACCCAGGCGCGGACGCTGCTCGGTTCGTTCCTCTTCCCGGGGTCGATGGTCGAAAAGCGGGTTGAGTCGCTTTCAGGCGGTGAGCGGCGGCGGTTGTCGCTTGTCAAGCTCATCGCCGAGGGTGGCAACGTGCTGGTGCTGGATGAACCGACGAACCACCTCGACATCGAAAGCCGTGAGGCGCTGGAGGAGGCGATCATGGCCTTCGACGGCACGGTCATCATGATCTCCCACGACCGGGCGCTGATTGATCTCGTCGCGACCCACACCCTCGCGATCGAAGACGAGCGCGTCGTCATCCGAAATGGCGGT
>JANMDN010000053.1:0-40011 GCA_031376285.1 Actinomycetes bacterium
CCCGTCGCGTTACCAAGGTTCAGGAGCCGTCCCTCAGACAGCAAAATCACGGCGCGCCCGCTCGGGAACACCCATTTGTCGACCTGCGGCTTGATGTTGATCCGCTCGACACCCTCGAACTCAGCAAGGCCAGCAATGTCAATCTCGTTGTCGAAATGACCGATGTTCCCGACGATCGCCTGATGCTTCATCCGCGACATGTCCTCGGCGGTGATGATGTCCTTATTACCGGTACACGTAATGAAAATATCCCCGGTCTCGACAACATCATCAAGGGTCTTGACCTCAAAGCCCTCCATCGCCGCCTGCAACGCGCAGATCGGGTCGATCTCGGTCACGATGACACGCGCACCCTGCCCCTTGAGCGAATCAGCACAACCCTTACCGACATCCCCAAACCCACAAACGACAGCAACCTTCCCACCAATCATCACGTCAGTGGCCCGGTTGAGCCCATCAATGAGCGAGTGCCGACAGCCGTAAAGGTTGTCGAACTTCGACTTGGTCACCGAGTCGTTGACGTTAATGGCCGGAAACAGCAGCTCCTCAGCCTCGGCGAGTTGGTAGAGCCGGTGCACGCCGGTGGTCGTCTCCTCGGTCACGCCCTTGATCCCCGGGGCAATCGTCGACCAACGCTTGGGGTCCTCCTGGAGCGACCGGGTCAGCGTTTCGAGGACGATCCGGTACTCCTCGGAGTCGGCCGTCAGGGGGTTCGGAACCGCGCCGGCACTCTCGAACTCGACGCCCTTGTGGACGAGCATCGTCGCGTCGCCACCGTCGTCGAGGATCATGTTCGGGCCACCACCACCAGGCCACAACAGCGCCCGCTCGGTGCACCACCAGTACTCCTCGAGGCTCTCCCCCTTCCAGGCAAAGACCGGAACGCCCTTCGGGTCGTCCGGCGTACCGTCAGGGCCGACCGCCACCGCCGCCGCCGCGTGATCCTGGGTCGAAAAAATGTTGCAGCTCGCCCAACGCACCTCGGAACCGAGCGCGACGAGGGTCTCGATCAGCACCGCAGTCTGAATGGTCATGTGGAGCGACCCGGTGATCCGAGCCCCCTTGAGCGGCTGACTCTCACCGAACTCGCGTCGCGTCGCCATGAGCCCCGGCATCTCGTGCTCGGCGAGCTCGATCTCCTTCCGCCCGAACTCGGCGAGCGAGAGGTCGGCAACCTTGAAGTCGCGGGTCATCAGATCGGCTGTCGTCACGTGGTCTCCAGAGCGGGAAGTTTTGGTGTGTGGTGCGGCCCGACGATGTTTCGGCGTTCATGTTTGCACGGGAGGCGACCGTCAAATGCGGGACCCGACGTCCGACGGGAAGCGGTTCGCGGTATGCCAACCACCCGACGCAGTCAATCAATCTACCAAGGGGGTTTGGAGGTGTGCCACCGGTTTGGGCATGCCAGCGCCGTGGCGCAGCCCCGCTCAGACGGCAGAAAGCGAAGCATCGTCTCGAGCGACGAGCTCGCTGTAGCGCCCCCCGGCGACCACCAGGTCGTCGTGGGTTCCGATCTCGACGATCCGCCCTTGGTCCAAGACGATGATCTGGTCAGCGTCCCGGACGGTCGAAAGCCGGTGAGCAATCGCGATCGTGGTCCGACCCGCCGCGAGGCGCTCGAGGGCGTCCTGGACGAGCCGCTCGGTCTGCGTGTCGAGCGCCGAAGTGGCCTCGTCAAGCACGAGGACCGGTGGGTTTCGCAGTACCGTGCGCGCGATCGCCATGCGCTGCTTCTCCCCACCCGAGAACCGGTAGCCCCGCTCGCCGACGACCGTGTCGTAGCCATCGGGGAGCCCGGCGATCAGATCGTGGATCTGGGCGACCCGCGCGGCGTCCTCGATCTCGGCGTCAGACGCATCCGGACGAGCGAATCGCAGGTTCTCGCGGACGCTCTCGTGGAAGAGGTAGGTCTCCTGCGAGACGACGCCGACGACCGACGCAAGGGATGGGAAGGTCAGCTCACGAACATCGACGCCGTCGATTGTCACGCGCCCCTGCGTGGCGTCATAGAGCCGCGCGACCAGGTACGCGCAGGTGGTCTTGCCCGAGCCAGTCTCACCCACGAGCGCCGTCTTGGTTCCAGCCGGTGCCGTGAAGGTGAGGTCGTCGAGCGTCCACTCGCCAGCGTCGTCATAGCGGAACCGAACGTGCTCGAAGGTCACGTCGCCGCGCACCGCTCCGATTTCGCGCGACCCTTCGACGATGTCGATTGGCTGGTCGAGGTATTCGAAGATCCGGTCAAAGAGCGCCAGCGACGTCTGTACCTCCACCTGCACGCCCAGCAGGCGACCGATCGGAAAGAAGAGCTGGGTCAGAAGTGTCGTGAACGCGACGACGGTGCCGATGCTGATCGACTCGTTGCCTCCTGAAAGGGACCAACCCGCAAACCAATAAACGAGGGCCGGCATCATGGCGAAGACGATCTGGATCCAGGCCATCATCCAGCGACCCGTCATCCGGCTTCGCACCTCGAGGTCGGCCAGGTTCCGTGACTCGCTGGCAAACCGATCGGCGAGGTCCCCGGCACGACCCATCGTCTTACCGAGAAGGATGCCGGAGATCGAGAGCGATTCCGAGACAATCGACGAGACCTCGGCAAGCGATACCTGACGTTCGGCGGTGATCTGCTTTCGCTTGTCGCCGACGCGCTTGGTCAGCCAGACAAAGACGGGGAGCAGCGCAAGGGAGAAGACGGCGAGGCGCCAGTCGAGCAGCACCATCGCGACGATGGTGGCGAGCACCGTCGTGAAGCTCGAAAGGACGGACGTCGCGGTGCTCGTGACGACGTTGTCGATGCCGCCGATGTCGTTTGCGATCCGACTCTGCACCTCACCGGTTCGCGTCCGAGTGAAGAACGCGATCGAGAGGCGCTGAAGGTGGCGGTAGACGGCAGTGCGCAGGTCGTGCATCACGCTTTGGCCGACTTGGTTCGAGACGAGCGTTTGCCAGACCCCGAGCGCCCCGGTGAGCACCGCGATGCCGATCATCCCGCCCACGAGGGCGCTCAGGAGGCCGACACGCGCCTTCGGGATCGCCTCGTCGAGCACTTCTCGTAGAAGGAAGGGCGACATCGCGCCGATCGACGCGGAGATGATGATGAGCACCCCGACGACCGAGAGGCGCAGTCGGTAGGAAGCAAAGAGCGTGATGATGCGGCTGAAGTTGGCCTTGCGCACGCGCGGGTCGGCCGGCCGCTCGGGCGCCTCGTGCCCCGGCCCGCCAAATCCGTGTGGTCCACCGCCGCGTGTTCCCATTGTGGGAGTGTGCCTGGTCTCGAACACGACAGGTTGGCGACCGGATTGTGCCCGGGTTTCAAGGTGGTGAAGTTCCGTCGTCGCGGTTGGGCGTCGCGCCGTTAGGAGGTCATTGGTTCGACGCCGCACCGCGCTGAACGTACGATGAGCGACGAGCATGACCGAGCATCCGTCAAACTCCGCGCGGATCCGTGTGCGCCCAACGAATGCCTTCGAGGCGTTTCCGCGCTCGGCCCTCGAGGGTACGCTGGTCGATCGTTTCGAAGAGCGCGTGCGTCGCCACCCCAGGCGCGCGGCCATCATCGACGCCGGTCGCCTGCTCAGCTTCGCGGAACTCGACCGAGAGGCCAACCGAGTGGCAAACGCCCTCCTGCGGGTCTCGGGCCCGGTCCAGGGGCCGGTTGGGTTGTGCTTCCCTCAGGGTTGGCGCTCGCTCGTCGCAACCATTGGGGTGCTGAAGGCTGGGGCGGCCTACGTTCCGTTCGACCACCGGCTGGAACCTGATCGCCTCCGAGGTCTGGCCGCGTCGCTCGGCATCGTCGCCCTGATCGCCGATGCCGAGCGAGCGGCGGCGTTCGAAGGCGTCGTCCCAGTACCAGTGATCGACGCTGACGCCATCGACGCGCCGGGCACCTCCCCCGACCGATCGACGGGCCCGGGTGACCCTGCCTACGTATTCATCACCTCGGGGTCCACCGGGCCGGCAAAGGGTGTTGTCGACACGCACCGAAACGTCCTGCACAACGTCCTTCGCTACACCAACTCCCTGCACATCTGTGGGTCAGATCGACTGAGCCTCATCCAGGCGCCGAGCTTCAGCGCGACGGTCTCCACCACCTTCTGCGGACTCCTCAACGGGGCGACGCTCCTCCCGTTTGACCTGGACCGGGAGGGGGCACACGCCCTCCCACGTTGGCTCGCCGAGCGGGATGCGACGATGTTCCACAGCGTCCCAGCCCTCTTTCGGCACCTCCTCACCGCTGACGAGCCGTTGGACCGTCTGCGGGTCATCCGCCTTGAGGGCGATCGAGCAACGCAGGGCGACATCGAGGGCTTCCAACGTCGTTTCGGACGGGGGTGCATCCTCGTGAACGGACTCGGCGCGACCGAGTGCGGGCTCATCCGCCAGTTCTTCGTCGACCACCGAGTCCAGGTCCCGGCGGGGCCGGTCCCGATCGGCGAAGCGGTCGACGACATGGAGGTCATGCTGCTTGACTCGCAGCGACGCCGGGTGAACGACGGGGAGGTCGGAGAGATTGTCGTACGCAGCTCCTTCCTGGCGCTCGGCTACCACGGCCGTCCCGACCTCACCGCCGCCGTATTCAGCGCGGCGCCAGATCAGCCTGGGTTGCGCGACTACCGGACGGGCGATCTTGGGCGCTTCGGCGCCGACGGGATCCTCGAGTTCCTTGGGCGCGTGCATGATCAGCCAAGGCTCGCGGGTGTCCCGATCGACTTGGCGGCGGTCGAGACCGCTCTCGAGGCGCTCCCCGGCGTCGACCAGGCCGCCGCGCTGATCTACGAACCGAGCGTCGGCGCGGCGTCGCTCGTTGCCTACCTCGTGCCCGCGGCGACGCTCCCTTCGAGCGCTGATATGCGCGCCCTCCTTGCCGCTCGACTTCCATCCGACCACGTGCCGCACGCCTTCGTCCCGATGGATCGGCTACCCCGTACGGTGAACGGCAAACTCGACCGTGGAGCGCTCCCCGATCCGCCCCGGACCCGCCCGCATGGCGCTCCCCCGGCGGCGCGTGCGGGGACGCTTCTGGAACACGAACTCGTTGCGATCTGGGAGGAGGTGCTCAGTACCCGACCGATTGGCGTGCGCGACCATTTCGTCGACCTTGGTGGAACGTCGCTCCAGGCATTTGAGATCCTTCAACGGGTTGAGCGAATGCTCGAGCGGAGCGTGCGGCCGAGTGTGCTCCTCGACGGAGCGACCATCGAACGCCTCGCCGCTTCGCTTCAGAACGACGTTGCTGTCCTCGACGGTGTTCTGCTTCCAGCAGAGGGCGGCGGAGAAGCGGGACCGCTGTTCTTTCTCCACGGTGACTATCTCAGCGGCGGGACCTACTGCCTCCGACTTGCCAGGGCCCTCGGCCCGGGTCGGCCGCTGCACGTCCTCCCACCAGTCCTGCGGGGTGAAGCCGGTGAGCCGCTCAGCTACGAAGCAATGGCGGGGCGCCACCTTGTGGCGCTTCGGAAGGCTCGCCCCCGAGGTCCGTACCTCCTTGCGGGTAACTGCAACGGCGGCATCGTCGCCCTCGAGGTCGCACGTCTTCTGGTTCGCGACGGGGAGCGAGTGGAACTGCTCGCGGTGATCACCGCATCAATGCTGAATCGGCGCTGGAGCACCCGATACGGCCCGATCGGCCTCGCTGGTGCGGTGATGCGGCGCGGGCCAGTGGCGCGGTTTGACCACTTTCGGGCCTGGGTGCTGCGGTGGGATTCCCGTACGGGACCCGAACGTGGGCGGGCGCTCCTCGGGGCGATCCACCGAACAATCGCTCGGCGGACACCGAAGGCGGTCGGACGACCAGCCGAGGACCCTTTCAAGGCGAGCCGACACGTCCTCCGCACCGCAGATCGCGACTACCGCCCACGGCCATACGAGGGGCGGGTCGTCGTGCTCTGGCCCCGCGAGGATCCGGAGTTCGCTCAGGCGCCGCGATGGTGGGATGGGATGGCCCGCGAGGTCGATTTTCGTCCATTGCCCGGCAACCACGTGACCTGCATCATCGAGCACGTCGACGCCCTCGCATTCGAACTTCGGGCCTGCCTCGAAGGTGCCGCGGCGCGCGGCCTTGACAAATGATCGAGCGGGTCGCCTCGTTCGAAGAGATTGACGTCTGGCTGATCGGCTTGGACGCGACGTTTGACCATTCGATCCTTTCAGCCCACGAGATCGCACGCACGGAGGGGTGCCTGGACCCCGTGTACGCCCAGCGCCTGCTCGCGTCGCGGGTCGGTCTGCGCACGGTGCTTTCCGGCTACGTCGGCGCGGCGCCAGCCCGCCTTACCTTCTCGCGAACTCGGTCCGGCGCACCGGTGCTCGTCGACGACCCCGAGTGTTGCTTCAGTCTCTCGCGGTCACGGGATCTTGCGGTCGTGGCGGTGGGCCTCGAATGCCGGGTCGGCGTGGACATACAGGGGCCGGCGCCGAGTGCTGCGAGCTGTGACGCCCTCGCTCGCCATGTTCTCGACGAGGAAGAGCGACTGGCCTTCGATGCCCTTGGGGCCGACGAACGCCGAGTCGTCTTCCTCGCGGCCTGGACCAGGCGGGAAGCGGCCTTGAAGGCGATGGACTTCGGCCTGCTCGACGACCGCGCCCCGGCGCCTGACGAAACCGGCAAGTCCGCACTGGCATCGTCGGGTTGGCGCCTGCTGCGTCCCGTTCTGGCACCCGAACGAGTAATCGCGCTCGTCAGCAAACCGCGAACCCCGCGGGAATCGGCCGACGAACGAACAACTGGCGTACGACTGGCACGGACTTGACACAAACGTCGCGCCCCCCGTCACATTATGCGGACTACCCTGAAACGTGGGTGGTGGTCCGGGGTGGCCCCTTGGGGGGGCGGCCTGCGTCAGTCGCGGTGGAGGTAGCCCTTCGTTACGACCGACTCCGCGATCTGGACCGCGTTCGTCGCGGCGCCCTTACGGAGGTTGTCAGCGACGATCCACATCACGATACCGTTTGGGTGTGAGCGGTCGTTGCGGATGCGCCCAACATAGACCTCATCGTGGCCGGCGACGTCCCGCGCAAGGGGATACTCGCCGCGGCCCGGATCGTCGCGTAACACGATGCCGGGGGCGCCGAGCAGCAGCTCACTGACCTGCGCTGCGCTGATGTGATCCCGCGTCTCGATGTGGACCGCCTGCGAGTGCGCGAAGAACACCGGCACGCGGACACAGGTCGCGCTTGCTCGCAACTCGGGCATCTCGAGGATTTTCTGGGTCTCGGCGATAACCTTGCGCTCCTCACCTGTGTAGCCCGATTCGTCGAACGTATCGATGTGGGGGAGCGCGTTGAACGCGATGGGATGCGGGTAGACGCTCGGGCCTGGCTCGTCTCCGGCAAGGTAGCCGGCGGTCTGGGCCCGCAGCTCCTCGATGGCGGCCTGGCCGGTTCCGCTCACCGACTGGTAGCTCGACACGATCACCCGCTCGAGGCCGGCGGCGTCCGCGATGGGCTTCAGCGCGACAACAAGCGGCGCAGCGACGCAATTGGGGTTTGCGACGATGCCCTTGTGGTGTGCGAGGGCGTGCTCGTTGACCTCCGGGACGACGAGTGGCACGTCCGGGTCCATCCGGTAGGCCGAGGAGTTGTCGATGACGACGGCTCCGGCCGCGACGGCCGCAGGAGCAAAGTCGCGCGAGCGGGTGGCACCCGCCGAGAAGAGCGCGATGTCGACCCCCTCGAAGGCCTCGGCCGTGAGTTCACGCACCGCCACGGAACGGCCGAGGTAGTCGACCTCCTTACCGACGCTTCGCGATGACGCGAGTGGAACCAGCTCGCTGATCGGAAATCCGCGCTCCTCCAAGACTCGCAGCATGGTCCCGCCGACCGCGCCGGTCGCCCCGACGATCGCAACCCGAAACATCAGACCACCCCGCTTCGGCGTTCGGCTTCGCTCTCCAGATCGAAGGCGTCGTGCAGGGCGCGAACGGCCCGCTCGACCTCCCGCCGGTCGATCACCACGGTGATTCGGATGGTTGATGTGTCGATCATCTGGATGTTGATTCCCTCGCTCGAAAGGACGCGAAACATCTTGGCCGCGACGCCCGGCTCGGACTTCATACCGGCCCCGACGAGGGTGACCTTGCCGATCTGGTCGTCGCTTGTGAGCTCCCGGTAGCGAAGATCGCCCTTCAGCTCGGTGATGGCGTCGAGGGCTGGACGAAGCTCCGCAAGAGGTACCGTGAACGACACGTCAGCGTGACCATGATCGCCGACGTTCTGGATGATCGTGTCCACGTTGATAAGGCGGTCGGCGAGCGCCGTGAAGAGTTTTGCGGCGACGCCGGGCTGGTCCGGAACGCCGAGAATCGTCACCTTCGCCTCGTCGCTCTTGTGCGCGATGGCAGAGACGATGGCCTTTTCCATTTCGGGGGTCTCCTCGGTAATCCAGGTGCCCTCCTCCAAGAGGAACGACGACCTTGTGTGTAGTGGAACGTTGAAGCGACGCGCGAATTCAATCGACCGTAGCGCCAGCACCTTGCTCCCCTGGGACGCCATCTCAAGCATTTCCTCGTGGCTGATCCGCGGGAGCTTTCGCGCGCCGGGAACGACCCGGGGGTCGGCGGTGAACACCCCTGTGACATCGGTGTAGATCTCGCAGACGTCGGCGCCGAGCGCCGCCGCCACCGCCACCGCGGTCGTGTCACTCCCGCCCCGACCGAGGGTGGTGACGTCGTTTGCCGTCGAGACGCCCTGAAAGCCGGCAACCAGAACGATGTGGTCCTCAGCCAGGGCGGAGCGCACACGATCGCCACGGATCTCGAGGATCTTCGCTTTGGTGTGGGCCTCGTCGGTGACGATGCCGGCTTGGGAGCCGGTCAGGCTCACCGCTTCGTGCCCGAGATCGTGCAGGGCCATGACAACAAGTGCGCACGAGATGCGCTCGCCGGTTGAGAGGAGCATGTCCATCTCGCGCGGATCGGGGCTCACAGAGAGTTCGTTTGCGAGCGCGACGAGCCCGTCGGTCGTCTTGCCCATCGCCGATACGACGGCGATGACGTCGTCTCCGGACTCCTTCGCGCGGGCGATTCTCCCGGCGACATTCTTGATCTTTTCCGCGTCGGCGACAGAGCTGCCGCCGAACTTCATTACTCGCAGGCCGATTTCGCGCTTCCTTCCGTATCGCAAACCGCCGGAGGATAGCGCGGGCTTACTCGCTCGGTGGCCGCTCCGGTTCGGTTCGGGTCGTTCCGACAACCCGAAAGCGGGCGGGGCCGGCCTCGGTCTCGACCCGGGCGAGCTCTGCCTGGCAATGATCGAGGTACTCGCGCAGGGAACGCTCGAGGTCCTTGCCTTCGGCGACCAGCTCGATCGACTCTGCGATCGGCGCCTCGCCGGCTTCGATCTGACGAACGATTGAATCGAGACGGGTCATCCCGTCTTCGAAGGAGATATCGATTGGACCTGTCACGTCGCCTCCGTCTGCTCGACATCCACGATGGTCGCTCGAGCGCGACCATCGGCGAACACGATCGTGACAAGCGCCCCGGGTGAGAGTGCCGCGGCCGCAAGGATGGGTGTGCCGTCGTCGCCACGGACGAGCGCGTAGCCACGCTCAAGCGCGTCGTTCTCGTGCAAGGGCTCGGCGGTAAGGCGCAGTCGCTCCCGAGCGCGTGCGAGGCTCGCCTGCGCCGCGGTCCGCCGGCTGTTTGTGAGGCCATCCAGCTGGCCGGCCGCCGCCGCGATCCGACCGTGGGTGGCGCGGGTTTCCGCGCGCAGCACGGCCAAGGCACCGTCGAGCGTCGTCGATGCGGGGAGGCGCAGGCGAAGGCGGTCAAGCTGCGCACCGAGGGTCGCCAGCCGCCCGCTCTCTGTCAAGACCCGCCGCTCGCCGCCGCCCGCGAGCCCGCGGGCGACGAGCCCGAGGCGCTCAACGGTCCGGTCGACACGTCGGGAGACCGAGCTCATGACCTCTCCCGCCCGACGCATCTGCGAGCGAAGTTCGGCGGCGGACGGCACGACGATCTCCGCCACGGCACGCGGGACGTCCGCGCAGGCGTCGGCGACGTGGTCGCAGTTTGGTCGCTGCTTGGTGTGACCGATACTCGTCACCACCGGCACGGGGAAGCCCGCGATCGCTCGACACAGGCGCTCATCCGAGAACGGACGAAGCGACTCGACGCTCCCTCCTCCACGGGCGATGACGACAACGTCGACCTCCGACTCACGCAGTAGCCGAGCCATGGCGTCGATGAGCGACTCGACCGTGCGGGCGCCTTCGACGACCGCCGGCATCATGCGCACGCGTGCGGGAGGAAACCGCTCGCGGATCGCGGTGACGACATCGGCCATGGCGTCCGATCCTTGCCCGGCGACAACTCCGATCACGCGAGGGTACGTCGGGAGCCGTCGCTTGCGCTCGGGCGCGGTCAAGCCCTCGTCGCGAAGCTCCTGGAGAATCCGCTCCATCTCGCGCAGGATCTCGCCCTCGCCGACCGGACGAACCCGATCGACGTTCAGGCTGACCTTCCCGCTGCGATCGACGTAGCCCACCTTTGTGAAGTGGGCGCGCACCGTCTCGCCGAGCCGCAGGTGCGGGTCGACCTGCGCCCGCCCGTCCTCCCAGACAAAGCAGTCGACGTTCGTCACGCCGTCCGAGAGCGTGAAGTAACGGTGGCCGCGGCCTGAGACCTGCGTGGATGTCACCTCTCCCTCGACCGTCCCCGAGTCGATGGTGCCAAGCGATCGGCGTATCGCGCTCGCGACGGCACTTGGCGTCAAGACGTCGGGAGCCAGCCGGGGCCGAGCGACACCGCTCGCGGGCATCTGCGAAGGCGGTCCTGGCTCCACGGCGTCCACGTGGTTCAGTCTAGTGCCGAGCCCGGTGCTCAGCGGTCACGAGCCGCCATCACCCAAGTGAGGGCGACCTCGCAAACATCCCGGGATGGTCCACAGAACCCGATCATGGGTCCAATCTGTCGGCGAAGTCTAGTCTTGAGAGGTATGCAGGCATTTTCCCCATCTCAGCGTGTGGGGCGGCTGGACAAGGCATGTTGATCGCGCTCACAGCCGTGCTCGTCGCGGCGTCGTTCTGCGGGCTGTCATTTGCCATCATCGCCGCGCGACGCAGGCGGGCCGCGGGTGCGGTTGGATTCATCGCGCTGTGCCTGGGGGTGGCGGTGTGGTGCGCCGCGTACGCCGTTGAGCTTTACGTTGATGGGCTTGGGGCAAAGGTTCTGGCCGCAAAGGTGGAGTACCTGGGAATCCAAAGCGTCCCGCTCGGGTTTCTCCTCGCGGTCCTCTCCTACACCGGCCGAAGCCGTTGGAGCGTGCCGGGCCGGCTCTTGGCCCTCACCGTCGTTCCCTTGACGACGATCGCGCTCGTCTGGACGAATGAAACCCATGGCCTGGTTTGGTCCACGACCCGGCTTGACCGAGCGGGCTCCTTTCCGGTGTTTGCGCCGGACTATGGTCCGTGGTTCTGGGTGCAGCTCGTCGTCTCATATGGCTTCCTCCTCACCGGCACGATCGTGTTGCTGCGCGCCCTCGTCGCCGGGTCAAGCCCGTACCGACGCCAGGCGCCCTGGCTCACCGCGGCGGTCCTCGCCCCATGGGCGGGAAACGTCATCTATATCGCCGGAGCAAGTCCGGCTCGGGTCGATCTGACGCCCGTGGGGTTTGCGATCAGCGCCACCGCCGTCGGGGTGTGCCTCTTCCACTTCCGGTTGCTCGACATTTTCGTCGGGCTCCTGCCGCTTTCGCGTGACGCGATGATCGACGTCATGGCCGAAGGTGTCATCGTGCTGAGCCTTGACGGGCGGCTGATCGACGCGAACCCCGCGGCGTGCGCGATCCTCGAACGCGACGAGCGATCCCTCATTGGCCGGCAGGCCGCAGACGTGCTCGGGGGCTGGCCCGCTGAACTCGTCCAAGCGAACGCATCCGACACGGACGGCGAGATCAGTCTCGGCGCTGGGGGCACAGAGCGGCGCTACGAGTATCGCGTCCGTCGCCTGCGCGGGCGCATCAGCGGGGCCGCCGGCACGCGGATGGTCGTTCTGCGCGACATCACGGAACGCACGCGCGCCGAGGCGGCGGTTCGCGCGAGCGAGGCGCGCTACCGAGAGCTTGTGGAGAACGCGAACGACTTGGTCTTCACGACGGACTCAGATGGAATCGTCACGACCTTGAACGGCGCCGGGGAGCGCATGACCGGCTACCGGCGCGAGGAGATCATCGGCGCTCCCGTCGCCCGCCTGCTGAACGCGTCCGCTGACACGCAAGCGCAGATCGACTTCCTGCGAGCGCTCGAATCCTCCGACCGCGTCGTCACCGATATCGAGGTCACGACCCGCGACGGGCGCCAACTCGCGCTTGAACTCTCGGCACGGCGCGTCGACCACGACGGTGGCGTGACGGTCATCCAGGGGATCGCCCGGGACGTGACCGAGCGCCGGTCGTGGGAAGCGCGACTCGAACGCCAGGCGCTCCACGACTCCCTCACCGACCTCCCCAACAGGCTCCTACTCCGGGAACGTCTGGTCGGTGCCGTGGCGGCATCCGCGGCCGATAACGAGCCGTTCGGGTTGATGCTCCTGGACCTCGATCGCTTCAAGGACGTCAACGACACGCTCGGCCACCCGATGGGCGATCTCATCCTTCAGCAGATCGGACCGCGACTCAGGTCCGTGGTCAAGGACGGGGACCTGATCGCGCGGGTCGGAGGCGACGAGTTCGCGGTGCTCCTCCCGCGGGCCTCCGAGGAACAGGCGGAGGCGGTCGCGCGTCGCTTGCTGGAAGCCCTCGAGGGGCCATTCGCGGTTCCCGGACGCATGATCACGACTGGGGCGAGCATTGGGATCGCCATGTTCCCGACCCATGCGACCGGCGCTGACGCGCTCATGCGGCAGGCCGATGTCGCCATGTACGCGGCCAAGCGCAGCGGCTCGGGTTATCGCCTCTACAACCGGCATATCGAGGAGGGGACGGACCGACTCGCCCTCACGGAGGAACTCCGCGCCGCCATCGCCGAGGACCGCCTCGAGCTGCGCTACCAACCGCAGCTCGACATGCGCAGCCGCGAGCCGCGAGCCGTCGAGGCCCTCGTGCGATGGAATCACCGAACGCACGGCGCGCTGGGACCCGATCAGTTTGTCCCGCTCGCCGAGTACGTGGGCCTCATCGGCCCGCTCAGCGATTGGGTGATCCGAACGGCGCTGCGTGACTGTGCAACCTGGCGGCGATTGGGGCATGCCTTGGACGTGTCGGTCAATCTTTCGGCCCTCAACCTGGCCGATCCGGGACTCGTCGAGAGTATCCACGACGCCATCCGGGAGAGCGACGCGCGGCCGGGCTGGCTCGTACTCGAGGTCACCGAGAGCGCGATGATGCGCGATCCCGTCCAGGGCCGCCTGGTTCTCGGCGCGCTTCGAGACTCCGGGATCCGCATCGCGATGGACGACTTCGGCACCGGGTACAGCTCCCTCGCCCAGGTCCGAGATCTTCCCCTGACCGAGGTCAAGATCGACCGCAGCTTCATCACCGACATCGCAACCGACAACGCGAATGCCGCGATCGTCCGGGCGATTGTCGCCCTCGCACGCGAACTCGGCCTCGTTGTGGTCGGTGAGGGCGTCGAGGACGCTGCCGGGTGGGACCGCCTGCGCGATCTTGGCTGCGATCTCGCCCAGGGCGAGTTCATCTCTGAGCCAAAGCTCGCGGCCGACCTCCACGCGTGGCTCACGTCTCGCGCGCCGGCAGAGTCGCGCCAACCGGCGTAGCGAAACGGCGGCGGCGAGCCTCTTCGATGGGCATCGCTGCCGGCGCGGAACTCGCAATCGTGAAGATCGGCGCCTGGAGTGAACTCGGTATGAGCGAGGCCGCGACGACATGGAGTGTCAGGCACCTGCGGCGGGTGTCTGACCAGGCGACAAGCGATGTCGTGCCAGACACGGCAAGATCGGTTCGCCGCCAGTGGCTGGCGTGTCTGACACCAAATCAAACCGGACCTTCTCATTGCTGAGTTCACCAGGCACCGGATCTCTCCCCGTCGTGAAACGAGGCCGCCACTGAGGCACCGGAGTCAGGTTGGAGGCGGCCCGCTCGGGTGTTGGGTCGGCTCCTGCTGAAGGAGCCAGGCGGGTGGGCTCGTCAGGAAGTCGGGGATCTCCTCGGCGCGCAGGAGCGCGCCGGCCGTCTGAGCCTCAGCGAGCGGTGGATCCCAGATGGCCGCGACGGCGGCCTTCGCGTCGTCGATCTCGATGAGAAACCCGGCGGCGAGGATCGCGCAGGCCCCGATGAGCGCCATGAAGATCCCCATCTCCAGATGCGGCCCGGGGATCCCGGACAGGAGCGGCGCCTGCGCCCCAGGGATGAGGCTGGGCTTCATGACCATCCGAACGATGACCAAGACGACGGCGGCGGCCCCGGCAGCCCGCACGGCGTCGCCCGGTCGGTTCGCGACGGCGATCTTGATGATCCGCGACAGCACGAGACAGAGCGCGACGACGGCGCACGCCGCGAGAATCAGTCCCACAACGTTGCTTGCGCCCCAGCCGGTCTTCTCGATGAGGTTCTGGTTTGAGACCTTGACCCCAAATGCCTCCGGCCGGACTCCGTTACCGATGTCGGAGAACGCGAGGCCGTACCAAACCCTGCGCAGTGAGAAGAGCAGAAGCAGTGCCCCGACCACAGCGATGACGTCGCCGCGTGAGATGCGGTTCGTCACCTGCGGTCCGAGCAAGCGCTGGGCATATAGGCGATATCGGCACGATCAATCGATCGCTTGAGGCAGGCTCGCTCGCCTCAGAGTTCGAGGCGGCCGAGGAGGGCCCGGCCAAGGGTCAGTTCGTCGGCGTGTTCGAGATCGGCGCCAACCGGCAGACCGCTCGCCGGGCGGGTCACCCGCACCCGACCTCGCACGAGATCAGCGATGTAGAGCGCGGTGGCCTCACCCGCCATCGTGGGGTTCGTCGCGATCACGAGTTCCGAAACGCCCTCGACATCGATTCGCGCAATCAGCTCGGCGATGCGAATGTCTTCGGGATCGATCCCGTCGATCGGGGAAAGCGCCCCGCCGAGGACGTGGTAGCGCCCACGGAACTCGTGCGTTCGTTCGACCGAGATGATCCCGGCGGGGTCCTCCACAACGCAGATCAGGCTCGAGTCTCGGCGCGGGTCTTCGCAGATGGAGCAGCGTTCAGCCTCGGCGAAGCTAAAGCAGACCGAGCATGGTCGGAGGCGATCCTTCACATCGATGATTGCCTCGGCGAGGGCCTTCGCCCGCGGCGTGTCGGCCTTCAGGAGGTGAAATGCCAGTCGCTGAGCACTTCGCGGGCCGATGCCCGGGAGGCGCGCCAGCTCAGCGACGAGGCGATCGACCGACGGGGTGAGGACGCTGCTCAGAAGCCGAGACCCATCCCGCTGAGCGCTCCGGCGACGCCACCTAGGCGGTCGTTTGCGAGCGTCTGCGCGGCGCGCATGGCCTCGTTGACCGCCGCGACGACCGTGTCTTCGAGCAGCTCGACGTCGTCGGGGTCGACCGCCGATCGGTCGATCTTGATCGAGCGGACCTCCAGATTGCCGGTAACGGTCACCGTCACCGCGCCGCCGCCGGCGGACGCGGACACCGTCTCGTCGGCGAGCTCTTCCTGAGCTTTCTTCATGTCGGCCTGCATCTTCTGCATCTGCTTCATAATCGCTTGGGGGTTCATTCCCTTCGCCATTAGCTCTCCTCGTTCGATGGCTCGGTGCGGTGGGTCGACGTCGACGACTCTCGCGTGGAGAGGGGCTCCTCCACTGCATCGAAGGCGCGTTTGATCTCGTCGATCAGCTGACGGTGGTCCTGGGCCGGCGCGGATGGGACGGCATCGACCTGGGGCGCGGGCGCCGTCGGCGCGAGCACCAGCTCCACGCGAACGGTTTGGCGCAACTGACGGCAGAGCACGTCTTGCACCATGCGGTGATCGACGGGCTGGCTGAGCAGCTGATGGGCCAGGTCGCTGGCGACGGCGATCCGCACGATTCCGTCGCCCGCGGCCACCGGTCGGGAGTCATTCAGGAAGGCGCCAACCCGGGGCGACTCGCGCTCGAAGTCAGAAAGGACGTGCGGCCAGAGGCGCTCGAGGTGCTCGAGATCGAGCGGGACGGGCTCCTGCGCCGTCGCGGGAGGGGGCGCGGGCGGGTACGACTCGGGAGCCTCCTCGACGGGAAGCGCCGGGGCCGGGGCGCCGGCAACTGAGGAGACCGGCGTAGCGGGCAGCGCAGCGCCCCCACCCTCGAGCCGTTCAACCCGACTCGCGAGTGCCGCAACGGAGCCGTCGAGTTCGGGGCGCGCGAGCTTCGCGACGATCAGCTCGAGTTGCACGCTCGGGTCCGCACCGCCGTGACGAATGCGTACCTGGGCGTCGGCGATGAGGTCGAGTCCGCGGACTGTGGCGGTCGTCGGAAGCTGGTTTGCCTGCGCGCGGAGGCGGTCGAGCTCAGCATCGGCAACGGCCCAGTCCTCACGCGGTTCGGCGCCTTGCTGGAGTAGGCAGACAAACCGCAGGTGATTTGCGACCGACCGGAGCAGGTGCTCGGGGTCGGCGCCACCGGCGACGGCCTGTTCGAGCAGCTCGAAGCTCCCCGCCGCGTTTCCGAGGGCGAGGTGATCGACCAGATCGAAGATCGTCTCGCGCTCGACAACACCGAGGAGGTCCATCGCGTCGGCCACATCCACGCGACCGTTTCCGAACGCCGCAATCTGATCGAGCAACCCGAGCGCGTCGCGGTAGGAGCCGTCCGCCGCGCGCGCGACGAGGTCGAGCGCCGCTTCGCTCGTCTCGATCTGCTCCTGGCGGGCGACCGAGTCGAGCACACGAACGAGGTTCGCGACGCCCGGCTTTCGCAAACCGTAGTGCTGGAGGCGCGAACGGATCGTCGGGAGGATGTCCCACGGGTGGGTCGTGCAGAGCATCACGATCAGGTGGGGCGGAGGCTCCTCGAGCGTCTTGAGGAGCGCGCTCGCCGCTTGGTCCTGAATCTGATGGGCCTCATCCATGATGGTGATGCGGTAGCGCGAGACGACCGGCGCGTAGCGGACCGTCTCCAGCCAATCGCGCATCTCGTCGATTCGCCTCGCGCTCGAGGCGGCGTCGACCTCGACGACATCGAGCCAGCCCTCCTCACCGGTCCGAAGGCACGAATCGCACTCACCGCAAGGGTCCGGCGTCGGGCCCTCACTGCGCTGGCAGTTCAAGCAACGCGCGAGGATTCGGGCCGTGGTGGTCTTCCCGGTACCGCGTGAACCTGAGAAGAGATAGCCGTGCGCGGGTTGCCCCGCGGTCAGCGCATTCCCGAGCGCCCGCACGACGTGTTCTTGCCCGACCAAGTCCGCGAAGCGGTAGGGCCGGTATCGGTTGTACAGGCTCGCTCGTTGTGTCGTCATCGAAGCGACCGATCGCGGGTACTCATGTGACCGTGCACCAACCTTCGAGATGCCGCGAGGATGTCGACTCGGCGTCGCGTGCTCCGGTGAGGTTGCCCCACTGCGCGTAGGCGGATCCGCTTAAGGCTGCTTCCTTCCGGACCTGACCTAGTTCGTGGTCACCCACCGAATGGGACCTCACCATCAATGCCGCGTGCACCGCGTCGTTTCACCCCCGGACGACCCCTCGGGCCGGAATTCAGCCCCGCTAAAGCGGATTGCGGATACAGGGCACCGCTAGCTCCCCGCCTAGCACGGTCACGCCCTCAGGATAGAGGACTGCGCGCCGCGGTGTGCCGGCTAACGGTCCTTGCGCCGACGCACATTCGGGCTGACTCGCTCACCACGCTTGCGGACACCCGCCGCACCGAAAAATGCGGCCACACCAGAGCCGATCATCGCGGTTGTCATCGCGATGTAGATCCAGAGACGCGCGCCACCATCTTGGCCCATGATCAGCCACATGATCGTGCCCCACGCGAACCCTAGGAGGGCACCGACGACCACTTGAATGGCTCTTGGGTTGATTCCGCTCCTGCTTCGTGCCATCTCGTCCCCCCGGCCTTTGGTGGCTTGAGCATGGGCAGTACTGGGATTGAACCAGTGACCTCCCGCGTGTGAAGCGGGCGCTCTCCCGCTGAGCTAACTGCCCGGAGCGACGAGGATACCACCGGGCAGTGGGGCCTCAGCGCAGGATCTTGATCTTGATCGTGAGGCGGCGATTCGGCGCAATCGTCGCAGGTGGGCGCGGCGCGATCGTCACGATGTACGTGCCGGCGGGAAGGCGTTTGCCCCGCACTTTGCCCTGGAAGCGAACCTGGTTGGCGCCCTTCTTGACCTTGACGGCAAACGTGGCGAGAACGCGCTTTGACTTGCCGTTGCGCACGACGATGTTCAGGCGCGTCGCGACGCTCGAGCGAAAGAGCAGGAACGTACCGGCCTTCGTGTTCTTGCAGGTGACGCGCTTGCTCTTGGTCCGCACGCAAGTCGCCCGGCTGCGCGTGTGGAAGATCGGCGGTTTCGCGCGGAAGGAGGTGATCTGGACGAGCCGATTCGTTTGGTTCGGGGTCAGGTCACCGGTGACCTGCAGCTGCCGTTGTGCCCCGATCGGGTTGCCCGCGCTGTCGGACTGGCTCACCGAAACGGTGAAGTTCCCGATGTTCTGGTAAACGTGGCTCACCGCGTAGCCGGTCGCGGTGCTGCCGTCCCCGAACGTCCACACCGGATCTGACGGCAGCGAGTACGGCCCGGGAGCCGTCTGCACGGAGAAGGTCACCGGCGTCTTGACCTTCGCAACGGCGGGAATCGAGAGCGACAACAGGGTCGGGCCGACATTGGAGCGGACACTGACTTGGGCGATCAGGTTCGTGCCATCGCTTCGTGACCACACTGCCGCGGCCGTTCCGTTGGCGGCGATCGCAACCCGTGGCTCGGTTCCGCTTCGCCCTGGGGCGGACAGGTCTCGGAGTTCCTGCCAGAGCCCGCCGGTCGGTCGGGTGGCCGCCTGGATGATGTCGTTCGAGCCGTCGAAGCGCATCCACACCGCCACCGCGTTTCCAGCGGGGTCGACGGCCACGTCGGGAAGATCAGCATCCCGGCCCGCCTCGGAGAGGTTCTGAACCGGCCCCCAGGGACCGCTGGCAGGGCGAGTCGACGACTGGATAATCGTGTTGAGCCCGTCATCACGACTCCACACAACCGTGACGGCGCCAGTCGCGTCGATCGCGGGACGGGGCGAGTCCGCGTCTCGTCCCGTTTGAGAGATCGTGTCGGGTGCCGCCTGCCACGCGCCGGAAAGGCCCTTGCGGTACGACGCCTGGATGACTGAGCTCGTGCCGTCGGAGCGCCGCCAAGTCACGACGGCGTCGCCGTTTGGCGAGAGTGCCACCCACGGGCGCCAGGCATCCTGGCCACTTTGGGAAAGCGTCGTCGGAGAAGACCAGCCGCTACCGATGGGCCGCGAGGACACCTGGACGACGAAGTTCGAACCGTCGTTGCGACGCCAGCTCGCCGCGGCGTTGCCCGCCGTGTCCACCGCGACGTGCGGGTAGAACGCGTCGCCACCAACCTCGGCTGACAGCGTCGTCGGGGTCTCCCAGCCTCCACCCGATGGACGACGCGAGGATTGGATAACCCAGGGGCCGCTCGCGCTCACCAAGCGTCGCCATACCGCGATGGCGGTTCCACCGGAGTCCATGGCGACATCCGGTTCGTAGGCGTTCTCACCCGTTTGCGAGATCGCCTGAACGGGGCCCCATGTGCCCTGGCTCGATCGGGTCGCCCCCTCGATGATGTAGTTGTTGCCGTCGAAGCGCCGCCAAATCACGGTTGCGCCACCACTCCCGTCGACCGCAAGGGCGGGGAGCGAAATCGTCGAGTCGGTCGCAGAGATATTGCGCGGGGCGGTCCACCCACCGGTCGCGGCCGACCGGAACGCGGTCTGAATCGTGACGTTGTCGACCTCGACGTGGCGCCACACCGCGGTGACGTTGCCGGCGCTGTCGACCGCCGACTTGACCTTGTCGGCGTTCGCCCCGACGGTGGAGAGATCGGAGGCAGGAAGCCAATCGCGGGCAAAGGCAGGAGCCGTGGTCGCCAGGCCCACAACCAATGCGGACAGCGCGAGGAGCCAGGTGGGGCAGCGGAGTCCGACCTTCATACTCCTCTTATCTTCGCTGGTTCCGCGGACGTCGGCAATGCCGAATGCGCAGATTTCCTCCCGCATCATGGATGAATTACCCGGGGGACCATTGCGAGTTGCTGCATCCTTGGCGTTTTGGTAGTGGTTGGCGCGCGTCCAGCGCTTCATAAGACAGCGGAGAGAGAGGGATTTGAACCCTCGAGGCAGGGGATACCCACCTACGCGCTTTCCAGGCGCGCTCCTTCGGCCGCTCGGACACCTCTCCAGGGCCCGGATGGTACCAGCAGGACCCGTCAGAGCACGGTCTGGTTACAGCCTCGTGATACGATCGCCCACCGCTTGGAGAGGTGGCAGAGCGGTTGAATGCGGCGGTCTCGAAAACCGTTACTGGGGATTTACCTCAGTCGGGGGTTCGAATCCCCCCCTCTCCGTCTTCGCGCGCAATCGCTCCCCCGCTTGAGGTTGACAGTTACGGTAACTGTCGTGTTACCGTAACCCAGCGGTAACGGCGAGTATGTCCCGAGGCACAGCCTCGTGACGGGAGCGACGGATCATGCGTGACGCGTCAGCGGCCAGGGCACTTGAGGTGATCGGGGACTCTCAGCGGCGAGCGATCCTTGAGATCCTGGCGGAGGGTCCGTGCGCCGTTCGCGCCATCGCTGATCGCCTTCCGATCAGCAGGCCCGCGGTGTCCCGCCATCTCCGTCTCCTCAAGGAAGCCAGCCTCGTGAGCGACGAGGCCGTCGGATCGCAGCGCGTGTACCGACTCCGACAAGACGGCATCGAGGCGATCCGCTCGTACTTCGAGACACTTTGGAGCGAAGCCGCTGCCCGGTACCGATTGGTTGCTGAAAACCGCGGAACTGGCTCCTGCGAGTGACCGAGGCCGCCTCTCCCATACCTCCCCTCGTCGTCGAATTCGATGTTCAGTCCACGCCCCCCGTCGCGTTCGCCACCTGGGTTGACCAAGCGGCGCTCTGGTGGCCTCGCGGCCATACCATCGGCGGACACCCATCAGCGATCGTCTTTGAGCCTCAGCGTGGAGGGCGGATATTCGAACGCGGCCGCGACGGCGTGGAGCACAGGTGGGGCGAGGTGCTCGAATGGGAGCCACCGGTCCGGCTCCGCTTCCTCTGGCATCTGTTCTTTCCGGCCTCAGAAGCAACGGAGGTGGAGGTCACCTTCTCAGCCACCGACGACGGCACGCGCGTCCGCCTCGTCCAGACCGGTTGGGAGGCCCTCGGGCAGGACGGGCCGGCACGTCGCGAGAAAACAATCGACGGCTGGTCTTCAGTGACTGCGGCGTTCCGCGCCGCCGTCGCAACCGACAACACCGCAGGAGGAACCATGACGACGGACCCGATCAGCGGCGGCGCTGGCACGCCGGAGAATCCTTGGCGGCTGAAGACTCCGCCGCAGAGCTCCGAGTACACGATGCACCTCGACACGCGCGACGGCGCCGAGGTGATCGTCTGCACCGTCGGCAAGACCGTGCTCCTTTACAGCGCGCGCTGCCTCGACGACCTGCACGCCATGCTCAAGGCCCACGGCGACTGGATGGAGCTCGGATCGGCCGACGAGCAGAAGCCCGCGAAGGACAGCACCGTCGAAGCGTGGGGTCGCTCCCCCGACAACCCGATCGGCGGTTGGTACGGACTCAAGAAGGGTCTGCGAGGACGTTTCGGGATGTACGTGCCGCCGCTGATGGAGCACCTCGGCCGGGCCGAAGTGGAGCACAACCCGCGCGGGAACCGGATGCGGGCGATCTGAGCTGAGCGACGCCTCGCGGGTGGTGTCAGGCACCATGCTCACCGCAACACGCACACGCGCCGAACGGTTGGTGCCAGACACCCGCCGACGAGGTGCCTGACACAAATCGCCCGAGGTGACTACGCGTCGAGGATCAAGCGCCCGTCTTTGGACGCCGTGACCGGCGGCTGGGTCGACCAGGGGAACTCAATCCACTTGTCGGTCTCGCGCCAGACATAGTCGCAGTCGATCGCCGATGTCGGCTTTTGGTAGAGCACGGCCGAGCGGACCGAGCCGACCTTGCCGTGGCAGAAGTCGCGAACCAGCTCGAGGGTCGCTCCGGTGTCGGCAACGTCGTCGGCGATCAGGATGTTGGACGCCCCGAGGTCGACCAGCTCAAGCGACGGGGGGAGAATCACCGGAAGATCCAGGCGCTCGCCGACCCCGGTGTAGTACTCGACGTTCATCACGTAGAGGTTCTTCACGGAGAGTGCGTAGGCCAGGGAACCAGCGAGGAAGAGCCCTCCGCGGGCGATCGCGAGGATGATGTCGGGCTGATACCCGTCGTCGGCGACGGTTTGGGCGAGCTCGCGGCCCGCGACCCCGAAGCGTTCCCAGGTCAGTATCTCTCGCTCGGCCACGCCGCTCCCCCCAGAGTCAAATGCTCCCCAGACGCTATCCCACTTGTTCAGCGCCGGTCGTCGAAAAATGCTCGAAGAAGCGCGGCGGACTCGGCGGCGAGTACGCCGGTTGTCAGCTCGACCCGCCCCGGGAGGCGGGGATGGTTCAGGACGTCGATGAGCGTCCCGGCCGCCCCGAGTTTCTGGTCGGGCGCCCCGTAGACCACCCGTCCGACCCGAGCCTGCGAGATCGCCCCCGCACACATCGGGCAGGGCTCGAGGGTGACGTAGAGCACCGACCCCGTCAGGCGCCAGCCGCCAAGCCGGAGCGCCGCGGCGCGAAGCGCCAGGATCTCGGCGTGTGCCGTTGGGTCGGGACGGAGCTCACACTCGTTCGAGCCCGCCGCGATGACCTCGCCCTCATGGACGATGACACAGCCGATCGGGACCTCGCCGCGCTCGCCGGCCTGCTGAGCCTCGCGCAGCGCCAGTCGCATGAAGTACTCGTCACGAGGAAACACACCCGAGCGGATGGCAACCCCCCTCTCGACAGCGTCCACCGGGCCAATTCAGACCGTAGCAGTAGCCGCTCGGAGTAGGGTCTCGCGGACACCGGCGGCGGGACAGATGCACGAGTTTCTCCAAACCACGATCAACGGGCTCTCGGTCGGATCGATCTACGCGCTCGCGGCGATCGGCCTCACCCTCGTCTACGGCATCCTCCGCCTCGTCAACTTCGCCCACGGCGACTACATGACCCTCGGTGCGTACGTGGCGTTCGCCATCAACGTGAGCGCTGGCGCGCCGCTGTGGCTCGCGATCGTGGGCGCGCTCGTTGCGGTGGCCCTGTTCAGCTTGGCGATGGAGTGGGTCGTGTGGAAGCCGATGCGCGCGCGCGGCGCGGAGATGCTGCAGCTCCTGCTTCTGTCGCTCGGCCTGTCGTTTGTGATGCGCTACCTCATCCAGTTCCAATGGGGCGGGGGCGAACGCAAGCTCGCAGTCGACGACACGCAGGCGTGGCATCCGTTCGACCTCTCGATCAGCCGTATCCAGGTGATCGTGATCGCCTCGGCAGCGGTCCTCCTGACGCTCGTCGCGGTGCTCCTCAAACGGACGCTCCTCGGCGCGCAGCTCCGGGCGATGTCCGACAACTTCGACCTCACCGAGGTCTCCGGCGCGAACACGAGTCGGCTGCTCTCGATCACCTGGATCGTCTCCGGGGCGCTGACCGGCCTCGGCGGCGTCTTCCTCGGCCTCTACACGCTTGTTCGGCCCGACATCGGCTTCATCACCCTGCTCTCGGTATTTGCGGCGGTGATCCTCGGAGGGATCGGGAATGCCTACGGGGCGCTCCTCGGTGGGCTTCTGCTCGGCTGCATCCAGGAGTGGTCCACGATCGGTGGTCACATCCCGGCGACCTACAAGGAGGCGGTCGGATTCGTGGTCCTCATCCTCGTGCTCCTCATCCGGCCCCAGGGCATCCTCGGACAACAGCGCGCCCTATGACCGAGCTCCTCTCCTTCGGCTTCTGGGCGTTCGTGCTGACGATCGCTGGCATCAACGCGATCTTCGTCTTCGGCCTCCAGATCCAGGCCGGCACGACGGGCCTGCTGAACTTCGGCCATGTCTGCTTCATGGCAGCCGGCGCCTACACCATGGGCCTCATTCTGGTCCACGGCGGAGCGCTGTGGCTTGCGATTCCCGCGGCACTCCTTGCCGGTGCGCTCCTGGGTCTCATCCTCGGCATCCCGACGCTGCGTCTCCGCGCCGACTACTTCGCGATCACCACGATCGCCGCGGGCGAGATCTTACGAATCGTCATCCAGAATAATCCCGGCGCCGATCCGGAGAACCCAGATAGCGGCACGGGTGGCACCGAGGGTCTTCGCGCGGCAAGCGGCCCGTGGAAGCAGTTCAACCGGGACGTGCTGTCCTGGTTCGACTCGCATGGGTTGACCCTCGACCGGCGGGTGCCGCTGCTGGTTCTCGTGTGGCTTGTCGCGGCGGCGGTCGGCTTCTTCCTCTGGTACCTCAGCCGCTCACCGTGGGGACGCACCCTTAAGGCCGTCCGCGAGAACGAAGATGCCGCGTCCGCACTCGGCAAGAACGTGTTCTCGCTGAAGCTCCAGGCCTTGGCCCTCGGAGCCGCGGTGGCCGCCCTTGCCGGGGTGATGTTCACCTTCCAGTCGACGACCCTCTACCCGGACGACTTCCTCCCGATCGTCACCTTCGTCGGGTTCGCCATCCTGATCCTCGGTGGGGTCGGGAGCTACGCGGGGGTCGTCGCGGGAACGCTCGTGATCAGCTTCATCCAGTCGGTCACCCGGTTTGTCGACTTCCCGATCGACGCCGACAAGGCCGCCTCACTTCGCTGGGTCATCATCGGACTGATCATCATGGGGATCATGGCCTTCCGACCGCAGGGGATCCTCGGCAAGAAATCGGAGTTGCACCTCGATGTCTGAGTCGATTCTGACCCTCGAAGGCGTCAGCCGACGCTTTGGCGGGCTCAAGGCCGTCGATGGGGCGACGCTCTCCGTGCGTATCGGGTCGGTGACCGCGCTCATCGGGCCGAACGGCGCCGGCAAGACGACGCTCTTCAACATCGTCAGCGGTTTCATCAAGCCCGACGCTGGGAGCATCACCTTCGACGGCCGTCAGGTCGCGGGCTGGGCGCCCCATCGGGTCGAGCACTTGGGCCTCGTGCGCACGTTTCAGATCGCCCGGGCGTTCGGAAAGCTGAAAGTCCTCGACAACGTCATGCTCGGCGCGACGCGCCACCCCGGGGAACGCCTCGCCTCGGCGGTGTTCACGCCGTGGGTCGGTGCCCGGCACGAGCGCCGCGTCCGTGCCGACGCCCTCGCGCTTCTCGAACGTGTCGGCCTCGCCAACCAGGCAAACGACTACGCGGCGACCCTCTCGGGTGGCCAGAAGAAGCTCCTCGAGCTGGCCCGGGCGCTCATGACGAAGCCGAAGATGGTGCTCCTCGACGAGCCGATGGCCGGGGTGAACCCCACGCTCGGTCGGCGCCTGCTGACCGACCTCGAGGACCTTCGCCGCGAGCATGGACTGACGATCCTCTTCGTCGAGCACGACATGGACGTCGTGATGGGTGTCTCCGACGAGGTCATCGTCATGTCCCAAGGCGGGGTGATCATCCAGGGTACGCCCGAGGCGGTTCGCGCCGATCAGCGGGTCGTCGACGCCTACCTCGGGACCGACGACGAGGAGTACGCCGCATGAGCGCCTCGGAGGCGGTGCTCTCGACCGAGGGGCTCGTCGCGGGCTACACGGCTGAGGTCAACATCCTCCGGGGCTGCTCGATCGCGGTCAAACCGAACGAGCTGGTGGTCGTGATCGGGCCAAACGGCGCCGGCAAGTCGACCCTCATGAAGGCCATCTTCGGCATTAGCTGCAAGGTCCATGAGGGGACGGTCTTTCTGAAGGGTGAGCCGATCACCGGGAAGGCCCCGCACGAGATCACCGGTCGCGGGATGAGCTACGTGCCGCAGGTCTCAAACGTCTTCACGACGCTGACCGTTGAGGAGAACCTCGCGATCGGCGGGGTGCTTCGACCCAAGGAGATTCGCGCCCGCGCGCAAGAGATGTACGCCATGTTCCCGCGCCTTGATGAGCGTAAGCGCCAGCGCGCGGGGACCATGTCGGGCGGCGAGCGGCAGATGCTCGCCATGGCGCGGGCCCTCATGCCCCGCCCCGACGTGCTGCTCCTCGACGAGCCCTCAGCGGGCCTCGCGCCGCAGGTCGTTGGCGACGTCTTTCGAACGATCAAGGAGATCAACGCAAGCGGCGTCTCGGTGCTGATGATCGAGCAGAACGCCCGTCGCGCGCTCGCCATCGCCGACCGTGGCTACGTGCTCGAAAGCGGTCAGGACCGCCTCACCGGAACAGGCCTGGAACTCCTGAACGACCCGCAGGTCGCCGAGCTCTACCTCGGAGGTGCCAGCTCTGGGTGAGGCGCGGACGCGCCCCACCCAGTGCGAGCCCTTTCGAACTACTTGATGCGGTAGATGGGCTTCGCGAGGTTCACGAGCTTCCCACCCTTGTAGGTCCACGTCGCGTAGAGCGCCGCGGTCGGGTCGCCAGCACCGTTCAGGTTGATCGGGCCGGAGGCGCCTTCGTAGTCGATGTCCTTACCAGCGGCGACATCGGCCAGCGCTTCCTTGAGCTGCGGGAAGGTGTACTTCGTGCCGGGCGGGCCTGAGACCGCCTGGATCTGCTTGGCAACATCCCCGGGGGCCGTCGAGTTCGCCTTCACTGCCGCGAGCGCACAGAGGATCGTGGCGTCGAAGTTGAAGTCGTCGTAGGTCCCGCGGTCACCGATGTTCTTGGTCGTCCAGAGGGCCGAGAAGGCGGTCGAGGTCGTGGCGGCCGGGTCTGCGGTGGCAGCCGTCCCGCGCATGCCCTCGGTGCCCTTCTTGCCGGCGAGCTTCGGGAGCTTCTCGCCTTTCAGACCGTCGGTCGAGAAGGTCCGCTTCGGATCCCACTTGCCGGTCCGCACGAGCGCTGCGCTCATCTTGGGCCAGCTGTCGGTGAAGTCCACGACCATCCAGGCCTTCGGGTTGCCCTTGACGAGGCGTCCGGCCTCGGAGTTGAGGCTCGTGGCCTTCGGGTTCCACGGAACGTTGGCCCCGATCTTTCCGCCGCCGGCCTTCCATGCCTTCGAGAATTCACGAACGAGGGCGATCCCGTAGGAGTCGTTGCGTGAACCGGTGTTGACCGTCGACGTCTTGCCGATGGCCTTGCCCATAACCGTGGCAAGAACCTTGCCTTGAAGGGCGTCGGACGGAGCCGTCCGGAACGTGAGCCCGTTGTCCTTGAGCTTTGTCACGTCAGGGTTTGTCGATGACGGGCTGACAAGCGGGACACCGGCGTCGACCGAAACGTTGTCGGAGACGGCGATGACCTCGGCACTTGCCCACGGCCCAGCGATACAGCTGACCTTGTCGGAATCGATCAGCTTGGTCGCGGCTTCCTGCGCGCCGGTCTTGTCGGTCTTCGTGTCCTGGACCGCCAGTGTCACGTTCAGGGTCAGCCCAGCCGCCTTGGCGGCCTCGTTCAGCTGGCCCTGAGCCAGCTCAGATGCCTTCTGGCCGATCCCGCCGAAGCTCGCGAGGTCGCCAGAGAGCGGAGTCAGAATGCCGAGCTTGAGGTCTTTGACCTCGTTTTGGCGCTGACCACCGAGGCTTGTCGACGCCATTGCACCAAGCGCGACAGCGGAGGCGGCCACAGCGGCCAGACCTACGGAAGTGCGTTTCACGATCCCCCCCTTGTGCGTGGCCCATTGGGGGCCAAGCCGAAGTTGGGACGAGCCTAGTCCTCGGGAAGGGAGACGCGCTACCCCTTACGCCGTAAGACGTGGGCGTGACGCGAGCGAGGGAAGGAACGTGCCTGGCAGGATTCGAACCTGCGACCTTCGGTTTCGTAGACCGACGCTCTATCCGGCTGAGCTACAGGCACACGCGGCCGTTGATCGTAGCATCCGGCCGTTCATCGCTGCGCGGATGGGGCGGTGCTGGTTCGGGAGTCGTGAAGATTGCGTAGAGGATCTCGGGGTCTCGTATCCCGCCGCTGGGCGTCTGCTTGGCTGCGTCATGTGGGCGTCGCGAAACGAAGAGGGTTGGCGGCGCTCGCGCTGCTCGGCGGCGTCTCGATTGGCCTTGCGGCTCCCACGACGGGCGATCCGGTCGCGGGCAAGACCCTCTTCGGCGCGAATTGCGCCGGCTGCCACACCCTCTCCGCTGCCGGGGCGACCGGGGAGGAGGGTCCGAACCTCGACACGCGAAAGCCGGCGTTCGCGACAGTCCAGCGCCAGGTCACCCGAGGTGGCGGAGGGATGCCTGGCTTCTCGACGAGCCTGACGGAGATCCAGATTGCCGATATCTCGGCGTTTGTCAGCCAGGCGACTGGCGGATCGCCGCCGGCGCCGACACCAATCCCTACCCCTACCCCGACCCCGACCCCGACGCCGCCTCCAACCCCAGCTCCGGTCACCCCTCCCGCGGCCCTCCCCACCGCGACGGCTGTCACCTTCAGCGCCTCGCGCTTGGCGCTCTCGGTCAAGACGCTCAAGGCGGGGCGCGTCACGCTGACACTCCGCAACCGGACGAACCGCCCCGTCAGGCTCGCGGTCACCGTGCGCCCCGGCAGAATCGTGACGCCCGCCCTGGCCCCGAACGCCACACGGGCGGTCACGGTCATCCTGGCCGCAGGGCAGCGTCGCGTCACGGTGGGCCCGCGCTCGGTCGCGATCGTCGCCGAGCCTCGCCAGTAGGTCACATATTTCTCAACCGGATGCTTCGCTCGTCACGTAGGTGTTGGCAGGGTCCACTCAAGGACCGAGCGCCAACAAGGGAGACCGAACGTGAAACGCATTGCCCTCGTACTTGCCGCAGGTGCCATCGTCGCCGCACCGATCTCGGCCCAGGCCGCGACGGCCCCGACGAAGAACATCGTCCAGACGGCTGTCGGCGCCGGGAACTTTAAGACGCTCGTGACGCTCGTGAAGGCCGCCGGGCTGGCTGAGACGCTCTCGGGCAAGAAGAACTACACCGTCTTCGCTCCAACCGACGCGGCGTTCAAGAAGGTCCCGAAGGCCACCCTCGATGCCCTCGGCGCAGACCCCGCCGCGCTGAAGCGCGTGCTGCTCTACCACGTCGTTCCGGGCAAGGTGACCGCCGCGAAGGTCGTGACGCTCAAGTCCGCAAAGACCGCCGCGGGCCCGAAGGTCACCATCAAGGTCACCGGCAAGACCGTTCGCGTCAACAAGGCGAAGGTCACGGCCGTCGACATCCTCGCGTCGAACGGCGTGATCCACGTCATCGACACGGTTCTGATCCCGCCGGCAGGCTAGCGGGACGGGCGCGCGCGAGCGACGCACGGATCGCTGTGTCGCGTGTCTTTTCTCGCGATGGGCGTCGAAGTGGCCCGGCCTTGGACAGCTGGTCGCTTCGGCGCCCGACCCCTTTTTGATATGCCACCAGTCAATGCGCCATCCATTCCACAGTCGCGGGCTCGCACGAGCCGTTTCGAACGGGCGCCGGTGATCGGACGCCGGGTCGGGCGGGAAGATCGCCAGCTCGTCCGTTCGCTCCAGCGCCAAGAGCAGTCCGCCACGCGCGAGCTGTACGAGCGCTACGGCGGTGTGACGCTCGGGATGCTCACGAAAATGCTGCACGACCGGACGGCCGCCGAGGATGTCCTCCAAGAGGTCTACCTCGATGTTTGGCGCCGGGGGGCGAGCTTCGACCCTGCGCGCGGATCGCTCCTCAACTGGATCCTCGCGATTGCCCGGAACCGGGCGATCGACGTTCTGCGCAAGCGCTCGCCGGAGCCGGTCGATCCGCAGGGGCCGGCGTTTGCGACCAGGGCCGACCCCGTGAGTGATATCGACATCCTGCTCGGCGAGTGGCGACTTGCCGCGCTCCTCAAACGCCTCCGCCCTGAGGAGTCCCAGCTCCTTGCGATGCGCTTCCGCGATGGTCTGTCGCAACGCGAAATCGCCGAGAAGACCGGGATCGCGCTCGGCACCGTTAAGCTCAGAATGGTGCAGGCCATGGATCGACTTCGGGAGCTGATCGAGCGTGAGGAGGTGCACGCGTGATCGACCCACGCGATCTCACGGGAGCTGAGTCGGAGCCGCTCGGCTCGCTTGCGGACCGGCTGAGCGCGCTCGACGCCGAGGCATGGGATCCGCCGGCACCTCCGCCGCTTCGCTCATTGCCAGCTGAGCCATCGGCGGCGCGGGCTCGGCGCGGCCTCGTCGTTCGGCCAGGGCTTGCGGTCGCCGCCTGCGGCGGGCTCCTCGCCGCGGGTATCGGCGCAGGAATCGCATTCGAACGCGCGGGTCGCCAAGACACGACGGTGGCCTCGCGTACGCAGGCCCTTGCCCGAGTGGGGGATGCCCCTGCGCTTGCCGGCGGCACACTTCGGATCACCAACGAGGAGATCCCGCGTATTCTCGTGGACGTCCACGGCGTCGCCCCGACGGGTTCGGGACGCTTCTACGAGGTGTGGCTGATGAACTCCGCCGACGACCTCGTGTCGGTTGGTGGGTTCCGTGTCGACGACAAGGGCGTGGGTCGCTTTGAGGGGTCGCTGCCCGTTCCGAGCAGCGGATTCAAGTTCATCGACGTCTCGCTCGAGCCGGCCGATGGGAACCCGGCGCATTCGAAGGACTCGGTGCTTCAGACCGAGATCTAAAGGACGGCGACTACTCGTTGTCGAGCGTGAGTGTGCAGCAGCGGATGTAGCCGCCACCCTTGCCGAGCTCGGCGGCGTCGATTGTCCAGGTCGCGAGGCCGCGATCCTCGATGGCCGAGCGCAACCTCGGCGCCCGAGCGCTCATCACGACGGCCTCGCCGGTGGACACGAGGTTGCACGCAAATCCTTCGGTGGCTTCCCCGTAGGACACCTCGATTTTGTCGACACCGGGTAGCGACCTGATCTTCGCCTGGCTTTCTGGGACGAAGGCCTCGGGGCACCAGGCGATGAGGTCATCGCGAAGCACGGCGACCGCGAGGTCGATGTCGTAGAAGAAGCTGTCCGGCCAGCCGGAATCGCGGTTGATGACCGGCCTCCCCCTGCCGAAGAAGCGGCGCTTGGGGACCGCTTCGAGTGCGACCAAGTCGTAGCCGAGTTGGTTGGCGACGAACCCGTGGGCCGCGACGTCGGTGCGGTACCCCGACCCGGTGAGCAGGTAGTTGCCGCACGGGAGGGCGTCGCCTTGCCCGCTGAAGCGAACGCCATCGGGGACGCGCACGATCTCCTTGCCAAGGTCGCGGAGCACTTGCTCGGCGTACGGCTCCTCGCCGCGCCGGGCGTTTGGAAGGCTTGAGAGGATGGCGACGTCGCCGCGGACGAGCGCCCAGTTGGCCGTGTAGACGCCGTCTTGGCAGCTCGCGGGCGGGTCGACTCCGAGGACCGTCACCCCGGCGTCCCCGAGGGCTTGGCGGATCTGGCCGTGCTCCTCGACAGCACGGGGAATGTCGATGCGGACGTCTTTGTCCATGTAGGCGTTGATGGCCTGGGCATCGCTGAAGTGCTCCGCCCCGGACATGAGGACGGTCCGGTTAATGCGCACAGGCGCATTAACGTGGGGCGCCGTTGGGGCGTCCGTCTCGGAGGCGTGTCGGCGCACGAACGCGATGGTTGCAAGGGCGGCGGGCGGACGCGAACCAAACGGGCACGCGCGAACTCGCCGGGGCGGTCGAGGAACCGTGGCATACCGTGAGAGCGGCCGCGGAACCGGCCGGGAGGAGCATATCCGCCCCTGTCCGGCCGGCCCGTCGCCGGCGAGCTACGCGGGTGTCCCGGTTACGTTTCGGCCGGTCCCCAGATGGCGCATCGCACGATGGGCAACGACGGCGGCCAGGATGAGCACCACCAAGGCGAGGAGACCGTGGAAGCCTCCGACCCACCGGTCGCCGTCGACGAAGGCGAGCTGGACCGTCCCGACGACGCCGAGGGCAAATGACAGGCCGATCTCGGCCCAGCGCCGCCAGTAGGCCCCGATCGCCGACAGGAAGACCAGCACCTCGACGGCGTGCACGATGCCGCCGAGATTCTTATGTGCATCGAGCGCGTCCTGGCCTGCTCCGAAGATGTATGACGCGATGAGATAGACCTGCACGAAGACGCCGATCACGACGAGCGTGGCGAGCGCGAAGTTGATCCAGGTGAAGGTGCGACCCACGATGCCTCCCATCTGAACGGTGGACGAAACCTCAAGCCCCTGAACGCGTCGCGACCACGGTTTGCTGGAAAGAAATCGAGCGTCGGACAATGGGTGGCGCACGATCGAACTGAACGTGAACCTGGCACGCGATGCGACGAGTCCGCTGGCAAAACGACCATACCCTGAGCACTTTGCGTCGTCCAACCAACGCCCCGTGCCCATCAGGAGGATGGTCCGTCCGTCAGGAACGACGCGGCGACGGTCGCGCTGCCAGGTCGGCACCACAAGACACCTCCAAGGGCTGGCCGGACACCAGCGACTTCAGCACCTGATCAGGTGACTCGCATCCGGCCCGGTGGTACGTTGGAGCCATGAGAGTGGCGCGCTGGACGCTCGGAGGCTACCTCACGGTGGCCGTGGTCGGTCGGCTGATCGAGGCAGCTGGCTTGCGGCGATGCGGGTGCGCGCCAAGTTGCTGGTGCAAGCGCCGCGTCCTCAGCACGTTTCGCTGGGCGTTCCCCTACGGCCATCGTTCGTTCGATCCGGCGGACAAAGAGCGCTTGGCCGCCTGTTCGCCGAGTGACGACCGGCCGGACGCCCCGCCGCCCCTTGGTGAGCTGAGGTGAAGGTGTCGTTGGTCGGCTTGAGCGGTACGGATCCAGTCGCCGTCGATCTCACCAAGGCGATCCACGGAGGGGACTCGTCCGTCTCGCGACGCTACTGGACGCCCGTCCTGCACTCGCCGTAGCCCGCCTCGAAGACGAGCAATCCAGTCCCGTCCTTCGGCCCGAGGGCGCAGATCGCGTCTGTCAACGGGGAGCCACAATCCTCAAGAGCAGCGAAACGATCTAGACGATTGGTGGCAGGATCCACGGCACCCCAGTGATGCCTGAGCCTCGAGCGGTCGAGCATCCGTATTTGGTCAACGAGCGCAAAGCTCGTTGCACGGACGCCACCTTCGGGTGGCTCGATTCTGCCGTGCAGCGGTGAGCCGCGGTCTCGCGTTGAAAGTGGGACTCAGAGGCATAGCCCGCAGCCAGCAGCGTTGAACGAGCCCGAGAGATGACAACGACCGACCGAGTGCCGCCTGCTCGTGACCAGCGATTGGGTCAAGCTGGGCGAGCCAGATCTCCCGCTGCGCCGGATGGTTCACACGTGATCAGCGGTCGGGGCGAGATCGGACCGCTCCCACACTGCGTCCTCTCGTGCGATCTCGCGCAGCAGATCAGGGTGCTCCGTTTTCAGCTTCTCGTGTGCGGACGCGTGCCGTTCGAACAGCTCCTCATCCTCCGCGCGGTCGACAAGCTCACCGATCAGGTCCCTTGCCGACACTCCGCGCGCTCCGGCCAGGCGGTCGATGCGCTCACGTGTGTCACGTCGAACGCGGACTGTGGTGGTCTCGGACATGTCACACCTCCGTAGACAGGGTTGAAGCAGTGGTCGACTGCCGGAACGAGCGCGCGACAAGCGGCCAACGATGATCGACGTTCGGAGGAGCGACCCGCGAACCGCGGGCACCTCATGCAGGACCACGACGTTTCGACGAAGCGGAGAGGGGGGGATTCGAACCCCCGATCCAGGTTTATGCCCGGATACCCACTTAGCAGGCGGGCGCTTTCAGCCTCTCAGCCACCTCTCCAAGCGGAGGCAGTGTAGCGAGCCCGACCTGGACCTTCGAGCCAGGCCGGTTGGAATGGTTTCAGTGCGACGGTCGGATCGTGATGTCGGCCGTGCCGGTCGCGTCGTCGATCTTGCGGTTCCCGCCGACCGCGGTGAATCGAACGGCGTAGGTCCCGGCCATCGGCAGGCGAAGCGTGCGCTGGGCACCCGAGGCGATCACCGCGAGCGTGCGGGCCGCGGCCGTGAGGGTGCGCGCGTGGGCAGCCGTGGGCGTTCGGCGCGCTTGACGGCGATGGTGGCGAGCTGACCCTTGCTCGCTTTGAAGATCACGCGCCCACGACGGAAGCCGTCGCCCTCGACGGTGCCGGTGATGGTGCCCGGAAGAAACGACAGCTCGGCGGGCGCGGCGGTCGTTCCGTAGCCGGCGTAGACGTAGGCGCGCTTGGTGGTCCGTCCGATTTGGACGAGCTTGTCCGCCCGCAGCGCGAGCGTCGTCGTGGCAACCTGAGTCGGTCAGCAGGCGCCGGTGTCGACCTGGCCGAAGCGTTCCTCGACGATTTCCCGCCGACGATCCGGGCGTCGTAGATCCCGCCGTCGGCTCGGTCGCCGATGCCGAGGGCCGCCTCGACAACGGGACCGCTTTGCCCGTCGGTGAAGATGTCGCCGTCGGTGAAGTTCCCCGAGCCGCCGCCATTCGCCGCCGTCAGGACGAGCGCAGTTCACGCCCGGGTCGGCGGGGTCGAAGCGCACGTCGACCTCGTCGGGGATCGTCGTGAGAAAGCGCTCGACCTCCTCCTTGGTGGTGGCCGACCAGGGAAGGGTGGTCTTGTCGCCGGGGTGGTCGACGCCTTGGACGCGTAGTCGTAGCGCACCTCCGGAACGGTCGGCCAGCTGAGCGCCCGACGGCGGAAGGCGGCGCCAGTAGGCGAAACCCCAGGAGGCGGCGAGGCTGAGGAGCAGCGCAATGGCTCCGGCGACGGCGTCATTGGCTGCTCCTCCTCTCTCGCTAGAACGCGGTATGCGTCTCGGACCCGAGACGGATGGCCGTGAGGATGATGCCGTTGGTGCCCATCGCCGGAGTGGCAGCGGCCTTGGAGCAGGTCATCGTGACGGTGCTCGTCGCGGCGAAGGTCTCGGTGGCGTGAAGACTGAGGGAGGCATCCTGGCTTCCCTTCGACCCGCCGTCACCGCCGATCATGGCCTCATTGTGGATGAGCTGTGTGCCACCGTTCACGCGGAGACGGCACCCGGCAATTTCGGAGGCGGACGTGTCTGTAGAAAAGAGGTTGATGTGGCCTATGAGGAGGTACGAGCCAGCCTCAAGGTTGCTGATCGTCGCGAAGGCGGTGTCGGTCGTGGTGAGGTTCGGCCCGGCGCCGTCGTGAACGACGCCGGTCGCCTTGGAAGGACCAATGTCGCCCTTTGCGCCGGCCGCGCCAGCGGTGCCAGCGGCACCGGCCGGGCCTGAGGGGCCGGTGGGTCCGGCTGGACCGGCGGGAACCTGACCGGCTTTGAAGTCCTTGCGAAGGAGCGAGCCGTTTTTGATGTCGGCGCTCGTGAGGGAGCTGTCTTTGATCTGCTTGCCGGTGATGAGCTTCACGGCGGCGGCGGCACCTCCGATACTGCCGATCGCGACGGAGACGGCGGCGGCGAGGGCGATGGTGGTCGTTCGGTTGGTTCGGGCGTCGTTCACGGGTCGATCTCCTGGTCCGGGAATGGGAGCGGGCGAGACCCGCGCGGGCGATGGTACGAACGGCTGCGCGACGCGCGAAAGCCCGGGGTCGCCACGGAACCGACGCGGCCACTGAATCCCCCGAATCGCGCCAAGCGGGACGGTGCGAGCGAACGCGAGCACTCGTGCGGGACGAAAACCGCCGCTATCCTGCAGAGCGCCTGGAGGGGTGGCAGAGCGGTTGAATGCAACGGTCTTGAAAACCGTCAGTGGTGCAAGCCACTCGCGGGTTCGAATCCCGCCCCCTCCGTCGTTTCTGGCTTGCTGACTGGGATCGCGTGGCGTTCTGGTCGGTCGTGGCTGTCCGGTGGCGACCGCCCGAAACGGCCTGATCCGGTGTAGCACTATCCCGAGGACTATCCCGCCAGCGGGCTCACACCGGGTCGGCGTCTGTAGCCTCCAACAGCACGCAACGTGGCAACTTTCTCCGAGAGCTCCAGTAGACCCGGACGCGAAGGGTCACCGAGGCCCCGACGCCGACGTTTAGGATTGCACCATGGGCCGTGGAGTTGCAGTCCCGATCAATCCCGCAGTCCTGGCGTGGGCCTTGAACGAGGCGGGCGTCGGTGAAGGAGATCTGGCGGAGCACTGCCAGGTCTCGGAAGACGTAGTTGCGGCGTGGCTCGACGGCTCCGACCAGCCCAACGCCACTCAGTTCAGTCGGGTTGTCACGGGTCTAAAGAGACCGCGCGCCGTTTTCTTCCTGCCCACTCCGCCCAAGCCGTCCGCGACCCTAAGGGCGTTCAGGGCAGCACCCGGTAGGGCACCAAACAAGCCGCCGCCCGCGGCCGAAGTCCAGGCCCTCAGGACCGCCGAGCGACTTCAGCGCATCGCAAGTTGGATACGCCGACAGCATGGAGACCCACCGCAGAAGCAGCCGGACGCCGGACACCGGGCTCCCGCGACGGTCGCCGCCGCAGCCGCGGAACTCCTCGACTGGGGAGTCGAGATCCAGATGGCCGCGGCCTCGTCGTCCGAGGTCGCTAGGACGCTGCGCTCTCGACTGGAGCAACGCGGCCTATTCGTCCTGCAGCTTCCAATGTCCGGGGACGGCTCCCGAGGGTTCGCACTCCTAGACGACTTCGCGCCCCTCATTGCTGTCAACTCGGCTTACACGATGGAAGCCCGGATTTTCTCGTTCCTTCATGAGTTCGGACACATTCTCCGCAAGCGAGACTCCCTCTGTACACAGGCGTCTGACACCCCAACAGAGCGCTGGTGCGAGTCATTCGCGGCATCATTCCTCCTGCCCGAGGAGACCTTTAGGAGCTACGTCTCATCGAAGTTTGGAGATCGTCCCGTGGTCTCCCTCGAAGAAGTCAAGACCATCGCGAACAAATTCAAGGTAAGCCTCCGCGCCGCCGCATACCGCCTTCAGACCATCTATCCGTCGTCGAGCGGCGTGTACGCGCGGGTCGACGAGCAAGCCGACTTCAAGGGCGCCGGCGGATTCACGCGCGACGCGACGACCCCGGCGATTCGACTCCGCGAGTGGGGTTCGGCTTTTCCCGCCCTACTCATGGACGGCGAGGAACGGGGAGTCGTCGGCCGTTCCGACGTCCTTGAGTACCTCAACGTCTCGAACTCGCAGCTTGCCGAGATTCGGTCACGGATCCAGTCGAGCGTCGACGACACATAGCCCGGTGATATATGTACTGGACGTGTCGGCGATTTTGGGGATCCCGCTCGAATACCCCCGGCGGGCAGCTGCCATTTTCACGGACCTCACGGACCACGTCCGCGGGGGACGAGTCTGCTACTGCGATGAGGTCACGAAAGAGCTTAGCCGCCTTGCCAGAGATGAGCATGCGTACGACTGGGCGAAGTCCAACGCGGGCACCCGACGGCACCACGGTGCCGACTACTCCAAGGTTGAGTGGGTCACGGTTGCATGCCCGGAACTCGTCGATGTAACGGCGAGCCATACCGTCGAACCTAGCGCGGTGTACGTTATGGCTCAGGCGATCGATATCACTGAACGAAGTGGTGAGGTAACCGTCGTCTCCGAAGACGTCCATCCGAAGCCCACTCGACTAACGATTCACGCCGCATGCGAGCACTTTGGCGTGCCGAGCGTACGGCTCTCTCCCTTCCTTTCTGGCCTTGGTCTTGCCTGAGCATGATGGTCAGTCTAGCCAGGCGAGAGTCCGCATGTTCTTCTCGATGTAGTGAGTGAGAACCGGCGCCCGTCGAGCTTGCTGGAGCGCGATCGAACGCAGCAAGCCGTCCACGAAGAGAAGCAGAGCGCGAGCGGGGTCCGCCAGGACGAGTTGGTCGTCGACTCTCACGAGCGGATATTGCCGACCCTCGTGTACCGCGCGCATATCTGGCCCGGACGCCGCCCCTTCTATACGCGCGCCCGTATCTGTTGTCAGCAGTGCGATCCCTGCAACCATCGATTCGTCGTTGTGGTCAACTCGCTGGACCAAGCTTGGCCGGCCCACCAGTAGAGCTGGTGAGATAACGCACACCATGTCAGGACGGTCGCCCGGCGGGGCGTCACGGAATCGCTCTGCGACTTTCGCCGGACTCGATCCTGACGCGTAGGCGAGGACGAAGAAGGGGGGATGGGTAGACTTGTCGGGGTACTCACGAGCGGGGCTGAGGCGCCTAAGCGACGCCGCCTTTTCACAACAGTCGGTTATGTCGCTGTCCCGGAGGGTCGTCTTGACCTCGATTGCCGCGACAACGTTCTCGACGGGGAAAAGAAGCTGAGTTGTCTGCGCCATGAGGGAGGGCTCGTCGGACTGCTCGAAGACGATAATGTCGGTTTGCTTGCTGTAGTTGCGAGCCGAGTCGATGACAAGACCGGATCCGATGCCGTATCGCTGAGGAACGAGCGCCTGCAGAATCCGCGCGAGGACTGCCTCGTTCTCCCGCCCTTTTTCTCCGTGGTGAAGGACAAGTTGAGAGAAGACCGAGACCTCGGCCTCTAGGCGCTGGAGGACCCCGACCCAGTAGTCGCTAACGACAGACATCTAGCAGTCGGCGTTGCGAGGGCGGATAGTCGACTCGTGCAGTCGCGTATTCAGGGCAAGCGGGTCGAAAGCGCGAGCCGAGGCACCCAGGTCGCCGACCTTGCGTAGGCCTAACAGCACGTCGCGGGCCGTAGTCGCTTCCGTCGCGATCTTCTGGAACTCAGCGGCAGTTATTGAGAGCAGCGCGAGGCATTGGGAGTCAATCGGACACGGGTACTTGTAGTAGCCGCCGAGGGTGCCGGCGCTCTCCGAACGAGCCTTGTCGATCAGCCGCGGCAGCCAAGGGAAACCGCAGAGGGCGTCATCCATCGGCGCGGGATCTTCTTTGGCGAGATTCTTGGTGCGGAGTGGCTCGTCAGGGTTCATGTGTCGATGAGGTAGTCGGCTTCGAGTCGGCGCGGATTTGCGACGAATCGGAAAGCTGAGACCGGCTTCGTCGTGCTCCTCGCGATTCTCCACATCTCCAGGACCGGTGTCACCCTCGGAAGGGCGAGCCGTTTGCGCTCCAGTTCGGATGGAGGTCGTGCCCTGAGGCGCTCACGGTAGCCCACGATTCGTCGATCGACGGCCGATTCAAGGTGGTCGTAGGTGATTTCACCAGGTTGCAGGAGGGTCGCTCGCCCCGTCTCACTGAGGCCGAGCGATGCGTAGGCGACTCGGCCAAGCCCCCACGTATCGCCGGTCCTCTCGCCTTGGAGGCTGCTCTCGCGCTCGATCACCGGATCGCCCGGCTCGATTTCCAGCCCCTCGGCGGTCTCGTCATCGGCGGTGGCCTCGCGTACGTCCTCGATGACGACGACCCATGGTTCATCAGTCAGCAGACGCAGACGACTCACCCACGGGATCCGCGGCCCAAGGACGAGGTAGCCCTTCGGGTAGACCGACATCACCCACCCGTCGCGGGTGAGGGCCGAGAGTGCCTGACGGATGACCGAGCGGGCGCAGTCGAACTCCGCCTGGAGATCGCGCTCCGAGGGCAGGCGGTCGCCCGGCTTCAGGTGGCCTCCAGCGATGCGAGCCGCAAGCGCCTCGCGCACTTCGCGGTATCTCAATCCTGGACTTGACAATGGTACGGACCATACCGCACACTCCTCGACCACGTGGTACGTACCACGATCACTCGAACAGGAGGAACCGGGAATGCGTCTGCCCATCGACACGACCGCCGTGACCCTTGTGGCCGGCAAGGTCGAGCCAGTCATGGACTTCGAGACCAAGCGTCCGAAGGCCGATCAGAACGGCGAGCCGATCTACGCCGTCGATCTTGTCGCCCTTGGCCCCGAAGGCCCACAGATCTGGCCGGTGAAGGTCTCCGGCGAGCCCAAGGGCGTCGTCGTCGGCCAGCCCGTCCGCGTCGCGGACCTTGTCGCCGTGCCGTGGTCCATGGAGGACCGCCACGGCATCAGCTTCCGGGCCGGCACCGTCGGCCCCGCCACCGCCCCGCAGCAGGCGAAGGCCGCCGCGTAGACCAACCAACGAGTCGGGGGGGGGGGGGGGGGCCGGGGCGCCCCCCCCCCCCCGCCGGGGGCCACCCCCGCGGCGCACCAAACACAAAAAAAACCCCCCCCCCCAGCGGACC
>JANMDN010000079.1:0-31657 GCA_031376285.1 Actinomycetes bacterium
CCTGTTCGTTGGTGTTCACTACCCCACAGACATCGCGGCGGGATGGTTACTCGCCGCCGCCGCCGTCACCGTCACTGTCGCCTACCTGACCGGGGCGGCCCGTGTCGCGACCTCTCGCCGATTCCTCGACGCAGAGCGACATACAGTGCGCCCCTCGGGCTCGGATCCGATCAGGAAGCGGCTCGGCAACGGGGCAAGTACGCAACGTCACGAGCCCATTCGACGCCCCCAAGCGAGCTGAAGCGTTGACCAGCGTACGAACATTTGACGCCAACGTCGGTGTGGGGTGTGTCTACAACGCCCGCCGACGCGACCCGCGGATGAGCGGTCGGTTGGACGACTGATGGCGCTCCCCGGCTCCACTCGCGGAGCCGGGTGCATCCCCCGCGGGCTCGCGTCCGCCCGTTCGGGCCTGCCACGCGCTCCGCCTGGGGCTCACGCCGACTGTCTCGGACCACATTGGCCAAAACGACTGTTTCGCGGTGGCGACCAACATCCATCAAACCCAGTAAGGACGCCTTCTGCGGGGAGTGGGCCGTCTGGGACTCGAACCCAGGACCTTGGGATTAAAAGTCGCAACCGGGCGCCTCTGCCGGTCTCGGCTGGACATCCGGAAACGCCGTCCCTGCGGGGATACAGCGGACGTCGGGTCGATGGCCGTCTCGGTCCGTCGCTGGGGCTCGTGTTACCACGTTGTTACCACCCGGGATCCCGCTTCGCGTCCCCAGTGGCTTTCGATGAGGCCCGCCAGCCGGTGGTGGCACAGCGGTGCGGCTACGCGACGTCGGGGTAGGCGCGCAGGGCCCGTCTGATGACATCGCTGGTCGTTCGCGTCATTCTTGGCGGCGAGCTTGTCAACTGCTTCTCGCAACTCGGGGTCGAGCCGAATGGGGACCACCGCGGCTGGCCCGGAGCCCATTGGTCGGCGTCCCCCACAGCGGCGTAGTGCATCGGGGTCGTAGCCAGCCTCTGCCTCGGCCGCGAGGCGTTCGACGACTTCGTCGGTGACGAGGTGGCCGCGAGAGGTTCCGTAGGTCTCCTGTGTCTTTGGCATGCCCGCGTTTCCGTCAGTCAAGGCAAGAGATCGTCGCTTCAGTGGACGTGAATGGATACGGGCTTCGTGCTCGCTTGTCTGATCGAGGGAGCGAGTGTGACCCCCGCTCCATTCCTCACCACGTAGCGTTTTGTGGGTCTCAGAGTTTCCTCGGTGACGCGAGTACCACGCCTGCGGGTACCGCTCGGATGCGTTCGGCGAGGTCGAACTCGTCCGCGCCTGCGTGAACGACCACGATGTGATCGAGTCGGAGATCGGTCAGTGCCTTGCGCATCGATGGGGTGAGCTTGGGCTGGTCGGTCCGTTTAATCTCGACGCCGATCCGTTCGCCGTGTTGCTCGGCGAAGAGGTCGATCTCGGCGCCCGCCTGGGTGCCCCAGAACCATGGGCGTTCGACCGAACGGGATGCCACCAGCTGCTCGACGATAAGTCCCTCCCAGCTCGCTCCGACCTTTGGATGACTGAGGAGATTCTCGGGGCTGTCGATACCCAGGAGGCGGTGGAGGAGGCCCGTGTCCCTCACATAGACCTTGGGCGAGCGAACCTGGCGCTTTGAGAGGTTCTCGAACCACGGCTGGAGCTGCCGGACGACGAGCGCGTCGGTGAGTGCGTCCAGGTAGCGTCGGATGGTGGACTGGGAGACGCCGAGGGCCCGGGCGAGCTCGGCACCGTTCCACGTCTGAGCGTGGTAGTGGGCGATCATCGTCCAGAATCGCCGCATCGTGGTAGGGGGAATCCGTATGCCGAGGTTGCCGAGATCCCGCTCGAGGAAGGTGCTGATGTAGTCGTCGCGCCATGCAGCGGACCGGGCATCGCTCGATGCTGTGAACGAGCGAGGGAGACCGCCCCTCAGCCACAGCGTGTCGAGCGCGTCGGGCCCGACGTCCGCAAGTTCGAACCCTCCGAGCTCAACGAGCGCCACTCGACCAGCGAGTGATTCCGATGCGATGCCGACAAGCTCCGGCGATGCGCTACCGAGGAGGAGAAAACGTCCGGGGCCCTCGTCGGCGTCGGCCAGTACGCGCAGTATCGGGAAGAGGTCCGGCCGCCGCTGGGCCTCGTCGATGACGATCGTCGGGCCAGGCGTCAGCGTGAGCGTCGGATCGCCAAGCCGCGCGAGGTCACGTGGGTCCTCGAGGTCGAAGAGCCGGTGACGCTCGGGCGCGACCACAAGCCGCGCGAGCGTGGACTTTCCCGCCTGGCGAGGACCGGTAAGGAGCACGATCGGTGACCTTGAGAGCGCCTCACGAAGTCGAGCCTCATCTTCCGACCTCGGGATCACGAGATGGATTGTACCTCGTTTTACTGCGATTGCGCGAAAGAAATACAAGGCAAAACAGTTCGCCAGGTGCGGGTGTCGGGGGCCGGTCTCAGCCGTAGCTGTAGCCGTAGCTCCTGTCGGCACCGCGACCGGCTGCACCGGGCGGGGATCCGCCCGTCGGTCGGAACGGTCGGGTGCGCGCTCGACGCGATGGCAGACGCGTGGGTTGCGACTTACAAGCACGAGTTGGTCCGTGGACGGGTCTTCCCCGGGATGGAGCACGCCGAGCACGAGACCCTCCGGTGGATCTCGTCCTACAACCACGAGCGGCGCCACACGCGCCTAGCCGGCCTCAGCCCGGCCGCGTACGAAGCGCAACGCTCCCCGGCGAGAACGACCGGCCCTCCGGGCCCCTGCAGGCCGTCCAGCCAGCCTTCTCGGGGGCGCTGACCGGCCGGCACCACATACAGTTGGTAAACCACGTAACCGAGCCTCCAACACGACCGGGGTGCTTCAGGGTGCTACCCCCTGACCAAAAGTGCCGCTACATCTCCGAGAGAGTCCACCCTAGGCGCTGGCGCAATCGCTGGCGCATCGCTCCCTCGCTACTCGAATCAAGTCATCACTTTGCAGGGAAAGCGGCCCTTCCGGTTTCAGTGCGGCGGGCGGGTTCGAATGGGCGGGGCCGGGGGGGCGCTGGGCGGGCCAGTTGACGCCTCCTGTGTGGAGCAGGATCCGTAGATGCTCCTATTGCTTGTCAAGGGGTCGGTATGAATCGCCGTGGAGATGACCATGGGATTTAGCGTCCCGCGGTCAACCGCGATTTTGACCTCTCCGCGTGCCCTCCGCCAACAAGCAGGAGTCGAACCCATGGCAGCAAGCCATTTGTGACGAAGCAAGCTGATGCTCCGGTAGGCATTTCGGAGGTCCGGGAAAGACCCGTGTTGCACTTCTGTTGTCACCCAGTCCTTCCAGCACGAGAAGGATGGCCCGTAGAGAGCCACGAATCCCAGTCAGGAAGCCAGTCTCAGTGAGTGGGCCGTCTGGGGCTCGAACCCAGGACCTTGGGATTAAAAGTCCCCTGCTCTACCAGCTGAGCTAACGGCCCCCGAAGAAAGGATAGAGGACGTCGCGCGGGGCCCGCCGAGGGTTCCGGCGGCGGTGCCATCACATACCATCGCTCGCTCCACCATGGATGCCCTCACCGACTTCTTTCCGCAGCTCCTCCTTGTCGCCGCGCTCCTCCTTGCGGCCCTCGCTGCGGCGCCGTTTGCCGGCCGCATCGGGATCCCCGGGCCCGCACCATTTCTCGCGGTCGGGATCGCCGCCGGGCTTGCCGGGATCGCCCCCGTCGATGAGCTTTCCGCGCTCCATCTCCAAGAAATCGGCGTCATCGCCCTCTACGCCATCCTCTTCCATGGCGGCCTCGCGACCGGGTTTCGCGCGTGGCGCAGCCACGCAAAGCCCATCCTTGTTCTCGGCATCCCGGGAACCGCGGCGACCGCCGCGCTCCTTGCCACCTTCGCCCATTACACCCTCGGCCTCGAATGGGCGCTCGCAGCATTCGTCGGCATCGCCCTCGCACCCACCGACCCCGCCGCCGTCTACGCCGTCCTCAGGCGCAGCAAGGCCGCGACGCCGCGGACGATCCTCGAAGGTGAGTCCGGCTTCAACGATCCCATCGGAATCTCGTTCATGGTCGTCGCCGTCGACCTTGTCGCCCATGACGACGCATCCGTCGGTTCCGGCGCCATACGTCTCTCACAGGAACTTGGGATCGGACTCCTTGGCGGCGTTATCGGTGCCGTGGCCCTCATCGGTCTTCTCCTGGCGACCCCGCGGATCGACGAGAGCCTTCAAGGGGCCGCGATGGTCGTCGGCGCGATCATCGTCGGCGCCGCAACCGCCTCGCTCCACGGCAGCGGCTTCCTCGCCGTCTACATCGCCGGACTCCTCCTCGCCGATCGTTGGACTGCCCAAGACGGAAGCCACCACTCCGTCCCGGAGGGGCTCTCCGCCATCGCCGAGCCCGTGCTCTTCGGGCTCCTTGGCGCATCGTTTGCGCCGCTCGTCGGCCTCGACGACCTCTGGCAGGGCGTCGTGATCGCCATCGTCGGCGCCCTCATCGTTCGGCCCCTCGTCGCCTGGCTCTGCCTCCTTGGCAGCGGTCTCTCCCGCGGGGAGCGCGTACTCGTCTCATGGGGTGGTCTCAAGGGCGCCGTGCCGCTGCTGCTTGCGGCCTTCCCGGCGCTCGAAGCGCTCGAGGGCGCCGACGCATCGAAGGCCATTGTTCTCGTCGCGACGGCCGCATCGGTGGTCGTTCAGGGGGCCACGCTCTCGGGCGTCGCGCGCCGCTCACTGGGCGCGGACGCCTCCGACGGATAGCCTTCCCGTTCGAAGGCCGTGAGCGAGGGGACGACCGTGGCGATTCTCACCGAGGCGGAGCTTCAGACGCGCCTAGCGCAGCGGCCCGGCTGGGCGGCAAGCGGCGACCTGATCGTTCGGGAGTTCGAGCGGCCAGGCGGGTTCATGGGAGCGCTCGACTTCGTCAATCGGCTCGCCGAGGTTGCCGAAGCCATGGACCACCATCCCGATGTCGCGATCTCTTGGAATCGCGTCACCGTCTCGATCGGGAGCCACCGGCTCGGTGGCGTCACCGACCAGTGCCTGCAGCTTGCGGCGGAGGTCGATCGCCTCGCCGGGTAGCGGCCTCTACGGCCGGTTGGCCCGGCCACTGCTCTTCCGGCTCGATCCTGAGCGCGCGCACGAGCTCGCCATCGGGTCGCTTGCGCGCGCACACCGCCTCGCGCCGATCATCGGTCGAGCCACGCTCGATCCGCGCCTTGGGCGCCATCTCATGGGCGTCGACTTCCCCAACCCGGTGGGCCTCGCGGCAGGCTTCGACAAGTACGCCCGCGCGGTCCCCGCATGGCCGGGCCTCGGCTTCGGCTTCGTCGAGGTCGGCACGATCACCGCGCACCCGCAGCCCGGGAACCCGACTCCGCGCATCTTCCGGCTTCCACTCGACGGTGCCCTCATCAACCGCCTCGGTTTCAACAACGACGGCGCGGCAGCGACCGCCGAGCGGCTCGCCGAATGGGACCGCCGCGGAGTGCTGCACCGTGTCCCCATCGGCGTGAATATCGGCAAGTCAAAGGTCACGCCGCTCGAGGCTGCCGCGAGCGACTACCTCGCGAGCTTCCAGGCGCTCCAAGGCTTTGCGGACTACGTGGTCGTCAACGTCAGCTCTCCGAACACGGCGGGCCTTCGGACACTGCAAGGCGTGGATGAGCTCGAAGCGATCCTCGGTGGGCTCATCGCGGCCCGAGGGGGCGCGCGGCCGCCAATTCTCGTCAAGATCGCGCCGGACCTCACGCCGACCCAGGTCGAGGACGCCGTCGCGCTCGTTGAACGCCTCGGAATCGACGGTGTCGTCGTCTCGAATACCACCCTTGCGCGAGACGGTCTTCGCTCCCCCGTCGCCCTCGCCGCCGAGGCCGGCGGGCTCTCCGGCGCGCCGCTTCGGCGCCGAGCCACCGCCCTCGTGCGCGACGTGCGTCGGAGCCTCTCGCCGGGGCGTGTTCTGATCGGTGTGGGGGGCATCTTCACCGCCGACGACGCCTGGGAAAAGCTCGTCGCGGGCGCCGACCTCTGCCAGATCTACACGGGCTTTGTCTACGGTGGCCCTCGCACGGCCGCGACGATCAACCGGGGACTCTCGGCCCGCCTCACGGCCGAGGGCGCCGCCAGCATCGACGAGATCGTTGGAACCGGTGCGTGATCCCATGCGTCAACACGTCACGATGGTAGACGCCCCGACCTCATTCGAACCCGTTCACCCCGGGACGGGTGCGAGGTGAGCGTCGACAGGGCGCGATCGCTTCGGCGGGTACTTGCGGGACTTGTCACCGCGCTCGGAGCGGTCCTCGCGCTCCTGATGGTGCTCGCGATCACCGGCATGATCGTCACCTCACGCGAGTACCGGCGAGGAAGCCAGTTCGGTGTGGCTCGCCAAGCGGCAACCACCCAGCTCCTCGTCGACCTCCTCAGCGCGGAGACCGGTAGCCGCGGCTACTCACTCACCGGTCGGGACGACTACCTCGGGCCGTTCAAACAGGCAAGCCGCGAGTACCCCGGCCACCTCAAGCGCCTGAAGCGCCTCGTTCGTGACGAGCGCGCCCTCGAGACTGCCACCGAGAGCGTCGACCGAGCCGCCCAGCGCTGGTTCGCCGAGAGTCGCCTACTTGTCAAGCTCGTCAAAGAGGGTCAAGGCGTCGCCGCCCGGCGGCGCATCGAAACCGGGATGGCGAAGGCCCTCCAGGGCGCATTCCGTTCAGATCACAACGCGCTGCTTCGCGCCGTCGCCAGGGAGCGCCGGGCATCACTTGACCGGGCCGATACGCGGCGCCGGATCACCCTCGCGGTGATCGCCGCCTCCGCACTCCTCGCACTCCTGGTCGTGGCGGCGGTCGCCCACCGGATCTGGCGGCAGCTCGGAGGGCCGGTCGCCGACCTCGCCCAGGGGGTCCAGCGCGTAGCGCGCGGCAACCTCTCCCAGCCGGTTCCGGCCCGTCCGGCCGCGGTCCGCGAGCTTCGAGCCCTCGTCGGGGGCTTCAACCAGATGCAGGTCGACCTCGTCGGCCAGCGCGACGCCGTCGCCACCGCTGCTCGGCGTGACGCGGCACTCACCGCCGAGCGTGAGCTCTGGAAGACAGTGCAAAGCGGGCTGCTTCCCGCTCGGCTTCCCCGGGCCCCATGGATGCGGATCTCAGCCCGCTACCGCCCATCCGAGGCCGACCTCCTGATCGGGGGTGACTTCTATGACGCCGTCATGCTCGAGGACGGACGCCTCTCGGTCGTGGTCGGCGACGTCTCTGGTCACGGGGCCTCTGCTGCCGCGAAGGCGGCCGGCCTGCGCTTTGCCTGGAGAACGATGGTGCAAGTAAACCCCGACCCCGAGGCCGTGCTCCACGTGCTGAACGAGCAGATCGGCACCCCGGAAGAGCGTCTTCAGGGGCGGTTTGCGTCTCTCCTTCACCTCGTCATCGATGACGAAGGTCGCGTGGACCTCGCGCCGGCCGGCCATCCCGCCCCGATCCTTTTAACTCAAGACGACTGCCGTCCGCTTGTGATCGACGACCCAGGCCCGCCGATCGGCGTCTTCAACGACGCGCAGTGGCCCATCCTGCGGTTTCAGCTCCCGCTCGGGGGGACGCTCGTGCTCTACACCGACGGTCTGGTCGAGGCGCGTCGCAATGGGGAGGAATTCGGCATTGAGCGCGCCTGCAGGGTGCTTGAGGCCGAGCGGTCCTCGCCGCTGACCACTCGCATCGAGCGCCTCATCGACGCGGCCCGCCGTTTCGACGAAGCCAACCTCCGCGACGACGTCGTCGTGCTTGCCCTGGAGCGTCCGGCGCTTCCTCGGTAGGCCCCTTGCCTACTTGACTTGCACGGTGGAGACTCGGCTCGCGCGGCGAGATCCGATCCGCCCGCTGCCCGCGACGACGGTCACGTCAGCGGTGAGCTGGTAGGCGCCCGGCGCAAGCTTGCGAAGCGGCAGTCGGAACGTGCGCCCCCCGGCCGTTGCTCGTCTCACGGCGAAGGTGCGCTTGGTCAGCAGTCGACCATTCTGGCTCAACCTCAGGACGACTCCCTGGGCGGCTCCGGGATCGAGGCGGCGCAGGCGCGCCGTGACTTCGCCGACCGTGCGCCCCTTCACGACGCGCACGCGAGGCTGACTGAGCGTGACTTGTGTGCGTGGCCCGGTGGCGCGGCTCTGGAGCGTCCGCGTTGCAACCCGCCCATTTACTGAGCGAACCGTCACGCGTGCTGACGAGAGCGTCCGCCAGTCAGTCGGCGATACCGAGACCCGGTCGCCCCGCCGGACGACGAGCGGCCCGGAGGCGAATCGCGCGGCGCCTACGCCTGATTCGACTCCAACCAGCTCGAACGAGAACGTCGTCGTGGGGCCGTCGTGCTCGTACGTGAGCCTCGATCCGGAGCCGAACGTGGCCGTCTCTTTGCCACCCGCGAACGTGCGGGTCGCGATCGTCGCCGCTCGTTGCCCGCGGCCGAGTGCGATGGTGAGCGGGCGGTCACGCTCGCCGCTGAAGTTGATGCTCCCGGCCTTCGGGTCTCCGGTCAGTCGATCAACAACGCCCTTTGAGGTTTGGACGTCGCTCACAGACCCCGCGAAGCCCCCGCCGGTGATGAGCTGGGAGTACGAACCGTCGCGGCGTCCGACGACGATGCGGCCGATGCTCGTCGCGCCGCGTCGACCGATGAGAAAGCCGGCCGCACCGGGGATGGCTCCCCGGTCGAACACCGGGACGACCTCCGTGTCGGCGAGCGCTTGGCGGGTGACGGCGGCGCCGCCCGACGAGCCGAAGATGCCGACGACGGCGTCTCCGATTCCGGGCAGGCTGGGGTTCGTCGGGAAGTCCGTCAGCTTGATCGCGTAGAGCGAGCCATCGTTCCCTCCGGACCAACCGCTGTAGTCCCAGCGGTTCGCCTGGGCGTTGACCCTGATCTGGCTTCCTTGCTCACGGTCGCGGTGCGTGGCGCCGCTCGTGTCGGCGTCCTCGGATGGAAGAAACGGCCGCTCGTTGTCGTAGGTATGGATGATGGTCGAGCCGTCCGGGAGTCTCTCGACGTCGTGGGCGGTCACGACGTGGCCCTCGGTGAATGAGTTGCGGATCGTCACGCCGGGGAGGCGGCCGGCGTCGAGCTCTGCCCTGATCCGGTTGAGCTGGGCCGAGATCGAGTCATTGCGGAGGCCGTAGCTCCGGAGGAACTCCGCCGTTGTCTGGCCCGCGTGGCGAGCGTCGAGATAGCTCTCAAGCGACCCGCTTGGACCCGTGGCCGACGGCAGGCCGAACGCCGTCGTCACGCCCGAGGTGAAATCGCGGGGGCGTTTGCGGCCAGCGCCGAACTCCTGGATCGCGCGGTTGATCCCAAAGCAGTGCCCGCCGGAGGATTGCATTGCCTGGTCGATGATCTGCCACTTCAGGAACGCGATCGGGTCCGGGATGCCGAGCGCCAGTATCGGGCAGCTAAACGGCCAGCATGGGTTGATCTGGACGAACATCTCCTCAGGGCCGACGAGATCGGCGAGCTCTCCGAGGGAGAGGTTCTCGTAGCTCGGGTTGTCGAACTGGAAGCCGTTCTGGTTCCGAGTCGAGCGAACAACGAACGAGCCGCCAGCGACGTAGGTGCTCGCCCCCGCGGGCGGGACCACGGTGACCGTGCCGCTTGTCGCAAGCCGGGCGACCTTAAAAGTCAAGCCGGTCGATTCCGGGCTCGGCACCCCGTCCACCTCTGCGAGCGCGTTGCCGACGCGCACCTTTGTACCCGCACAGAATCCGTTTCCGGTGAGGCGTACGAGCGTCCCATCCCGCAGGCGTGAGGGGGGAGCACCAGAGGTGGTCGACGCGTCCACCGAAGCGGTCGACGCTGCCACGCCGAGCGGTACCGCCAGGCTGCGGGTCGGAGCACCCGCGGATGTTGCCCGCACCTGGATCATGGTGCCAGCGGGGATCGACCCCGTCCCCCGCCGCAGCCGCAGCGTCGGCTCGACGACGAGCCCGCCGCCCGGAGCGATGACCGGACCCGGAAGAAACTCCGCGGTGACGCCCGTCGGGAGTCCGACCGCCTCAAGGCCGATGGCCGCGGCGTTAACGAACGAGAAGTCTCGCTGAATACGTAGCGGAACGTCCACCGGTGCACACTGCGGGAGAAGGACGGCGCCGGTCGACGGACGCGAGAGATCGAAGCGTGAGCGAACTGCGATCCCAACGCCAAGCGTTCGTGGGGCGGGAGCGACGGCGGCGTTCGCGAGCGGGTCCGCGGTCACGGTCACGGTCACCGGCACGAAGAACGGGGCCGCATCCGGGGCGGCGGTCAGACGCAGGATGGGGTTGTCCTGGATCCCGGGGACGGGGTTCGGTACGAACTCGGCCGTGACGCCGGAAGGAAGTCCCGCAACCGACATCTGCACCGGACCGTTCGAGCCGTTGATGCGGCTCATCGAGAGAGGGACGTCGGTCGCCCCGCCCTGCAGAACGGTCGTCTGGTTGAGTGGGCCGCCGAGCGAGAGGTCGGGCAGCGTTCCAGCGGGATAGTCGAGGGTGAGGTCGTCGAAGCCGACCGGGATCCCCGTCGGACCGCCGAAAACGAGTTCGAAGCGGGCGATGTCGCCAGCCGCGCTTGTCACGGTGACGGGTGTGTTGAACCCGAGCGCGAGCGCCGTCGCCGCGCTCGTCGCCGCGATCGTGTTGTTCGCTCGGTACCCGCGAAGGGTCGCGGTCGCCGTTCCGAACTGGCCAGGGAAAATGCCGGCGTAGAGCGTGATGCTCGACGCCGTACGAGTGAGACGCCCCGCGGTGCCGCCGTTGACGAACTCACAGTCCGCACCCTGGAAGCCCTCGGACGGGCCGCAGAGATCGGGTCCGACGTTTGCGACCGTTGTGCCCGAATGGGCGAGGTTCGCCGGCACCGTCTTGCGCTGCGGGCGAAAACCAAGGTCGGCGAGCAGGAACCGCGTGAAGGCGCTCACAAGGTAGTCGTCGTTGATCGCCGTACCCACCGCCGGCCCGGATTCGAAGTCCACGACCAGGGTGTCGGCACGTGCGACGGAAGCGAGCGAAAGCGTCGCGATCGTCGCGAGGAGAAGTCGAAGCGGCAGCCGGGCCCGCCTGGCGCGCGTCACCTTCATCGGCCGATCGTATCCCTGACGGGGCCGCCGCGTCTACAGGCCGCGCGGGTCGAGGGACGTGACGCGACCTGTCCTACCCGGTCGACCGACCGGCTACCGTTTCCGAGATGCTCGAACTCGACGGGATCTCGCGACGCTTTGGCGAGACGGTCGCGCTCGACGGACTCACCTTCGAGGTGCCGACCGGTTCCGTCTGGGGCTTCGTCGGTCGAAACGGCGCCGGAAAGACGACCGCGATGCGCATCGTGCTTGGGCTCCTCTCAGCCGACGCGGGCACCGTCCAGTGGTCGGGCGGACCCATCGATGCCGCGGTGCGCAAGCGGGCCGGCTACATGCCTGAGGAACGCGGCCTCTACCCGAAGATGCGCGTGGGCGACCAACTCCGCTACCTGGCCCGTTTGCGTGGCCTGACGCGCGACGATGCTGCCACGGCCACCGCGTCGCTCCTTGAGCGTCTGGGCGTCGAGGCACGAATCGATGATCGCCTGGAGGCACTCTCGCTCGGAAACCAGCAGCGCGTGCAGCTCGCGGCCGCACTCGTGCACCGGCCGGAACTTCTTATACTCGACGAACCATTCTCCGGGCTTGACCCGGTCGCGGTCGACGCCCTCGCCGAGACTCTGGCCGAACGGGTCGTCGAGGGGACGACCGTCCTCTTTTCGAGCCATCAGCTCGAACTCGTCGAACGCCTCTGCGACGGCGTCGCGATCATCGACCGTGGCTCGCTCGTCGCAAACGGGCGTGTTCGGGAGCTCCGAGAACGCGATCCGCGGCGTCGTATCCGAGTCGAGGTCGACGCGGACCCGTCCTGGGCAGATGGCCTCGCCGGCGCGACGGTCGTCGAATCAAACGGGCCCGAGGTGCTCCTTGAGCTTGTCGGCGATGTCGACGACCAAGCGATTCTCGAACGCGCCCGCACCGTCGGCCCGATCGTGACCTTCGCACGGGTCCGACCGACGCTTGCGGCGGTCGGGTCACTCCCCAGGAGGATCTCCAGTCGGTCATCACGCCGATCTCGCTTCTCGCTTGAGGGAGCGTGGCCCTTGGCCTTGTCGCGGCGGCAAGCCCGAGCGGGCTCACCGCGAGGATTCTCTCGTTCGTGCCGCCCGTCGCGCCATTTGTTGTACCGACGCGCGTTGCGCGGGCCTCCATTGGGGTCGGTGAGCAGATCGCCGCGGTCGTCGTGACAGCCGCCGGGGGGTGCTTCGCGCCCGCCGCCCGCGTCTACGAGCGCGTGATCCTCCGTACCGGTGTACGCGTTTCGTGGCGTGACGTCCTCCGTCGGACGAAGCCCACCTCGTAGCCGTTCTCACGCGAGAGCGTTGGAATTGGAAGGTCCGGGAGTCGGATCGGCCCATTCGGCGTCCAGCGCACCGCGCGGAGCGTCGAACCCGACGGCCCCTCAAGGGTCCACCAGATGATTCCGCCTGACACGCCAGGTGATTGGAGCGGACGCGCGAAGCGTGCGCTCGTCGGGTCTCGGCCGCCCGCGAGGCCGAGCTCCTGACGTCGGCTCCACGTGAGGTCAGCCGCGAGTTGGCGGGCGCTGAGCGTCGGTCTTGCGCTCCCGGATTTCCGCCAGGTAACGAGCGTTCTCGCGCCCAGTTCGTGGAGCTCCACCGGCCCAAGACCTCCACGATCGATGACCTCTGGCGCTCCCCAACGACCGTTGGGCGTGCGCGTAAGGGCGTCGATTTGGCTGGTCGGTTGGTTCCACGCGACAACCGCTGTTCCGTCGGTGCGAATCATCGCGGCAAGGCTCGAACGCACCTTCGCCGTGGCGATGGGTCGCCAGGGTATGTCGGCGCCTTCGACGAACCGACCGTCGGCGGCCGGCCGCTCGGCGATCAACAGGCGCTCGTTCGTTCCTGACACCACGAGTGCGCGACCGTCTGGGCCGGCGGCGAGCGCCAGCGTACGGGGTTTGGTATTCGCGTCGGTCAGTGCCTCGACCGGCCGCCAGGTCTTCGCACCCCCTGGTCGGGTCGCGACCTCGGCCTGCCAGCGACCACCAACGTCTCGGAGCCACGCGACGGTCGCCGTGCCCGACGAATCGATTCCAAGCTGCACATCGCGAATGGGCCGGGGACCTGTCGCGAGTTCCGTCACGGGGCCGAACTTCGTCGCGTCGGACTGGCGGAAGGCCGTCTGGACCGCCACGGCGGCGTAGACGGTTCGGCGTACTCGTCCCGTCACGATCTGTTTGGTCTTGTACTGCTGCCAAACAAGCAGCGCGGCGCCGTTTCGCGCGACCGCAAGCATCGGGGAGCCGGTCCCCTTGAGGAGCTGGGGTGAGCTCCATTTGGTTTGCCCCGCCGCGCGGGTCGCGGTCGCAAGGCCACCCGCTCGGCGGTACCACACTGCGGTCAGCGAGCCGGGCCGGTCTGAGGCGAGCGACGCCGCTTGTGCTGACCGCCAGGGGAGTTCCGGGCCGCTTGCCCAGCTCCGCGCGCCTGCGGGGAGCCTCGCCGAGCGATTCGCCGACGCCCAGTTCCCTCGCCCCTGTGACACGAGCGTCGCCCACGCCGCCACCACATCGCCATTTGGCTGGACGACGATCGTCTGGGCGGACCCCTTCCCGGACGCGCCCGATGCAAAACAGCCCAGAAGCAGCGCGACGGAAACTCCGCTGATTGCGATCGACTGCGTTGACTTCGGTTCCATACTCCACCTACGCCGCAGCCGAGTGATTCGTTCCATTTTGCGTTCGCAAGACCTCTTGGCGGTCGCCTCAGGCGCCCCACTTCCCGACCATGGCCACGACCACGACGAGCAGCAGGACGAGTTCGGCGCGCGAGACCGAGAGCAGCCTCCGGATGATCGCCGCAGCCGCGGGTGATTCCTCGCCTTCGGCTTCGATGACCTTCGCGAGCTTGCCCGACTGCGGGCCGAGGAAACCCATTCCGACGAGAAATGACGCGAGGAAGCCCACGAAGCCGAGGGTGATCCAGGGTGAACCGAAGTCGAGGTTCGCGTCGCTTGCGGCCCAGATCCCGAAGATCAGCAGGATCACCGATGCGGGCATGAAGACACGCGTTCCGACCCATTCGATGTTCCGGCTGAGCAGGACGAGCTGATGTGAGTCGTCGGCCCTCAGCGTACGGAACGCAAGGATCTGAATCATCACGTTGCCGCCGACCCAGACCACGGCCATCAGTACGTGGATCGCGACAAGGATCTCGTACTTGGACACTCTCCGCCCTTTCAAAGGACGTCACGGGTTGATCTTCGAGGGAATCCTACGACCGCCGGCAGCAGCCGGATGGGATCCTCCCTGCGGCGGGGCTTGCTTGCGTAGACTCGCCGGCCGTGAGCGACTCGCCTGACATCCCGCCGCTTCGGCGGCTCTGGCGGTACACCGGAAGACATCGCCGCCGGGTCTGGATGGCGACGGCCTGGTCGGTGCTCAACAAGATCTTCGACACGGCGCCGGAGCTCCTCATCGGCGCGGCCGTCGACACGGTCGTGCGCGGCAAGGGCTCCTTCGTCGCCGATCTTCTCGGGGTCGAGGGACGGTGGAACCAGCTGCTCATCCTGGCGCTCGCAAACATCGTGGTTTGGGTGCTCGAATCCGCGACTGAGTACATGGCTGCGATCACCTGGCGAAACCTTGCCCAGACCGTTGAGCATGAGGCCCGCATGGACGCCTACGGGCATGTTCAACGTCTCGAGCTGGCCTACTTCGAGGATCGATCAACCGGCGGGCTGATGTCGGTGCTCAACGACGACGTCAACCAGCTCGAGCGCTTCCTCGATACCGGCGCGAACGAGATCATCCTGACGGCGGTCAACATTATCGTCGTCGGGATCGTCTTCGTCCTTGCGTCACCACTGCTCGCTCTGATCGCCTTCCTTCCGATCCCGGTCGTGGTCATCGGATCCATTCGATTCCAGCGTCGGCTCGAACCCCTCTACGCGACCGTGCGCGAGCGCGTTGGCGACCTCGCCGGATCGCTCGCGAACAACCTCGCCGGGGTCGCGACCATCAAAGCGTTCACCGCGGAAGATCGTGAAGTGGCGCGGGTGGATGGCGAGTCGAACGCCTACCGCCTCGCCAACCGTGAGGCGATCCGCTACTCGTCTGCGTTCGTTCCGCTTATCCGAATGGCGATCCTCGCAGGGTTCACCTGCACGCTGCTCGTCGGTGGGCGGGCCGCCCTAAACGGGACGCTCCCCGTCGGCCTGTACTCGGTGCTGGTGTTCATGACCCAGCGCCTACTCTGGCCACTGACGCGCCTCGGGCAGACGCTCGACTCCTACCAGCGCGCGATGGCGTCGACGCGACGAATCCTCGATCTCCTCGACACCAAGCCCGGGATCCTTCCAGGGGCCCGGGTCCTTGCGCGCCCCGTTCGGGGCGAGGTGGCCTTCGACGATGTGCGCTTTGCCTACGGTGATGGGTCGGAGGTACTTCACGGGCTCGACATTCATGTCGCGGCGGGCGAGACGCATGCGATCGTCGGTGCGACCGGGGCCGGCAAGAGCACGATCGTCAAGCTGCTCCTGCGCTTCTACGAGCCAACCTCGGGCCATGTGATGGTCGACGGGGTCGACGTGCGTGAGCTGACCTTCGTCGATCTTCGCGGGTTGATCGGCCTGGTCAGTCAGGACGTGTTCCTCTTCCATGGATCGGTGCGCGAAAACATCGCCTACGGGCGACCGGGGGCAAGCGACGCGGACGTCGAGGAGGCCGCCCGCCTCGCCGAGGCGCATGATTTCATCGAGGCGCTATCGAACGGGTACGAAACGGTCGTCGGGGAGCGCGGGCAGAAGCTCTCAGGTGGGCAGCGTCAGCGCGTATCGATCGCGCGGGCGATCCTGCGAAACCCCGCCATCCTTGTGCTCGACGAGGCGACAAGCTCGGTCGACAACGAGACCGAAGCGGCAATCCAGCGGTCGATGGACGTCGTGTCACGTGACCGGACGACGATCGTGATCGCCCACCGGCTCTCGACCATTCGAGGCGCCGACCGCATCCACGTCCTCGAGGCGGGTCAGGTCATCGAGGCGGGCACGCACGACGAACTCGTCGAACACGGGGGCCTTTACGCCGCACTCTGGCGAGTCCAGACCGGTGCGGCCCTGTCTCGCGATGAGTCCGGCTAAGTGCTACTGTAGCCACATGAGATCGATTGGCATTCGAGAACTGCGGCAGCACGCGAGCCGGTACTTGCGTGAGGTCCAGAGGGGAGAGTCGCTGCAAGTCACCGACCGTGGCCGCCCGATCGCGATGATCAGCCCGATTGAGTCGATCGATTCCCGCATCGAGCGCCTCCGTCGAGCTGGACGAATTCGCCCGGCCGCGCATCGACTTGAGGATCTCGGACCGCCGCTCGACCCGATTCCAGGAGCCGCGCCGCTCAGCGCGGTGCTAGAGCGCATGAGAGCTGATGAGCGCTAGTGGGGTCGTGTACCTCGACTCGTCGGCGATCGTCAAGCTGGTCAGGGCAGAAGCGGAGTCTCTTGCGCTCGTTGCCTACCTGACTCAGCACAGCGACCGAGTATCGAGCGCCCTCGCCCGCACAGAGGTCGTGCGTGCCGCGCAAACTCATGATTCGGCAACTATCGAGCGAGCGAGCGCGGTCATCGCCGGGTTTCAGCTCATCCCTCTCGACGACGGGATCCTCGATGACGCCGGACTCCTCGCTCCCATTTCAGTCCGGAGCCTGGACGCTATCCACCTCGCGACGGCTCGCCTGCTGGGCCCGGATCTCGTCGCACTGGTCACATACGACCGCCGCATGGCCGCGGCGGCGATGGCACTCAATCTGCAAACGATGTCGCCCGCCTAGCCAACGCCGTCAGCGGCGAGTTCGCCGTAGGCGCACACTGACCGTGATCAGTGCGAGCGCGGCGGGGATCCCGATCGCAAGCGGGAGGATCCCACCCGAGTTCAGGGTCCGGCGCTCCGCGACCCCGATGGTCACCGTCGGTCCGTTGACGGGGGTCTCAGTCGATCCCGCCTGGGGGAGCACCGATACGAACGCGGCGAAGCTGCCCGGGTTGACCGCCTTCAACGTCCAATCAATCGTCGTCGACGCTCCGGCCGGGATGCTCCCCAGGTAACGCGTCCGGTCGCTTGACCAGTCCTCGGGATCGACGTACACGTCGCGTCGAAGGCTCAGGACATTCAGATGAGCGAGGACCGACGCAGTCGGCTGTGACCCGCCGTTTGTGATTGTCGTTTGGAATCTGAAGTCCCTCCCGAGGGCGGTCGAGATCGTCGGCGGGTCGACCCGGAGCGACACCTCACCGGTGGCGACCGCCGGTGCGGCGACCGCCAGCGCCAAGGCCGCCGCAAGCACGGTTCGCCTCATTCTCGACCTCCGCCCCGCAGCTGGATGAAGTGTGCGCCCACAAACGCCGCGATTGCCGCGAAAGCCACCGCGCCGACGATCGGCGCGATCAGGAGCGTCGCCTCGTGCGTCCAGCCGTAGCCCCGCACGATGATCCGGTCGACGTAGCGTAGTCCGGCGGCGAAGGGGTTTGCCTGGATCAACAGATCACCGAGCCAGCCCTTCTGGGCGCCGGGCGGGAGTTGCGTCGGTGCGAAGAGGGACAAGAGCACAAACAGGCTGAGCGAAAGGCTGACGCGGTTCGAGCTGGACAGCACGCTGATGACAACGCCGAGCGACGCGACGAACACCGCAAGAAGCGTCCCAACGACCGCTCCCGAGAGGAGCGCCTGCCAGACGACGCCGAGGCCGCGCCCGAGGAACCACACAAACGGGGCCGTGACGCAAAATGCAGCGACCCACAGAGACAGGGCCGCCAGCAACTTACCCCCGCACAGACCGAGCCGGGAGACAGGCGTCAGGAGCAGCGTTTCGAGGGTGCCGCGCTCCCGCTCGCCGCTCACCGTGTCGGCGGCCCCGAGGAGCGCGAGGAGCGAACCAACGGCGATCCCCACCTGCAGGGTGAGACTGACCGCCTCGCGTTGTTCGAGGAAGTTGATCGCCTGGTTCGTCGCCGAGAGGTAGGCAATCAGGCCGATCAGGACGCTGAACGCGAGCGTGAGGACGAGACCCCGGCCGCCGACCCAGAGATCGCGAAGCTCCTGCCGGGTCACGACCGGCCAAGTCGGCCCGCGCCGTGCCGCCGCGCGCATCGACATTAGGTCTCCTCGGTCATCGCGAGGAAGGCGTCGCTCAGTCGAGCCCCTTCGAGTTCGAACGAGAGCACCGGCACGCCGGCCTCGGCGAGCGCGAGAAGACCATCGTTCATCGCGCGGTCGTTTGCGGCCCCGTTCAACGCGGCGGCGAGCGAACCGGGGGGGCCGTCCAGCACGGCGACGCCTTGAACGCCCGGAGCGCTCGACAGCACCGTCCGGGCGCGGTCGACGAACTGGGCATCGACACGAACCCTCGCACTTCGCGGGGCGGCCGCCTGCCGAATGACCTCGGCCACCGTCCCTTCGGCCGCCACCCGACCGCGGTTCAGGATGAGCACGCGCGTGCATACCTCCTCGACCTCGGTCAGCAAGTGCGTCGAGAGCAGCACCGTCGTACCGCGCTCGCGAGCGAGGTCGCGCACGAGTGAAAGAACCTGACGCTGACCCGACGGGTCGAGCCCGAGCGTCGGTTCGTCGAGGAAGACGACGCGGGGGTCGTTGACGAGGCCTCGGGCGATTCCGAGGCGTTGACGCATGCCTCGGCTGTAGCCGGAGATGAGCGAGTGGCGGCGCTCAGCAAGCCCGACACGCTCGAGAAGCGACGCTGCGCAGGCGCGGGCCGACTCGCGCGACTGTCCGTAGAGACGTGCGTGGTAGCGCAGGTATTCCTCGCCGGTCTGGTGCTCCGGATACCCTGCGCTCTCGGGAAGGACCCCGACCACCCGGCGAATCTCTCGCGGGCGGGTGTGCGGAAATCCCGCGACCTCGAAGGACCCGCCGGACGCCGGGAGGACCGTCGTGAGCACGCGAATCGCGCTCGTCTTCCCGGCGCCGTTTGGGCCCAGTACACCAAGGATCTCGCCCTCCTCGACGGAGAACGAGACGCGGTCGACGGCAAGGACAGAACCGTAGCGGCGGGAGATCCCGTTGGCCTGGACTGCCGCGCTCAAGGACGATCCTCCCCGTCGACCCGGCGCCCCAGAACTCGAAGCACCGGACATCAAACTAACGACAACGGCCTAAGAAGAGCATGAGAGCGCACGCGATATGACTCAGCTGCCAGCCGGGCGAAGGCGTGTGATCAGATCCTGGTTTGCCTGGCGGAAGCTCGCCTCGTACTGTGGCCGGACGACGTCCTCGACCGGCGTAATGAACTCCTCCTCACATGCGAGGTCAGCGACCGCTGCCGCCACCTCGGTGCGTTGGAGCTCAGACAACGCGGCCTGGTCGGCGCCGGGGGGCACCGGTGTCGTGGCTCCCCGCTCGACCTTGGGTCCCACGATTGACTGGAAGCGCTTGATGAGGTCCGGTTCGATGTCTTCTGGGTCCTCGTACGGGAGGCCGGCCTTGTTCATGCACCCGGCCCACTGCTCGACCGCGCGGACCACGCGCTGGTCCTGGGCGATCGTCTCGTCGAGCTCATTGAGCTTGCCCTGCAACTGCGTCAGCACATCGGCACCGCCGAAGACGGACTCGGTTGCTTGCTTCGTGCAGCCGCCGAGCCGAGTGAAGTCACCGGTGTCGTTTGCGACGGCGAACGTCGCGCCGGGGTTGTCTCCCCAGAGTGCTCGATCGTAGGCGCCGCGATCGGCATCGCCGAGGGACAGCCGGATCCGGTCGTTCGGGTCGCTTTGCACCCCGCCGCGGCCGATGAGGGTGCTCACGCCGTAGCCGAATTGTTTGACGAAGTCCTCGTCGCTCAGGCGCGTCGATCCAGTGAGGGCCGCCTGCTGGGCGAGTGGGTCGACAGGTGTGTACTCGAAGCCTTGCGCCTTCATGCACTCCGCGATTGCCGCTTCCACGCGGCTTTGGCGCTCGGCGATTCCGGCCTGTGTGAATCCAATCTGGTCTTCAACCGCGCCTGCGGCTGTCGTCGCGGCGTCGCCGCCGCCGCCCCCACAGGCGGCGATCGCCAAGGGGGTTGCCGCGAGGGCCAGTAGGGTCACGCCGCGGCGGACGTGATGAGAGAACGGGTGGGGCATCGGTCGAAGTCCTTTCATCTAGGGGTAGCACTAGGTTCCGGCGCGGAGCGCCTCGACGGGCTGCAGCGACGCGGCGCGCAGCGCGGGGTAGGTCCCGGAGAGCAGGCCGACGAGGCCGCCCACGATGGGGGAGATTAGGGGCACCCATGGATCGACCACGGGTGTCCACGTGCGGCTTGCCGCGACGCCGACGACCACAATGATGCCAAGACTCGCGCCGACGAGGCCGCCGAGGACGCCCATTGCCGTGCTCTCGACAAGGAACTGCGCGGCGATGTGGCGGCGCCCGGCGCCGAGCGCGCGACGAAGGCCGATCTCACCGACTCGCTCGAGCACCGAGACGAGGGTCACGTTCGCAATGCCGAGCGCTCCGACAAGGAGCGATACGCCACCGAGTAGGAGAAAGAGCGCGTTCAGGTCGTTCTGTACCGCGCCGCGAAGCTTCTCTGGGTCGGGCGGCGCGGAAACCTTGAGCAGGCGAGGAGCATTTGGGCTCAGGGCGACCGGTGCCTCGCGCACGACAGCCTCCACCGCCCCCACCTTCGTCTCGACTTGCGCCGACCCGGGCGCCCGGAGGTTGAACTCTTGGCGGGCGGTCCCCTCGGGAATGATGGCGGAGCCGAGGAGCGACGACTGACGGCCGACGCTGCGAAGGAGCCCGATCACGAGGTAAAGACGGTCACCGATGTAGATCGCCGGCTGCTGATCGAGGCGGGTAAGGCCCAGGCGCCGGGCGGCGGTCGGTCCGAGGACGATGACCCGACGGCCTGCCAGCGAGTGCCCCGCGTCGGGAAAGCGGCCGGCGGCGAGCTCTGCTCGGACGGCTTGCCAGATGCCCGGCGAGGCAGCTTTGATCGGGAGCTGCGTCTGCGTCTGTCCCAGCGGGTCGTTGATGGGCACCGAGTGCACCAGTTGCCCGCGGACGTCAACGTCTGAGAGCGTCCCGGCCTGCGCCACGCCGTTCAGCCGTTTGAGCCGCGCTTCCGCGTCCCACGGGATGACCTGAGTGGCTTTGCCGGTACCACGGGCCACGGGCGCCACGACCACGTCGGTCGCCGCCACCTCGTCGAAGCGCCCGACGATCTGGTTGCTCGCCGTTTTTGAAAGGCCTGCGGTCGCGACGAGGGCGGCAACACCGACGACGGTCCCGAGCACCGTCAACGCGACGCGCGCAGGCCGAGCGAGAAGGCCCGCGGCCGATTCGACGAGCAGGTCGCGCATGGAAAGCTGGGGGCTCGGGAGCCCGGTCTTGCCTTCCTCGCCTCCCCGGGCGCGCCGCCAGACGCGCCAATGCCTCATCGTGTTTCCTCGGTCAATCTTCCGTCGACAATCCTCACCTGACGGCGGGCAAGGGCGGCGACGCCGTCGTCGTGGGTGATCATCACGATCGTCATGCCGTCCTGGCTGAGTTCCTCGAACACCCGAAGGACGGACGCGGTGTTGACCGAGTCGAGGTTGCCGGTCGGCTCGTCGCACAGGAGCAGGCTCGGGGAGCCCATGAGCGCTCGGGCAACCGCAGCTCGCTGCTGCTGCCCACCGGAGAGCTTTGTCGGGAGAAAGCCCTGTCGTTCCTCGAGGCCGACCCGACGGATCTCCGTGAGCGCTCGCTCACGCCGACCTTGGCGCGGGAGGCCGAGGTAGACCTCCGCGAGCATCACGTTGTCGAGGACGCTTCGGTGGGCGAGCAGGTTAAAGGTCTGGAAGACAAAGCCGATTCGGCTCCCTCGGAGCGCCGCGCGCTCGCTGTCGGTGAGCGAGGCCACGTCGATCCCGTCCATCAGGTAGGTCCCGCTCGTCTGCTCGTCGAGGCAGCCGAGCACGTTCAGGAGGGTCGACTTCCCCGAGCCTGAAGGGCCGACGATCGCCATGAAGTCCCCGCGCTCGATCGTCAGGTTCACGTCACGTAGCGCCATAACCGGTGGGTCGGTGCCGTACACGCGAGACAGGGTGCGGATATCGACGACCGGCGTTCGATCCTCAGGAGCCGCGGCGATGGGTTCCGTGGACGTTGCATCGCGCAGTCGAGCGAGCGGCGTCAGGGAGTGCTCCCGCCGGTTCCCGTTCCGGTCGCGGCTTCGGTGGTCGTGCCAGCGCTCGGCGCGGGCTCGGTCGAGGTGCCGGACGTTGACGGCGTGGTGGACGTCGACGTCGTCGCGCCGCCGGCCGCGGCGCCTCCCGTGGCGCTGCTCGCCGGGACGGCGCCTCCCACCCCGACGACAACCAGGTCGCCGGCCTTGAGGGTGCCGCCTCCCGTCGGCTTGACCTCGACGAGGCCGTCGCTTGCAAGGCCCGGAATCACCGCGACGTACTCGCCGCGCTCCCCGCCGCGGTCGACCTGCACCCGCGTGCGACCATCCGCGCCAACCGAGAGCGCGCTCAAGGGGACGGCAAGCACCGCTCCCTTGGTGCTCTGGACGGCGATCGCGATCCGGACCGACGCCCCGACGAGGCGGGCGGGGGCGTCCTTCGGGGTGACCTCGAAGTACACACGGGTCGGGTCGACCTTGTTGGTGCCCGGCTTGTCGGCGACCTTCGTGACCTTGCCGGTTGCCTTGATCCCGAGATCCTGCTCTTCGATCGTGGCTGGCGCTCCGACCCGGACGAGCTTGGCGTCGTTCAACGAGAGGGAGGAGTCGGCGGCAAGCGCCGAGTTGCTCACGGTCATGACCTTGCCCGTGATCAGGTCTCCGCGCTTCAGGCTCACGGCGTCGACGCGCAGCGGCAGCGCGGGGAAGAAGAGCAGCTCATCGGCGGGCATCTGGATGTCCAGTCGCGCTGCGAGCGTGTTGAGCGCGCCGCGTGTCCGGTTCGCCTCGCTCTCCGCGGCGGAGACGATCTGGCGTGCCACAGCGGTGTTCCCACCTCCAGAGAGGATCGTGACTCGCCCCTTCGCGAGCGCCGAGCGAGCTCGAGTGCTCGTCAGGGCCTTCCTCGCCCGGAGGAGTTCGGCTGCGGCCTGGCCCGAGTCGCGCGCTGCCGCGCGAGCATCGGAGCGCGCCTGCGCAGCGGCGGCGCTTGCCGCGGCCTTCGCGGCCGCCACGGCTTGAGTCGCCGCCGCGACATCGTTCTGGGCGATCGGCACCGCCGCCGTGGCCTGGCGGAGCGTGATCTTCGCCGCCTCCACCTCGACCGCGCGGGTGTCGGTCGGTGGGTTGTCGACGCGACGTTGAGCATCAGCCTGCGCGTCGATCGCCGAGGCGAGTGCGGCTTCGGCGGATGCGACCTCGGATTTCGCAAGCGATACATCCGACTGGGCCTTCGCGAGTGCGGCGGCGTCACCGGCCACCACTGCTGCAAGGGCTGCCTCGGCCGCCGCCTGCGCGCTTTTCTTCGCGTCAACCAGGCTACGTGCGACCGGGACAGCCGCGGTGGCTTGGCGAAGCGCGCTCTTCAATGCCTCGAGGTCGGCCGCGCGTGTGTCGGCCGGCGGGTGGTCAACGCGGAACTGGGCGTCGGCCTGGGCGTCGGTAGCCGCTTTCAGCGCCGTCTGCTTGGAGGCCAGGTCGGCCGCCGCGAGCGCCGCGTCGCGCTTGCCGGTGATCTGGGCCAGGGACGCCGTCTGTCGCGCTCGCGCCGCGGCGTCCTTTGCCGCGGCCGCCTTGTTGCGAGCGGAGGTCACATCGAGCGTCGCGGTCGCGACGGCGTCGCTCGCTGCGGAGGCGTCGATCCGTGCCTGGCTGATGTCGGCCGCTGTGGCTCCCCGACTTGCGGTCTGGAGGGTGAGTTTGGCCTGCAGGACCGCGTCCCGGGCGGCCGACGCGGCCGCCTGCGAAACCCTCAGCTGCTCGGCCTGGGCGTCAGTTGCGCCGAGAGGTGTCCAGCCGGCCTTGCGGTACCAGGCGCCGATCGCAGCCGATGTGCTCTTGTCGAAACGATCGTCGACGCTTCCAGGGCTGAAGCCGATCCTTGCGAGCCCCTCCTCGAGCTGGCGCACATCGGGGCCGACCGCGCCGGGGGCGAGGTCGCGGTGCATGGGCTCAGCGCCACGAAGGACAAAGACCGGCCGGCCCGAGGTCGACATCGCGAGCGTTCCCTCGCGAAGCTCCGACCCGATCTTGGCAGGTCGGTTCACGATGGCGCTGCCGGTCTTTAGGTTCGAGGCCGCGAGGACGACCGCCTGCGGCGACCCGTAGCGAACGGTGCCCCGAACGACGACCTCGGTCGCCAGCGTGCGCAGCTCAACGGGCGCGGTGATGAGCGATGGCGCGGGCGCCGCCGTGTCGGCTGCGATCTGGGCGGGTGAGCGGATGCCGCTCCCAACGCGCCAGGCCACGATCGCAAGGACGACGGCTGCTCCGAGCCCAATCGTGAGCGTCTTCTTGTGGGGGATCGAGGACATGTGATTTCTACCGGAGCGAACGAGTCTGCCGGTCGGCAGGCACGGGTACCGATGACGGGAACCTGTCTACCAGATGCATTCGTGCTCCGTCCGTTGGCGCCTGCAGTGACTCATATCGAGACGACCATGAGACGAACATGTGAAGGACGCCCCCGGCATGCTCGGCGGCGAGGTTACCGAGGCCCCAGTGCACTGCCGGCGACGGCGCCCTCATTCGCGCAGGGGCCGCCATCGCCGGGCACTCACGAGGCCGGTGCTGTGCCGCGGGGGTTTCGGCCGAAGCGACGCTTCTCGCCCTTACGCCCGTAGCGCAGGTACAGGCTCGGCACGACGAACAGGTTCAGGAGGGTCGACGTCACGAGCCCACCGAGGATGACGATCGCCATCGGGTACTCGATCTCAGCCCCTGGGATCTCGCCCGAGATCACAAGCGGCACGAGTGCCAGGCCGGTCGCAAGCGCCGTCATCAGGATCGGCGCAAGGCGCTCGCGCGCCCCCCGAAGGGCGAGCGCGACGCCGAAGGTCTCACCCTCGTGCTCTTCGAGGTGCTGGTAGTGGTTGATTAGCAGGATCCCGTTTCGGGCGGCGATTCCGAAGATCGTGAAGAAGCCCACCAGGGAACCGAGGGAGACGACCCCGCCGCTCCATGTCGCGGCGATGACGCCGCCAACGAGCGCGAATGGGAGGGTCAGGAACGAGAGCCAGGCCAGGCGCAAGCTGAGGAACGATGCGTGGAGCAGCAGGAAGATTCCGATCGCCGCGGCGATGCCGAAGAGCAGCATCGTCTTCTGGGCGCTCTGACGTTCGGCGAACTCACCGAGCACCTTGGTGTGGTAGCCCAGTGGGAAGTTGACCGTCTCGAGTTTCTCCTCCACATCGCGGGCGACCTCGCCGAGGCTGCGTCCGTTGGGACTCAGGCTCACGTCGATCTCGCGGGAGTTGTCCTCCCGAGCGATCGCGTTCGGGGTCGGCCGCACGCTCACGTCAGCGATTTCCTTCAGGCGCACGTGACCGCCCTCGGCCGTATCGAGAAGGAGGTTCTGGATGGCCTGCACACTGGAGCGGTACTTCGGCTTGCTCCAGACCATGATGTCGTAGACCTTGCCGTCCCTGTGGATGTCGCTCACCTCGTCGCCCGAGACGAGCGTTGCCGCGGCACGCCGGATGTCGCCGGGCTTCAGGCCGTAGCGCGCGGCCTTTGAGAGGTCCGGATCGATCTGAATGTGCGGGAGATCCACCTGGAGGCTCGTTTTCAGGTCTTTCGTCCCAGGGATGGTTGCGAGCACGCCCTCAAGCTCTTTCGCCTTCTCGCGCAGACCCTCGAGGTCCGGGCCGAAGATGCGGATAACGATGGCGTCGCTCGACTGCGCGACGACTTCCTTGATCCGCTCGTAGAGGTAGGTCTGCACGTCTCGGCGAAGGCCAGGGTAGCCCTCGACGGCCTCCTCGATCGCGGCACGGGTCTTGTCGTAGTCGGCCTTCGGGTCGATGCTGATCCAGTTCTCGCTGAAGTTGATGCCGTAGACCTCGTCACCCTCGATCGCACGGCCGATGTGCGAGCCGAAGTTGCGAACGCCGGGGATGGCGCGGAGTTCCTTGCTCGCCTGGATACCGATGCGGACGTTCTCGGGATGCGACGTGCCGGGCTTGGTCACCCAGTGCATGAGGAAGTCCCGTTCCTTGAACTCGGGGAGCAGCGACTGCTTGAGGAGCGGGAAGATCGCGAGACCGGTGACCATGAGGGCGGCGACGCTTGCGATGACGGGCTTCGGGTTCTTGATGATCCGACCGAGCAGCGCCATGTAACCACGCTGCAACCACCGTGTCAGAGGAGGGTCGCGCCGCTCAAGCGGCACGTTTCGCAACAGGATGAGGCTGAGGGCGGGTGTGACGGTGATCGCCACGACCATCGACGCGAGGACCGCAAGTGAGTAGGCAACGACGAGCGGCCTGAAGAATGCCCCGGAGAGCCCGGTCAAGAAGAAGACGGGCATCACCGCGAGAATGATGATGAGCGTCGCGTAGACCATCGCGTTTCGCACTTCGAGCGACGCGTCGAGGATGATGCGAGCCGTCGACTTGTCGCTCCCGGCGAGTCGCGCCTGGCGGATCCGCCGCACGACGTTCTCGATGTCGATGATCGAGTCGTCGACCACCACACCGACGGCGATCACCAGGCCGGCGAGGATCATCGTGTTGATCGTCGTGCCCATCGCGTCAAGGACAAGCATTGCCGCGACCAGGGAGAGCGGAATCGACAGCAGGCTGATCAGCGCCGCACGCCATTCGAAGAGGAACGCGGCGAGCACGAGGATGACAAGGAGCGTGCCCAGGAGCATCGCCTTCGTGAGGTTGTCGATCGAGAGATCGATGAACGTCGCCGGACGAAAGATCGTGCTGTCGATTTCGATGCCGGGGAGGCCCGGCCGCATCTCGTCGAGGGCCCGCTCGATGCCGCGGGTGACGTCGAGTGTGTTCCCCCACGGGAGCTTCTCGATGATGAGCATGATTCCCTGGCGATCGTTGATGACCGAATCGCCGAAGAGGGGTTGGTGCCCGTATTTGACATCGCCGAGGTCGCGCAGAAGAAGCGGCGACCCGTCGGCCTTCGTCCGGCCCTCGACCCCAATCTTGCCGAGCGTGTCAGGCCCGACACCGGCGAGGAAGTGCTCCACCCCGAACCGCTGGTTTGGGGTCTCGATGAACCCACCCGCTCGTGTCCTCGCGGCCGTGGTGTACTTCAGGAGCCCGAACTCGAGCGCGTCTGAGGTGACCTGCGATGTCTCCTCGAGGGAGATCTTGTGCTTGCGCAGGAGCTCCGGGTCGGTGAGCAGCTGGATCTGCTTGAAGCGGTTCCCCCAGATGACGACGTTGGCGACACCGGGCACCGTCATGAGGCGCCAGCGGAGCTTCCAGTACGTGATCATCGAGAGGTCGGTCACGTCGATTGTCTCCGACGAGAGGCCGATCTTCAGCGCCCGGCTCGTCGCGGAGAGCGGCGGGAGGGTCCACGGGATACCCGCCGCTTGCGGCAGCGTCGGGATGGCAGCGGCGACGCGCTCGTTCACGAACTGCCGGGCCGCGAGGCTATCGGTGCCTTGCTTGAAGATGAGCTTGATCGACGAAAGGCCAGGCACAGTCTTTGACTTGAGCACGTCGACGCCGGGCGTGCTGTTCAGCGCCTGTTCGAGCGGCACGGTAATGAGCGACTCCACCTCTTCGGTGGACATGCCCGGACCCTCTGTCTGGACCTCGACAAACGGCGGAGCGAACTCGGGGAACACGTCGACGGGCATGTCGCCGACTCGGCTCGCGCCGAAGGCCATCATCGCGGCCGCGACGGCGAGGACGAGGAACCGGAACTTCAGGCTCGAACCGATGATCCAACGCATCATGAGCGCACGCGCCCTTCCTCGAGGCTTGTGACCGCCGCGGAGGCGCAGCCCTCAGACCGTCGCCGTTCTCCGCGTGCATCCCCGGTTGTCATTGTCCGAGCCACGATTTTCTCGTGTCAGCCTTTACCGAATTCGATCTCGGCGCCGAAGAGTTCGGCCGCTCCGATCGCCACCACTTGGGTCCCGACGGGCGGACCGCTCGAGAGCACGGCAAGGCGGCCTGCCACGCGATCGACCGTGAGCTTGTGGCGTAGGTAGGAGAGCGGCTCCGTGGCCTTGTAGACCCACGCGACGCCCTTCGGGTCGTAGACGACCGCTGAGAAGGGGACGACCGGCCGCGTCTGGCCGCCGACCGACACGGTCCGCACCGGAGCCGTCTCCAGCCCCAGCCGCTTGACGGCGGGCTCAGTCAGCACGACCCGGCTGAGTCCCGCGGTGGCACCGGCAACTCCACTCCCGTTCTCCTTGTACGGCTCAAGCGAGAACGGCTTGGCTGAGTCGCCTGTTGAATCCGACGACTGGTTGGCGGCGGTGACGACCGAGACCCCGATGACGGCGGCAAGGGCGGCGCCAACCACCGCCCAGACTCCCCATCGGCGCTCATTCCCGCCGGTGACGTTTTGATCTGCGGGTGTGTCCATCGTTCCTGCTTTCGTCGCGTTTGGGTTCGCGTGCTCGTCCATTGCCGCTAGACCGATGCCTGCTGCGGCGTGAACCGGGATCCGAAGCGCAGGTAGAGCGCCGGGATCAGGAAGAGGCTCACGAGGGTCGATGTAACGAGCCCGCCGAGGATGATCACCGCGGCCGGGTTGGCGATCTCCTGGCCGGCAGTGCCTCCGGTGATCACGAGCGGCAGGAGCGCCAGTCCGATCGTGAACGTCGTCACGAGGATCGGCACGACGCGCTCACGGGCGCCGCGGATCACGAGGTCACGGCTGAAGGGGACACCTTCCCGCTCGAGTTGTCGGAGATGGTCGACCAGCCGGAGGCCGTTTCGGGCCGCTACGGCAAGCACCGCGAGGAACGCGACGACGGTACCGAGCGTGGCCGCATCGCCCGCCCAGGATGCGGCGAGCACACCGCCTGCGAGGGAGGCCGGCAGGGTGAGGAAGAAGATGCCCGCCATGCCCCAACTCCCCAGGGCCGCCTGCAAGAGCAGGAAGATGCCGATGGCCGCGGCGATACCGGCCGCGATCATGAGGGCCCTCGATCTCGACGAGTCGGATGACTCGCCGCGGACTTCCGCGTGGTATTCGAGCGGGAAGTCGATCGCCGTGAGTCGGGACTTGACGTCCGAGATCACCGAGTCGATGTCGCGACTCGGGACGTTCAGGCCCACCTGCACCCGGCGCGAGACCGCCTGGCGTCGGATGACGGTCGGGCTCGGCTTGATCGCGACATCGGCGACCTTGCCCAGGGCAACCTGTCCGCCCTTGGGTGTATCGATCATGAGGCTATTGATGTCGGTCAGGCTCGTCCGGGTGGACGGGGTGCTCCAGACGGCGACCTGATACGTCTTCTGCGCCTCGTAGAGACTCCCGACCTCGAGGCCGGCGAGCAGTGTGCCGGCTTCGCGGCGGACGTCACCGGGCTTCAATCCAAATCGCTGGGCCCGAGCCAGGTTGACCTTGACCTCGACCTGGGGCTGCATCACTTGGCGCTCGACGTTGATCGAGTCGACACCGCCGATGTCTGCCAAGGCCCCGCGGATCTCCTCCGCCTTTGTTTGCAACACATCGAACCTCGGGCCAAAGACATTGACGACGACGGGATCGCGCGATCCACCGGTCCTGGCACGACCGATTGCGAAGTCCTCGAAGGTCCGCACGTCGCTTGTGACGCCCGGGTACCCGGAGGCCTTCTCGCGAACGCCGCTCAACGCCGCCTCGTAGTCGGCGTCCTCTTCGATCCTGACGAACACCTCGGCCGCGTTGACGTTGCCGATCTTGTCGCCAAGCACAGCCCGGCCGACCTGGCCGGCCACGTTCTGGACCCCCGGAACCGTCTTGAGATCCTGCGCGAATCGGGTCGTGATCCTCGTCATCTCGGGTGCGGACGTGCCAGGCGGGCCATCCCACCTGACGACGACGTTCGGCTCTCTGAGCTCAGGCAGGGTCGTGCGATCGAGGAACGGAGCCGCCACGATGGCGACCGCGGCAAGGCCGAGTGCGGCCGCGAACGTCGGGGTCCCGTGGCCCAGGACGCGATCAAGTGCCTTCTCGTAGACCCGCTTGAGCCAGGCCGCGACTGGCGACTCGCGCAGGTCGACCCGTCCTGCCGAGAAGAGCAGAGATGTCAGGGCCGGAGTCAGCGTGAGAGCCACGACGATTGCGGCGAGCACCGCGACCGTGAACGCGAGCGCGAGGGGTTGGAAGAGGGACGCGGAGACCCCCGTCATGAAGACGGCCGGTAGCAGCGGGAGGAGGACGATGGCGGTTGTGTATGCCCCGAGGCGGTTCGACTCCAGGAGACTCGTGCGAATGGTCGCGACGGTTGTCTGATCGCTCCCCGTCGCCCGCCGTTCCCGTAGGCGGGTCATCACGTGGTCGACACCCACGATCGCCTCATCGACGATCACGACGAGGGCGATGACGAGTCCGGCCAGGATCATTGCGTTGAAGGTCCCGCCGAGGGAATTGAGAACGAGTCCCGCCGCGACGAGCGACGTCGCGATCGCGATCGCGCTCACGACGAGTACGCGCCACTGGTAGAGCATGGCCAGGATGACCAAGAGGCCGAGCCCGGCGCCGATCAGGAGCGCAAGCGACAGGTTGTCGATCGAGCTTGCGATGTAGCTCGCCGGCCGGAAGATGGTCGTGTCCGTTTCGATGCCCTTGAGGCCCGGAGCGAGTTCGGCGAGCGCCTTCTCCACCCCTTCGGTGACCTCACGCGCGTTCGCGTTCGGGAACTTCTCGACCACGAGCAGGAGGCCGGGCCCAGCCTTCAGAACGGCGTCGCCGATGAGCGGAGGATGTCCCTCGACGACCTTGGCGACGCTTCCGAGCGTCTGGTTGCGGCCATCGAGTGTCACCTTCGCCAGTCCGGCCGGATCCGTGATCGGGAAGACGTGTCGCACCTCAAGGCGCTGCTGCGGGGTGTCGATCCAACCGCCGGTCCCAGGGGTCGACGCCTCGAGGTAGGTGAGCGGCGACACCCACATCGCGTTTCCGGCAGTCCTGATGATCTGGTCGATCGACACGCCGTTCTTCTTGAGGCGGCGCGGGTCGATTTGCACTTGCAGCTGCCGGTCCCGGAAGCCCCAGACGGCGACGTTTGCGACGCCAGGCACCGCGAGGAGGGCGGGCCGGATGGTCCAGCGTGTGAGCACCGACATCTGGATCTGCGACACGTCCTTCGAGGCAAGCGACAACGTCAGCACACGGCTCGTCGACGAAAGCGGCTGCAGGATCGAGGGCGGGGACGAGACGTTCGGGAGTGCGTAGGCGAGCGCGAGCCGCTCGGCGATGAGCTGACGCGCTCGTAGGACGTCCGTGCCCGCTTCGAACGTCAGGACCACGGAGGAGAGCCCAGGCACCGACGTCGACTTGATCGACTCGAGCCACGGCGTCGCGTTGAGGAGCTCCTCGATGTTGACGCTGACCAGGTTCTCGACTTCTGGAGCGGAGAGACCGAGCGCCTCGGTCTGCACCTCGACATACGGGGGAGAGAACTCGGGAAGAACGTCGACCGGCGCGTCCGGTAGTCGGGTCGCACCGACGACCATCAGACCGATGGCGATCGCGACGACGAGCAGGCGGAACTTCATGCTCGAATCAATGATCCAGCGCATCATCGTGGTTGT
>JANMDN010000026.1:0-6866 GCA_031376285.1 Actinomycetes bacterium
CGTCGACGACGTCGCCCCAGACTTTGAGCACCCAGAGTCGCCTGACGAGTGGTTCGTCCATGGGGCGGCCGGCGAGTTGGGCGAGGTCGTAGACGTCGCGGGCGAGCGGGGTGCGTCGGTAGCGGGCGAGCTTCTCGGCGCAGGCTTCGGCTTCGGCGATCACCGGGAGCGCCGGAAGCGCGAAGGCGTAGGCCCGGTGGATGGGGCTCTCGACGAAGCCGAGGTGGTCCGGCGGGAGGAGCAGTGGTCGCCGTGCGAACTCGACCGATGCACGGACGTCGGGGCTGCCGAGTTCGTTGTGGGCGATGTCGAGGGTCCAGTGGCGGCCGTCGCCTCGTGTGGGTTGGAGGGTGAATGTGAAGCCGGACACTCGTGCGCCGTCGATGGCTTCGCAGACGGCGAGGACGGTGTCGTCGTCGGGGGCGGCGAAGTCGAGGTCGGTCGAGAACCGTCCCGCGTTTCCGAGTCGACACTTGCGCAGGCTGGTGCCGCCCTTAAACGTGAGCGTCGCGTCGGTGAAGAGTCCCTCTTGGTCGAGGAGCCAGAGGAGGTGGTCTTGGGCGACGTCGAGGAGCGCGGCCCCGTAGGTGTCGGACCGCCCCGCGCCGTGACGGGTGACGAGCGCCCGAGTGAGCGACGGCGGCACGTCAGGCCTTTCCGGCCTGGGCGAGGAGAGGTGCGACGACGTAGTCGGTCACCCCGAACTCGGTGGAGTGTCGGCCGCCGTGCCCTCGGCCGAGTGAGACCTGGACGAGCCTCGCGGTCGGTCGGGCGCGGAGGATCTCTCGAGCCGGGTCGTTGGCTCCTGCGGCGTCGAGGAGGTAAGCGGTGCGTTGCCAGGCCGAGGCGGACTGGTTCGCGAGGAGCTGCGCCAGTCTGTCGACGTCGCAGTCGGTGGCGAGGTCTTCGAGGTGCGCGACGAGGTCGGCCCACGGGCGGAATGACGCTGGGCGAGCCGCGATCTGGACCAGGAGCGCCTCGGGTCCGAAGGCGGGGAGCCCGCTTGCCCAGTACGTCAGGTCGAGGCGCCGCCTGCGCAGCAGAGAGGCGCTCGGGCCAAGCATCGGCATTGCCAATGCGTCCCATCCGAGGCGTAGGACCGAGACGTAGGGGCGCAGACCGTAGGGAACCTTGGTGGACTCCGGAAACCAAATCGCGATCGGGCCGTCATCTCGCCGGTCGAGATAGCCGAGGTGCCAAGCCGACGCCTCCCCAGCGAGGGCGAAGACGACCGAAGGGTCCTTCGCCCGCCAGGCCCGCAGGTCGAGATAGGGGTCGCGGCTGATGCCCTCGCCCGGGGGTGCGAAGAGCCACACGCCGTGAAGGTGCGACGAAACGAGCCAGTCGAGGCGCACGAGTTCCCTGATAGCCGCATCGGTGTCGCGCGTGGGCTCGGTTTCCTCCAGATAGCCCGCGATGTCGGCGCGGGTGAGCACTGCCGGCCGGTCCTGGGCAAGGCGCGCGACAAGCGGCGCGGCCCATCGCGGTATCCGCCGGTCGAACGGCACATCTCGCATCTGACTGGCCACGATGCCCGATCTCCTGAGTTCAGGACTGGTTTCGGAATTAGATAGCACATATTTCAGGCTCGAACGGCGACGCCACCTCCGGCGATCGGCCACGAACGTGACTCCTCGCGCCTCGGACGAGCCCGAGGCGCGAACGTGGCTTCGCCCCCGGGGCCGGAGACACACTCCTTCCGTGGCTTAGCTGCTGGGAAGATCGAGGGGCTTGCCCACTCCTTTTGAACGGGTCTTCGTACCGAGCCGAGTGATCTGACCTGGGCCCGACCTACTTCTCGTCGGATCCGTCTACGTCTGCGGCATGGACGGGGGCGCCCGCGCTCACCGCTTGGACGAGCAGCTCCGCGGACGGTCAAATGCACCGTGGCGAGAGAGACATAGAACAACCAGCGCAGAAACGGCCCCTGGGCGTAGTCGTGCCGCTGAGTGTCGTTGAGGCTCGCCTACCTCTCATCCGTTGATCGCATCGCCGCAGGGGTAACCGAAGGCTTGTGTGAGGTACTCGGTCTCGACGACGATGTCGAACACTCGGAACGCGAGATCCTCAAGCGGTCAAAGGGCAGCGGTCCGGGCATCGGAGCGCGCCCGTTTCGCTCGGACCAGTATCTTCGGCCGCGTCCCTCAGTCACCTTCGACTCCAAAGGCGGAAGAGGAGTCCAACCCCGCGAGGACGCGCGGGCCACGGATGGCGCGAATGATGTCGTCTCTTGCGGATGGACGAGTGTTGATCACTCTTAGGCTTGGATGAGGGGCCTCGACTGCTGGAAGGTCCGGCAGTTCGATCTCGTGCCACCCGGCCGCGGCTGCGCGTCCGAGCAGAATGACGACGCGCGGGTCGTCCAGAAGCGCGAGAAATTCGGACAGGGCAGGACGGGCTTCGCGGCGATCTGCGCGCGTTACCGGCCGTATCCGGGTGCCGTCGCCCACGTACCAAGGAACGATGTTCCACGTGACGACCTCAGAGGAGCGGTTCACACCCGCGTCCTTGAGGATGCCCCACATGTTCTGGGCACTCTGGTCGTCGTTGTCGGGGCTGACAAAGCCGGAGCCTGGGCGGGTGGGTCCCCCGTCGCGCCCGACGGCTCGAGGGCCAGGAGCCTCAAGGAGAATCAGCATCGGGGCAGAGGTGCCCGCTTCGGTCGGGTCAAACCACGGCACGGACTCGCCGCCTCCGCGCTCGTCACGCAGCCGCTGAACGAACCGGGTCAGCGGCGCCATGCGCGGCTCGTCGAGAAGGGATCGCTTGCGGGCCAGTTCAGCAGGATCGCGGTTCGACCTTGGGGCGTGTTCGCTCACCCCTGGATCGTCTCACGCGCGCGTCGGTCGGCGAAACCACCCGCTCTGGCCATCAAAGGTCGTGGAAACGGCCAAAGTGACAAACCGGGCGACAACCCGGATCGGATGATTTGCAGGCATTTCCTAGTCGGGATGGCCGGATTCGAACCGGCGACCCCCCGGCTCCCAAAGCATCGGTGATGTCGTAGCAGCATGCCCGATTTGCAGGGATCTTTGGGGCAGATCGCGTTCCACCAAGATCTCCCCGAAGAATTCCGCCCCGAGACGTGAGAGACGCGTAGCCACTTCGTCAGCACCTCGATGGGCTGGAGCTGGGACGCCTGTGAAATGTGAATAGTGTCCAGTGACAGACGTGTATCTTGTCCGGTGACGACTGTGAATCGTGTCGATCGAGGAGGGTCGAAGTGACGTCACCCACCGGTGCTCGGGTCTACTTGCCACGCATCGCCGATGACTTGCTCGATGATCAACGCCTCGCCGTGGGTGCCGTCCTGATCGAGGGCGTCAAGGGTTGTGGAAAGACCGCGACCGCTCGTCAGCGCGCCGCCAGCGAGGTCCTCCTCGACGCCGATCCCGAGGCCGAGCGACGGGCCGCGCTCGACCCGCGCCTGCTGCTCGACGGAGGGACTCCCCGCCTTCTGGACGAATGGCAGCGCGCGCCCCGGGTTTGGGACGCCGTGCGGCGGGCAGTCGACGATCGCGGCCTCCCAGGGCAGTTCATCCTGACCGGCTCCGCGACCCCGAACGACAACGCCCAGCGGCATTCTGGAGCCGGAAGATTCGGTGTCGTACACATGCGCACAATGACACTGACCGAGAAGCAGGCAACCAGTCCAACCGTTTCGGTTGCTGCGCTCCTCACCGGTGCCGTCCCCGACCCGGCAAACAGTCCACTCTCAGTGAGGGATTACCTCCACCACATCGCGGTCGGCGGTTGGCCGTTTCTTACCGGCGCGACCGAACGCGCCGCCCGCACGTACCTGGACGGCTACCTCGACACAATCGTCGAACGCGACATCGACGAGGTCTCGGGAGGGCCACGAAACCCTCGACTGGTGCGACGGTTTCTCCATGCCTACGCCCAGATGACCGCGCACGCCGCGTCGCTTCGCACGATCATGAAGCGAGCCCGGGATGAGGTGGACGATGAGTCCGACGTGCCTTCGCGCCACACCGCGCAGCTCTACCTCGATGCGCTCCGGCGCATGATGATCATTGATGAAGTGCCGGCCTGGGATCCATCAGTGCGCTCGTCAAAGCGACTCATCACAACCGCAAAGCGGCACCTCGGCGACCCCTCGCTTGCCGCCGCCCTTCTGCAGATGTCACCTGAGCGCATGCTGACCGATCTGCAGACCACTGGCTTCCTCTTCGAGAGCCTCGTCGCACACGATCTGCGGATCTACGCTGAGGCGGCCGGTGCGTCCTGCTTCCACTACCGCGAAGCCGAAGGCCGCCTAGAGGTCGACTACGTCCTTGAGAACCGCGACGGCGCATGGGTCGGCGTCGAGGTCAAGCTCGGCGAACCCGAGATCGACAAGGCCGCACAGGCACTCCATCGGCTGGCCCATCGAGTAGCCCGCAAGCCCAAAGCGCTCGTGGTCGTCACGGGTACCTCGCTGGCCTACACACGCGATGACGGCGTCCACGTCATACCCCTGGGACTGCTCGGCCCATGACCAAGCACACCCGACTCGGACCGACCTGCGGCCGGGACCGGCTCACGCCGCTCGAGGAACAAAAGCAGGAGGTCTTCAAGGAGATCCTCCGGCACTCCTCGCCATGCTCAGCCAAAGTGGACCCATCGGGATCTCGTGCCGGTAGCGCGGCTCCTACTAGAGTGACCCGACCCCGCATTCTCGGACGCCGTTCTGGCCCGGGCGCTTCCTGGTTCGTGACGATGGTTCGGCTGTCTCAGGGATTCTCCCCCAAGATCCTTGTCGTCCCCCAAGTACTTAGGGGCCCTAAAACGCCGAAAAAAGCAGTTCGACTCTTCTCAGGGTGCTGCTGAAAGAATCGGTTTTACAGCTGTTTCCTAGTCGGGACGGCCGGATTCGAACCGGCGACCCCCTGCTCCCAAAGCAAGAGCGTTGAACGCCCGCATATGGTCATTTGCAGGCGGTTTCATTCGAGTCAGTTTCTCCCGCAACATCTCCCGCAACATTCTGACGGGGTTTCCGCCCACCCCTCGCGGGTGGCTCTACGAAGATCGGCGCGTTCCGCGGGCCCTCACACCCAAAGCGTGAACCGAAAGTCGCGGAGCCTCGGGATGACAGCCCGATTGCAGCCCTCGCGCCGTCGCCCCGGTCCCTGATATTGGAACAGCTTCGGGGCAGCCCTGCCACGTAGGTCCGACCTGAGATACTGGTCGAGAAGCAACTTCGCACCCGACGGCGGAGTCCGATGAGTACCCGAGCCCGAATTGACGTCCGAGACGTCACAGAGATTGCGAAGCTAAAAGGTGCATGGCGCCGGATGCGGCCGCTTCTCCGGAAACCACGCGTACATGATTTCTATCTCGCATTCGATCCACTCGACTGGGCACCCTTCGAGTACGCCTTGGAGGAGGAACTACTTGCCTTACGTCGGACCGTTCTGGCAGGGACATACCGAGTAGCAGAGCCCTATGTCCTGCGCGGGGCGAAGGCCCGGGGCCTCAGTCGCCCGATGACCTTCCTGGGACCTAAAGACACAATTCTCTACACATCCATCGTCTCGCACGCGAGTGCTGACCTGATGTCGCGAATGCCCCCTTGGGCAGTCTTCGGAAGGCGGGGAGAGCTGCAAGGCGACAGCGCTGAGGCATCGGAGAGCGGCTGGTTCAGGGCATGGCTCAAACGAAAAGCACAACTCTGGACGATAACAGAGTCACACGAGTACTTGGTCGAGACAGATATCAGCAACTTCTTTCCCAGCGTTCATCTCGACGCCGCGGCGGATCACCTCATGGCTCACTCGCGGCTCGGTGTCGATGTGATCCGGTTGCTGACTCACCTGTTGCGAGGGGTTTCGCCTCAGATTCACTATCAAGCCTCACCGGTCGTCGGACTACCGCAAGAGTTCTTCGACAATTCTCGGACGATAGCCCATTCGTTCCTACAGCCGCTTGACGAAGTCTTTGAATCCGAGGGGAGAGAATCTCGCTACAGCCGCTATATGGACGATGTCGTCGTCGGCGTTGACTCACGGCCCGAAGGTCTCGAGGCCGTCGCGCGCGCTCAGGGGGCGTTGGAGTCGCTGGGTCTATATCCGAACGCTTCGAAGACTCGGATCATCGCGGCGAGCGAGTTCGTACGCGACTATATGAAGAAGGAGAACGACTATCTCGGCGATCTTGGTGACGACCTCGATTCCGGACGGGCCATCGACGAGGATGAGTTTCGTCGCTCACTTCGAGAACATCTCGCCATCAAGAGCCAGCGCAAGGTCTGGGAGCAGGTTCTCCGCCGCTACTACACCATCGCCCGTCGACTCAGGGATCCGTACTTGATCGATTGTGCGGCGAGTCACCTTGAGCAGGCGCCCGCGTCGATTCGCTGGATACTCGACTATAGATCGACGTGGCACCTCTCTCGCAAGCGAATTGAGCAGGTGCGGGAGGGGGTTTCCAGCGTTGAGCGCCTCTATGACGATGTTCTGATCGCCGCGATGTACTACCTGGCGGTGGCCCCGAGCAAACGCTCCAGCGATGTTTCGGCGGCGGCGATTGACTGGGCTAAGGCGGTCTTGGACCGGGACTTGGAGTCCAGGCCCCACGCTTGCGCCCTCGCATCGGTTGTGGTCGGAAAGTTCGGTGCCGAGAACGAGACGAGCTATCTTCGTGGGATCATGGACCGGGTTCCCGTCCAGGAGCGCTCGCCTCTCAGACTGCAGATTGCGTGCATCCTGTTTGGTCAGGGCAGACTGCCGCTTAGAGCGCCTAACAGAATGGGAGTCGGCGGTAGCAGATGAGGCAGCAGGCCAGCGCGACGAGTGCGGTGTGGGTTTGGCTGGTGCGCTCGTAGCAGATGGCCAGGCGCCGGTAGCGGTGCAACAAGGCGATGGTCT
>JANMDN010000055.1:0-18433 GCA_031376285.1 Actinomycetes bacterium
GGGTTCGTGCAGAAGCGGCGCCCACCGGCCGCGATGTCACCCCCGTCGGCTTTGTGGGCCGCGACACGCACCCCCGCGGCGGCGACCCGGTCGGCCCCGGCCGTCGGGTCGCCGGCCGGTGGCCACCATGACTCGATGACCGCAAAGCCGGCGTCCGCCGCGGCAGCAGGCCGTTCGAGCGGCCCGTGCTCGGTGAAGAGCATCGAAAGATGGGCGGAGAGGTAAATCACGACTCAAGCCGCCGCCGAACCTCGGCGACCTGGCGTCCCGCGGCGAGCGCGTCGGCGCGGAGGCGATCAAGTGCAGCAGGGTCGCGCCGTGTCCATTCCTGAAGCGCCTCGCCCGCGGCCGCGGGCTCGCTGATCGCCTTCGGCACGTCGTCGCCACTCGCGAGATGCGGGAAGAGGCTCCCGCAAATCCGGGCAAACGTGGAGAGCCCACCCAGGTCGGCGGTTGCGAGCGGGCCTGCGGCCATCCAACGTGGCGCAAGGCCATCGGAGACGGCGGCGTCGATATCGGAGGCGGAGGCGATCCCCTCCTCGAGCATAGATAGGCACTCTCGAAGGACCGCAAACTGCACGCGGTTCCAGATAAACCCGGGAACGTCGCGTTGAACAACGAGCGGCGTCTTGCCCATCATCGCGGCGATTACTCGTAGCCGATCAACGGTGGTGGCGCTCGTGCCCTGCCCTGGGATGACCTCGACAACACCGGTGAGGTGGGCGGGCTTTAGGAAATGGAGGCCGCCAAACCGTTCGGGGCGAGCGAGGCCGCCGGCCAGGTCTTCAATGCGAAGACTGGACGTGTTCGTCGCGATCACGGTCGTTGGGTCGCACCAGGGCTCGATGAGGGCGTAGAGCGCGCGCTTTTCGTCGAGATCCTCGACGATCGTCTCGACCACGAGTTCGGCGCCAGCAAACGCGTCGTGTTCCACTAAGCGACCGGTGATCGACTTGCCCTGGGCCAGAGTATTGGCCCAGTCAGCCGCGGCGCTGACTCGACCATCGTCTCGGCCGACGATGGTCGTCGGCATTCCGGCGAGCGTAAGGGCCGCCGCGATCTCGGGGCCAATCGCTCCGGTCCCGACGACCACCGCTCGCGCCGCTTGAGCCTCGCTCGACATCGCGAAGGAGACTATCTCGGACGGGTTCGTAAGGTATTCGAAAGGCGCGCTGGCTAGCCTTCGCAACGGATGAACCGCCTCGTCAAATGGCTCCTGGATCCCGGCCGACCCTCATGGGCTCCGCTCGTTGCTCGCCTTGCCCTCGCGGTGGTGTTCGTCCCGGCCGGGATCGGGAAGTTCGTCAACCACGACGACTACATCACGCGCTTTGAGCGCTGGGGCTTCGGGTCGCTCTCGAGTCAGATTTCGATCCTGGTTGGCGTCGTCGAGGTTCTCGGGGGTCTTCTGCTGGCGTTCGGCGTCGCTCCGCGGCCGGTCGCGCTCGTCCTCACCGCCAACATGATCGGAGCCCTCGCGACGGCCGGTCGTGTCGACGGCGGATCCGATATCTGGCTCCCGCTCGTGCTGATCGTCGTGCTTGGGCTCGTCGTCGCCCTAGGAGCAGGGCGCTTCGCGCTCCAATCGGGGTCCCGCCGCCGCTGACGGTCACAATCGATTTGCTCCCGGGTGTGTCGATTTCGTGGATGGTCGTTCGTCGTAGAGTTGTAAAGCAACGATCGACCCGGGAGGGCACGATGCAGTACATGCTGTTGATCTACGCCGAAGAAGGTGGCTTCGAGAACCTTTCTCAAGAGGCCCGCGACGCGAGTATGCAGGAGTGGTTTACCTACACCCAGCAGATGACTGAGGCCGGGGTGAAGGTCGCTGGCGACGCGCTCCTCGCCACGAGCGCCGCAACGAGCGTTCGGGTCCGCGACGGTAAGGATCTTGTGACCGACGGTCCGTTTGCGGAGACGAAAGAGGCGCTCGGCGGGTACTACTTGATGGAGGTTCCTTCGGTTGACGAGGCCATCGCCTGGGCCAAGCGTTGCCCCGGGGCGGCGTACGGCACGATCGAGCTCCGTCCGGTGATGGTCTTTGACTACCCGTCGGGAGGCGCCTCGTAGTCGAAGCGGTATTCAGGGCGGAGTGGGGCCGGGCGGTTGCGATCATCGCGCGGGCGACGGGCGACCTCGATCATGCCGAGGACGCCGTCCAAGACGCGTTCGCGATCGCCCTGCGCCACTGGCCAACCGATGGGGTGCCCGCAAATCCCGCGGCCTGGATCGTGGCGACGGCGCGCCACCGCGCGATCGATCGACTCCGCCGCGGTCGCGTTCACGAGCGGGCCATTGTCGAGCTTCGTCATTTGGAGGAATGGGCGCCGGCCGACGCGGAGGAGGGCGAGATCGTGATTGCCGACGAGCGCCTCGCGCTCATCTTCACCTGCTGCCACCCCGCCCTTGCCCTCGAGGGGCAGGTTCCCCTCACGCTTCGCCTCGTTGGTGGCCTCACGGTGTCAGAGATCGCGGCGGCGTTCCTCACGTCGGAGCCGACGATGGCCCAGCGCCTGGTACGGGCCAAGCGCAAGGTTCGCGACGCCGGGATCCCGATTCGGGTGCCGCCCGCGGCCGACCTCCCGGACCGACTCGACGCCGTCTTGACCGTCATCTACCTCGTCTTCAACGAGGGCTATTCACGGCCCGCGGAGCGCAGTTCGCTCGCGGCCGAGGCGGTTCGGCTTGGCACCCTCCTTGCACGGCTGATGCCAGGCGAGGCCGAGGCGCATGGACTGCGGGCGCTCATGCTGCTGCACCACGCTCGCCGTCGCGCGCGATTTGGGTCGGACGGGTCGCTGGTGCTCTTGGAAGACCAAGACCGCGCCGTCTGGGACTCCGAAGCAATCGAGGACGGACTCGATGCCCTGAGACGGGCTGAGCGACTTCGATCCGTCGGGCCCTTCCAGCTTCAGGCCGCAATTGCCGCGTGCCACGCGACGGCCCAGACGTTCGGGGCGACCGATTGGTCGGCGATCGCGGGCATCTACGCCAACCTCTCCCGGCTGAGTCCGTCGCCTGTCGTCGCACTCAATTCAGCTGTGGCCCGATCGATGGCAGACGGACCCGAGGCAGCCCTGCCGCTTCTGGACGACCTTGCCGACTCGCTCGACGGTTACCACCTCCTCCACGCAACTCGGGGGGACCTTCTGCGTCGCCTTGGGCGCTCCAAGGAGGCGGTTGTCGCCTACCGCCGGGCCTGGGAGCTGGCGCCGACGAGCTCCGAACAGCACTTTCTTGGGTGCCGTATTGAGGCGCTCGACGTCGATCGGGACTGAACCAACCCTCCGCGAACCAAACGGCGGTCGGGGACCCTCCGGCGGCGTGGGCCTGGCCGGCGGTATTACCGCAGTGGTTGGTAGTATTACCGTCAGGGTGTCGCGAGCGAGGAGGTCGTTCAATGCGCGTGACGGTGAAGGGGCAGGTGACGATCCCATTGGCGGTTCGGCGAGCGCTGGGCATCCGGCCGGGCACCGAGGTCACGATCAGCGTTGCCGGAGATCATGCCGAGATTCGGCCGATACACGACCGGCCGACCGGCCGAGGCCGTCGCCTCGTTGACGCGCTGGCCGGAACGGCCGACCCAGGCGTCACCACTGCGGAGCTTATGACCATGAGCCGAGGCGACCTCGACGACGATCCAGGTCTTGCGTGACGGCGACACTCGTCGATTCGAACGTCCTGATCGATGTCGCGACACGCGACCCTGAATGGTTCAGTTGGTCCTCCGATGAGCTCGCGGCGGCCGCAGATCTGGGGCGCGTCGTCCTGAATCAGATTGTGTTCGCCGAGGTCGGCGCGGGCTACCGGGACCTATCCACACTCGAACGGGCGCTCGCCGAGGTGATGCTTGAGCGGGTGAACTTGCCTTGGTCCGCGGCGCATCTCGCGGGGCAGCGCCACCGGGACTACCGTCGCGCCGGAGGCTTGAGGGAGCGCACCCTGCCCGACTTCCTCGTCGGCGCCCACGCCGAGACGGCTGATCTTCGGCTACTGACCCGAGATCCGCGGGTCTACCGACGCTGGTTTCCGGCCGTCGCACTGATCAGCCCGGCTGGCCTGTAACCGGGCGCGGCACCCGGCCCGACCTGCTCCCCTCGGCTGCTGGCATCACCTCACTCGCCGAAGCCTCCAGCGTCGAACCTCTCGATTGCGGTCCAGTTCATCGAGGGCTGCGCGTAGCTGAAGGTGACCCCGGGGCGCGGAGTGAACCCAACACAGCAAGGCGCGTCAGGGTGGGCGCGCCGGCAACACGAATCGGTAGCCCGTCGCGATGGGCGTCGGGCTGTCAACCGCTCCCGGGAGGCTCGATTCGGCCGCTCCAACGTCGCCGTGTCCAAGCACAAGTACGACCCGAGGGGCACCTACATTGAGGTGAAGCCAGTTCTCCCGGCCGAGCGAGGCCACCGCCTGCTCTTCGAGACCTCGCGCGGGCGTGTGACCCAGTTCCGTGCCGGGCGCATCCCGGCGGTCTGGTTCGTCGAAGGCTGCGCCTAAGGTCGGTCACCCTGGGGGCGACAGCTCACCGCGGACGGCACGAACGAGGTGATCCGCGAGGCAATCCCCGCCTGGCGAGAGCGTCTGACGGCAACGTTCGCCGACGTCGCCCGGATACGACTGTTCCCCGGATGCGTCGACGCCGAGGACCTTGCCGACCAGGTCTTCGTGACGTTCGAGGGCGCCTTCATCCTGCCGCGTTCAACGCAGGACCAACCCCTCATGCGCCGTCAGTTCGCCGTCCTGCCAGCCCCGCCGGTCGCTCCTACGACCTGATCGAGCTACTCGGTTGGCGTCACGGAGTCGAAGCTGGGGTAGCGCTCGGTCAGGAGAAACGCATAACCATAGGTCTGCGCGGAGAACTTCAGGCACCACGCACCGAGGTTTCGCACGCCGCGCGGGACGCGTCCCGTGAAGAGCGCGACGAACCAGCTGATCACGGCGAGTACCTGGCCGAGGTAGTCGAGAATGCCCGCGACGATCGCGACGGGGATCACGAGTATCAGTCGAAACGCGGTCACCCACCTGCGCTGCGGAACGGGCGGCGCGACGGTGACATCGATTGGATAGACCTTGTCTGCCGAGAAGCTCGGGAACGGTTCGGCGACCAGGTAGACGTAGGCACGGGTGTGAACTGTGTAGCGCAGGTACAGGGCCAGGAAGTCGTGAAGACCCTGCGGGGTCTGGCCCTTTGCGAGCGTCGCGAACCAGCTAACGATCACCGCGACAACCGCGCCGATGCCCCATATTGCCGACCAGATGAGATGTGGGAGTGCCAGGAACAACCGGAAGAAGGTCGTGAGCCTGCTGCGGACCAGGTCGTCGGTGATTTGCATCTCGATCGGGTGTGCGTTGCCCATTTGAGTCCTCTCCAAACTGGTCCGGGACGTCTGACTATTGCACTCGGTCAGCCGGGCGACCAACGCGGTCGGTCCGACCGCCACAGCCAGGCGACCCGTCGTGGCGCACAGAAACGACGTCTACCTGCCGCTGGCAGAGAAATGCATGTAGTCCTTCGTGTCTCCGGTCCACGCGCCGCCCCAACTCCAGCCGATCTCGCCGAAGGCGGCGACGACCGCCGGGGTCACCATCCCAGGGCGTATTCGGGCGCGGTCGAGGTACGGTCGACGCGACGGGTCGCGGAGTTTCCCGCAGCCGACGTAGGGGTTCTCGCGTGGATTCAGGTCGATCGCGAGGCCGAAGGCGTGCCGCGACCAGGTGCCGGTTCCTGTTCCGCCTGAGCACGGAGAGGGAACGGCTTGGCGGCATTCGAATGACGCGGACACGTCACCATCGTTTGGGCGCGTGGCGACCTGTCCGTACGAATCGGCGAGCCGCATGTGACGGATCCGGAAGCGAAGCTCGTGAAGGCGACCAAAGACCGCGGCCAGCTGCTCAGCGTGGTCGGCGTTCACAACGAGCGTCCCGACGCGCTCCTGCCCGTCAAAGCCCCAGGTGGTCACTGTCAGTAGGCGCAGTTGCGAAAGCGGCACGGGGCAGCCTGTCCGCCACGCGCTCCCGGTCAGCTGGGCGCGCACCGACGGAGGTAGCCGCTGGACTTTGGACTCGAACGCCTGAGCCGGCACCGCAAATCCGAGGGCGATTGCGGCGAGCGCTGCCGCGCCCAGCCAATTCGTAACGCCAGCGCGAGAACCCCGACGCCTGAGGGCGCTCGCCGACACGGGTGTCTGGCACCGTTCCACGCGCGACATCATCGCCGCGTAGGGGCCAGAGCGCCAGTCGGGAGGTCAGCCCTCGGGCCTCGCCCGAGCCCACAGCCCGTTCGCTAAGTGTCCAATGCGGCATCTGACGGTCAGGCGAGGGCAGATCCCGGCTCGCCTTAGAACGGCCAGTGTCGCCACCCCGGCTGTTTGCGGATCAGTCGGCCGTCGAGGCCCCAGACGCGCCCCGCGGGCACGAGGGCGAGGATCAGGAGTGGGATGTACTCGTGGGGTTGTTCGAACACCCAGCGGTTGCTCGAAAAGTAGACCGCCGCGAGGAAGAGCTGCTGTCCCAGGTCGAGTAGGGCGGCGGCCCGAGTGGCAAGGCCGACGATCAGAAGGGCACCGACGCCGAGTTCCATACCGGTGATGAGCCATTGGACGATGCCCCAGTGGCTGAGCATGACGTTCTCGACAACCGATTCGAGAAACGGCAGCCTGCTGCGGGCGGTCTCGTTTTCGAGGATCGTGCGTGCGAGGTCGCGGTCGACCAAATTGCCTGAGTACGGTCCAAGCGATATGTCGGTGAAGTTGAAGAGCTTCGAGAGGCCGTTCGAGAAGAGGATCACACCGAAGAAGATCCGCAGCAGGGCGAGCCCCCGGCCAAGGCTGCGCGTCTCGTAGAAGGTCGGCTCGATGGGCGTCGTGGCGGCGCTCACAGGGCCTCGGCGGTGAACTGAGTCGGTGGCTTGTTCATTGGAACCACGGTGGCAGGTCACCGGACTCTCCGCCATTACAGGGGTCTTAATCCGGACGTCCGTGCCAGATCATCGGCGTAATGCGCTGCTCGGCGGCGCGTTTCAACACTGGGCTCGCGATGAGAGAGGCGCCACGCGCCGGAGCGCGAGACGCTCGGCTGGACCGTGCGATGGCTCAGAGACCCGCGCCGGTGGTGGCAGCGAACTCTCCATGTCGCCAACGCGGCTGTTGCTGGCGCTGCTGCACTTGTTGCCCAACGCTCCACGTTGATCTCGGCCACCTGCGACGTCCGTCCGGCTGTGGTGCCGAGGCCGTACGCGCTTGACCCCCTCCACTGCCGCCTACGGGCCGACGGGCCAGTGTTCGACGACGATCTCAGACATCGGAAAGTCATTGGGGTTCCCGGTGCACAAGCGCGCTCCGAGACGCAGGGCTGCGGCCGCCACGAAGCAGTCTGACCGCGACAAGGTCACGCCGCTCGCCGCGAAGGTCTGCCGCCACGTTCCAGACTGCCAACCTTCCGCCTCGCCAACCCCCGCGATTCTCAGGCCGGCGAAAAGTCTTCGGGCTGCGGTGACCTCCGAGGGGCGAAGCCCGCGGGCCACCTCGTCAACCCCGATCGCGCAGGCGTAGGGGATGTCACCCACCGTTTGCAGCGCAAGCAACCGTCGCGTGGTCTCAGGCCGGCCACGGAGGATGTCGATGAGCACCGTGGTATCGAGAAGGGCGTTGCCGAGGCCGAAATGTGCATGAGCTGCTGGAACCGACCCCCGCATCAATCGAGCGGCAGAGGCGTTAGTTCTTCGACGCTAACGCCCAGCCGGTGTTCTCGTTCGGTGACTTCACGAAGACCTACGTCCGGGTCGGCGAGGCGGGTGCCGACATCGTCGCCTCCGAGAAGCCCGCGAACGGTGTCACCCCATCGATCAAAAATCGCAAACGGAGCCGGGGGTGTCGGCGTGGTCCTCGGTGGTGGCTCGGCGGTCGCCGAGAAACTGACGTTTCGCAAGCTCGTCGGTGGGGCGCTGACCGCGCCGATCACACTGACCTCAACCGGCGATCTCGACCAGGGCTACCCGTTCCTCAGCTCCGACTCGACCGGGCGCTTCCACGTCGTTTGGCGCGACGCGACTGGCGGGATCGTCTACCGAACCTCCGCCGACGGTTCTGCCTGGACGGCCCAGGGCATCGTGGCCAAGGGCATGAACGTCGTCAATCCCGAGGTTGCCGCAGGTCCGGGGAGCAAAGGGTTCGTGGCCTGGCGCGATCTCGGCCGAGACCTCTTCGCCACCCCGATTCCGGTGTTCGGAACGTCCTCGGATGCGGCAGTTGCGGACACGACCGGTATCGATGGACTCGGGTCACGCGCCGCGGGTCGAGCATTTTCGTGACGCCAAAGCGCCCATCGCTTGCGAAGCTGAAGAAGTCGAAGTGCGTGAACGTGCGAGTTCAGAGCACCAAGCCGGCTCGGATCAACCTCGCGATCTTCAGTGGTCGAAGGAGCATTCGGATCTTTGGCCAGACGGTCGTTCGGTTCAACAAGCCCGGCAAGCGACTGGTCTGCGTCCGAGTGCCGCTTCGGGCGAAGTCATTCGACGTGCGTCAACCGTTTCGGTTCGCGTTTGCGGTGAAGGACGGCGCGACGGTCAAGCCCGGCGAGAAGGCGGGCAAGCTGACCACGACGAGCTTCACGAACTTCGCGTAGTCAACAGGCGGTTCCGGGGCGGCCTCAGGAGCATGTCCCGGTCCCTCCTGAGCACGGTGATGGCACCGCTTGGCGGCACTCAAACGACGCCGAAACGGCACTGTGGTTGGGTCGAGCGGCCACCGGTCCGTAGGAATCGGCGAGGCGCATGGGTCGAATCCGAAAGCGCAGCTCGTGCAGACGGCCAACGAGCGTTCGTCGAACCCCCAGTGGGTGACCGTGAGCAGGCGGAGCCATAGCGGCACGGGGCACCCTGTCCGCCACGCGCTCCCGGTCGGCTGGGTGCGTACTGACGGCGACTCGCTCCCGATCCGATACGCCGCAAGGGTCGCGTCGCATCCGCCGCGATCGCCGGCGGAAGTGTTCGGCAGTTCCCCTGGCCCCGAACGGGTTGCCGAGAGCCTCGCAACCCGCTTGATTGCCGGTCACGCGGCTCACTGTGTAGGGGCTGCGCACCAAGAGAATCGCCCGATGGCTATCTGGCTCCCCCCACACCACGTCCTTCGCCCCCGTCTCGTCGAGCGCCTCGTCGCGAGCCGCGTCGCCCTTATCGAGGCGGGAGCAGGGTTTGGCAAGTCCACCCTCGCCGCCGAGGCGGGCGCAGCGCTTGGGGTGGCGCTGTGCGTCGCGCCGCTGGAGGACCGCGACAACGACGCGGGGCTCGTTGCCGTCCGCGTCCACCGTGCGCTCCGTCGCTCGGGCCTGAGCGACCTTGCGGGGCCGATGGGTGCGGCCCTTCCAGACCCCGGCGCCGCCCTGGATGCCCTCAGCGACGCCCTCCTCGACCGGGTCGATCCGGTGGTGCTCGTGATCGACGACATCCACAACGCGCCGCCCGAGGCGGTGCCGCTCATCGCAGGCCTCGCACGCGACGCGGCGTCGCCCCATCGCGTGTGGCTCCTCGGCCGGAGCCTTCCCCTCCAGATCGACGCCCTGGGCGACGGGCCGCAGGTGGCGCGGATCGCGGCCACGGAACTCGGCTTCACCCGCGACGAGGCGAGAGAGCTCTGCCGTGGCCTCCTGGGCGATGAGGGCCCCGCCGACGCGCTGGTGCGCACCACCGGCGGTTGGGTCGCCGCAGTGGTGCTGGGGGCCATGGCCGCGGCGCAAGGGGAATTTCGGGCGTCCGCGCTGCGCGGTGATGCCGGGGCCAGCCTCGCCGACCTGGTGCTCGCCGCCCTTGGGCGTCTCGACCTGGCCGACCGGGCCGGTCTGACGGCGTTGGCACGCCTCCCGCGCCTCTCAGTCGAAGTGGCCGACGCCGCGTCGCAGCGGCCGGGCATCCTCGGCCGGGCGAGCGTCGCGGGCCTGCCGCTCACCCGCGGGCCGGCCGGCTGGTGGGAGCTGCCGGGCCCGGTCGCCGACTTCCTCGCCGCGACCGCTCCCGCGGACCCAGCCGCGGCCCGGCGCGCGGCACCGCTGCTGCTCGCCGCCGGCGAGCCGCGGGCAGCCATCGACGGACTCTTGGCGGCGGGCGCCGACGAAGCCGCGGCGCGCCTGCTTGCCGAGCTGCCGCCCGAGGCGATTGAGCGCCTCGACGAGCTGGAGGTGCTCGCGGCGGTTTCGGCACTGTCCGCGCAGGCGGTGCGCGCCGCTCCCGTGGTGCTCCTGCATCTGGCTCGGGCGTGCGAGAACGGCTCCCTGATCGCGCGACGCACGGAGGCCCTCGCTCGGGCTGAGGCGATCGCGGGTGAGGCGGGCGACGAGGTGCTGAGGCGCGCGGTGCTCGCCGAGCGTGCGCGTGATGTGGTGCGCGACGGCGACGCCGCAGACGCCGAGCGCATGGCGCGGGAACTGCTCGACGCCGCCGGCCCCACGGAGCTCTCGACGCGCGCTCGGGCCGCACTGGTGCTCGGTACGGCGCTTGTTCGTCATGGCGTGCGCACGGGTGACGCCCGCCCCGTGCTTGAGGAGGCCCACCGCCTGGCCCTGGCGGCTGGGCGCCGGGAGTGGGCGGTGCAGGCGTGGACACTGCTCGCAATCGGTGTTGAGATGGCCCTCGGCCGAAACGCCGAGGCGATCGCCCGAGTTGACGAGGCACTGGAGCTGCTTTCCACGAGATCCGGGCAACGCGCGGTCGTCCTGACCTTGCGGGCGGAGTTGCTCAACGAGTCCGGCCGCTACGACGAGGCCGACGCGTCCCTCGCTGAGGCACGGCGCCTGGCCTCTGACCTGCGCCTTCCGCGCGCGCACGCGTACGCCGCCTGGGAGGCCGCTCGCACCGCCTCCCAAACGGGCGACCGGGCGCGCGCAGGGGCGCTCCTGCGCGAGGCCGAGCAGCACTCCGGCGAGTGGTTCGCCAGGGAGACCGGGGTCATCTTCCTGGCCGATGCCGCCGACATCCTCGCCCGCGTGGGCGCGGCCGACACCGCACGTGAGTACCTTGCGCGGGCCGTCGCCCGACGCTGCGAATCGCCCTTCGTCGTCTCGCTCGCCGAGGGCGCCGTCGAGGCCCGCTGCGGCGACCCCGAGGTGGCGGAGCGCGCCCTTGCCGCGGCCGCCGCCGACACCCGCCGCACGCCCCGGGAGGAGTGGCGCATCGACCTCTTCCGGGCCCACGCGGCGCGTCGGCGTGGCGCTCCGAATGCTGCCGATCTTGCCGTGCGGGCGTTCGCGGCCGCGGCCGCCCTCGGTAACCCCGACCTGCCGCTCATCCGTGAGCGTGCCATCGCCGAGGGGCTCTTGGACCTGGTTCGTGCCGCGGGTGGCGATGCTCCCGAGCCCGAGAACCTGACACCTCGGATCCGGGCGCTCGGAATATTCGCGCTCACGCGAGGTGGCGCCGAAGTCAGCCTGCCCCCGGGGCGCCCGGACCTCGTCGTCAAGTTTCTCGTCGCACACGGGGGCCGGGCGCTCACGGAGGAGGTCATCGAGTCGCTCTGGCCGGAGGTTGAGCCGACCTCGGGTCGCAAGCGGCTGCGAAATGCCCTCTCGCGGCTTCGCGCCGCTGCGGGCGAGCTCGTCGTGCGCGACGGCGAATCGTTGATGCTGGCGGCCGAGGTGGACGTGGACGCTGTGGTGTTCGAGCAGGCGGCGCGCCGTGCGCTCGCCAGCCAGGATGCAGACGAGCGCGCGGCCGCGGCTCGGGCTGCGGTCGGCGGCTACGGCGGGGATCTTTTGCCCGACGAGGCCTACGAGACGTGGGCGGCGGCGCCCCGCGAACGCCTCCGTGGACGTCTCCTCGGGATGTTTGATCTCCTGATCGCCGACGCCGAAGGCCGCGGCGACCTCGACGAGGCGGTCCGAATTCTCGAGCGTGCGTCAGAGGCGGACCCATTGGACGACGCGCGCCTCGTTCGCCTGGCCAGTGTGCTGCTCGCGCAGGGCCGGCGGGCGGCGGCCGAGTCAGCGCTGCGGCGCGCCGAGGCCGTGCTGGCCGACCTCGCGCTCGATCCAAGCCCAGCCATCGCCGCGATGCGACGCACCTTTGCGAGCATGAGCTGAGGGCATTCGCCCCCGTGGGACGTTCGTGGGACGCCCCCCACGGATGATCGCCACATGAGACGAACAGTGATCCTCCGTATCGCTCCGGCGGCGCTCCGCGCCGGGCGCCTCGCCGGCGAGGCCGAGTCGATCGCGACGGGAGAACGAGCCCGAGTTCAGTCGCCCGAGGATCTCATCGAGTTCATCCGCGCCGACGAGTGTTCGGCCGACGCGGCGCCGACACCACACATCACCCCCAAGGAGCCGCAATGAGTCCGCCCGCCGTCCCCCGCCCCTGGCGGATGTTTGGTTCCTTGACGCTTCTTCTGGCGTCCTACCTCGTCGTCGCAAACCCGGCCGCGTCGGCCCCTGCTGGCTTCGCCGTCCGAACACACGCGCCGACGAAGCTCACGATCACGGTGCCGTCGCACTACCGCATGGGCTTTCGGGGCGGCATCTACATCTTCACGGCACGCGGGCGGACCCTGACGTTCAGTCGGTCGGTCTCACCGATCCGCGCTGATCAGTACGCAAACGCGCTGATCAGCCAGATCGGTGGCAAGGTCGTCTTCCGAGCCGGCGGCACCGCCGAGTACGCCGTCCAGATCGACCACGGTGACCGCCGTGAGGCATTTGTGGTCGAACGTCGGAGTGGGCGACTCCTGGTCACCACAAGCAGCTCGAAGGTGTCGAACCCGCTCCAGCTCGAAGCGATCCGGGCGATCGGACGCTCCGCGCGAGGCGGCGTCGCCCTGCGTGCAACCCAGCAGGGCGTCGGGCAGACGACCGCGACCATTCCACTGAAGCCATTTCACAGTCAGGACGGCGGGTCGAGTGCGCTGGTGCCCGCTGAACCCGGCTGGCAGTTCAACGGCGGCAACGGCGCCGTTCAGGGGTTCAACCAGCAGCGCGGCGCGTTCCTGCTCGGGTACTCCGCAAGCGTGTTCATCCCCGAGTCGGCCCCAGGCCCGATCCCAGCGTCGTTCCTGCAAGGGCCCTACATGAATGCCGCGACCGCGCTCGCGAACATCATCCCGCAGATCAGTCCGGACGTCAGCAACGTCCAGATCCGCGAGGTCGTCCGCGACGGGGTGCTGCCCACGTACTCCTCGTCGGCGATGTTTCGGTTCGACTACTCGGTGAGCGGACGACGGTGGACCGGCGGAGCAATCGTCGGTACCGACGACCCATCGAAGTACGGCAACATCCTGTGGAAGTTCTACTACAGCGGTATCGGCGTCCCGGTCGGCTCAGATCCCGCGATCGGCGCCGGCCTCATGAAGGTGTGGGGAAGCTGGGATCCAAGCCGTGCCATCGCGAACGCGACGAGCGCCCAGCTGCAGCTCATCAAGGAGACCAACCAGGTGTGGCAGCAGGTCTCGGAGTTCCGCTCGGTCACGGCCGACCGCCAATCGCGCGACGTGGGCTGCCTTCTCCAGGGCTACTACGCCGTGGAGGACAACTCCCGCAAGTTCAACCTCCCGCCACTTCCCTGCGGGCGGATTTACGTCGAGGGGCAGTAGTCGCAGTTCCTCCCTCCTGACAGGCCCGCGCCACCCACCCCCACACCGACGACGAACCCGAAGGAGCGACCATGCATCACACGCCCCTGGCGCCCGCAGGTCTCCGCCAATGGTTCCGCGCGCTGCGCAGGACTCTCGGTCAACGCACACGAATCGCGCGCCCCTTGGTCCTCCTGTTCGCGCTCCTCGCGAGCGCGACGTTCGCAGCCGACCTGCGGGCCGCCGAGGTCACTGACCTCACCGGTACTTGGGCGTGCTGCGGTGCTGGGGGCGCCGCCGCCCAGAACTTCGTGATCACGTCCGGCAAGGGCTCGCTCGCCGGGGAAGGGCAGCTCCCTGGGGGGCAGGTGTTCTCCACCATCACCGGTAGCGTGGCCGGCGACGCGGTCACGATCGTGACGACCTACAACGGCTTTTCCCCCGGCTACGTTGCCACGTTCGTCGGGACTCTCTCGCCAGACAAGAAGACGATCACCGGTACCTGGACCAGCAACCGCGGCCAGAGTGGAACGTGGACGGCGACGGGCGCCGCGAGCGACCTGAAGATCTCGGGTACGGTCCGCCAGCTCGAATGCTCGGGGACAGGCTGCGCCAAGCGTGGGCTCGGCGGTGTGCTCGTTCGCGCGACCGGTGGGCCGGACGGTCCCAAAGATGCGACCACCGCTTCCAACGGTAGCTACTCGATCGAGGTCGACAAGGGGACCTGGAAGGTCACCCCCACACTGGACGGCCGACGCTTCTCGCCCCTATCCAAGTCCGTGAACGTCACGAGCGAGGTCAAAGGCGTGGACTTCGAGACGTGTGCGCGTCAAAAGACCCAGAACGCTGGAGCCAAAACGCCCGTGGTCTGCGACCCAGACGACATTGACTGGACGATGCCACCTCGAATCCAGAATCAACCAAGCTCATGGAGCGCCGCGGCGATCCTGCCATACGACTTCGTCCACCCGGGGCAGTGGAAGGTGGACCTGCAGCTTTCGAGCAAAGGTTCGCGCCTGGCGAAATGCCCCAAGGGCGACCGTTGGAGCTGGACGGTCACGGCCCCGAAGGGCGCCAAGGTGCTGCGCAAGCCAGCCGACGGCTGCACCTCGTCGATGGTGGTCTCCGAGCTTGGCACCTACAAGGTGACGGCGACAAACACGCGCGGCGGCGACGTCGTGGACCGCCTCAAGGACCGGAAGGTCATCGTGAAGGACTGGCTCATCGCGGGCATTGGCGACTCGAACGGCTCCGGTGAGGGCAACCCAGAGTTCGAGGTGAATCGGTGTAACCGAGGCACGGCGTCCTACCAGTACCAGACCGCCAAGTTCGTCGAGGACACTGACGAGCGCAGCAGCGTCACGTTCCTCTTTGCGTCGTGCTCTGGCGCGAGCATCACTCACCTTTACCAACGCGGATACGCGGGGGTCCGACCCGAAACTCCCGAGCTTGACCCGCAGATACCCGCGATCGCGGGGAAGCTCGTGCGTCAGCGAGCGTCCGCTGCCGGCAAGCAGACCGACCGTGACGTCGATGTGGCCCTCATTAGCATCGGTGTCAACGACCTCGGCTTCGGCCCGGTGCTCGAGACGTGCGTCTTTGCTGGGTTCCGCGCCACATTCGACTCGCCCGGGTGTGAGGACCAGGGAGCCTCCTCGTCCAAGAACGCCCTGACCGGCCAGACGCGGGTCGTGCACGTCGACGGAGGCCAGACGACGCTTCGTCAGGTGGTCAAGGTCCTCCAGGACCAGCTGCCCGCGAAGTACCCCCCGCTCCAAGCGGCCCTGCGCGCGAAGCAGCGGCCTCAAGATGGCGGCTTCGGTATGACGGATATGAAGCGGGTCTTCTTCACGACCTATCCGGACTTTGCGAGCGGTAGCGACGGTCTGCCCTGCGACACGGCGACGTTGCAGCCGTTCGGAGAGTCGTTTGTGCCAGTCTGGCGCCGACCCACTTGGGCGTGGCTCCAGGAGCAGTCCGGCGTCTTGAACGCGAACGTCGCAAAGGGTGCTGCGTCGATCGGCGCGCAGGTGGTCAACATCCCTGCCACCGAATTCCACGCTCGTGGGTACTGCGCCAAGGACAGCTACATCGCTCCGCTGTTAGCCACGACGCTCGCCGGTGACGCGGGCGGTCCCTTCCACCCGAACCGAAACGGCCACCTCGTGGCATCGAAGTACAACCGCGGTGCGGTCTGCACGAAGCTCTACGGCAACCCCAACTGCGACGGGAAGCCGAAGGCCTGAGCGCGCTCTCCGAGGCAGGGCATCGGCCCTGCCTCGGAGGCCGCCCGCTTGCGCCAGACCAGGGGATTGGGAAGTCCGCCCTCGGCACGCGATCCAGCGGCTGGCTCCGAACCTTCGGTGCAGGTCGAACACAAGACTTGACTGCAAGGGGCAAGGATGCCCCACGCGGCGAGTGAATCATGGAGGGGCGTCTGAGCCCCAAACGCGCTCCGCTGGAAGCGGTGTCCTCAGGGTCGCCCGACGCTGATCCTCACGCGGGCCTCGTCGCGAAGGCCGTCGCCGATCGCGATCGCTCGGGCGACGTAGCGTCCGGGCCGTGTGTCGCGCGGCAGTGACACTCGCGTTGCCGGGAAGGGGCCCTGCAACTTGCGAAAGACCCGTCCGTCGGCAGCGCCCACCCGGAGGAGTTGGATGACAACACGGGCGTGGCGCGAAAGGCTCACCACGAAGCCTCCGCGAGGATGGCGCCGCAGCTTGAGGCCACCGCCGACAGCGATGCGTGCTTCACCGCCCGGAGGTGAGTCAAACGGGGCGCGCTGAAACGCCCGCAAGCCGCTCAACCACTCTCGCGCCTGGCCCGTGTCTCGCAGGCCGTAGATGCCCGCACCGTTTCGAAGGAGCGCGCGCCCCGCGCGGCTCCGCCTGGCCCGGATCCAGATTTGGCCCTGGCTCACTCCCGAAGCGGAAGGTCCAAGGATGAGCCGCAGCCGAGAGTCTGGGCCGGGCCAGCGCGCGCGCCACCGTGTCAGCCAGGTGGCAAGCTCAGTCGCGCCGATCGGTTCGCGGCTGCCGTAGTAGGTCTCGAGGTAGAGCGCCCCGGCGTGGCTCGCGGCGCGCACGAGCGCGGCGTTTCGGCGGCTGAGGGGACGCCGTGGATCAACTCGGCCGACGCCACCCACGGTCGACGCTGCCGCGTAGAGCACGACTCGTTCACGCTCGGGCCCGAGTGCCTTCAGCGCCACCCCGAGGTTCGCAGCCGACTTCGCCGACCAGCTGCTTGAAAGCTCGTCGACACCGACAAACCCCGCCCCGGGCCGCGCGCGGATTGCCCGCCGTAGGGTGATCGTCATGGTGCGGGCGCTCCGCCCGCGAAGGTCGACGGCCTTCACCTTGGTCATCTGCCGGCTGATCGGCCAATTGGCCGACCTGGCAGCGGGTCCTTGGATGAGTGCTCCCCGCAGCGACCCGAGCTCCGCAGCCACCGGAACCGGCGCATAGACCACGTGCTGCGGTGCGGCGGACGCGGCGGTCGCGAAGGTGAGCACCGCGAGGCTGAGCATCGCGCGGAGCCGACGAGAAGAGCGCACGCGACGACGCTAGCCGGACGTGCTGGGCCCGAGGACGCTTCTCACAAAACCTTGCCCATAGCCAAACATCAAGGAAGCTGAGCCTCAGCGTCGCCCCGAACGGTTGAGGGTCGTGCCCTGGATGATCTGTGGTGGACGCGCGCCGAGGAAAAAGATGCCGGGAAGTCCCGGGGTCTCGAAGCCCAGACTCCGGTTACGCCGCAGCGTGGACGCGGCAAGGGTGGCCGTCCCGGTGCGGTCGTTGCTAACGAAGAAAATGGCCCCTCCGCCCTCCGGCGCGACGTTGTCCTCAAGTATCGAGTCGCGCAGCGTCAGGACGTAGCGGTTGCCATCCAGGCAGATCGCCCCACCGTTTCCGCCGCCGGGTGTGCCGGATCGCGCTGGGTTTGCCCCGCGGCCGGTGGCCCGGTTGTCGCGAAAGGTGCTGCCCGTGATCGTCCAGGACACGCCGACGCTGCTGAGCGCTCCGCCGTTCGCGCACCGTCCACCGCTGAAGGTGCTTGCCGCGACCCGTACCGGCAGGTTGCGGTACTGGTTGAGCACCCGCACTGCCGCGCCCCCGAGGTCGGGCCCGCTTCGGTCGCAACGGTTCCCGACGAAGCGCGAGTTCAGAATCGTGAGCTGACCTCCCCGCACGAAGATCGCACCTCCGCCGCCTCCGTCGGTGGTCTGTCCCGTGGAGTTGCCGCCACTGAGGGTGAGGTTCTTGACGACGAGCCGCGGCGTTGCCTGGTTGTCGCAGTGGCTGGTTGTCCAGGTTTGCGCTTGGTCACAGGTGTTCTGGTAGAGGATGCGGCGCTTCCCTTCGCCGCTGAGCGTTACGAGGCCGCCGCCGTCGAGTACGAGCGAGGGGTTTGTGTTTCGTACCTTCGCGGTCTGGCGCATTCGGATGGTGACTGGCGCTGGTCCGCAGTTGAAGGTCACGTTGCCCCCTCGTGCGGCGGCGGACACCACGGCTGCCGAGGTGCAGCTCCCCGGGGTGCCGGTACCGATCACTCGGCTCGCTGCGGCACCTGCGGACCCGACGCCACCGAGCGCGCAAACTCCTATCAGCACGACCGGGCGAACGATCAACACGTCGAGAACTCTACGGGGCGGGCGAACGAGCCTCCCCGCAGTTGTCGTTGGGTCATCGTTCGGCCGGTCGTCGGCTGGTACTCGCCAAGGCCAGCGCGAGAGCGGTGATGAGACTCCCCTCGCCTGTCGCGACGCGGTGCATCAGCGCGAATTGTTCAACGAGCGGTCCGAACGTGGAGCGACTTCCATTCTTGGGCGCATACCGTGCTGCCGAGCGCTCGGGTCTGCGGCTTCTGGGCTCTCTTGATCGGAACCC
>JANMDN010000074.1:0-62266 GCA_031376285.1 Actinomycetes bacterium
CGTGGCGGTGAGCGGCACGCCGCGCTCAGCGGGCACCGCTACCCGCATCCGGACAGCCCGCGCGATGCCCGGGTTTTGGAACCGGTAGATCAGCCCGAACCGCCCCGCAGTGCTCGTACGCCCGAACGCAACAGGGCGCCACTGACCATCAGATGGGCTTCGCCATTCGAGCACGACTTGTTTGCCAGACATCGCCGGGAGAAGGCTCCCATCGATTCGAAGAACCCTGCCACGCAGCGAACGACGCCAAGTGATCGTTGGGGCGAGAACGACGGTGATCCGCCCAACCCGCTGCCGGTTGACCATGAGCGTCCATGATCCCGGCCGAGCGAGCTTGACCCGCGTCAGGCGCCACTCGCCGCTTGCTGCCGGTGTCGCGGTCGCAGCGAGGGCCCCGGAGGGGTCCCGCAGCTCAACCGGCCCCGCGGGCGAAGTGAGGCGACCCGTGATCGCCCGGAGGCGTTGCCCGACGCGGCCCTCCACGAGCGTGCTGTTGCCCGTGACTCTGGAGTGGGCGCCGATGACGCGAAGGGTCGAGCGCACCCGCGACTTCGCAACCGCCCCCGGCGCCAGACCGGGTGTGCCACTGGCCTGGGCCTGATTCTCCGAGGCCGCGCCCGGCCGACCTGTTGGCGTGTCCGTTGCCGGTGGCGGGCCGACGTTGATGATCGCGGTGTCGTTTGTCGTGCAGAGCCCCGGAACAATCGGGTCGCAAGCGATCAAGCGGACGCGGTGGCGCCCGTCGCTCGTTCCGGCGGGGACGATGAGGCGGACCTCGTTCGTGCCGTGGGTCACCACGTAGGTCCCCGCCGCAGCGGGTTGGCCGGCGGCGGCCTGGTCGACGAAAACGAATGCTTGAAGGCGTCCGATGCCATCGGCGCCCCGGTTGTCGAGAACCGACACCTGTAAACCGGTCTCCCCCTTCCACCGCGCCGCACCGGTCGGCACGGACGCGACCGCTACCGACGGTGGCTGGGAGTCCGGTGTGAGGACCGGGGTCTGGGTAGTGGTTTCGTTCCCGGCGACGTCACGGACCGTGAGCCGGAGGCGTCCGGTAGTGCCGTTCATCCCAGAGAGATCGAGCGCGGTGAGGCGCCCTGTCCAGTCCGGCTGACTGGCGTCGGCGAGGTCGACGGGCGCTCCGGCGGCGGGGACCCAAGCGAGGCGCCTGGTGGCGACGCCGCTCGTGGCGTCGGTGGCCGTCGCGTTGACCTTGAAGATCCCGGGACCGGTTTGGGACGCGGCAACTGAGGCTGAGGGTGCGGCTCGGTCGACCGCGAACGCGACCTGCCCGCCGTCGACTGTGGACTGGCCGGGTGCGTCGGCCGCGAGGCCGAGCGTGTGACGACCATCCGGCGTACCGGCGACGTCGATCCAGACGGCGTGGCCGTCCCCGGCACCGGGAGTCCCAGCCCACGTGGTTTGGCCGTCGAGGGTGACGCGCTGCTCGCCGATCCCTTCTGACCCGAAGTTGTCCGCTGCGGACCAGGCGGCGAGGACGGCGTTTGATCCGTTGCGGATCCATCCGTTGTCGCCGGCCGGGCCGTTCGGCCCGCCGGCCCCGGCGCGCCAGGCAATCGTTGGGGCCTGGATGTCGCGGACGATCATCGCGGGGGATCCGACGAGGTAGGTGTGCAGGTTCGTCTGATCACGATTGTTCACGGCAGCGAGGGCCTGCTTGAGGCGGAGTTCCGCGAAGCACCCCGCCGCCGGGGCGGAGACGTGGCCTTGGGCGAGGTCGCGGAGGTTCGAGGTGAATCCTTGGTCGGCGCCGGAGTGGTTGATGGTGAATGCGTAGTACGGGCTGACCGATGAGCTGGCGCGGAAGTAGTCCCACTCGACCGATTCAAGCCGCGACCCTGGCACGGAGCAGGTGTCGAAGCCGAGGGACCACCGGTAGCCACCTGCGGCGGTCCAGCTGTCCCAGTCGATCTTGATCGTCTGCGCGTCGTAGAAACTCGCCGCGACACTCGGGCCGGCCCATCCCGGCGACCCGCTGGGTCCACCACGCCAAAGACCTGGGCCGACCAAGGTGAGGCCGGGCGGAGCACCGGCCGCCGTTGCGGTGATCGCGAGGGTGGCAGTGAGGGCCGCCAGGGCGAGAGTTCGAGCAGCAGGCATGCGGGGTGCTTTCGACGTCCGTGTCCAGGAAAGAGCACCACACGCCGAACCCACCGGGGCCGATGTCGCATGAGTGCCTTCTATTGAGGTACCACGGGATCCGGGCCAGTTGGCCCCCCAGGGGTCGAGTGTCGAGCCATGTCGCGGTGTTTCTGTCCTTGAAGGCAGGTTCCGCACCCCGCCATAGGGTGCGGAACCTCCCCGAATTACCGGGTCTACTCGGTCTTGGCTGGGGGCTTGTCGAGGAACCGGATTTCGTCTGCGACGACGAGGACGCGGTGGCGTTTCCCGGTATCGGTTGTCCATTCCTCGTGGCGTAGGCGGCCGTCGCAGGCGATCAGGCGGCCTTTGGTGAGGTGCTTGCCGCAGGTCTCTGCGAGTTTGCCCCAGGTGTGGACGTCGATGAAGTCCGCGCCCTTGCCTTTCGGTCGGTCGATCGCGATTCGCATCTCGCAAACGGTGCGGTCGCCTGCGGGCTTGACGTTGGGGTCGGTGGTGAGACGGCCGATCAGTTGGACGGTGTTCATGATGTGGATCCTCCCTTGGATCTCGAAGAATTCCCCGGCCCCCTCGTGTGGGGGCGTTTGCGGGGGTGGTTGGGCTTGCGAAGACCCAAAAAGCCCGGCGCCCGGCGGGTGTCAAGGCGGGCCCCGAAGCCACCGCAGGTGGCGGTCAGCCGGAACGGGTGATCGGGTGCCTTGACGGCCGATGGAGGGCGTCGGGCAGGGTCCCGAAGCAATGCCACAACCAACCCCCAACGACCCTCCGCGGCCGGGCACCGAGACCCAAGGGCGAACGTCGATGGACGCCGGACCAGCTCGGCGCGCGCTACCCGGCGGTGTCCTCATCCGCGACGACCCAATGCCAGACCTCGCCCGCTTGCTCGATCCGCCCGGCACGGCGCTGATCATTCAACGCACTCGATAGCTGGCGACCGTTGAGGTCGGGAAGATCCCCTCGAAGCTGCCTGGTGGTCGCTGGCAGCAGCGCCAGGATCCGGACTGCGATCGGAAGATCTGTCTCGGCGGCGACCGCTGGGCCGATCGGGTACCAGACTCGCGAACCCCGACCGGTGAGGGGTACCGCCCAGTTCCCTGCGGTCAGGTCATCGAGTCCGGCGGCCGCAACCTCGTCCTCCAAGCCGAGGACGTCCGCGACCCGTTCGGGCGTGGCGGGCAGTTCTCGGAGGAATGCCGTCGCCCATCTTGGGAGATCAAGCGTGTTGGTCACTCCTCGATTCTATTCGGGCCGGGCCATCGCTTTCTTTTCGAACCGCTCGCGCTCCGTGGGTATCACCTATACGGTAGTCGGGAAATGGCCAAGCGCAAACCCAGCGAACCGAAACCGCCAGAACCGGAAACGACGACGCCGCAGACTGATGAGTTCGTCGTCGGGAAATCCGAGTTCCGGGTCGGAAGGCCGGAGTTCAGGATCGGCGACCCAAGCCCGGAGTCACCCCCCGAGTTTCGGGTCGGTACCCCGGTGCCGCCGACCGCGGCGCCGAAGGCGCGACCGGAGCTGCCAAAGGGCTGGGCGCACGTCCCGAGCCAACCACCCTGGCGTCTCCCCGACCCGCCCGCGGAGGGACCGAGCGACGACCTGCAGCGCATCGACAACCCAAGGAAGCGCTACCGAGGCCTCGCGGCCCTCAAGGCCTACCTGGACCCCGACCACGTGGAGGAGATCATCGACCTCCTCGTCTACCGCGCCCAAGCCGGCAAGCCCGGACCGGCGAGCATCAGCGACTTCATCAAGCGGGCGGTTCAGGCCGAACTCCCGCGGCGCCGGCAGGCCGACGGTGTGGGCGACCGCTACCCCGGCTACACGCTGCAGGGCCTCCGTCCAAAACGGGGTGCGCGGTCTGGGCAGGCGACGCGCCCACCGAATCCGCAATCAAGCTCGCGGCCGGTCGTCGCGCGAATCCCCGAGGCATTGGTTGAAGAGGTGCGTGACTGTGTGATTCACCAAAACGGCGGCGAGCGAGACGGACCACACACAGTAAGTCGGTTCGTCGGCGGCTCGGTGTTGCGGCAACTCCAGGATGAGCGGGTAATTGATGGAATCAAGGGCCGTTACCCGCCGACGACGGTCGCCGCCCGGACGAAGCATCTTGATCTGAGAACCACGAGACCGAACCGCTGACCTTGTGAGACTCGACGACGGCACGCTTTGGCTAGCGCCGACCGACCTGGGGGTGCACCTCGAATGCCCGCACGCGACCGCGCTTGGCGTCGCGCATTCCCGGGGGCACGGCCCAAGCCCCCGGCATGGCGGCCCGTACGAGGAGTTGATCGCCGCGAAGGGTGACGCCCATGAACGCGCGTACCTCCACAGGCTCGTCGAAGCGGGGCGTGAGGTTGTCAAGATCACGCTCGTCGCGGGGGACTTCCAGGCCGCTGCGGGGGCGACGGAGCGGGCGATGCGCGACGGCGCCGAGGTTATCTGCCAGGCGACATTTGCCCGTGAGGGTTGGCGCGGGCGGGCCGACTTTTTAGAGCGCGTTCCGGTTGGCACGGCGCTTGGTGATTGGGGCTATGAGGCCGTTGACACCAAGCTCGCTCGAACCGAGGCGCTTCCCCATCACGTGTTGCAGCTCGGGATGTACAGCCAGTGGATCGAGCAGGTTCAGGGTGTCGCCCCTGTCGAGATGCACCTAGAGTTGGGCTCAGGGCGACGTGAGACGATCCGCGTCGCTGAGGTAGCTGCTTACGTCCGTCGCGCGCAGGCCAGGCTGCGCGAGGCAACTACGGTGGCCGTGCCGACCGAGGCCTATCCATGTTCGCACTGCTCGGTCTGCGGGTTTCGCGCCCACTGCGAAGCCGAGTGGGCGGAGCGCGATCACCTGTCGCTGGTTGCGAGAATCCGACGTGATCACGTCGAAGCACTGCGAGAAAACGGCGTACAGGCGCTCCGGGACCTTGCCCACCACGACCCAACCGACGCCGTCAAGGGCATGCGGGACGAGGTCCTGGCGGAGCTTTGCTGGCAGGCCCGGTTGCAGGAGAGGGCGCGACGCGATCAGTCGCTTCCCTTCGAGGCGCGACCTCGGGAGGAGGGGCGAGGTCTCGGACGTCTACCAGCGCCCGACGACGGGGATGTTTTCCTCGACTTGGAAGGCGATCCGTTTTGGGACCCTGCCCGCGAACTGTGGTTCCTGTTCGGACTCTTGGTGCGGGAGGAGAACCAGTGGCGCTACCGAGCGTTCTGGGCGCACGACCCCGCCCAGGAGCAGGACGCCTTCGCCGAGGTCATCGATCTCATCAGCGCACGCCTGGCGACCCGCCCTGGAATGCACGTCTACCACTACAGCCCAGCCGAGCCCTCGGCCTTTCGCCGCCTCGCGGCCCAACCGAGCACTCGCGAGGAACAAGTCGACGACCTGCTCCGCCGTCAGGTGTTCGTCGACTTGTACGCCGTTGTGCGGCAAGCGCTCGTCATCGGTGCCCCTGGCTACGGACTGAAGGTCACGGAGAAGCTCGCGGGTTTCACCCGCAGCTCCGATGTGGGATCCGGGTCCGACGCGGTCCTCGCCTACGAACGCTGGCGCCTGGACCACAACCAGACCCGGCTCGACGAAGTCGCGAGATACAACGAAGAGGACTGCCAGGCCACGCTGGTCCTTCGCGACTGGCTCGTCGCCCAGCGGCCCGCTGGAACTCCTTGGTGGGAGCCGGCTGAGGACAAGCCAGCGACGGATGAGAGACGCGACGCGCAAGTTGAGCGTGACCGGGTACGTCAGGCGCTCGGCGACGGCGCCGCACCTGGGACAGCGGACTGGCTCGCCAGTGAACTCCTTGAGTTCCATCGGCGCGATCAACGACCCGATTGGCAGCAGTGGCATTTGCGGCGCGAAGCGAGCGACGCAGAACGCCTCGCGAATCCGGAAGCGCTCGCGGGGTTGCTCCCGACCGGTGAGGAGCCCCATCCGATTCGCAGGAGCCTCGCCCATCGGATGACCTTCCCCGCTCAAGAGCACAAGTTCGCCGGTGGCGTGAGTGCCTTGGATGGGGCCGAACCACACCAGTCGGTGACCATTGGGGAACTCGACGATGAGCGTGGCATCTTGACCATCGAGCGCGCGAAGGAACGGACCGACGCGCTCCCAACGGCGCTTCTCAGGGGAAAGCCGCTCTCAACAGACACTCAAAGGGCGGCCGTTCTGCGGTTCGCAACATCCCTTCTCGCAGGAGACGGGGCGTACCCGCATCTGGAACGCCTACTCCGCCGCGAATGTCCCTCGTTGACCGCACTCAGGGCGGTGATCCAGACGATGGACCTCGATCAGCAGCTCGCCATCGCGGCAGCTCTTGATCGCAGCACCCTGGTGGTTCAAGGGCCGCCTGGCACCGGAAAGACCTACCTGGGCGGGCGCATGATCGTCGACCTGATCGCGCGAGGTAACCGCGTTGGGCTATTGGCCACCAGCCACAAGGCGATCAACAACGTTCTCACCGAGGTCGTCGAGGCGGCGGAGGAACGCCACTTGACATTCCGGGGTGTCCGGAAGATCACCGACCACGCCGACAGCCCGTATCTCGGCAGCGACATGATCAAGAACGAGAAAGACACCGTTCCCTGCCTCGGCGGCGACGTGCAACTCGTCGCCGGAACTCAATGGCTCTTCTCTGACGCCCGGTTCGACGGGACACTGGACTACCTGGTGATTGACGAAGCCGGGCAGATGTCCCTCGCCGACGCCCTCGCCTCCGGAACAAGCTCCCGCAACATGATCCTGCTTGGCGACCCGCAGCAACTCCCCCAAGTCAGCCAGGCAGCCCACACCCCTGGAACAGGATCATCGGTCCTCGAGCACATGCTCGGCAACGACCACGCAACCATCGCCCCAACCCATGGGCTCTTCCTCGACGTCACCCGCCGAATGCACCCAGACATCTGCCGGTTCATTTCAGATGAGATCTACGAGGGCTGTTTGGCGACGGACCCAACCTGCGCAGTGCAAGGTACCGGGGCCGGGACCGGTATCCGCTTCCTGCCTGTCAGCCACGAAGGCAACGCCTCCGCATCGCGCGAGGAGGCCGAGACGATCCGATTGGAGATCGACCGTCTGATCAGGCTGAACGTGACGGACCACCGTGGGACGAGCCGCCCGCTACAAGCAAGCGACATCATGGTCGTTGCTCCCTACAACGCCCATGTCCGCGTCTTGCGCCAGGCACTGCCCGACGCCGTCCAGATCGGGACGGTCGACAAGTTCCAGGGCCAAGAGGCCCCCGTGGTGTTTTTCTCGATGGCAACCTCGACGGGTGACGACATGCCACGGGACGCAGGGTTCCTCTTCAGCCGCAACCGCCTGAACGTCGCGATCAGCCGCGCCCGATGCTTGGCGTACCTCGTCTGCTCGCCACAACTCCTCGACGCCCGAGCACGCACCGTCGACGACGTGCGCCTCGTCTCCACCCTCTGCGCGCTGGTGGAGGAGGCCAGTCGACAACGCCCCTGATTCACACGCCCTGACGGGTAGGCCGACTACGGAGTTGCGGGGGCGAACGCCGCCACCCGGATGGATCTCGTTGGCCAGGGGTTCGATGGAACCCAAGCGGCGATCTCAAGGCTTGTCAGCCCGTAGCCTTTCCCGACCCTTCGGTCACGACCACCCGGAACGTTGACGACCCAGCCCTCACCACGATCCTGCGCCGACGCTGCGCTCGAAGACCTCACGCCAGGGGTGGTTGTTCGCGGGATCTTGCCCGGGGAGAGTGTGCGCATTGACAGCGTCCGTTGGAACTCGCCGAACCACCTCACTGTCCGCTTCCGCGATGCTACTGGCAACGCTCACCACCCGGTCCTCTCCCGCGAGCAAGAGGCCGATCTCCAGATTGAACTGACGGGCAGAGCGTGGGCGTTCGATGCGCCCGGCGATCTCTTCCGTCTCGCCTCGGAGGCCCAGCGGATCCGTCTGGCGCATCTCTTCGACCCGTTCCTCGCGGTGCACCTGAGCCTCCTTGAGCCACTACCGCACCAGCTCCAAGCCGTCTACAGCGAGATGCTGCCGCGCCAACCGTTGCGGTTCCTCCTTGCCGACGACCCCGGCGCCGGCAAGACCATCATGGCGGGACTCTTCATTAAAGAACTCCAGCTTCGCGGCGACCTCGTCCGCTGCCTCATCGTCGCCCCGGGTGGCCTCGTCGGGCAATGGCAGGACGAACTCGCCGAGAAGTTCGGCCTGCACTTCGACATCCTCACGCGCGACCTCGTCGAGGCAAGCCGCGGTGGAGACCCCTTCGCCACCAACGACCTGCTGATCGCCCGTCTCGACCATCTGTCAAGAAACGAGGAACTCCTCACGCGCCTTGGCGCCTCGCATTGGGATCTGGTCGTCGTCGACGAGGCCCACAGGATGAGCGCGCACTACTACGGCACCGAGATCAAACGGACGCGCCGGTACGAACTCGGCCAGACGCTCGGCGACGTGACCCGGAATCTCCTCCTGATGACCGCCACCCCGCATTCGGGCAAGGAGGAGGATTTCCAGCTGTTCATGGCCCTCCTTGACCCGGACCGGTTTGAGGGGCGCTTCCGAGATGGCGTGCATGAGGTGGACACGAGCGATCTCATGAGGCGGATGATCAAGGAGAAGCTGCTCCGCTTCGACGGGACCCCGCTTTTTCCCGAGCGGATCGCCTACAGCGTGCCCTACCAGCTCTCACCGATGGAGCGGCATCTCTACGACCAGGTCACCGACTACGTGACCTTTCAGATGAACCGCGCTGATGATCTCAGCGCCCACGGCGATGGGCGGCGCGGCAACCGCGTCGGGTTTGCCCTTACGGTTCTTCAACGGCGGCTCGCTTCTTCCCCGGAGGCGATCTACCGATCGCTGACCCGGAGGCGCGAGCGCCTGGAGCAGGAGCTTGTCGACGCCAGACGTTCAGGCGTGGTCCGAGAACTCGCCGGAATCGCCGTGGCCTCCCCGAGCGTCCTCGCGTTCGATGCCGATCCTGAGGATCTCGACGCCGACGATCTGCCCTCCGACGAGGAGGAGGCCGTCCAGAACACCCTCGCCGAGTCCGCGACGGCAGCGCGGAGTGTCGCCGAGCTGGACGCGGAGATCACCGCACTGAGGGGCTTGGAGAAGGTCGCCCGCGAGGTGCGACTGTCGGGCACCGACAAGAAGTGGCAGGAGTTCTCGTCACTACTCCAGGACCGCCCGGAGATGCGCGACGGTGCGGGTCGCCGTCGAAAGATCCTCGTCTTCACCGAACACCGCGACACGCTGAACTACCTGCGCGAGCGCCTGACGTCGCTGATCGGTCGACAGGACGCCGTCACCGTCATCCACGGCGGTATGCCCCGAGAAGACCGAAAGCGATCCCAAGAGGTCTTCACGCAGGACCCAGAGTGCATCGTCCTGCTCGCCACCGATGCCGCCGGAGAGGGGATCAACCTCCAACGCGCCCACCTGGTCGTCAACTACGACCTCCCGTGGAACCCCACGCGCATCGAGCAGCGGTTCGGTCGGGTTCACCGCATCGGGCAGACCGAGGTCTGCCATATGTGGAACCTCGTCGCCGACGAAACACGCGAGGGTGCCGTCTACCAGCGGCTCTTCGAGAAGCTCGAAGAGCAACGAAAGGCGCTCAAAGGCCAAGTGTTTGACGTTCTCGGCCGTGCCTTCCAGGGAACGCCGCTCAGGGACCTTCTGATCCAGGCGATCCGGTACGGGAACCAGCCGGAGGTCCGCGCGCGGTTGAACCAAGTCATCGACGCCAGCGTCGGTGAAGGGCTCCCCGAACTTATCGGCAAGCACGCGCTGGCCTCCGAGGTGATGGCTACCGCCGACATCGCGGAGCTTCGCCGGATGATGCAGGAAGCAAAAGCGCGACGGCTTCAGCCGCGCTTTGTGCGGAACTTCTTCCTGCACGCCTTCGCCCACTTCGGCGGCAAGATCGTCGAGCGCGAGACCGGACGCTTCGAGATCCGCCACGTCCCGGCCGACGTTCGCCACCACGATCGGGTCGCCGGCTCCGGCCACCCGGTGGTGGATCGCTACGAGCGTGTCACCTTCGACAAAGAACTGATCCGGCTGGACGACCGACCACCGGCCGACCTGCTGTGCCCCGGCCACCCTCTTGTCGATGCGGTCACCGACTTGACGATCGAGCGCTACGGTTCGCTGCTTCGCCAGGGGGCCGTCCTCATTGACGAGAGCGACCCCGGCACGCAGCCGCGGCTCCTCGTTTACCTCGAACAGTCGATCCAGGACGCCAGAACCGACCGTTTCGGCCGGCCGCTGTCGGCATCGCGTCGTTTCGAGTTCGTCAGCATCACTCCGGATCGCGAGGTGGCCCTCGCAGGGCCAGCGCCGTACCTCGACGCCCGACCTGCGTCAACCGAAGAGCTTGCAAGGCTCCAACAAGTGCTGCGCGGCGACTGGCTTCAGGGCGACGTTGAGCAGTACGGCGTCGACTACGCCGTCGAACACTCCGTGCCCGATCACCTCGCAGAAGTAAGGACCCGGGTCACGAGCCGCGTCGCCACGGCACGAGCCGCTGTCCGGGACCGGCTTACGCGTGAAATCAACCACTGGGATGCACGCACCAGCGTCCTCGAACGCCAACTCGCGGCCGGGAAGCAGCCGAAAATGAACCCCGACCGCGCCCGGCGCACAGCCGAGGACCTGTCCGCCCGCCTCCGTGCTCGCATGGCCGATCTCGACAGGGAGGAGGCACTCCAGCCGCAAGAACCTCGCATCGTCGGCGGTGCCCTCATCGTTCCAGCCGGGCTTCTCGACCAGCTAAACCCAGCCACAACGCCACCCATGCACGCCCGCGACACGACGATAGTCGAACGCCGGGCCGTCGACGCAGTCCTCGCCGCCGAGCGCGCCCTCGGCAGAACGCCAATGGAGATGGCCCACAACAATCCTGGCTACGACATCCAAACCGAAGCACCCGACGGCACCCTCTCGTTCATCGAGGTCAAGGGTCGCATCGCCGGGGCACCCGAGTTCAGTCTCACCAACAACGAGGTGCTCTTCGCCCTCCAAAACCGCGAGAACTACACCCTCGCAATTGTCGAGGTCGCGCCCGAGGGCGGTGAGAAGGTTCGCTACCTTCGCGAACCGTTCCCGGAGAGCGCCAACACCGGCTTCGAGCTGACCCGATTCGTCCTGAGCTGGGACGCCTACTGGGCAAAGGGACACGACCCGTCATGAGCGACACCACATATCGCAAGAAGCTCATCGAGGTCGCTCTCCCTCTTGAGGCGATCAACCGCGAGGCAGCTGCTCAGAAGCGCAAGGCGCCCAAGGGATACCCCACTTCACTGCACCGCTGGTGGGCGCAGCGGCCGCTCGCCGCTTGCCGAGCGGTGCTGTTTGCCCAACTGGTTGACGACCCGTCGGCAAGGCCTGAGCGTTTTCCAAGCGAGGAGGAGCAGGACTGCGAACGGCAGCGCCTGTTCCGGATTATCGAGGAGCTGGTCAAATGGGAAAGCACAACGAACGAACGCGTCTTGGAGGCGGCGCAAGCTGAAGTCCGCTCATCCTTTCCAGGAGGCGCGACGCCGGCCCTCCTTGATCCTTTCTGTGGCGGTGGGAGTATTCCCCTCGAAGCCCAGCGCCTCGGGCTTCCGGTGATCGCAAGCGACCTCAATCCCGTTGCTGTCCTCATAACAAAGGCACTCACAGAGATTCCTCAACCTTTCATCGGGAATCCTCCGATCAACCCCGAAACGCGAAGTGGACGGATAGAGGGCACTTGGACGGGCACGCGGGGCCTTGCCGAAGACGTGCGGCACTACGGAAGCTGGATGCGCGATCGCGCTGAACAAGTCCTCGGCGAGCACTACCCTCGTGTAGTGCTGCCGGACGGGGCCTCGGCGCCCGTGATCGCCTGGCTGTGGACCAGGACCGTCACCTGCCCTAACCCCGCCTGCAAAGCGGCGATGCCACTCGTGCGGTCGTTCTGGCTGGCCAAGAAGAGAGGCAAGGAGGCGTGGGTTCGGCCAGTCGTTGATACTCGCTCCAAGGTCGTAAGCTTTAAGATCGGATTGGGGGCGGAGGGCCCGCCGGATGGCACGGTCGGGCGAACCGGAGCCCGATGCCTCGTGTGCGATGGACCTGCTCCTCTGGACCATGTCCGTGCCGAGGGCCGCGCGGGCCGGATGGGGGCCCAACTCATGGCTATCGTCGCGGAGGGAAACGCTGGACGTATCTACCTTCCGCCCACTCCCGATCAGTCTGCCTCTGCCGACGTAGAGCGCCCGAAAGACGTGCCTGAGACCGAGCTACCAGGCAATCCCCGAGACTTCAAGACTCCGAACTACGGGATGACGCGCCACGCCGACCTCTTTACGAATCGGCAACTTCTGACGCTCACCACCCTCTCCACCTTCGTTCAAGATGCACGCGAACGCGCCCTGGCCGACGGTGCTAGTCCCGTGTACGCCGACGCGCTAGCGACCTACCTGTCGTTCGCAGTGTCTCGCCACGCGGACTACGGAAACGCCCTTGCGACCTGGCGCGAGAAGGATGCTGCGATTCGGGCCACCTTCGCACGCCAGGCAATACCAATGGTCTGGGACTTCGCTGAGGCCAATCCTTTTGAAAAGTCCAGCGCGGGTTTCATTCAAGCGTGCCGCGTCATAGCCGATTGTATCGAGAACGTCCCCCTGGCCGAGCCCGCGAACGTGGGAAGCGCCGACGCGCGGCAACCAATCCGTTCCGTCCCCGGAGGCCCCATCGCCGTCTGCACCGACCCGCCTTACTACGACAACATCGGCTACGCGGACCTTTCCGACTTCTTCTATGTATGGCTCCGTCGCTCGCTGGGTGGCCAATACGGCGACCTATTCTCGACGCTCCTAACTCCAAAGGCGACCGAACTGATCGCGACCCCTTACAGGCACGGCGGCGATAGGCGTGTTGCGCAGTCAGAATTCGAGAAGGGTTTCGGCGACGCCTTCGCGTGCCTCGCCCGGATACTCACCAATGACGTGCCGATGACAATCTTCTACGCCTTCAAACAGACTGAGCGTGTGGGCAACGAAAACGCCGCGACGTCAACGGGCTGGGAGACGATGCTAGAGGGACTTCTAAACTCAGGGCTCGCCATCACAGGTACTTGGCCACTCCGAACAGAAGGCGACAACCGCGCGCTCGGCGTGGGGACGAACGCCCTTGCATCATCGATTGTCCTCGTCTGCCGCCCGCGAAGGGCAGGTGCGGGGATGACTGATCGCCAAGGCTTTCTGCGCGCGCTGAAGGCTGAGCTTCCTGCCGCCCTACGCGACCTTCAGAAGGGCAGTATCGCGCCAGTCGATCTGGCTCAGGCCTCTATAGGTCCGGGCATGGCTGTGTTCTCGCGGTTTTCGAAGGTTGTCGAGTCCTCAGGGGAGGCTATGCGAGTGCGCCCGGCGCTTGAGTTAATCAATCAGGTGCTGGATGAAGTGTTGGCCGAGCACGAAGGGACTTTTGACCCGGACACGCGGTGGGCGGTGACATGGTTCGCGCAGCACGGGCTCGTGGAAGGCGACTTCGGGGAGGCGGAGACGCTTTCAAAGGCACGAAACACTTCGGTGACTGGCCTAGAGCGCGCTGGCATCGTGGCATCGCGGGCCGGGAAGATCCGACTCCTGGGCATCGACGATCTTGACGATGACTGGGATCCGGAAACGGATGATCGTTTCACCATCTGGGAGGCGACACACCACCTGATCCGGAAGTTGTCGGGCGACGGGGGTGAACCGGCAGCGGCGGCCTTATTTGCGCTCCTCGGTGGGAACGCCGCCGCCGCGCGCGACCTTGCGTACCGACTATTCAGGATATGCGAAGAGAAGAAACTCACCCAGCTCGCGCGCGCCTACAACGCGCTGGTGACGGCCTGGCCCGATCTAGCGATACTCGCGGCTGCGGGGCCCGTCGCCGAGAGGCAGCAAGCAATGGACGTGGGGGTCTAGGAGATGCCACCGTCAAACCGAGAGCGGGTGGGTCGAGCCTTCGAGCTTCTTGCCGAGGGGCTCGGGCCGTTCGTCGAACGCGAGATGACCGAACGGTCGGGAGCCAGGGAGGCGTGGTTCGAGGGGGAGGGCAAACGCGCGCCGGGTCCCGTGTCCAAGGAGGACCCAAAGTTTCTCCTCGACGTCATGCGCGGAGCGTGGAACGATGTCTTCAGGGAGACACTCGGGCGGGCCGAGCGCAACGTCGTTCACGAACTACTAGACACGCGCAACGCGTGGGCCCACAACAATCCGTTTTCACTGGATGACGCTGACCGCGCGCTTGGCGGCGTCGAGCGTATCCTTCGCGCGGTCTCTGCGGGAGATCAAGCTGCAGAGGTTGCGCGTTCCCGAGCTGAGGTGCTCCGTCTGCGGCTGGATGATCAGCGGACCCCTCGGCAGCGGACGGCGACGCTTGCTGTCGCTGAAGGAGGTGGCCTGACTTCGTGGCGTGACGTCGTGACACCGCACCCCGATGTTGCCAGCGGCCGATATCAGCAGGCCGAGTTTGCTGCGGACCTCGCGCAAGTCCATCGTGGCGAGGGCTCTGACGAGTACACGGACCCCGTTCAGTTCTTCGCTCGCACTTACCTCACTGAGGGTCTCCAGGAGTTGCTTTCACGGGCCCTCCAGCGTGTCTCGGGTGCAGGTGGTGTGCCCCTGGTTGACCTCCAGACGAACTTCGGTGGCGGCAAGACCCATTCGCTTCTCGCCCTCTATCACCTCTTGTCGGGCACGCCTCTGTCGGAGTTCCCCGAAGAAGTTCAGCGCCTTGTCCGCGAGAAGGAGCTTGAGGACCTCCCATCGGTGAAGCGGGCGGTGATTGTTGGCACCGACATATCTCCGGGTGAGATCCACGTCAAGCCCGACGGGACTCAGGTCCACACCCTCTGGGGTGAGATCGCCTGGCAGCTCGGCGGCCCTGAGGCCTACAGGCTTGTCCAGCAGGCTGATGAGACCCGTACGAGTCCAGGAGAGGGCCTTACCCAGGTCTTCAAGTTGGTCGGACCCTGCCTGGTGCTCGTCGATGAGTGGGTCGCCTACGTGCGGCAGCTCTACAACCGCGACGACCTGCCGTCCGGCGGCTCGTTCGATACCCACTTCACGTTTGCCCAGACGCTCACGGAGGCAGCCAAGGCTGCGCCTGGAGCGTTGGTCGTCGTTAGCATTCCAGCGTCGTCCGAGAAGTCCGACGACGAAGGATCGGCGCTTGAGGTCGGGGGCGTCGGTGGGCGCGAAGCGCTGCGGAGGCTGCGACAGGTCATCGGCCGCACGGAGTTCTCCTGGCGACCGGCATCGGCTGAAGAGGGTTTCGAGATCGTGCGTCGTCGCCTCTTTGAACCCGTCCCGCCCGACAAGATGGTGGAGCGCGATCGCACAGCCACGGCGCTCGCTGAGATGTACGTCAAGAATCGTGCTGACTATCCGGCTGACGCAACGGAGCCCGGATACCGCCAGCGGATCATCAGCAGCTACCCGATCCATCCGGAACTCTTCGACCGCCTCTACACTGACTGGAGCACGCTTGAGCGCTTCCAGCGGACGCGCGGAGTCCTGCGCCTGATGGCAGCGGTCGTTCACGCGCTTTGGGAGGGGGGCGACCGATCGGCGGTCATCCTGCCGGCAAGCCTGCCGCTCGATGACCAGCGAATTGCCAATGAGCTGACCCGCTACCTCGACGACTCCCAGGCGTGGGCGCCGGTCATCGAAGCCGACATCGACGGAGTCAACTCCTGGCCGGTTCGGATCGACCGGGACAATGCGGCCCAGTACGGACGGTATTCCGCGACCCGCCGAGCGGCCAGGGCGGTATTCCTAGCGTCGGCGCCGACGCTCTCAAGCGCGAACCGGGGCGTCGAGGTGAGCAGGGTCAAGCTCGCCTGCGTGCTTCCGGGAGAACGGGCGACGCGATTCGAGAGCGCCCTTGGGCGACTCGCCGAGCGTGCGACCTACCTCCACGCGGAGACCGGCCGCTACTGGTTCGGCATCAACCCGAATGTGAACCGGCGGGCGCAGGAGGAGGCGGAGCGACTTCTCGCCTCACGACGGGACGAGTTGCAGGCCGAGATCATCCGACGAATCCAGATGCAGAGCGGACGCGGAGAGTTCAGGGCAGTACACCCCGCGCCGCCGACGAGCGCCGATGTGCCCGACGATCCAGTCGCCCGGCTTGTAATCCTCCCGCCGTCGAGCGCCCACACACCAGGTTCCGAGGAGTCACCCGCCCTCGCCGCTGCCCGTGAGATCCTCGACCGCCGCGGTAGCAGCCAACGCATCTTCCGGAACATGCTCATCTTTCTGGCGGCCGACCAACGGCGACTTGAGGACCTTGAACGTGCCGTCGCCGACCACCACGCATGGAGAGAGATCAACGAACGCCGAGACGAGCTGAATCTCGACCCATCGCAGGCGCGCCAGGCCGCCGAGCGCCTAAAGGGTGCCGATCAAACAGTCGGCCTCCGACTCAACGAGACCTACAGCGTCGTGATCGCGCCCGACCAGCCCGATCCGAACGGGCCGATCACCTGGCCAAAGCCATCGACGGCGAACGGAGACGGAACGCTCGCTGAACGGGCCAGCCGTAAGGTCGTGAACGATGAGGCCCTCCGGACGAGATACGCCCCGTCAGTCCTTCGGGCAATGGCGTTGGATGGTCCCCTTGGTCCGCTGTGGTCGGACGGGCATGTGAGCGTTGATGAGCTGTGGCAGGCGTTCGCGCAGTATGTCTACCTTCCCCGCCTCCAGGATCGGAACGTGCTGGAAGAGGCTGTAGAGGCTGGACCTGGCCTCCTCAATTGGCGCGAGGATGCCTTCGCCATCGCGGACGGAATCGACCCTGCAACCGGCCGCTATCTCGGCCTCAAGTTCGGCGAGCTGGCCGGAGTCGTGACGGGGCAGACACTGATCGTTCACCCTGACACAGCAATGCACGCACAGCCGCCTGACGTCATCCAGGATGGCCCTGGGGATTCGCCAGCGGAACATGGCGACCGCGACGGACGTGGAGAGGCGCCGGATTCGCCTGGTCCACCAACGAAGTTCTATGCGTCCGTGCGGATCGATCCCGAACGTCCGATCAAGGCGCTGAACGACGCCTGGAACGAAGTCCTCCACCACATTGCGGTTGCGCCTGGCGCGACGATAGAGATCACGCTAGAAGCCAGAGCGACCACCCCCGAGGGCTTCGCGGAGAAGACGATTCGAGACGTCACGGAGAACGCCGCGCAGCTGAAGTTCGACTCACACGAGTTCGATTCCTGAAGCCCGTCGCCGAAAGTTGGACGGCGGGCCGAGGGTGCGTGGCAAAGCCTCCTGGGCGCCCACTTCTACGCCCGATGAGCCTAAGACGGGCGAAGGCGACGGACTCCAGCTTAGTTGGCTCCGGGAGCTTCGAATCGCCGCTTGAGCTGCTTGTTGCCTTGGTGCCAAGGAATCCTCCCCTCGTGCTGAAGGCGTCCGAGGATGATCGCCGGTGCGATGCCAAGTCGGGCGGCGAATTCGGGGATTTCGTTCAGGGTTAGCCGACGCAGTTCGTCATCGTGCTCCGGCGGAATCAGGGTTCTGGCTGCGAAGTCATCTGCGTCTGCCTCCAGCCGGCGCCATTCGGTGTCGGCCTGCCCGGATCCCGACTCGCCCTTCGCCTTGTCTGTCTCGATGAAGATCGGCTTCTTCTCGTGGAGGAGAATGTGTCCAGCCTCATGAAAGAACGTGAACCAGAAGATGTCCTCCCAGCGGCCGCGAAGGCTGAGCTGCAGGAGGGCTTTCCGCGGCGAAAGCCACCGGGTGGCTCCGTTGACCTTGGCATCTTTGAAAGCGTTCACGATAACCATCGCGACGCCAGCTTCCGCGCAGAGTTCCGTGACCCGCGGTTGCCATTGCTCACGGGGCCGCGCGGTCAGCTGACGGACCTCCGCTAGGGCTGCGCGGAAGCGGTTGGAGTCGTAGTCCTTGCAGGGAATTTGGGCTGCCTCGAGTTCGCCGGCACGCAGCCACGCTTCGAGGGCCCATTCGTCACTCTCGAATCTGATCGACTTCCGAAACGCGACGCTCGGAACTCCCCTCAGCTCGGGCGCCGCGACTCCGAGAAACCCAAGTACCCCGCGGACCAGTGCCGCGCCCTTTGCGTCCTTCGCCAAGAAACCTCTCGCCTTTAGTTCCTGGACGGGATAGCGCCCTGCCCAGGCGACAGCATCGTCAGATGCGAGCGAAAAGGCCTCCTCCCCTCGCGCAAGGTCGGCCCGGTACTGCCCTTCCCTCTTGAGCCAAAAGTCCGCCGTGGAGCCGATCACTTTTTCCAAGGCGAGCGCGAGGTCGGCGGAGATTGGAGCGGTTCCCTTGACGACCCCGTTGACGTGTTTGAGTGACACGCCGAGACGGCGCGCGAGTTCGGTCTGGCTGATCGCCCGGTCATCGAGGATCTCGAGGAGTGTCTCCCCGGGCGCAACCGCGTAGTCGGGTTGGAAAGCTCTGCCAGCTGCTGACGTCACGAATGCCCCTTTCCTTGCTGCGGTGCGTATTCCTAGTGGTAGTCGACGATCTCAATGATCCTGATGGCGGACACCCTGGACCAATCGAGACCGCCATCAGGCTTGAGTGGAGGGTCGTTGTCCTCTGGAGTGAATACGAGTCGTCGGGGTCCGTCGAGGTTGATGGCGAGCTGCCCGTGCCGGTCAGCTTTGAGTTCGTGGCATTTGCCGGCTAGTTGCCGCATCTCTTCCAACGTTTCGGCCGCGCGAAGATCCGCCAGCCGAGCCATCACCTTTCGCGCCCCGTCCCGGCCGTAGGCCTTGAGCAGAGCGGCTTGCGACTCGCAGCGGTCTTGCAGTCGAGAGTCCGTGAACGTTATCTCCATCGGACAGAGACGAGGTTTCCTTTACCCAGACGGTCAGTCATCGTCGGAAGAAGTCTGAACCAGACCAGTGTATACTTCACGGAGATCGGCCGCTAGGTCGTTCGACTGGAGGTGCGGGGCCAATAGGCCCCGCACCTGAACCCCGGACAACCGCGAGCCCTAGAAAAGCGACGGAAGTCCAAGGAAAAGGAATCTATCAATGGATACGACCACCAAGGCCGATGAGGCCACCACGCAGCGCGCAACCAAGGTCGCCGTCAACTTCGGCGGCGAGCTTCGGCGGTTTGCCTATCGCCCCCAGATCACCGTGGCAGACCTCCGTAACGAGGCGATCCACGCGTTTGGGATTGCGACCAACCCCCATCTGCTCGGCCTATTCGACGAGCAGGATCAGGAACTTCAAGACGCCCACACTCTCCACGATGCCGGGGTGCGGCCGAACGACTGCCTGGTCCTTCGCCCTTCCGCAGTTCGAGCGGGCTGAGGTGCATCTGATTGTCGGTGAGCGGCTGCTTGAGCAGTCGCTCACCACGCTCCGCTTGTGCGGCGAGGGAAGCCGCGAGTGCATGCTGTTCTGGCTGGCGGCGTGTGATGGATGCGAGCAGGTCGTCGAAGTGGCGCACCTGCCGCACGCCGCGACCCACGGGAGCTGCGAGATCGACGGGCGCGCGCTCAACGGTCTCTGGCGACGCTTGGCGACCGAGGACCTGCGAATCGTCGCGCAAGTTCACACTCATCCGGGAGCCGCTTTCCACAGCCGAACCGACGACCAGTTCCCCGTCCTTCCGCGGGTCGGCTTGCTCTCGCTCGTGGTGCCAAATTTCGCATTGACGGAATTCGACCCCTCGGAGTGCTTCCTTGGGAGGCTCGAAGCCGACGGAAGCTGGACACAGCTCGATCCTGAAAGGGCGGTCTCGTGGCCACGGAATTAGAAGCACTCGCCCGGACCGCGTTGCTCGTCCAGACCGACTACTTCCCGTGTGCCAGTTTGGAGGAGATCGTCGCGGTCTTGGCCGGCTATCGCGTCTCGATTTCGGCGGACGAGACCGCGCTCGCCACGGCCGCCGGGCGCACAGCCCTCGTCGCCACGTTCATTGCGGCCGCCCAGCTTGGAGCCAATATCCGCCTCGATGTCCCACCCGGGATCATTGACGGCAACCAGCCTCCCCTCCAGTCAGGAGACCTCGCGGAATCACTGCTTCACCATGGTCGCGAGCTGATTATCCCTCCCAGTCGACTCGCGCAGGTCGATTGTTCCTTTGCCTTTGGCGCGAGGACCGCCGAACACGATTTCGTTGTCTCGGGCGACAGCTGGGGATCGCGCCTCGACCTTGACCGTGCGCGCGGGAGCTGGACCGGCGAGCTTCCGTTCGGTGGCCTCTTCGCCGCCGCGCTCGCCTCAGCCGAAGTGTTTCGAGGAGCGCTTCGCCAACTCGCCGCGCATCATCCAACGCCCTCAAACCTCCGACTGCAGACTCGCCCGTCGCGGCTAAACGTGCCCCCCCTTCCCCTCACACCAGACCTCGACCTGGGCGACGTGGACTTCGTAAGCGCCGGCGCGATCACCCACAGCGCGCTCGCGGTTCTCTTTCGTCTGGATGGATTGGCTGGGCGCCTCCGGATCATGGACGACGACCGGTACGCCGTCAGCAATCTCAACAGGTACGCGCTGATCAGTCGTCCGCTCGTCGGCCACGCCAAGGCAGCCCCGCTCGTCGACTACGCGCGAGACGGCCTGGAGATTGTGGGCGTCCCTGTCCGAGTCTGCGACGAGACGATGGGGAGCATCGGCGGACTCTCCGCACGCGTATGCGTCGGAGTCGACGAAATCCCCGCGCGCTGGTTCGTTCAAGATCGCGCCCCCGGATGGGTCGGCGTTGGCGCAACGAGCCACCTCTTCGCGATGGCATCCAGTCACCCTCATGGGACACCCTGCGCGGGCTGCCTCCACCCGAAGGACGATCCCCAACCGATGCTGGAGATCCCGACGGTCTCGTTCGTCTCCCTCCTCGGCGGGGTCCTACTTGCCTACCGGTTGATCGAAGACTGTCTGGCACGACCGGCAACCGCGTCCTCGACCCAGATCCTGGACGCGATGAATCTCGCGTCTCCGAGCACGGTGTTGTCGCGCGAGGTCCCGCGGTCCCGATCTTGTCCGGCGCGATGCCTCAACCAAGGCAAAACCACCGCCACCCTCACGTCGCAATGGGTCGTCCCCGACCGAGCCTAACGCCAGGCGGACCGTCTTCCCGCGCCACAGATCTCCGGCTACCCACGTTTCCCCCGATACTCCCCAAACGTTCGGGGCGGCATCAACGTACTCCCAGATCTAAAACGGGCTACTTCTTGACCTCTCTACGGCGGACCCGTGAGAGGGTGCGTCGCACCACGGCAGCAAAGCCGGTCAAGAAATCCCGCCGGTCCCCCCTTGCCCCAAGCGTTGGCTGGGCGACGGCGAGGTAAGCTTCCGTCGATGCGCGAGGCACAATCCGACTCAGGGATCGTGATCGATGGCCTCGGGCCTGGCGACCTTCTTCTGCTCTGGGATGAGGTCATGAGGGCCCTAAAGGCGAAGAAGGTGATCCGCTCGTACAACAATCCGGTTGGAGACTTCTGCGAGTTTCTCGTCGCGCACCACTACGGTGTCCAGCTCGCGAGGGCGTCGAGCACGAGTTACGACCTAGAAACCCAGGACGGCAAACGGATTCAGGTGAAGGGACGTCGCTGCACCGAGGACCGGTGGCCGGCGCACTTCGGTGCGATTGGAGGCCTCGACGAGAGCAATCCCGGCTTCGATCTTCTCGTCGGAGTAGTGCTGAAGTCCGACTTCACCGTTGCCGGAGCCTGGCGAGCCCCATGGTCGGTCGTCCGCGATCTCGCCACCGAGCACAAGCCATGGGGACCCCATCGGCGCAAGCTGACCCTGAGCACATTCCAAAGGGATCCGCGTGCAGAGGTCTTCGAACTCGCATATCCTTGGTCGTAGTACAGCCTCGCTACTGACTCGCACCCTGCCAGGCGCCTCCCGGAGCTGACCCGCGCGGGCTTGCACGCTCCCTGGGGAAGGTCTGGGGTTTGCTCTGGCGTCCGCGGGGACGCCTGACTACGTCGTGGGCTTGCCGAACTGCTGAGAATTACGCTGGGAGGGTTGGCGCCCCGTCGTAAAAGCGCCAGAAATGCGCCAGTGAGGTCCGGAATCCAGCGTATTCCAGCGGACTTGAGCGGACAACGGACCCACTCGTATCAGCGAAGAAATCCCTGCTCATCACCATTAAATGGCTTGCTGTGAGGGAAGGCGACGGTGGGATTTGAACCCACGAATAACGGTTTTGGTGACCACTGCGTCCCAACACACTGGCGGCTGGCGGACGGAGTGGCCCGTCTCTGTGCTGCTGTCTCCGCCAAGGACTCTGGGGACACGTGCAACCTCGCCGAGTGCGAGCGCTCGCGGTGTTCAGTGCGCGTTCTGCGGGGCGGTAGGCGGGGACCATGAGTAGTCGTCAATCGATGCCAAGGTGGGCAGTCCGCCCATCATTTCCGAGCGGAGGAACGAGGTAACGAGGCGTTTGACGACGGTGGCGACGGTGCCGATGGCCTCAACGAGCTTCTCTCCGTAGGGCGAACCAAAGGCGACCGAGCCGACTTGGGCGCGCCCAGCGTCGTCAGGGGGTGCGATGAGGACATTGACGACGTCTTCCATCGCCGTTGCGTCGAGGTCGCCGAGAGCGGTTACCGGGCCGTGACCGTCGTGCGGGTTGGCCGCGGTCCACCCTGTCGTGGTCGGCGAGCAATCTTCGTAGAGCACCCTCGTTCCGTGCCGGTATCGGTTGTTGACAGTCCGCACGCTGTGACCCTGCTGGCCCGCAATGCTGGAACCCGGCTGACGGAAGAGGTCATGGATCTCTGCAGCGTTGATCGGTCCGAGCTGGATGACCTCAGCTGCCGCCGCGATGGCCCTCCGGACCTCGGACTCGTCTGCTCCCTGGGCCTCGAGTTTCACGCGAATTTCGGCGTCGCTTGGGACTGCAAGAAGAGCTCGCCAGTCGCCTTCGGATAGGTGCCGTAGCGCCTTGAAGCGAGCTTCTGTGTTCTTGTCTTGCTGGCAGTAGGCGCGCAGCAGATCCTCACCATTTCGATGAGCTTGGATGGCCGCCACCAACCGCCATAGCTGGTCCAACGCGAGGTAAAGCTCCTCCACCATCGCCATGTGCCGATGCTCACGGAGATGCCGCCCGAGGTCCCCGCCGACCTCCGGCGGGTCCAGCGATAGTGCGTGCGCCAAGTCCGCATGGGCTCGCCAGCCGTAGTGGTCGATCGACAACAAGAGCCACAGGGCGTGTTCAGGCATCCGAGCGAGTGCCGCATCGAGCAGCTCCTGTGGGTAGTGCTCAGTCTGGGGCGTCGGGCGAAGCGCTGGCACCGACCGGGTCGACGAACCGGAAGAATCGGCGGCGGGTGCGCGATGCTGTTCTCCGAGGGGCATACGCTCGCCAACCTACTCCCGCCGGTTGCCGCCAGGAGACGGCAAGGGCGGCCGAGCCACCGCGCGACGGATCTCCCGCACCGTCTCCCGCACCGTCTGAGTCGTCCCCGCACCGCATTCATAGGTACTCAGACGCATTTTGCGGCAACTTCCACTTCGCTCACCCGTGCCCAACAAGTTCCGTTTTTGCAGGCATTTCCTAGAAGCCGGAATCGGGATTCGAACCCGAGACCTGCCGCTTACAAGGCGGATGCTCTGGCCGACCGATCGGGCTTTGCTCTCTAGGCTCGCTGTCCCACCGGTCTCGACATGGCGGGCCCTTCACCTTCTGCCCGAGCCTGTTTGGCTCATCGTCTGTCTAGAGGCGGGTCCACGGCGCGACGGACAGAGCCGATGACTTGGCGCTGACGAACACAAGCAGCTCGGGTTCGATGGTCAGGTGAATCTTCCCACGGGCGATCGCAAGGACGTTGTCGAAGTGCGTGAACCCGTTCGTATCAAGGCGCAGGACCTGTTCCTTTGTCGCGGCAAGCCACGCCAAGAATCCAGCGATGCCCTCCGGGTGGTCCTTGAGGTAGGTCGCAAGACGTCGGAAGAGCTTCGGAAAGATCACCCCGGTCGTCTCGAGCATCGCCCGGTTCGGCGCCATCGTGCCGCTTTGGGAGAGGTCACTGCCCCAAAGACCCTTCCTCGCAACCCGGGCCCGGACCGCAGCCCGGGACAACACCACTCGAAGGTCCGGGAAAAGCGTGTCATAGAACAGCGGATAAGCCTGGCCCGCCGCGATCGACTTGTAGTTCAGGCTGGCCCGAAGGAGCCTCGCGTCCAGATTCATCGACGTCCCGTTCGGTGCGACCGGGGCGCCCGCGAACGCAAACGACACCGGCCGGCCGTGAACCTCAAGCGACCGCGACAAGATAAACCCCGGGATCCGGTCCTTCCCCGCCGGGACCGGCGGCTTGACCCGGACAAGCTCCGGCGGCGAGTAGGGCACCGGGTTCATCCCGAGCCGACCGGTCAGGAAATCCCGAGCCTCGTCAGCCAACGGCCGCGGCTGGTGGGTGCCATCAAAGTGCAACTCAAGCGCGTCGATCCCTTCAAACCGCAACTGGGTGGAGCCGATCGCCGTCAACCGAACCCCAGCCCCGACCCGATCCAACCGGTCAAGCAGCGCTGGCGTCTTTGGTTTGAACTGCATCGAGTCGCCATCGGGCTCGAAGCCGCTCGGGTTCCCGCTCGCGGTCTGGCCGACGAGATGGAACGTCCCTTCGATCAACGTGAACGGCAACCCGCCCCTCCCCGCGCTCGTGACGACTCAGGTGAGGCTTACCCATCCGGCCACCCGTTGCAACCCGCCGTCACAATCGAGGCGACCCCGTGCGCGGTCCCGGCCCGTCAATGGGCCAGAAAATGGGCCAGTCGTAGCCCGGTTCTGGCCCATTCCAGCGGACTTGGGCGGACGACCGGCCTGAAGCGCCGCAGAAAGAAAGTCCTGCTCAACGCGATGAAATGGCTTGCTGTGAGGGAAGGCGACGGTGGGATTTGAACCCACGAATAACGGTTTTGCAGACCCCCGCGGCAAATCGGATAATCCCTGCAAATGGGCCATTATTCCCGCGAGCAGACCGGGAATGCGCCAGAGAATGCGCCCGTCCGCCATGTCGGGCGACGGCTCGCGGCCCATTGCGCTCGAACTCGTAGGGCACTGACCGGAGGGGACGCGAAGTGGACGGTTCTTGGTCAACGTGCCGGGATGCGTTTCAGAGATGCTTCACCGGTACCTGGGTCGACTGGCGCTTGATCCAAAATCGCCAGAAGGCAACGCCTCGACGACCGGCGTGGGTCGATGTCCGTACCGCTTGGAAAACTGTCCTTATGGCCAGCCGACTTCCGTTCCATCAGTTCGACCTCGGGACTTGCAAGGCCGGAGATGTCTGGCGGGTCGAGCTGTCCCGCGGTGCCAACGTTTTCATGGTTGACTCGTCTGGGTTCTCGGCGTTCAAGCGGGGGCGCGATTTCAGCCACTACGGCGGTGGTGGCTTGATGAGCCGAAGTCCACACGATTTCGTGATTCCGAGAGGAGGCCATTGGTACATCGTGGCCCACTCTTGGGGACTCCGGGACGCAGCGCGCTTTTCTGTGACGCCGATCACGCCGGTGCGGGCGATGGCGCCAGCCAGGCCCTTCAACGTCGATCTCAGCACAATCGCTCAGGACGCCGCGCTCTACTCGGGCGGCGACGAGTCCCCGCCGAACGCCCCTAGCGCGAAGCAATACGACGTCTTCGTCTCGCACGCCTCCGAGGACAAGGACTCCGTTGTGAGGCCGCTCGCGACGGCGCTTCAGGCACACGGATTGCGTGTCTGGTACGACGAGTTCGAGCTTCGTATCGGCTCCAGTCTCAGACGGAGCATCGACGGGGGGCTCGCGAACAGCCGCTTTGGGGTCGTGGTCCTTTCAGACTCTTTCTTCAAGAAGGGCTGGGCGAACTACGAACTCGATGGACTGGTGACCCGCGAACTCGCCGAGGAGGGCCGGCAGCTGATTCTGCCCCTCTGGCACCGCGTGACGAAGGACGAGGTAGTCCGCTACAGCCCGTCTCTCGCCGACAAGGTCGCGAGACGGACCGCCGACTCCACGATTGACGAGATTGCGGCGGAGATCGCCAGCGTCATAGGGGCACCCTAGGACGGTGGTCGACTAGGAGTCAGCTGGTTTGTGCCTCTCGGACGCGCCGATCATTTGGCCGTCGGGATTCAGCGACTTGCCCGCATGGCGTCGGCTCGATCGGCCTGGGTGATGATGGTCAGGAGCCCTGCTGGGACTCTGGCGAAGTCGGCGTCATCGGTGAGGAGTGGCGCGGACAGGATGGCCGCGGTGGCAGCGTGGACAGCGTCGGCCATTCGGAGATTGTGTGCTGCGACGATGTCGAGGGCCAGCGCGAATGCGTGCTGCCACCCTTGCTCGGGGTGGGTCTCGCGGATCGGGAGCCGGATGTAGTCGGCTTCGTCGAGGATCTGTTCCCATCCGCTGATTACGGTTCGGAGGTACCCGTTGCGGGCAGCCATGTGCGCGCTGGAGGTCGTATGGTGCTCGCGTCCTGCGATCCCGAGGCACGCTTCGGCGAGTTCGACTTCGAGCAGTTCGTTGAAGATCAGACGGGTACCGCCCGTGAGCGCGCGGACGAGGTAGTCCCGGTAGGCCTCGTGCCGCGCCTCGGATTCGAGTAGCGCGTGAAGCACCGCGCTGGTGTCGAGGGCGAGATAGACGGGCGCGTCGGCGCCGAGTTCCAAGACGCCAAGGGCGTCACCCGCCGACGGGTTCAGGGCCGGTACTCGCCTTTGGTGACGCGTAGCGGGAGACGGCGGCCGCTCATCGCGCGACGCACAGCGTCGGCGCGCTCGGTCGGCGAGCGCTCTGTCTTTGCCTTCACCAGAAGGCCCGACTCGAGGTTCGCGAGCAGCTCTTTGCGTTGGGTTTCGGTGAGGACGGCGATGGAGACGGCCATGATCCGGAGGATAGCCGGATCGGGACAAACGCGCATCCATGGGTCGGACGCTCGTGCCTTGCACCGGCAGCTGCCCCGGGAGCGTCGACGACGCCCAGGCTCGCACGATGGTACGGCCGGATCGAAGCCGAGCGACACGACGATCGGGCACCCCACAAAGCGTCGGACGCCTCGACGGTTCCCGACGAAACTCCTGCTTGCAATGCGCCAGAAATGCGCCAGTGCCCGCCAGAAACGGGGCCCACCGACACCACGACCGAGCGCACCTAGACGAACAACACCTGCAAATAGAGAGATAGCGACACGGCGCCAGCGATGCGCAGCGGTCTGACGGAAGTTTCGCGCAACGTCACCGATTCGCGAAGAACTCCCTGCAAATAGGCCACTTTGTGAAGGCGACGGTGGGATTTGAACCCACGAATAACGGTTTTGCAGACCTCCGTGACGAAACGAGGACGGCCTGCAAGACAGCGCAATTCTTCGCTGGCCGAGGCGGAATGCGCCAGTGAATGCGCCAGTCAGGGCGAGACCCGATCGGCGTGGGCACTTCTTCCGCGAGCCTGGAGCAGGCACGGGCGTGGTCCCCATCCGAGGGCCGCGGGCGTCTAGATGGGGTGACTCGGGCGTCAACGCCGCAAGGGCTCGCCCGCAAGTTGCAGGATCATGCTGGTGGTTGTGCCCGTGGAGGGGTGGTCGCACGGCAGTCCTTCGTCGGCTCCCCAGTGGTGACCGCCCGAGCAGATGCGGAGGTGTCCGTTGTGGGCCGTGGTGATTGCCTCGACGAGGGCGAGTCCGAGGCCGGTGCCGGGGCCGGTGCGCGATGTCGCGTGTCGGCGAAAGCGCTCGGTGGCGTGTGGGAGGAAGTCGGGGTCGATGCCGGGGCCGTCGTCGTGGACCGCAAGGACGGCATGTCCGCCGCGTCGTTGCCCGCTGATTGAGATGGGTCCGGCGCCGTGGAGGAGGGCGTTGTCGACGAGGTTTCCGACCGCTCGGGCCAGCAGTGTCGCGTCGCCGTGCACGGATAGCTGGGTGTCGCAGGCGACGCCGACTGGTCGTGTCGAGTCGACCACGCGCCGGGCGGCCTCGACGAGGATCGGTGCCACGGGAACCGGATTGTGCCGAAGCGACGTAGCCGCGACGCCTCCGAGTGTGAGGAGGGTCTCGGTCAGCTCGACGAGTTCGTTTGTGGCGGTCGCCAGCCGGTGCATGCTCGACTCGTATTCCTGCGCCGTCCTGGGCTTTCGCATGGTGATGTCGATCTCGGCTGCGATCGTGGTGAGCGGTGTGCGCAGTTCGTGGCTGGCGTCGTCGATGAACTGGCGCTGCTGTTCGGTCGAGCGGGCCTGCGCGTCGAGCATGGTGTTGAGGGTGGCGCCGAGGCGGGTGATCTCATCGTCGCGCTCGGGGGGAACAGCCAGGCGCACGGTGGTGTCGCCTGAGGCGATGCGTGTTGCCTGCTTGCGGTAGTCGTCGACCGGGTCGAGAGCGGCGCGCGTGAGCCGGTAGCCGACGAACGACGCGAGGCTCAGCGCGAGCAGGTTCGCGATCGCGAGCTGGGCGAGCAGCTCGCCCAGGGCTTCGTCGCGTTGGTCGAGCCGGACCGCTGTCACCGCGACGGCGATCCCCGGCCGGTCAACGGGAAGCGCTCGAATCCGCAGGTGCGTGCCCCGCCCCGAAAAGAGGCTTCCGTGTCCCGTGACGAGTTCTCCCGTCGCGGCGCGGCGCGCTTGCGCGGGGGTCAGGAGCGGCTGACCTCGCGGCGTTCCGGCCCCGGAGGCGACGACCTTCCCGTTGGTGTCGAGGAGTTGTGCGTCGCTTGTGCGGTCGGCGACGGCTTGCGTGGCATCGTGGGCGGTCAGACGTCGTGCCGCGTCGACCAGCGCGCCCGTCTGGCTGCGCAGATCCTGGTCGAGGCGCCGGTCGAGTGCCAGCTCCACGCGCCAGAACACAAACGCCCCGGCGGCGACAAGCACACCGAGCATCGCGCCCGCGAAGCCCACGACGAGCCGTACACGGAGCGGCAGCGCGCCGAGACGGCCCCGCGCGGTCATGCGCGGTCCGGGGAGACCAGGCGAAAGCCGATCCCGCGGACGGTTTCGATGCTGGCTCCTCCGGGGGCCTGGTCGATCTTCGCGCGCAGTCTCGCGATGTGAACGTCAATGGCGTTGCTTCGCAGGTCGGGTTCGCCGTCCCAAACCTCGTCGAGGATCTGGAACCGAGTCACGATGCGTCCGGCGCGCGACGCGAGGGCGACGAGCAGGTCGAACTCCCGCGCGGTCAGTTCCAGGCGACGACCCGCGTGAGTCACGGCGCGGCCTTCGCGGTCGATTGCGAGGTGACCGACGACGAGGCGTTCGACCGGGCCGTGCCGGCGAGCGAACACGCGCAGTCGTGCCAGGAGTTCATCGAACGCGAAGGGTTTGGTCAGGTAATCATCGGCCCCCGCGTCAAGTCCGGCCACCCGGTCGGGCACCGCCTGCCGCGCCGTGAGCATCAGGATGGGCGTCGCGTCGCCACGTGCCCGTAGCTCCCGGCACACCGTGGCCCCGTCGAGCCCCGGGAGCATCCAGTCGACGACGATCGCGTCGAAGGCCCCGGCTCCGCATGCGGCCAGTCCCTCGCGCCCACCGTGGCGCACCTCCGCCTCGTGGCCCGCGTCGATGAGGCCGCGAGCCAGGACGTCGGCCAGTCGTTCGTCGTCCTCGATCACGAGTACCCGCATCGAAGGAATTCTGCCCGAGCGGTCGCCTTCACGATTGCTTCACGCTGGGCCTCTACCGTGCCGCTCGATGACTGACACTCTTGCCGTCGACGCCGTTGATGTGACCAAACGCTACGGCTCCCTGACCGCGGTCGATGCCGTCTCGTTGCGCGTTGCACCCGGTGAGGTCCACGGTTTGCTCGGGCCGAACGGCGCCGGCAAGACCACGTTCCTGCGGATGTTGTTTGGCCTGATCCGACCCGACACGGGGAAGATCAATCTGTTCGGCCGGTCCTGGGCGCAGGACGGCACCCGCACACTCCACGGCGTCGCCGGGTTCATCGAAAGTCCACGCTTCTATCCGTACCTCTCCGCTCGCGCGACCCTGACCGGGCTCGCGCGCCTGGACGGCGGCGCCCCCTCGGGGCGGATCGAGGACGTGCTCAAGATCGTCGACCTGGCCGATCGGGCACACGACAAGGTCGGTGGGTACTCCTTCGGGATGCGCCAGCGCCTGGGAGTCGCTGCAAGCCTGCTGCGAGACCCGCGGCTGCTCGTGCTCGACGAGCCGGCAAATGGACTGGACCCGGCGGGGATGCGGGATATGCGCGCGCTCGTCGCGCGCCTCGCTGGCGGCGGACTGACGGTACTGCTCAGCTCGCACGACATGCCCGAGGTCGAGGCGATCTGCGACAACGTCACGATCATGCGCTCCGGATCGGTGGTCTATGACGGCGGAATCGACCGGCTGCGCGAGCAAGCGCCGCAACAGGGACATCAGATCGTCACGGGTGACGACGAGCGGGCCCTTGCCCTGGCGTCATCACACAGCGATCTCGACGTCACGCCACAACCGACCGGGGGTCTGACGGTCACAGGAGCCCAACAGGACGTGGACCGCTACGTGCGCGACCTCGTCACGGATGGCATCGCGCTGCGTGGGCTTGCCCTTACCGAGGCGCCGCTCGAGCAGCTGTTCTTCATGTTGACCGAGTCCGGCCCCGATGAGGCCCTGCCCGACCGCTCCTCCGCCACGGTTGGAGTGTCCGAATGAGTGCAGTCGTGCCGGAGTCCTCACCCCTCGTGGGCGCCTCGACGTTTCGAGGGGTGTCACTGCTTGACGGCGTCCGTTGGGAGTTGACCAAGCTCGTCGCGTTGGCCCGGGTCCGCTGGGCGCTCCTCTTTTGCCTGGTCGCTCCGGTCATCGTGGTGTTCATCATCGACGGCCAGCAGCGCCCACCGAAAGACAGCCTCTTCGGCCGCTACATCCACGACAGCGGCTTCGCGGTCGCGCTCCTCGTGCTCGGCTTCGCCGCCCAATGGGTGTTGCCGCTCTTGACGTCGATCGTGGCCGGGGACATCTTCGCCAGTGAGGATCAGCACGGCACATGGAAGACGGTGCTGACCCGCTCTGCCAGCAGACAGCAACTGTTCTGGGCAAAGACGTTGACCGCGTTGACATTCGCGTTGGCGACGCTCTTCGTCATGGGGGCCAGCACGATCGTCGCGAGTGTCGTCATCGCCGGCCACCAGGATGTCACCGGCCTGACCGGACAGTCCATCGCGTCGGGTCGCGCAGCCCGCCTGGTCATCGAGGCATGGGCCACGGCCATCGCCCCCGTGATCGGCTTCACCTGCCTGGCAATCCTGCTTTCGATCCGGTCGCGCAACCCAGCCGTCGGTATCGCCGCGCCCGTCGTCTTGGGCATGGTCATGCAACTCGGCGGGGCGCTCGGCGGCGCGGAGGCAGCCCGCCCGTTCCTGCTGACCACCCCGTTTGAGACCTGGCACGGGCTGTTCACCGAACCACAGTTCACGCGACCGCTCCTCATCGGCCTCCTCGCGAGCGGGATCTGGAGCGTCGTTTGCCTGGCGCTCGGGTATGTCACCCTGCTCCGTCGCGACATCACCGGAGGCTGACCGGTATGAACCGCCGAGCCCGCCTTCTTGCCCGCCGCAGCCTGGCCGTCCTCACTGCCGGGGTCGGCGCCGCTGCCGCCGTTTCGCTCGCCGGTTGCGGCTCCAGCGCCGTCACGCGCCCACGGCTGGAGCGTGACCTTCCCCGGGTCTTCTCGAATCTGTACGTCCAGCAGGCGGCGATCCTCGGACACCGAGGGATCACCGTCGCGTCCCTGCACGCCCGGGCGATGTGCGACAAGCACGGCCCCAAGGTCCCGGATCGCGGTCCCGGAGGCGACTGGACGTGCCTGATGAGCTGGACCGACCCGAACGTCACCCTGCCGGACGGCTGGGGGAAGTTCGAGCTGAACGTCCACAGCAACGCCTGCTACACCGCAACCGGCCCCACCAAGCTCGTCGGATTCCTCACGATCAGCGACCGGCAGGGGCGCGACGTCACGAACCCGGTCTTCGAGTTCGACGGCTGCTTCGACCCAAACGGCGACAACAGCCCCACCGGCGTCATCTTCCCCGCCGCGTTGAGCTTCGGCACCGACCCTCTCCGCCCGAAAGCAAACGGTCGCGTCACACCCAAGATCACCTGCTCCCTCGGCGACAAGGGCTGCTCCGGAACGGTCACCGCCCGCGTCAACGGCGTGACCATCGGGACCGCCAGCTACAACCTGGAACCGGGCCGCGCCACCACCCTGGCCTTCACACTCCCGGGTCGACCGACCGCGAGCAACCTCGCTCTGACCGCGGTCGCGGGCACGGGCACGACCCCGACCAAACCAACCACGGTGGCGATCGCGGCCGGCTAGCGAACGAATCGTAGTTGTTCTTGTCTCGCTTCAAGAATGGTTGGCAAGGTCGTAAAGTCGGGCTCTCGTGAAGTGAGCGTGATGACCGCCACTGGTGCCGACCGAGGGAACCTCCGGCTTGTCTTGTCGGGTGATCTCGGGTGAGATATCGGTCGCGCAAGCCGCTCGGCACGGGAAGGTCAGCGAGCAGGCGGTTGGCCGGTGGAAGCAGCAGTTCCTGGCCGGGGGACAAGATGGCCTCGGCGAGGGCGGCCGAAGCGGAATCGCCGATCTGCGTGAGCGCGAGCTGCCTACGGAGATCGAGGAGCTCAAGGCCGCGCTCGGCGCAGCTCACATGCGGCTGCGGGTGGCGAATCACCCATCAGGGACCAACCCTAGGACGATGGCTGCATATGGCCAAGCACATTAGGTCCCGAGTACCCTGGGCGCCTCAGTGAACGGCGATTCCGCTTCAGCGTCTCGATCCTGGCCGAGTCTGGCACTGATCGCTGGCGGCCTGGTCATGATTCCAATGTGGGTGCGGTACACGACCCTGCATGGCCCGACATCCTTCGACGAAGACGGCCACTGGCTGGGCCAGGGACCCGGCTTCTGGGGCAGCATGATGGCTCCCGCAATGCTGCTGATCCTGCTCGGCGTCTTTGGCCACCGGACCCTGCTGGCTGGGCACGGCGGTCGCATCGCCCGGATCGGGTATTGGCTGACCGTTACCGGGTTGGGCATCCCGGCGGTACTCGATCTCGCCGCTCGCGAGGTTGTCCCGCCCTTGCTTATGCCCCTCGCGGCGACCGGGCTGATCCTTCTGGCCACGGCTCATCGCCACGACCAATCCTTCCCGATCACCTGCCGGGCCGCACTGCTGGCCATGGGGGTTCTCCTGGCTGCTGCTCTGCTGATGAACGCGATACCGCTCGAGACGCTCGACACGTTCCAGTGGTATCGACTGTACGGCTTCCTGTCGAACGCCCTCTTCGGCCTGGGCTGGGCCTTGTTCGGCGCCAGCCTCATCGGACATCCAGCAGCCGAGCTGACTCCCTTAAGGGGTGCGGGAGAACCCTGAAAGGTCACGGAGTTTCGGTAGGCCTCCAACTTCACTGGACGCTTCATCGGCCGAGGCGCGGAGGAAAGTGTCGAGCGTTTCTGCGGCTTCCTTCTCGCTTCCGGGTAGGAGGGGTCCGTAGATGTCGAAGGTCACGCAGATGCTGGAATGGCCAGAGGTCGGCCCGCGTCGGACCTCGCCTGCCGCGTCGGCACGCCGGGCGCGCGCAGCGGCGAGGGTCTGGAAGGTGCGTCGGATCTTGCGTCCGCCGCGGGCGTCGTGGACGATCGCGGCGGCGGTCTTTCAGCCACTCGAGGCTCTGCTTCCGTTCGAAGGCCGGACCTTCCGCGAATTCTATGTCGAAGAATTCTGCGGCCGCGCCGTCATGCCGATTGGCGAGGCCGGCCAGCCCTACCCAGCTGCCCAGGGAGTGCACGTCCCGCTCGAACACCAGTCCGCTATCACCGGGGTGCTCTGACTGCCGCGCTCGCCTGCTATGCCTTCGGAGGCCCTGAGGATCTGACCGGGTGACTCGCCTGAACGTCCTCAAGGTGGTCGGACCGTATCGCGTCAGCCTTCGCGGGCCCGCCGCGACGGACGCTGCAGGTGCGCTGACTCTGACTTCGCTGCGACGTACGCCGCTAAGTACGACTGACGGGCCACACAGCGCCACCCGGCCCTGTTAGGTCCAGCGGAGCGCCTGGGCGTCCCAAGATGTCAGTTCTCCGTCGGCGTCGGCGATGAGCGGGTCCGCGAACGCGCTGACGTCGGCCAGCAGGTCGCGCCAGACGGTCGGCGGGACGCGCTGGTAGGACATACGCGCGAGCATCGCGCTGTACGGCGCCTGCCGGTCGGGCATGTCGGCCAGCGCTTCAGACAGCAGTACCACGTCGTGTCGGCGGTGGGAGGCGACCTCGTAGAGTGCCGAGCGCAACGCGGCGGCGGGGAGGTCGAGCGAGCGGCTGATCACCCACACGTCGGCGAAGTCGCGGTCGCGTGTGTTCAGCTCGCGGCGGCTCATCATCGTTGCGATCTTCTCGGCAAGGGTCAGCTCGGGCGGGTAGCAGGCCAGGCGGATCGTCGCGTGGCCCAGCAGTTCGGGCAGCTCGACGATCACCGACCGGTGCGGGTCGCCGAAGGAGAAGTCAAGTGTCGTGGTCATCTGAGCGGTCGCGAGGTACGCTTGGAGCTTGACGCGCACGCCGTGGTACTCGGCTTCCTCACGCATGACCTCGGTGCGGATCGACTCGGTGTCGTAGTTCAGGCCGTCGTCGTCTGCCAGGACGGTGGCGACGATCTCGCTGACCACCTCGCCAACTCGCGCCTGCTCGTGGGCGATGCCCACTGTCGCAAGGTCGGCGTCCTTGGTCATCCGCCGAGCTGATGTCGCGGCCATGAGCATGCCACCTTTGAGCGTCATCCTGGATGCGTGCGACGAGACCGCCAGGCGGCGCAGGAACCCCTCGACCGCGTAGACGACAAGCAGCGCGCCCGTGTTACCGCCGTACTGCGCGCGGGCAAGCGCCTGCAGCTGGCGGTAGACCGTCCGTGCGTGCTCATTGCTCACGCGAGGATCAACTCGAGGGAACGGGCCATCTGTCGGGCACCGCCAAGGTCCCGGGCAAGCTCAGTAAGCCGGAGCGGGTTGGCGTCGTCGCGACGCATGTACCGCTGAAGCGCCGAGAGCGCGAGGTCGCGGCCAGTGACGCGCTGCAGGCGCATGGCGTCTACCACGCAGCGCTCCGCCGAGTAGATCCAAAACGGCTCGCCGGCGTCGGTTGCCAGCTTGAGTCGATCAAGCTCAAACGTGGCGGCGGCGAAGCGGTGCAGCGTCGTGGCCGGACTATCGATCCTCGGCCAGTGAGCACCACGGGCCACCGCGAGATGGACGGCACTGGGCAACTCGTCAGACAGATCCCAGAACGACAGCCCGGAGTTCAGACAGATCGTCGCTTTCGGCGCGCGCGCGGCCACGGCCGCGAACTCGGCATTCATCGCCGGATCACTGTCGGCGGACTGCATGACACCTCGCGACACGCTAATCAACACGCCTTCGTCGCGCAGGCGATAGACCGCGTGGCGCGGCACGCCAACCGCCACGGCCTCCCGGACGCGGAACGCCCGACCGCCGAACTCCCGCTTGATCACCTCGCGCTCCGCACCAGCCATGCGACAAACCCTAACCCATTTCTCTATGTGTGGTCAGCTTTTGTCGCGCCACCAACCCTCCGCGATGCGCCAGAAATGCGCCAGTGCCCGCCAGGAACGGGGCGCACCGAGGCCGCCACCGCACCCGCCTGCGCGAGAAATACCTGCAAATAGAGGTATGGCGGGGCGGCCGAAGCGACGCGCAGCGGTCTGCCGATAGTTTCGCAGGACACCGCCGATCGGAGGTGAACTCCCTGCAAATCAGGCACTTCTCGAAGGCGACGGTGGGATTTGAACCCACGAATAACGGTTTTGCAGACCGACCGCCCCACTGGACAACTACCTGCAAATTCAGCAGTTTCTAAGGTCTGTCCCGCCCAATGGGCCATGCGTTGGGCCAGTCGCTTGCTGCTTCCCGCGATGAAGACGTTCAGTGGTCCACTCAGGGCCGGAACCTCAGCGACGAAGTCTGGCGGGATGGGCGTCCACGGCGTCCATCCCCCCGTCTGCTGTGAAGCAAACCGGTACTCAGTTGCGGCCAGGCCGGAACCCGGTGAGCCGTCGCTCAACATGGGATCGCTGGGGTTCTGTGACCATTCGAGACGCGCAGTGATGCCGTCGAACTCCGTGATGAGGGCCTAGTTTGGGGGAGGTGGACCGGAGCGGTCGACGAGCACCGTCCAGGGTGTGGACGAGGAAATGTTGTCGACCAGGTCGACGGCGACGGGCTGGAGCTGGTGAGAGCCCTCCGCGACGCTCGCGAGGTTGACCGACAAGGGCGCGGAGGCCCCGGTGCGCGGGACTGCTTCGGCTGGCATTGAATGTCAACGCCCACGAGGGTCGTGAGTCCCTCCTGTGGACACGGCAAGTCACCGTCGCTACACTCAGCAACACCAGCCTCGAACCGCGCTGCGGCTCTTAAGGAAACTCAGCGTCCAGCCGGCAAGCTAGCCCCTAGGAGGTCTCGCTGTGAGACGCACGCGACTGGCCCTGATGGCTTCGGCGGCGGTAGCCGCGGGAGGTGCCGTCGCTGTAGCCACTGGAATAGGAGGCTCTGGCGTCGACGGCGGGGCCGCTCCGTCTTTGGCTGCCGCTCCCTCGGCTCCCCCTCCGCCGCCGTCTTGGGTTCGACCGGATGGCTCGGTCGACGTCAGTGCTATGCCGGCGCGGATCGCAGTATCTGCGGCTGACGGTACGCCACTCACCGACTCTCAAGGTCGGCAGGTCACGATGCCGCTTCGGGCTCTTTACGAAGCGCCTGATTCATTCGCCGGGCGTGCTGCTCAGGCGGAGGCTGCAAAGGTCGGCGAACTCCAGCAGGACGACATCGTACGCCGCCATATTCCTCAGCCGCGCCCGCTCCCGCCGGGAACTACCGTTCCGACGCCGACAAGAGCGACGCCGTAGAACGTGGCTGACGAGAAAGGGGAATCAAATGGGCAGTAAGACCAGCCGACTAAGAGCCCTAGCGGTCGCTGTCTTCTCGGGACTCTTGGCGGCAGCTCCAGCGTACTCCGCCTCAAGCTGGGTCTACCAAACGCCAACAGGCTCCTGCACATACGTTCAGTCACAGATGGGCAACTATGCCTTTGGCGGGTGGACAGACGCCGGGACTGAGTCGTGGTACTACGGGTCGTCGTCCTGCAGTCGGACTTGGGGCCGCCCGACGAATCAGATTCGGGTCAAAGTCGACCTCTACAAGTGGAATGGTTCAAGTTGGGTGGCTTGTTATCCGGCAACGTCCTGGAGCTACAATCCAGCCACCAGCACAAGTCGGTACCAATCCGTTGGATATGTGGCGGTATGCGGTGCCGGATGGATGGCTGGACTCGCGACTGGCCACGTGTACAACGGGTCGACATGGAACGGTGGCAGTGTCTTCTCGAACTCGTCCTACTGGGCTAGCTGATTATAGGAGTGGGTCTTGTCAAGGGGCAGGGCGAAAGTCCCTGCGTGGGGGCATCCGGCCCCTGAAGGGGCTCATGCGGGATCGATGTAGTGCCTCAAGCCCTCCCGGGGTGACATCGAAGGATCGACTCGCTGCCTCGACCACGAACTCCTCTGGAGACAGGAGTGACAGCTGCCCGAAGACCTGATCAAGGTCAGGGAGATCCGTGGTTGGTCTTGGGGTGCCGGGGTCCATGGGCGTCTGGGCTAGGAGAGGCAGCAGGTCTCGAATGAGAAGGCCTTGCCACGCATTCGGTCCCAGAGTTCCTGGTTCTGCGGGTAGTCCGGATTGAATCTGATGACCCGACCGACGACGAGCGCGGCGACGACGTCGGCTCCGGCCAGTGTGAGAGCCGAAGCGGCGCTTTGTACTCGTGCCCCGGTGACAAACGTGTCGTCGACCACGAGCACCTTGCGGCCGGCCACCTCTTCCCGCGGGCGAAATGCGCTGTCGTTCGCGTTGCGCTGCTCGTCGACGGGGGCGGTGCCGACCTCCAGCACCGGGGCCACGATGTCCCGGAGTGGCACGAGAACCCGCAATGCCTGTTCGAGCGGATGCGGTCCCGGGCGACTCGACGGCACCGGGACGATCGTGTCGAAGTCGCGGCCGGTGGTGGCCACGATGCACTGGCGGTGGTCACGCAAGAAACGTCCGATCAGTCCGGCGACTTGGAGAACCAGGGGGCTTCGCACTTCGCCGCCCCTTCCGTCCTTGTACTCGCGAAGGACGGTGTGCAGCTGACTGGGGATCGCGTAGAGGGAGATCGGCACGATCGTCTGGACCGGGTGCTTCACCTGGCGCGAACTCTTCAAGCAGCTGGCGCATTGAGGGAATCCTGCGCCGGTTGCTCCGTGGCAGAAGCGGCAGATGCCGTCGCCTGCGGGAGGAACTGACACGAGCAGGTTCTGCAGCGGGTCGGTGACGTCATCGACGGTGCGGTTGGGTCGCCCGCTCACCGAGGTCTACGTGAGGGTCAGTTGCTCGAGCGGCTGTGCCAACTCGACGAGGACGTCGATCACGTCCGTCGCGGATCGAACGACGGTGACTCCAGGCCTTTCGGCGTAGTCACGGGCCCACTGCTCGTGCATGACGAGAGACTCGACGAGGAAGAGGCGCTTGCCGTGCTCGAGTGCGAGTCGCGCCTGCATTTTCGCGCCACTGGTCTTCGACGCTTCGATGACGACGGTGCCGACGGCCATTCCGCTCATGACGACGTTTCGCATCGGGAACGAATACTTGGTGGGTGGGGCGTCTGGCCAGAACTGTGAGACGAGGGCGCCTTGACCGGAGTCGACGATGCGTCGAGCCAGGTCTCGGTGGGCGGCTGGGTAGATGCGGTTGATACCGGTTCCCATGACGGCGACGGTGCGACCGCCTGCGTCGAGGGCCGCGGCGTGGGCGGCTCCATCGATTCCGAGGGCGAGTCCTGACAGGACGGTGACGTCGGCCTCGGCGAGGTCGCGGGCGAGGTCGCGCGCTTGGGTGAGGCCCTGTTCGGTTGCTTGGCGGGTTCCGACGACCGCGATCGAGCGTTGATCGGCTGCGGCAAGGCTGCCGCGGACGGTCAGGAACGGGGGCCGGTTGTAGACAGCCCTGAGGTTCGCCGGGTACTCGGTGTCGAGGACGGTCAGTACGCCGACGCCTTGCGAATGGAGCAGGTCAATCGTTTCCTCGAACTGGTCGAGGGATTCCTCGCTGACGGCTGAACTCAGGCGTTCGGCTTCTATGGCGTCGAACGGCGGGCTCGTCCACTTTCCTTCGACGAGAGCGAGGGCGCCCCCGACCTCTTCGATGAGGGTCGCCGTCCGCTCCCAAGCGCCCCGCGCCTTACCGGCCACCGAGACAAGAGCGAAGACCGCCGCTGTTTCCCGGGCGGACGTCGCGTGGGTTGTCCCGTCGCCGGTTGTGACGAACATGTGTTCGATTCTACGCGCCATTGGCTGCCTTTCCAAGCCTGGGCTCGTTTGACTCTACTCAAAGGGCTCCGCGAGGGAACGCGACCAGCCGGCTCCTTGCGGCCACGGCAAAATCGCTCTCGGGATCGGTGGCTCCAATTGCCGCGTACTGGAGGCAGAGGGATCGATTACAACCAAGAGTCAGGGCCTGCTCGCTATCCGTCCGACGGAAGGGTGATGTAGCGCTCGAGGAGGTTTGCGGCTTCGGCTTCGTTGCCGGGCATGAGGTGCCCGTAACGGTCGAAGGTGATCCTGATGGAGCTGTGGCCCATGTACACCTGTAGGGCTTTGGGAGCCACTCCGGCTGCGATCATCAGGCTCGCGAACGTGTGGCGCGCCTCGTGCAGCTCGATGGAGTTCACGCCCGCGGCGGCCCAGTCTCGGTGCGCCCTGGCGCGGGTACTTGACGGGTCGAACGGTCGTGTCCCGTCGCGACCGAACACGAGACCGGCGGAGCGTTCCGTGAGCGCGCCGTGCGTGGTGAGCGCCTCGGCGAGGGTGGAGATGATCGGGACCCGGCGGTTCCCGGCGTCGCTCTTGGGTGCGACGTAGCTGCGGCTCTTGTAGTCGTAGGCGGTCTCGACGGTGATGAGGCGGCGGTTGAGGTCGATGTGATCCCAGCGCAGCCCGGCGATCTCGCCGCGACGCAGGCCCGCGTAGAGGGCGACGGCCCAGAGCGCCCGGTCGGCCGGGACGAGTGCGGCGATGAGCGCGGCCGCTTCTTGCGACGTGGCGATCCGGTCGCGACGTCCGCGTACGGCTGGCACTTCGAGCTTGTCGCAGGGGTTGAGCGGGACCTCGCCGCGCACGATCGCACGGCGGTAGATGACGCGAAGGGGCATGATGAGATTGCGCACAGTGCTCGGGCTGAGCCCTTCTCGCAGCATGCGATCGACGAGGGTTTGGATGTCGGCGCGGGTGAGTTCGCTGAGGCGCGCGGTCCCGAAGGCGGGAACGATCCGCCGTCTGAGGGCTTCCTCGTAGCTGCTGACCGCTGAGGGCTTGTAGGGGTGTCCAGAACGGTTGCGGATCGTGCCGTCGCGGAGCCCTTCGATGAGGTCTTCCGCCGCTGCCCGGACGGTTCGGGATGTTGGCGTTCGTCGCAGCCCTCGGCGCTGCTCGGAGACGGCGTCTTGACGCCACGCTTTCGCAGCCGCGTGCGTCGGAAACGTTCGTCGGATCTTCTGCCCGGTCTGCCGGTCGAAGATCTCGGCGCGGTAGGCCGGTTCGCATGCGCACCGGCCGTTTTCGAGCGCGGGGCAGTCCTTGCGGTGGCGCGGTTCGATCCCGGATGTCTTGCGTTTGCCGGTGGTCATTGTCTGGCCTGTCGGTGGTTGTGGAGGAGGTGTCCGGCTTCGCGGTCGAGCCAGGACTCGATCTCGCGGACGGGGACGAGCTTGCGGCGGCCGCGGCGCACGATCCGAAGCTCCGGTCCGATGTGGTCGTCGAAGTAGTCCCGTGACACGCCGAGCGCGGCTGCCGCTTCGTCCGGGGAGAGCGCGAGCCTGGCGGCTCCCAATGCACGGGTGGCCATCAGTCGCCGTCCCGTCCGCGTGGGCCCGCCTTGACGGGACGCGGGGACGGGGTCTTCCCGGCCGCGTTTGCGCGGCCGGGCTCGTTGTGGTTGATGGTCATGGAATCGCCCGATCGACTCTTGCCGCGGTCCGGCTACTGGATGTCCGGGCCCGCTGGGGGCGCGTAGTTGGGATCGACGCAGGCGGTGTAGCCCATGGCGTAGGCGACGCGGTCGAAGGCCTCGGACGTGCGCTGAAGGCGCAGGCTGTCGGCTGCCATCTGCTCGCCCGCCCCGATCTCGGCATGACGGAGCATCGTCGCAAGCGCCCCGTTGAAGTTGGCGTACCGGCCGAGGTTGCGCGTGTACTTCGTCGCGATCGCGGCCGGGGGCGTCAGGCGAGTGAGCTGGGCCAGCTGTTTGGTGTGGACGCGCAGACGCGCGGCGGTGTACCCGCGAACCCCGGCCCGAGTCGTCGGCTTTTGTTTCGTGATCGCAGTCAGTGCGGGCGTGTTGCTCGTGCAGACTGCGTTGACCTGGCTGGCGAACCCAGCGGTTTTCTGCGTCGCTGCTGACGCGGCTGGGATCGCGGTGAGCGCGGCGCATGCGGTGATGATGGACGCGGCCCGTCGTGTGGTGGTGTGGTTCATGGGGTGGTGCTGCCTTTCGGTTCAGAGTTGTCACGGCCGGGTCCGCACTTGTGACACTTCCGACACAACTCAAGGGGTGAGTCGCGCCGCTACTTCGTTTCTCGCGGGGTGTTGTCAGGTGGCCCGCGGGCGGTGACGGGCGGGCTATCCACTGACCTGCCTCCACCGGAGCCACCCGGTCGGTGTGACGTACCCGGCAAGCGGCCGAATGTTTGACCCGTTGGCGCTGCTTGAGCATTGGACGATCTGGCCGCCCCCGAGGTAGAGCGCGACGTGTCCGCCTGCGCCTTCGCCGTGTCCGAAGAAGATGAGGTCTGCGGGCCGGTACCCACCGGCGGGCGGTTCGGCCCCGACGCCGCGTTCAAGGGGGGGTGTTGTCTGGGGCGTTTCGGTCGCGGAGAGCAAGCCGTTGGCGGGCCATTGCGTGACCGTGCTGCCGCCGATGTCGATGCCTGCGCCGTTGGCGTAGGCCCACCTGACAAAGCTCGAGCAGTCGCAGTACGCACTGGAGGGGTTGCGCTGGGCGCGCATCTGGGCAACCGTTCCACCGCGGTCCGCGAGGGTCATGCTGTAGCGGAGTTGCCCGACGTGGCTGGTCGCCCAGGTCAGGATCGCCCGGGCCGCTGGTGTGGTCCCCTCCCCTACCGCGACCGGGGGTGCATGCCGGTAGGTGTCGGCCTGAGCGAGGACTTTGCGGACGTACCAGTCGGCGTGGTTGTAGGCCCAGATCGCTTTGGGGTAGTCGCCGGGAGCGCCGAACGCGCGGAGGTACCGGGCGGCGCCTGCCGCAGCGTCGGCGGGGTTCCAGACATCTGCGACGGCGTCGTTGTCGCCATCTGTCGCGTACCCGTCGGCGTCGCGTGTGGTTGGGGGTCCGGGTGGCGGGACGGTCCCCAGTGGTGCGCCTGCGCGCCAGGTTGGCGCAAGGAACTGCATCGGGCCGGTGGCTCCGGAACTGTTCGTGGTTCCAAGGGGGTTGCAGCCCGGGAGTCTGAGGCGTCCGTGGTCGCATTCGACTTTCCCGATTGCGGCGAGGACGGCCCAGTCGATGCCGTACCTGTCGGCTGCGTGCTGATAGGTGGCGAGGCGATCGGCTGGGATGTCATTTAGGGCGTGCGGGCTCGGCGAGTAGGCGACTTGGGCCGTGGCGGTGTCGTGCTTAGCGACGCCCGCGACTGCGGCGAGGATCAGCAGCGCGGGGATCGCGGTTGTGGCGAGCGCAACGCGGGCGATTGGTCGGGGCATCGTCGCGGCCTATCCGGCCGGTCGGGTGTCGACAACCTGCCAACGCCCGTGCGTGTCGCGGTGGACGGTGAGCGCGATGGCGTAGCCACCGCCGGGCCCGGTGATCCGAGCGAGCGAGATGGCGGCCCGGTCGGTGAGGCGCTCAACCCGGACACCCCGAACGACATCCCGGACTGAGTCGAGACGGCGGCTGTGGGGGTTGTCGGTGAGGAGCCGGGTGACCAGGGCGGGGCTCGCGACGCCGCCCCGAAGTTCCTTGAGGGGCGTGGACTTGCCGTGGGTGTAGGGGAGGTATGCCCGGAGGAACTCGCGGGTGGTTGCCTCAACGCCGACAGCCACCCCCGGGGCCGGGACCCTGTCGAGACCCTCACGCGCCGTGAGCACCGGACGGGCACCGACGACCGACGCCTGGGGGGCGGTCCGCCGCCGATTTGTTGCGTGGTCGGCGACAAGGAGCCCTGTGAGGAGCCCGAGGGCGGTCGCGGCGAATGCGAAGTGTCTGGTCGTTGTCGTCACTGGCCTACCGCTCTCTTCCTGGGGTTCGGGGATCTCGTCTGCCCCCTTGCAATCTGTCTACATGCTGAGTTATACATAAACCGTGCTTAGTTGTCACTACCCACGGAGGACAGAAATGATCAGGAACAACGGGAACCACTCCTTGACCGCCCAACGCCGTCTGGTCAGGGGTTCGCGGTGAACCGGTTCGTGTTTGCCGCGGCGACAAACCTCGGCTCAAAGCCCGACCCGAACGGCCTGCCCGGCACCCAGGCCCTTCAGGGGTTCATCTCGGGCCTGCTGTTTTGGGGGCTACTCGCCGCCCTTGCTGGGCTTGTCGTCTCAGCCGGTTGGTGGGCCCTCGGATCGAGGGGAGGGAACTTCCACAACGCCTCCCAAGGCAAGAGCGGCCTATTCATCTCGATCGGAGCGGCGTTCCTGATCGGCGGAGCCAAGGCGATCATCGCGTTCTTCGAAACCGCTGGATCGGGGATCGGCTGATGCCACCCCCCAACCGCAACGCGCGCGTCATCGTGATCGTGGCCGGGCTGCTCGGGATTGTTATCGGTGGGTACTTCACCGGTCGCGCGCTGAGCACCCGCCTCACCGACCAAGCGGGCACGACAACACCGGTCTCAAGATCGCCCACCAAACCGCGACCGCAGTCCGCGCCCTTACCTGTAGGGCGAGCACCCCGGGCGGGGTTCGCGCGGTCTCGGGAGGGTGCTGGTGGGGCGGCCGCGACCTACGCGATGGCCCTGGCAAACGTCGCCCTCGCCGACCGGACCGTTCGCGAAAAGGCCTATCGGCAGATCACGACCAGGCGAGCACGCACGGGCCTCCTCGCGCTCGCCCAGTCGTCCCAGGCGGTGCTTCAACGGAATCTGGCCGGTGGCCCGGGACCGGTCGTGCTCAGGGTCGCGCCTCTCGGCTACCGCATCGTCACGTTCACACCTTCCCAAGCGGTTGTGGATATCTGGACCGTTGGGATCGGCGGAGGCCGTGCGCGCCAGCCAACGGCGTCGTTTGGCAGCACCCTCATCACCCTCCAGTGGCAGCAAGGTCGGTGGCGCCTGGACGCCTTCCAGAACCAACCAGGCCTGACACCCGCCCCCGCCCCAATGCCCGCCAACCCAGGCGACGTCCTCGCCGACCAAGACAAGTACCGGACCTTTGCCACCGTCACCCCGTAGACGCCCCCGCCAGGCCGCACTCCTCACGGCCGTCCTGCTTGCGGTCCTGCTGGCAGTGCTGACTCCTCGCGCCGAGGCCCTCCCGAACCCATGCGATGTCGCTGGCTTCAGCCTCGGCTGCGACGCGATCGGCGCGGTCGGCGGCGCCGCCGGGGACGCCATCGGGTCCGTCGGCTCCGCCGCCGCAGAAGGCATCTTCGAAGGCCTCACCCACTGGGTCGTCGACACCGCAACCTGGCTGACCGGGACGATCAGCGACCTGATCGACCACACCACAAGCCCCCGCGTCGACGCCCCATGGTTTCGGGGGAGCTACCGAGTGATGCTCGGCATCGCCGGGCTCCTCGCGGTCCCGATGCTCGCACTCGGGGTCATCCAGTCCGTGATCCGCAAGGACCCCCAGATGCTCATCCGGCAAGTCGTCGGCCACATCCCCGCCGCGTTCCTCATGGCCGGAGCCGCGGTCGGCGTCACCGGCGCGCTCATCGCGATCACCGACGAGCTATCGCATGTGATCACCACCTCAGTCGCAACCAACCCGGACGGCGGGATGCTCAAGGAGGTCGGAAGCGCCTACAAGTCCGCGTTCGACAGCACCGGTGGCGAGAACGTCCCCCTGTTCGGGGTGTTCGTCGGGGCGATCGTCCTTGTGGTCGCGGGGTTTGCGGTGTGGTTGGAGATGATCGCCCGCGACGCCGCGATCTACGTCGCGCTCCTATTCATCCCCTTGGGGTTCGTCGCAATGATCTGGCCCGCCACGTCACGGTACGCACGGCGCCTGGTGGAGATCCTGATCGCGCTGATCGTGTCGAAGCTCGCGGTCGTCGCGATCCTGACGCTTGCAACCCAAGCCCTCACCACCCCGAACCCCGCCGCCAAGGGCGGCGGCAGGTTCGAGGTCCTGATCGCCGGGACCGCGCTCCTCGTGATGGCGGCGTGGGCGCCGTTCGCGGTCATGCGGTTCATCCCCGCCGTCCAGTCCGCGATGGGTCAGCTGATGCTCGCCCGGACCGCGACCACGGGCGGGATGGCGCTTGCGGGTGCGGCGGGTGGGATGGCAGGTGTCCTCGGGCAGGCGATGAGCCACGCCGGACCCCAATCGTCCGGCGCGACCCCAGGCAGCGACGGCGGGTCAGCGTCAGGTGGCGCTAGCTCCGGCGGCCGGGGCGGCGGCTCAGGACCCGGCGGCGGGGGTAGCTCCGGGCCGGGTGCATCGCCCGGTGGTTCTGGCTTGTCGGCGAGCTTCGCTTCAGCGGCCGCTGGCCCTCAGCCGTCCTCCAGTCATACCGGTGGTAGCAGTGGGGGCGGTGGTGGTGTCTCGACGACGGCCGGGTCAGGACCTGCGCCGGCTGGTGGACACCCATCGGTCGCGGGGGGAGCGCCCGGTGGCGGACCGAGCAGCTCACCTGTGGGCGGATCAAACGCATCGCCTCCCCATCCGGCAGGCGGCTCTTCCGAGGCGACGGCAGCGCCGCTCGGTAGGGGCACACCCCCATCCCACGGGCCGCAACCGGCGTCACCGTCCGGTTCGAGCGCGCCGCTCGACCGGGGCACCGCATCTCCGCCGGTCGGCGGGGATCTCCCAACGCCCGGCGTCGGTCCCGACGCGGGTGACTTCACGATCGGAGGACACGATGAGTAGTGGGCAGCGCAGGTACCGGTTCGGTCCGTTGGAGCGCCGGGGCCTTGTCGGCAACCTCGGCCCCACGCACCTGGCAACCCTGCTCATCGGGGGAGCCCTGACGCTCCTGCTCCTCTCGACGGCGCGTGGACCGTTCGGTGTCCTGGCCGCATTCCTCGTCGCGCTCACCGCGGCCGGGGTGTGTTTCGTGCCGGTCGCCGGTCGCACACCGGTGGAGTGGGCACCCATCGCGGCGCGCTGCCACGTTCGGGCCCTGGCCGGCAGGGGCCGGTGGGACTCCCCGACCCCAACACAGGGAGCCGTCCTCACCACGGGTGGCGACGTCCTCGCTCCCGATTCGGTCGCACCTGAGGCTCTTGGTGGCGTTGTGATCGTTCCGGTCGCGTTCCGCGGGAGCCACGTCGGCGTCTTAAAGGAAGCCCGCGGCGGCCTCCTCACCGCCGTCCTTGCGGTGAGAGTTGGGTCGTTCGGTCTCCTCTCAGCCGTGGACCAGGAATCACGTCTCGCTGGGTGGGGTGGCGTCCTCGCCGCCATCGCCCGCGAAGGATCACCCGTCCGCAGGGTCCAGTGGATCGAACGGACCGCCCCAGCGACCGGCGGTGAGATCAACGAACACTTCACCACCCACTGGAACCGGACCACGGCGCCGGAGGACTCACTCGCGGTCCGAGCCTATGTGGAGCTGATCGCCGGGGCGCCAGCGGTCACACGCGAGCACGAGCTGCTCCTCGCGATCCAGATCGACCCCTCGCGGCTCGCGCGATCTGCCCGTCGGGACCGAACGAGTCGTGACCAGGCGGCGCGCGCGGTGCTCCTCGGGGAGGTCGAGTTCCTCGCTGAGCGTCTGCGCCACGCGGATGTCGAGATCGCGGGACTGCTCACACCCGCGGCCTTGGCTCGGGCGCTGCGAACCGGTTTCGATCCATTCGAGCGCAAACGATCCCCCGAGAACCACGCGGACACAGCGGGGCCTGCTCCGTGGCCAACCGCGACCGACGACAGCTGGGGGACCTATCGGACCGACGGTGCGCTGCATGCGACCTATTGGGTGAGCGCCTGGCCGCGCACGGATGTCGGCCCATCGTTTCTCGCGCCCCTTCTCCTCCAGGCCGACGCGGTTCGGTCGATCGCGATGACGCTGGCTCCGCAGCCCCCAGGTCAGGCGATTCGCCAAGCCGAGGCAGCGCGGACCGCTGATGCCGCCGACCGGCATGTCCGCAACAAGATGGGGTTCCTGACGACCGCGCGCCACCGCCAAGCCGAGGACGCGACCGCAAGGCGTGAGGACGAGCTGGCCTCCGGGCACGCCGCGATCCGCTTCACCGCGTTTGTCACGGTTACGGCTCGGACGGTGGAGGAGCTTGAGCGGTCGTGCACGAGCATCGAGCACGCCGCGTCGATGGCTCGCCTGGAACTCAGGCGTCTGTCCGGTCAGCAACCGGAGGCGTTCACCTACACCCTCCCCTTGTGTCGGGGCCTGAAATGAGCCGGCTCGGGGCGAGGGGCATGCCGGGGCATGTCGCGACGACCGCGCATGTTCAGGCCGCGTACCCGTTCATGGCAGAAACCGGCCTCGGCCCCCACGGCCCGTACATCGGCCGGGACATCTACGGCGGAGCGTTCTGTTACGACCCATTCCACCTCTACGCGGCCAGTGTCGTGACGAATCCGAACTGTCTGGTCATCGGGCAGGTCGGCCGCGGCAAATCCGCCCTCCTCAAGACGTACCTCCTGCGCCAGATCGTCTTCGGCCGCCAAGCATGGATCGTCGACATCAAAGGCGAGTACGCGCCGCTCGCCCGGGCGCTCGGGATCGAACCGATCCGCCTCGAACCCGGCGGGTTGGTGACGCTGAACCCGTTGACGCCGAAGGGTGGTCCGGAGCGCCAGCTCGATCTCGCCGGGTCGATCGCCGCCGCAGCGCTTGCCCGACCACTCACACCCGTCGAGCGCACCGCGCTTCACACCGCCCTCAACACGGCAACCCGAGCAGCCGCCAGGAGGGAGGTCACGCTCCCGGATCTCGTGAAAGCGCTCTTGCACCCAGACGGTTCGGTCGCGCGGGATCTCGCGATGACACCGGTCCAGGCGCTCGACGCGACGCGCGAGCTTGCCCTCGCTCTTCGCGAGTTGTGCTCGGGTGCACTCGCCGGGATGTTCGACGCGTCCACCACCCCGGGCCTGAACCTCGACGCCGCGATGGTCGTCCTCGACCTGTCGGCGGTCCTCACCGCATCCCCGGTCGCGCTCGCAGTCTTGATGGCGTGTGCGACGGCGTGGCTTCGCGCGACGATCGACCAGCAACCCGCCGGTGAAGGTGTCCAACGAATCGTGGTCGTCGACGAAGCCTGGCGCGTCCTCTCCTCACTGGGCGTCGGGGAATGGCTCCAACAAAGCTTCAAACTCAGCCGGGGGCTCGGCGTCCAGAACGTGGTGGTGATGCACCGCCTCACTGACTTGGAGGCGACCGGCGCCGCGGGGAGCCGCGAGGTCCGCCTCGCTGAGGGCCTCCTCGCTGACACCGAGACGAAGGTGATCTACGCCCAACCCCAGGACCAGATTCCAAGGACCCGGGAACTCCTCGGGCTCACTGATACCGAAGCCGGGCTCCTCCCGACGCTTGGGCGGGGGTGGGCGCTTTGGAAGGTCGGCAGACGCTCATGTCTCGTTCAACACCGCCTGACCCCGCTTGAACACTCCCTCGTCAACACAGATCAGAACATGACTGAAAGGAACGTTCCGTGACCACTGCACAACAACCGCGACCGGCTCCGAACTCGGCGCTTCAGAACCTTGGCCTTGCGGCCCTCGGCGCGTTCCTTGGCGTCGGGGTGATCGTGTGGGCGACCGGGCAGCTCGCCGCGCGCCTCACCACAGGAGAGTGGCCGAAGATGGCGTTCTCGGAGATCCCACCGGTCCTCGGGCGCCTCCCGCACCACCTCTCAGACCCGGCCCTTGCGTGGCCGCCCCGAGCGGCAAGGCTCCTCCCAGGGCCGGTTGGCTTCTACCTCACGCTCGTGCTCGTGCTCGCCCCGGTCGTGGCGGTCGGCTGGCTCGCACTCAGACTGCACACCAAAAGTGGGCACAATGCGAAGGCCACCTCGGGGGTGGCGCGGTGGGCGAGCGCACCGGATCTCCGTGGCCTGATCGTCAGCGGCCCGGAGCCGGGCAGGGTCATCGTCGGCCGCCATAGCGGGAAGCTCATTGCGGCCGCCAAGAGGTGTTCTGTGCTCGTCGTCGGCCCGACCCAGACTGGGAAGACGTCAGGGTTTGCGATCCCGGCGCTTCTTGAGTGGGATGGCCCGATCATCGCGACCTCCATCAAGGACGACCTCGTCCGCGACACCATCGACCACCGCAGCTCAATCGGGCGCGTGTTCGTCTTGGACCCGACCGCCGGAACAGGGATCCCCCGGGCGACGTGGTCGCCGCTTGCGGGGTGTGAGACGTGGCAGGGCGCGATCGAACGCGCCCGCCTCCTCATGACGAGTACCCACCAGACGGCCGGGCCCGCGAGCGGCGTGGATCAGGTCAACGAGAGATTTGAGGGGTGGGCGGAGCGGTACCTCGCGGCCCTTCTGCGGGCGGCGGTCCTTACGGGGGCATCGACGGGGCAGGTGATCTCCTGGATCGACTACAACAATCACGACGACCCCGACAAGGTCCTGGAGGCGCATGGGGAGCAGGGCGCCCGGGACGCGATCTTTGCGACCCAGCGGATGAACGCCCGGATGCGGGACCCGATCATCTTCAACGCCACCGCCGCGCTTCGCCCGTTCCAAGAACCTGTGGTCGCCGCGATGGAAGGAAACCAGCTCACCCCTGATGCGTTCCTCGACGGCGGGGCGAACACCCTGTACCTGTGCGCCGCGGTCCACCACCAAGAACGCCTCGCCCCACTCTTGGCGACGGTGCTGTCTGAGATCGTCCGGGCCGTCTACGAACGAAGCGCAAGCGGGAAACCGGTGAAGCGGCCGCTCTTGCTTCTCCTGGATGAGGTCGCGAATATCGCCCCGGTCAAGGACCTGCACGAGATCGCCTCCGGAGGCGCCGGTCAGGGAATTCAACTGGTCACGATCTGCCAGGACCTCGCACAGCTCACCCGCGTCTACGGCCAAGCGACGACGAATACGATCACCTCAAACCACTTGGCGAAGCTCTTCCTGACATCGATCAGCGACCCCCAAACCCTCGCCTACGCCGGAGACGTCCTCGGGGAGCAAGCCACCCGCCACCAAAGCCACACCACCGACCGGCACGGAATCCCGTCGGTCACGGAGTCCGTGACATACCGGACCCTGGCGCCACCGAACCTGCTCCGGGAACTCGAACCCGGGCACGCCATCCTCATCTGCCAGCACTACCCAGCCGTCAAAGTCGCCCTTCGACCCTGGTTCAACGATGCCCAGCTGCGACATCTCGGACGCTCCGGGCGACCACTCCACTCAAGCGGTATCCCCATGTAAGTCGGCGCGCGACGAAGCCGGGGCTGAGGTTGGCAGTTGACCCCGCAGCGTGGACACTCGATTCTGGGGCGTATGGGTCCTGGAAGAAGGGAGTCCACCTGTGGGCCGTCTGTCGAAGTACACGCCGGAGTTCCGTCGCGAAGCGCTCGAGCTTGTGCGCTCATCGGGGCGTCCGATGGTTGAGGTCGCTCGGTCGCTTGGGATCAACGATGGAACGCTGAGCAATTGGGTCAAAGCTGATCGGGAGGCCCGGGAGCGCTCGGCCGATCCCGCGGCCCTGTCAGAGGACGAACGCGACGAACTCAAGCGCCTCAGGAAGGAGGTCACCGAGCTCAGGGTGGATCGGGAGATCCTTCGCAAGGCAGCTGCGTATTTTGCGCGGGAGACGATCCGGTGAGCCGCTTCCGTTTCGTCTCAGGTCATCAAGCGGACTACCCTGTGAGGCGGTTGTGCGTGGCGGCGGGCGTGTCGCGGTCAGGTTTCTACGCCTGGCAAGGGCGCCCGTCGTCTGCTCGGGCCCGATCAAACGACGCGCTGCTCGGCCAGATCCGGGAGATCTATCTGGCCTCGTGGCGTACGTACGGGCGCGTTCGGATCTTGGGGCAGCTCGCAAAGCGTGGGGTGGTTGGTAATCACAAGCGAGTTGCCCGTCTGATGCGCGAGCACAAGGTCGTCGGGGTGGGTGGGCCAGGGCGCAAAGGTCGTCGTGTCGTTGGTCGCCACACGGCCCCGGCACCAGATCTCCTACGTCGGGACTTCACCGCAAAAGGGCCCAACGAGCGATGGGTCGCTGACCTCACCGAGTTCCAGACCCTTGAAGGCAAGCTCCATCTGGCCGGGATCTTGGACTTGTACGCCAACCGGATCGTGGGATGGGCAATCGGTGAGCGCCGTACCGCGGAGCTGCCTGTTGACGCGCTTGTCATGGCGATCGCCAGGCGTCGACCACCAGCGGGGGTGATACATCACGCAGACCACCGCTCGCAATTTACCTCCATTGCCTTCACCGACCGCGCCCACGATGAGCGGGTTGCGTTGTCGTTTGGCAGGATCGGAACGGCGGCCGATAACGCCGCGATGGAAGCGTTCTGGTCGGTCCTCAAACGAGAGCTTTTCCGGATCCATGGCTACCGGGCCTGGCCATCGCGGGCCGCGCTACGCGCGGCCCTATTTGACTACCTCGAGGTGTTCTACAACCGCCAGCGCCACCAGGCCCGCCTCGGTCACCTGACCCCGGTCGAGTACGAAGCAGTCAACGCGAATGTCGCATGAACCACAAAACACTGTGTCCACGCTGCGGGGTCAACTGCCGTTCGCGCCGTCGCTGGGGTGCCGGGCGGCGGCCCTTCGGCTGGCGCGCAACTGGCACGTCGGCCGCGTCGGAGTTACCTGTTGGAGGCTGAGGCCGTGGTCGCGGAGGCGGCGACCTCTCGACGCTGAGTTGGGCCGGGTTCTGGCGAGCCGGTGGCGCTGGACTTCGATTCGACGTTGGCGACGGTCTACGGGCGAAAGAAGCCGGGGTGCGAGGCGCGCGAACACGGGCCAGCTTGCCTATCGGCCGTTGATTGGAGTGTGGGCCGAGCCTGGACGGGTTCCTCTTCGGAGCTACTTGAAGCACCCTGGTTTGGTTGGAGGCTCGTTTACGTGGTTTCCAATAGTAGTTGTTGCCGGTCGGTCAGCGCCCCCGGGAAGGCTGGCTGGACGGCCGGCAGCGGCCCGCAGGGCCGCGAGGGTTCGCTCGGTCGGGTCTGCTGCTCGAACTTCGCCGGGCTGAGTCCCCCGAGTCGGGTGTGTCGACGTTCGTGGTTGTAGAAGCTGATCCATTGGAGAGTCTCGTGCTCGGCGTGTTCCATCCCGGGGAACACCCGACCGCGGACCAGCTCGTGTTTATAGGTCGCGACCCATGACTCGGCCATCGCGTTATCAAGCGCGCATCCGACCGTGCCAATGGACGGTCGGACACCAGCCCGGTAGAGATGGTCGGTGTAGGCAACAGACGTGTATTGCGATCCGGCATCGGTGTGACACTTCATCCCGCGCTCGGGCTGGCGTACGGCGACGGCCATCTCGAGTGCATCGGTGACAAGCGACGCGCGGCGGTGCCACGCGAGCTGCCAGCCCACCAGGTACCGGCTGTAGACATCCAAGATGAACGCGAGATACAAGAACCCGGCGTGGGCGCGTAGGTAGGTGAAGTCCGCGACCCACAACTCGTTCGGGCCCGTCGCGGTGAAGTCCCGGCGGACAAGATCCGGGGCACGCCACACGAAATCCGCCTGCTCAGGGGTGGTTGTGACCGGCTCGGGGCCGCGCATGACCCCACAAAGGCCGTTTGTGCGCATCACCGCTGCGACCTGGTCACGACCGACATCCACACCCTCCTCGGTGATCTCTTCCCAGGTGCGTTTCTGCCCGTAGCACCACCGGTACCCAGTACGCACCTCCTTGACGTGTCCGAGGAGCGCCTCATGACGGCGCTGGGTCGCTGACGGCTCACGCAGCCGTTCGAGTCTCGCGTAGTGCGTGCTCGCGTGCACGCCAAGTTCCCGGCACACCGGCTCGACCCCGAACGACTCCGCAAGCGTCGTGATCACGCGCGTCACCGTCGGCGGGTCTGGTCGAGCTCCTGGGCGAAAAGGATGCTCGCCTCCCGGAGAATCTGATTGGCGCGCTCAAGCTCCCCGGTGCGCTTGCGGAGCGCCTTGAGCTCCGCCTCGACATCCGAGGGCAACACCCTCGAGCGGGCCGGGACCGCATCAGCTTCCACCTTACGCACCCATGTCCGCAACGACTCCGGATGAATCCCGAGATCCTCCGCGACATGGCGCACCGGCCGGCCCGACTCCATCACCATCCGCACCGCCCGCTCCCGCAAATCCGGCGGGTACTTCGAAAGACGTCCCATCAGTTCGGCTCCCTTCCTCCAGACGAGTCTGCCTGGAAAACGAGCCTCCAACATCTTCAGGGTGCTTCAACTTTCGGGATCGGACTCGACTGGGCAGGTGACACCCTTGCCCTGGTCAGGCAGCTGACCCGGCGCCTGCCTGGCGGGCTGCGATGGGCAAAAAGATTTCGCCCGCGCCTACAACCCGCGCGCGCTGGCTCTCGCCGCCTGCGCCAGCCTGAACCCACCGCGATCACGAACGAGACGGCCATCGTGGCGCAGCCACCCCGAAAACACGCCGCTATCGCGACCCGGTCGACACCGCGAACCGCAAAGACCCCACGCACGCTCAGACCCCTCAACCCGCTCCAAGCCCCCGCGACAGCCCGACGCCGCGGTTACTCATGAATCAAGGCTAAAAATCTGCCCATGTGACCAACTGGTTCAGGCTGCCGCCTGGGCGGAATGGCTCTGGAGTTTGACGTCCAGTGCCTCCGCCCAGGTGAATGTTCTCGCCAGCGTTGCGGGTCGTGGCTAGCAGGCTCTCAGGCCTTGAAGTCCATTCGTGAGGATCTCGCGAGTGGCCGCCGAGGGGTACCACTTCCCGTCGGTGACATGAAGCCAGGTGTTCCAAGTTTCGCGCCGACCGTCAGCGAAGCTCACCGAGTATGAAGCGGCTGCACGAGCGCAGTCCACGCCTACTCCCAGGCCGTTGGGATACCAGTATGCGCCGTTCGCGGGTCGGTTCCCGTTTCGGAACCAGGTGCCATCGTTCGGGTCGTTTCGTGCCCACGTTCCTCCGAAGAACACGTCTTCGATGTGGTACCCGCGGACCGCCGCTTGCGCTGCCGCGGCGTCCCGAGCAGCTTGGGCGTCCCGAGCAGCCTGGGCGTCCCGAGCAGCCTGAGCAGCCTGAGCAGCCTGGGCGTCACGTGCCGCCTGGGCGTCCCGAGCAGCCTCCGAAGCTTGGGCGTCTCGTATGGCCTGAGCGTCCCGTGCCGCCTGAGCGTCTCGTATGGCCTGAGCGTCCCGTGCCGCCTGAGCGTCACGCGCCGCCTGAGCATCCCGTGCCGCCTGCGCAGCTTGGGCGTCCCGTATTGATTGCCCTACCTGCGATACGTCCGGCGTCCCTGCGCCCTGATTGAGGACAGTGACACCCGATGAATCGCCGGAGCCGTTCCCCCCGCTGCTGATTGCCTTCTTTACTCCGGCTGTAACTGCCCGCTCCGCCACTTCGGTTACCACTACTCCAGCAATGCATGCCGCCACGGCAGGGCTTGGAACGAAGCAGAACGCGGTCTTCCCGTGCTTCACAATCTTCGCTGCAATGCTGAATTTGGACAGACTCCTTGTCCAGATTACTCTTTCACCAGGCTTGCCCTCGATGACCCACTTACCCCGGATTTTGTGAACGATTGCGTTCTGCCGACTCTGGAGTGGAAGTCCGACACCGACGACCCCTTTCCAGGGGGCATCGATGTGGAAGTCGAAGCGGCCCTTTCCGAGTGCGGTGATGCGGGCAACTCCGTCCCGCTTCATGACTCGTGCGGGGACAATCAATGTGGCACCGTTGGGTGCCCTGATTTCGCCTCCTCGCGCAGCACTTAGTTTCTTTTGGGCGATGACTTTCCCAGGTGCAGCGACTGAAAGAGATGAGAACGTCATCGCTGCCATACCGCCGGCGACGAGCGCCGCCATGATTCGTTGGTTGATGGGCACTGCGGGCATGTGCACCTCGTGGTCGGGAGGACTTTCCGTGAACCTAGCTCACAGTTTTCAAACATCTACTCGACTCCAGTTCAGGTGTAAAGGCCCGAACGGGTAGAGCGGGAAGAGCGGGAACACCTCCCAACACGTGTTGACCATAACGGGGGCGTGGCCGCGGGCAGCGTCCCGCGATTGCACTCAGCTGCTCCTGCCGTTTTCGGATGGTGAAAGATGGGCTCGTGCGTCGCGGCCTTATCGGCCCGTCGGCAGGCCGGGCAAAGCCCGTGTCCAACGCTCCGCAAGTTCGGGGTGGCGAGAAAGCCGGTCAGAAACCAAGATCGAGTTCCGGGCTGGGCGGTTCAAATCTCGGCTCGATGTTGCGGCCAGGGGCATCGAGGTCGGGCTGAGGCTGCTGCATGCGGCTGCAGGCCCCTCCGATCGTGAAGTCTGGCGTGAGCGGTCCGATCCGAGGTGTTCGTGGCGTCAGGGGGCCACCGATTCTGAACTCTTGCTCGGCCACTCGGGCTCCAAGTTGGCGGTCGTCGATGGCGAGGGTTTTGGCTTGAGTGCGTTGCCAGCCCCGCGAGAGGGCTTCGGCTGCAAGATCACGGTCGACGCCGACGGTGTAGAGGTGCAGGTCGATGCGATGGCGACTCCCGGCCACGTATCCCCATTCCTGCCCGCCGCGGTCCGGTGAGGCGAGGAGGTAGGTCCGGTCGACGGTGATGCCTTGGCTGATGTGCCCGGTCGTCGCGTAGGCGTGGTGGGCGTGTTCGAGGTACTCCTCCGGGAGGCGGACGGTCCGGCCCTCGTCGGTACGGATCGTCAGCGCCCGCGCCTCGACGTCCACGTTGGTGACAGTCGCGCGTGTCCCGTTTCTGATGTCGATGTCGGGGTGGTACTCGTTTTTGCGGTAGACGAGCCGGTCGCCCTCCGCCCACTCCCTCCCGTCCACGGTGAGTCGCTCGGGCCCGAGGAGATCTGCTCGGTCCATCTCGTGGCGGGCGAGCTGATTGAGCAGGGCGACGTAAGCGCGGTCGTGGGCGAGTATCAAGGTCCGTGATGGATTCGGGAGGGCGTGCTCAGCCCACGCAGCAACGAGCGCCTGGCGCGCGTCGTCCGGGGTGAGGTGCGCATGGAGACGATCATGCTCAGTGAGGAGCGTGAGGGCTTCCCTTGCGAGCCCGACAGATAGCGACGCGGCGACGCGTTGCTGAAGCTCCCCGATCTGTCTGCGGTTTTCGGTCAGTTCGACTGATCCGATGCGGTTGGCGATGCTCGCAAGGGCGCCTCCGGCATCGATCGAGGGGAGCTGCCTCGGGTCCCCGACCAGCAGCACGGTGACGTCGCGCTGCGCGGCGTACTCGACGAGTCTGGTCAGGGCGCGGGTGGGGACGGTCCCAGCTTCGTCGACGATGAGGACGCCGTGCTCGGGGAGCGCGATCTCGGGTCGGTGTTCGAGTTCACCTAGGAGACTCGCGATCGTGCGGCTCGGTATCCCAGCTTGGGCTTCAAGGAGTTGCGCGGCCTGTCCCTGCCACGAACACCCCCTGACATCGATTCCCGCGGCATCGAGTGCTTCGCGTACGAGGTCGAGGGTGTAGGTCTTCCCGGTTCCGGCCGGAGCGACCATCGCCCGCACCGGGCCGAACCCGGCGAGGAGGTGGCGGACCGCCTCGCACTGGTCAAGTCCGGCCTCGGGGTGGCGCGCCAGGACCTCCTCGATCACTTGGGTGGGGACGGTCTGCCCGGGGACGCGTTGTTCGGCGAGGTCCACGAGTCGTTCCTCGGTCGCGAGCATCTCGGGGGTGCTCCACCTTGCCCGCTGCCCGATCTCGGGAACCGGCGGTGTGATCGAGACGGCCTGCTCGGCGAGCCACCCCTCAGCAAAGGCTTCGATTTCGGGGAGGGTGATCCCGTGCTGGTGGTACTCGGCGAACGCCCGAAGGACGGCCCGGCGATCAAAGGTGCTGTCCTTCTCGGTGAGGCCCTCGGGCCCGGCAAGCCAGTCCCCGAACCGGCGGACGGCGACGGGCGGGAGTTGCGGGGTTGGGTGGTCGAGGAGTGCGTGGAGTTCGTAGCGTCCGAGGCCGTGCTCGGCTGCCCGGGCCCGCCAGTCACCGACCGTGACGTCGCGGTCGAGGACGGGTTTGCGGTCGCGTGTCTCGCGTTGAACAGACCCGACCGCCTGGAGTCCCTCTACCCCTCGTGCGGTGGCAAGCTCGGTGATCTCCGCCCGCCTCCTTGAGAATTCACCGAGCACCTCCGCGGGGACGCCTTCGATCTCTGCGGTGCCTTTGGTGACTTCGCCCCAGGTCACGCCGAGCCGGTCGCTGAGCTGGGCGCGCATCACCGCCTCAGCAATCGTTCCGGCCGTCTTCGCGGCGCCGAAGACGGGCCGCATGTCCTGGGCCGACCAGCGGCCGTCGGGTCCCTGGACCGCGTTGGCGATGACGCTGTGGGTGTGAAGGTGCGGGTCTCCGGTCCGGCTCAGCTCATGCGTGAACACGGCGCCAACGAACCCTTCCCCGGGCACGATCCGGTGGCCACCGGCACCACGTCGAGCCTGGCATTCGAAGCGTTCGAGGTAGTCGAGCCCGGCACGGACCCCGGCTTCGTGCGCGGCGCGGACCTCGGTTCGGACGCGGTCGTCGCCGACGGCGTGGAGCACGGACACGCTTTTGGGTGCGGTCCAGGTGAGGTCGAACCCGGCGTTTCGACGTCCTTCGCGAAGGCCGCGCAGGCGCTCGTCGGTGGCGGGGTTCTCACCGCCGAGGAGCTGCTCAAGCTCCCCAAGAGCTGGTGCGCCGTCGAGCCCGAGGGTCTCGGCTCCGCGGCCGATCCACTCCCCGGGCGTGCTACCGCGTTCGGTGTAGTAGTCGTCGCGGGCGAACTCCGGGGTCTCGTAGTACCGGGGATTCTTGGCCGCCCGGATCGTCAGCATCCCGGGACCGCTACCTGGCGGTTCCACGTTTCCACTGATCGCGTGCTTGGTGACACTTAGTCACTGTGACTTGTAGGCACTAATAGTGCAACTGCGCCAAGGTCTAGCTTTTCCGGTGAATCTGAAGGTTATCCACAGCCCAGAGAACGGGGTTTGAGGGGTTGTCCACAGACGAAGTCGGTGGACAACCGTGGCGAAGTTGTCGCTGCGGATCGGACTCGCTCCGTCGAATCGGACGGATGCGTCCGAGTGGTCTGGGTTGCCCTTGACGATCCGCGTTGCGTTCGACTCCGGTTTTCTGTCCGTTGGGGCAGAAAACCGGAGTCGCTGCGCGAGACCCGGTTCTCCTGAGACAGGTCGGCGTGAGCGCCGACCTGGTCACCTTTTGGAGCGACGTCGGCCGGCCGGGGCGGTCCTAACTTGAAGATGGGGCTTGGGGTGCTGCTATTGACTTCGGGTGGCCGGGGGCCATCATTGAGACGTCGGGCGCGTTCTGTGCCCGGAAGTGGGGCTCGGGTTGACCGCCGGAATTGACGGGACCTCGGGCCTCTGCGATTTCTACGCCCTGACGATCTGTATCCGGATGCGCCCTCCGGGTTCCTGGAGACGGGCGAGGTAGTCCCGGTGGCCGGTGGCGAGGCTTTCTCCGGTTGCTGACGCGAGGGCGTCGGCGATCCAGAGCATGGGTTCGTCGTGGGCCAGGCGAACCGGTACGCGAGTCCCGGGGCGCGGTCTTGGATCGCTGGGCGTGGGCGATACTCTGGACTGTGCTGGCGGGTAGGTGGTTCTGCGACTTGTGGTGGTTCACCCCGGGCGCGCCCGCTCGTACTCTCGGTCTTTCCAGTGGTGTTTCCGGGGAAGGATGCGCGTGGGCGGTGAGGGGTTGAGTCGGTCTCGGGAGGACGATGCGTTCAGGTTGGCGTTCACGCGTCTGATCCTGGATCGGTACCGCGATTTCGCTGAGTTGGCCTCGGGTCTGGTTCCGAGGATCGACGCGCATGCGGTCGTGATTGAGGCGATCAGGATGGTCGACGAGTCCCCGCCCGGCGTCGATCAGACAAGTGGCGACGAGGTGCGGGTGGTGCCACGCGCGGGTTGGCTCGCCGACTGGGTCGTTGAGGCGATCGAGTTCATCGCGGGGAGGCCGAACCGGTACGAGGACACCCTCGGACGAAAGCGTGCGGTCTGGGAGGAGCAGCACGCCGAGCGCGTTGAACTTCTCGGCCGTTTGGAGCGTCTCGGGTCGAGTCGGGAAGCGACGGTCTTGGCGCTGCTTGGCTGGGACGAGATGGATGCGGTGGTCGCGCTCGCAGGTCACGGCGACCAGGCGGTCGGGGTGAGCTTGGAGGGGTACCGGGCCCTCGCGAGTGACGGCATCGCCGGCTTCGCGAAGGGCTACGACGAGCCCCGATTGGCCGATCCGGAGTACCGGCTCGGGTACCTTCGTTGGCGCTTGGAGGCGCTGATGCCGCCGCTTGCCTGGGTCTCCACACCCGCGCCACGTGCGTTCGACGACGGCGGCGTCCAGCCGACTGCGATCGAGGCAAGCGACGTCGTCGCCCTACCTGAACTGAACCCGATCCCCTCGGACGTGACGGAATACGTGGTCGAGGACGTCCACGAGGATGAGCCGACGGTGCTCGCGGTTGCGGGGGCCGAACCGGAGCCGGTCGCGGCTTCGGACTTCGCGGGCTGGACTTGGTCAGATCACGAACTCGTCGCGCTCCCAGAAGACGCCGGGGTCGCGGTAATGGAGGACAACAACGGGGACGATGAGGGGTCCGGTTCGCCGGTGCTCGTGGGTCGACGTAACGGCCGGGTTCTGGTGGCCGTGGGGGTGGTGGCGACGATGGCGATTGGTGTCGGGGCGCTCCTCGCTCCGCACCCCAAGGCTTTGCCGGTCGCAGAGCGTCTGACAGCGCGGGAGACGGCGAAGCACGTCGACCCTGCCGCGAAGCAACCGACCAAGCCCAAACGCGTAGCGCCGACGTCCCGCGGTCGAGGCACTGGGAAGGCCACCTCCGTCCGCAAGTCATCGCCGAAGGCGACCTCGACGCCCGTCGTCGCTCAGCGCGCGCCCTCCAGGGTCACGTACGTGTCTGTGCGCCGGTCGACGTCGCTGCCGACCGGCCGCGTTAGCCAACCGAGTCGGCCGACGAATGCGGAGATCGTGGCTGAGTTTCTGCCCTAACAGGGCTTGCTGGTGAGGGCGTCTTCGAGCTGCCCAGCAATCCCGTCGATCGTCTCGGCGGCGGTCCGGACTGCGGCGAGCGCGTCGCCGGTTGCCCAGCTCGCAATGTAAGGGATCGTGTCGCCGCTCGTATCCAGTCCCAGGGTCGCGCACACGATTTGGGTTGCCTCGGTGATCACCTCAGCCTCTGCTCTGCCGTGAGTCCGGTACGTGACGCCCAGGGCGTGAACGGCCTCGTGAATGAGAACCCGTACCGCGGCGTTGCCGGTGAGTTCCTCAGAGAGGACGATCCGGCCGGTTGCCTCCTCCCAGTACCCGCCAGTCCCCGTCGGGAGGTCTTCGCGCTCAACGCTCCATCCCTGCTCGCTGGCGAATGCTTCGATCCTGGGGATGAGGTGGGCGTGGCTGTCGCCGGTGACTGGATCACCGGGTGGTTCAAGGGCCTTGATCTCGGCGCCCGGGATGGGGTCTGTCTGTTGGATGTCGAACACCGGCACGCTTCTAAATGCCACGCGATCCTCGCCGTCTGGTTCGGTCTTCCGGGTCGGGATGGGTGCGTTGATGCGGATTGCCTTCTCGCCCTTGCGGACAGCTCGTCCGAGGGTGAGCCACGTCCGGAACCCAGCGACCTGCGAAGCGGTCGGACACTGAGCTGCAACCAACAGTTGGTTACCGAGCGAATACCTCGAAAATCGGGAGCGGATGCGGATCCAGGCGGTCCAGCCGTCGCTTGTCAGGAGGGCTCGGGTTGCGGCTTCGATCTCCTCGCGCTGTCTGGCTCGGCGCTCGGCGGGGTCGATGGTGGTCTTGGTCGTCATGACGCCACCTGGCCTTGGGCGGGGTGGGTGAGGCTGTACCCGATGCCCCAGTGGTTCACGACCCACGCGCCCGCACAAGCGCCCGTGATCTTCCGTCTGAGGCGGCTCGCGTGGGTGTCGACGGTTCTGGTCCGGACGGGTGCCCGGTATCCCCAGACGTCGCGCAGGAGTTGGCCCTTGGTGATGACCGCGATCGGGTCGCGGGCCAGGACACTCAGGAAGTCGAACTCGTACCGGGTGAGCGTGAGGCGCCCGTCTCGGGTGCTCGCACTGCGAGTCTTGGTGCAGATCGTCAGCCCGTCAACCCGAATGACGGATGGGAGCAGTGAGGCTGCGGGCTCGGGTGGCGGGGTGAGTTCCTTGGCGAGGTCCAGCGCCTGCCAGGCGCGCTCGACCTCACGGACCGTCCCAGACAGTGGGCACTCCGGGTCGAATGGTGGGAGGCCGTCGAGGAGGAGCGTTCGGGTTCGTCGCGTGAGGAGGCTCAGCTCGGCGTAGATGCCCTCTGGTGAGAGCCGCGACGCGGAGACGAGACTGGATGTTGGGAGGGGTGTGATGGTTGCCATCGTTGGTCCCTGGTCCTCTCTTGCCCACCCCCGCGTTTTTCGTTGTGGGGTGGGCGGTTGGGGTGTCGGTCGGGACCGACACGGCGGGTCGGCGGAGCGCGCGTCACCGCACGCCCGAAGGGCGGGCGGGAAACCCCAAGGGGGTTGACGCGCGAATCCGCTGGCCCGCAGGGTCCCCAAGACCGAAAACCCCAGACCGCCCCCGCGACGAGCCCACGCGGGCAGCGCGAGACCAGGAGAGCGCGCCGAGCGGCCATCACCCTTCAAGGCGTCCGCGAGCGCCCGTGCCGCGGGTCTTCTCCAGGTGCCGCCTCGGGGGCTTGGCCAACTCCCGTACGGGAGTTGGCGTCTACCTCACGCTTGGCGGGTTGCCTACCGGGCGGCTGGCGTGAATGCCTTGCCGGTCGTGGCGGTGAGCGGCACGCCGCGCTCAGCGGGCACCGCTACCCGCATCCGGACAGCCCGCGCGATGCCCGGGTTTTGGAACCGGTAGATCAGCCCGAACCGCCCCGCAGTGCT
>JANMDN010000014.1:0-44942 GCA_031376285.1 Actinomycetes bacterium
CCTGGAGTAAACCACTCACCCGGCAGTGCCCCTTCTGTTGGGGGCAGCGAACGATCTGGGAACCGGGCCCGTTGGGACTTCTACCGGTCGTCTGTGGCTACTGCGCGGGCACGGGCCGCTTCGGCTGAGCGCGACGTACCGGGTGGATCGAGTGCGAGTGATGCACACACGTCCTGGGCGAGCTGCAACACCGTTTCCGCGGCTCTGCCGAGATGACGCTCGGCGTGCCAGCAGATCCCGATCCGCCGTGGGGGAATCGTTGCCGCGGCGAGCGGTATGGCCCGCAGGCGGCGATCCTCGGAGAGTTCGGGAAGGGCGAGCCGCGGGACGATCGCGACGCCGAGTCCCGCTGCGACGAGCTCGGGAATTGCGAGGTTGTTGTCGGTGCGGAGCACAACGCGCGGTTCGAGTCCGTGGGCCCGCAGCACGCCCTCAAGCCGACGTTCCTCGCTCGGGTCGTTGCGGAAGCCGATGAGGGGCAGCGCTGCGAGCTCGGTCACGCTTGGCGGGCTCGTTCGGGTACTGAGCGGGTGCGACGCCGGGGCCAGGAGCACGTGAGGATCGGTGAGGAGTTCGCGCGACGCGAACGGGCCGGACCGTACGGGAAGTGTGACGAACGCAAGGTCAAGTTCACACGCCGCGAGTCCGTCAACCAGCTCCTCGTCCACGTCGCGCTCGACGACCTCGATCTCCACAGTGGCGTCCCGGCCGTGCATCTCGGCGAGCAGGCGTGGGAGGATCCGAGCGCCCACACTCATGAAGCATCCGAGGCGGACGCGGCCGAGATGCTCCTCCCGCAGCCGGACTGCGTCGGCACCGAGCACCTGGATCCTCGCGAGGATCGCTCGGGCATGCTCGACCAGGATCGCGGCGGCAGGGGTGGGCACCGCGGGAATTGGACCTGGCTGTCGATCAAGCAGCTGCATTCCAACAGCCCGCTCAAGCGTGGACAGGTGTTGACTCACCGCTGATTGGGCGAGCCCGAGACGGTCCGCCGCCCGCCCGATCCCACCCTCGTCGACGGTCGCGACGAGCGCACGCAACTGGGAGATCGTGACTGTCGGGCTGATCATCACGATTTCCGATTCTATCTCCACAAAGCCATAGCTAGTGCCGTCGTTCGTGCAGGCTGATACTCGTTGGTATGGCCCGAGACGACGATGCTCCAGCGCTGATCGCCGACCGACTGCGGGACGACGGGCGCGTCGCGACCGCGCGCGAGCTCCTGATGGCGTCGCTTGCGAGCCACCAGTCCGAACTCGACGCCGTACGTCCCTCTCACCCGAACCGGTCCGCGGCCTACGCCGAGCTGATCGCTCAAGCCGAGTCGGTACGTGGCGGCCGGCTCCTGCACCCGTACCTGGGTTCCGGTATCGGTCGTGGCGCGCTGGTCGAACTCTCGGACGGGAGCGTGAAGTACGACCTCATCGCCGGGATTGGCACACACCATCTCGGGCACTCACATCCGGCCGTTGTCTCGGCGGCAATCGACGCCGCACTCATGGACACGGTGATGGAGGGCAGTCTGCAGTCGTCGGTTGCCGGCCAGGCATTCGCGCGCGAGGTTCGAGACGCAGCGATCGAGTCTGGGGCGTCGCTTCGCCACTGCTTCGTCTCGACCAGCGGAGCGATGGCCGGTGAGAACGCACTCAAGATTGCGTTCCAAGCCCGCCGTCCCGCCGACCGAGTGCTCACCTTTGCCGGATGTTTTGCCGGTCGAACCCTTGCCACAGCCCAGATCACCGACCGTCCCGCATTCCGCGACGGACTGCCGACAACCCTGGCCGTCGACTACATCCCCTTCTTTGATCATCGCGACCCAGCCGGCTCCACCGCCGCCGCACGCACGGTCCTCGACCAGCATCTGCGCCGCTATCCCGGACAGCACGCCGCGATGATCTTCGAGCTGGTGCTCGGAGAGGGAGGCTTCTACGCGGCACCTGCCGCCTTCCACCGCGCGCTCATGGACGCCTGTCGCGCGGCCGGGGTGTTGGTGCTCGTCGATGAGGTCCAGACCTTTCTTCGCACGAGCCGTCCTTTCGCGTTCCAGCACCTCGAGCTGGACGATTTGGTCGATGTCGTGTGGGTCGGGAAGGCGAGCCAGGCCTGCGCCACGCTCTTTCGAGCCGAGCTCGCCCCGCGCCCCGGGCTTGTGACCCAAACGTTCACCGCCGCCACCGCGGCACTGCTGTGTGGCACGGCGATCATCCGCCACCTTCGTGCCGGTGGGTTTTTCGGACCCTCGGGCAGAATCACGGCACTCTCGGAGCACTTCGCGGAGTGTCTGAGGGCGGTCGGCGTGCGCCATCCCGGTTTGCTGGCCGGCCCATGGGGGTGCGGGGCCATGGTCGCTTGCACCCCCCACAACGGCGACGCGGCCCGGGTCAAGGCCTTCCTTGATGATCTCTTCCAGCGCGGCGTCATCGCGCTTGCGGCAGGCGCCGAGCCCACGCGTGCCCGATTCCTCCTGCCCGTCGGCGGGATCGACGAGGACGACCTCGACCGCTGCGCCGCAATGATCGAGGCGTCACTCCTGGCCACGGCGGCCTCGTGATGTTGCCGCGTCTGCGTTCCGCCAGGGAGGACGACCTCGAGGGCCTTGTGGCGCTCGCCCATCGGGCCGGAGCGGGGGTCACATCGCTGCCCCCGGATCCCGCGTACATCGCCGAGCGGCTTCACCGCTCGCTTGAGGCATTCGCGCACGTCCCGCCCCGCCCCGGGGGCGAGGAGTACCTCTTCGTCGTCGACGACGAAGAGGGGCTGGTCGCAACCTCGGCAGTTGTCGCGCGGGTCGGCGGCTTCGACCCCTTCTACACCTACGAGATCCGCGCCGAGCGCGTCACTCACCGGCCGCTCGGCGTCGACCGGACAATCGACGTCCTGCATCTGAAGCGCGACCACAAGGGCCCGACTGAACTCTGCGGATTGGTCGTCGATCCAGTCCGCCGCGGCAAAGGCCTCGGACGGCTCGCATCGCTTGGTCGACTGCTCTTCATCGGGGCCCACCCCGAGCGATTCGCCGAGCGGACCATTGCTGAGATCCGCGGCTTCCAGGACGACGACGGGCGGTCGCCGTTCTGGGAGGCGGTTGGGCACGTCTTCCTTTCGCCGAGCGTTTTCGCCGAGGCGGACACGCTTACGGGGCTCGGAGAGAAGGACTTCATCGCCGACCTGATGCCGTCCCACCCGATCTATCTCGATCTCCTGAGCACCGAGGTGCGCGACGTGATTGGCCGGCCGCATCGCGATGCCGTGGGCGCCCTGCACCTCCTGGAGGGGCAGGGCTTCGTTCGGGCCCACGAGGTCGACATTTTCGACGCGGGACCGATCCTGGAGTGCGCGACATCCGAGATCAAGACGGTACGGACGGTGCGCCGTGCGCGCGTGGGTCGCCTCGCGGCTCGACCTGCGGGCGGGCCCTGCATGGTCGCCGTCGCCGGGCCCCCGTTCCGCGCGATGTGCTGTGTGGCCGAGATGGCCGACGGCACCCTCGCGATCGACCCCGCCGTCGCGGAACGCTTGGACGTGGAGCTCGGCACGGAGATCCTGATTGTCGATCGGGGCGATGGATGATCGAACACGTTGTCTCGTACGATCCCTCGACCGGGGACGAAGTCTGGCGGGGCGCCGTGTCGAGCCCCGCCGACTGCGACCGAGCGATGCTTCGGGCCAGGGCAGCCTTCGCCGATTGGGCTGGCCGCGACGCTGACGAGCGAAGTGCGATCGCACGGACCTTCGCTGGCGTGGTCCGGGCGCGCAGGAGCGAGATCTCGGCCGTCATCTCGGCGGAGGTCGGCAAGCCCCCCTGGGAGGCGGACGCCGAGGTGGAACTCGTCGCGGCAAAGGTCGAGATCTCGATCGACGCCCTTTCCGCACGGCGAGCGACGTTCACGTCGGGTCCCGCCGTGACCCGCTTTCGTCCGCACGGGGTCTGCGTCGTGCTCGGGCCCTACAACTACCCCGCCCACCTTCCGAACGGACACATCGTTCCGGCCCTGCTGGCGGGCAACTGCGTCGTGCTGAAACCAAGTGAGCACGCGCCGGCCGTGGCGGAGATGCTCGTGGAGGCATGGAGCGAGGCGGGTCTCCCCGAGGGTGTCCTGGGACTCGTCCAGGGCGGTCGCCGCGTGGCCGAGCGCCTGCTCGATCACCCTGATCTCGACGGCGTCTTCCTCACCGGGAGCGCCACCACAGGCCTCGCGGTCCACCGACGCTTTGCGGGCGCGCCACACAGAATCCTGGCGCTGGAGTTGGGTGGCAACAACCCGCTGGTTGTCCACGATGTCGGCAATCGTGTGGCTGCCGCCTACCTCACGACGCTTTCCGCGTACCTCACCGCCGGGCAGCGCTGCACCTGCGCTCGCCGCCTCGTGGTTCCTGAGGGGGCAGAGGGGGATCTGTTCATCGAGGAGCTGGTCGGGATGATCGCGCGCGTTCAGGTCGGCCCGCCGAGCATGAGGCCCGAGCCGCTCATGGGACCCGTGATATCCGCGGCAGCGGCCCGCGCTGTGCTCGCCACCCAGGACGACCTGGCCTCCCAAGGTGGACGCATCTTGAGCGAGTGTCGCGCACTCGCTCCGGGCACGGGGCTCCTCTCACCCGGTCTCGTCGACGTAACCGAGGTTCTCGAACGACGCGACGAGGAAGTGTTCGGGCCCCTGCTCCAGTTGATTCGAACCCCGGACGCCGACGCCGCGATTGCTGAGGCCGCCCGGACCGCGTACGGACTCGCAGCCGGAATCCTCACCGACGACGAAGGTCTCTACCGGCGCTTCGCTGCCGGGGTTCGGGCCGGCGTCGTCAACTGGAACCACGAACTTGTCGGCGCGTCGAGCCGCGCCCCGTTTGGAGGCGTGGGGCTGAGCGGGAATCACCGGCCGAGCGCCCTGTTTGCGGCCGACTATTGCAGCTACCCGGTGGCGTCGATCGAGCATCCGGTGGCCGAGTTGCCGGCCGAGCCGATCGCCGCGCTCCTCCCGGGCCACCCATGAGCCCGATCGTCGAGATGAACTTCGACGGCATCGTCGGACCGACGCACAACTACGCGGGGCTCGCGATCGACAATGTCGCCTCCACCGAAAGTCGGTCTCGAACCTCCAACCCGCGCGCCGCCGCACTCGAAGGTATCGCGAAGATGCGCACGCTGGTCGACCTCGGAGTGGCGCAGGCGGTCCTGCCCCCGCACGAGCGTCCCCACGTGCCCACCCTTCGACGGCTCGGCTTCGGGGGCACGGACGCGCAGGTTCTCCATGCCGCGGCGCGGAGCTCACCGAGACTCCTGGCCATCTGCTCGTCGGCGTCGGCGATGTGGGCGGCCAACGCGGCAACGGTGTCCCCCAGCAGCGACACCGACGACAGGCGCGTCCATCTGACGCCAGCCAACCTCGTCGCAAACACCCATCGCTCCATCGAGCCCGACACGACCCGCCGCGTCCTCACGAGGATCTTCGGCGATGAGCGTCATTTCGTCGTGCACGCTCCGCTCCCCGCCACCGTGGCCTTCGCGGATGAGGGAGCGGCGAATCACCTGCGCCTCGGCCCGTTGGGTCGCCCCGGGGTTAACCTCATGGTCTATGGGCGCGGCGACGCCAGCTTCCACTCCTCCCGCGTCCTTCCCCGCCAGTCACGTGCGGCCTCGAGCGCCATCATTCGGCTCCACGGGATCGAGGGCAACGCGCTGCTGGCCCGCCAGCACCCGGCTGCCATCAGCGCGGGAGCGTTCCACAACGACGTCGTGGCGGTGGGCCGCGGCGATCTGCTGCTCTTGCACGAGCGGACCTTCCTCAATCAGCCCGGCGTGTTGACCGCATTGCGGGACGCCCTCGAGCGGTGTTGCGACACGCGGCTCCGGGCGCTCGTCGTTCCCGAATCGGAGGTACCCCTCACCGATGCGGTGCGCGCGTACCTCTTCAACGGCCAGTTGGTCGGCGACGCGTCCGGCCGGATGACGCTCGTCATCCCGGCGGAGTGCCGCGAGATTGACTCCGTCGCCGCCTGGCTCGCGCGGGCCGAGGCCGACGACACGAACCCGATCGAGCGTGTCGTCGTCGTCGATGTACGTCAGAGCATGCAAAACGGCGGCGGCCCCGCGTGCCTACGGCTGTGTGTCCCTCTCACCGACGACGAGCGTCCCTTGGCGTCCGTGGTCGCGACAGACCAGCTCCTTGACCGGCTCGAGGTGTGGGTCGTCCGACACCATCGCGACTGTTTGACCCCGGATGATCTCGCCGACCCCTGTCTCATGGATGAGTCGCGCACGGCCCTTGACGAGCTGAGCTCCCTGCTGGAACTCGGAAGCGTCTACGACTTTCAGCGCGAGGGCCTATGACCCGCGACCGCCGACCCGACCGCTGGGCGGCCATCACCGGTGGACACGCCGACGCACGCCAGGTCCGGGCGTGACCAGCGACCACATGGTGCGCCGTTTGGCGCGCTGGTGCGCGATCCCATCTCACGCGGGCGCGCCGGCCGGGCAGCGGCGCATGGCGACTGAGCTTGCCCGGGCGTTTGCCAGGGTGGCCGCGAGCGTCCGTTGCGAGCCGGTCGGGCCGGCCGGGCTCGACGTGGTTCGGGCGTGGTCGCCCACGCGCGAAGGCCGGCCCGTTCTGCTCGTTGGCCACTACGACACGGTCCCGCACGACGGGGAGCATCCCGCGCCGTCGGTCGTGATCGAGGACGATCGCCTGATCGCCCGGGGCTCCGCAGACATGAAGGGCGGTCTTGTGGTGATGCTTTCTGCGCTCACGGGGCTTGAGGGAAATCCCAGCGGTGCTCCGCCCTGGGAGGTCATCATTGTTCCAGACGAAGAGATCGGGACACCTTGGAGCAGGACCGTCCTTGCAGACTCCGCAAGACGGGCGGGTGCCGCCCTGGTGATGGAACCTGCAACTCCCACCGGCGGGCTTGTGCGCGCCCGCAAGGGGGTCGGGACGATCGCGCTGACGATTGTGGGGCACGCGGCACACGCCGGGCGAAATCCTGAGGAGGGTCGAAGCGCGATCGCAGCGCTCGCCGAGCTGGTTGCCGTCGTTGAGGGGGCTGCGGATCCCGTCGCCGGCACGTTCGTCAACGTCACGACGATTTGCGGAGGCTCGGCCGCGAATGTTGTGCCCGGTGCCGCGCGGGCCCAGATCGACATTCGCGTCGACACCGAACGCGAGGCATCGCGGGTCCTCACTGAGATCGAGACACAAACGAATGCAGTCGCCCGTCGACGGGGTGTGGAAGCGAGCTTAGAGGGAGCTCTGCACCGGCCACCCAAGCCGGTCGACGCCGCCACTGAGAAACTGTTCAACCTCTACCGGGCAGGTGCGCTCAAGCATCGAATCGATGTCGGCTGGGCCGACGTCGGCGGCGCGTCAGACGCAAACCTCATCGCCCAGGCTGGCATCCCGGTGTTGGATGGCCTCGGTGTGAGGGGCGGGGATATCCATGGTGGACGGGAGTTCGCCCTCCTCGACAGTCTGCCCGAGAGCGCGACGCTTCTCGAAGCGCTGCTCAGGGGAATGGCGGTCAGTCACTGACTCGCGCGCTCAGGCTGCCCCGACGTTCAATCGTCGTTGCCGGATATCCGATGGTCGAGACCATCAGCAGCTCGACCCTCGCAACGCCGCGGACCAGGGTCGAGACCTGACAGCTGGGCAACGCACCTTGCGGCGGACAGGTAGCCAACGACCGCCCCGAGATCAACTCGGACACCACTTGGCGAGACGCGGCTGTCCCTGATGCGCGGTGTCGCGGCCGTATGCTGAACGCATGGCCGATTCCACGTTTGAACGCTCCGTTGATCTCGACTCGCCGCCCGCTGAGGTCTACGCATTCCACCTCGACACCCGGAACGCGCCAAAGATTTCCCCCGCCGGGGCGACGTTCCTCGCCATCGACGGGACCTTTCCGGTCTCGATTGGGCAGATCATCACGCTCAAGGTCCGTCAGCCGCCCATTCCGTTCCCTCAGACGTGGGTGGTGCGGGTCGCCGATCTGGTTCAAGATCGTCTCGTAGTCGATGAGGCCGTCCGATCCCCGTTTGCCAAATGGCGTCACGAGCACCGCTTCGAGCCACTTCCAAACGGTGGTACCCGGATGACCGACCACATCACCTACCGCCTGCCCTTCGGGCCGATCGGTGCGCTCGTCGACCGCATCATGGCGCGCCGCCAGCTCGCCACCATGTTCGCCGAGCGCCACGCAAGGACCAAGGCGCTCTTCGCCCGACCATGAGGGCGATCGTTCCGACAGGTGTCGGGGGCCCGGAGGTCCTCCAGGTCGCCGAGGTCCCTGATCCGGTCATCCGCCCGGGAGAGATCCTGATTGACGTCCGCGCAGCAGGCGTCAATCGCGCAGACCTCATGCAACGCGCCGGCCGCTACCCTCCCCCACCCGGCGCGTCTCCCCTCCTTGGGCTCGAGGCGGCGGGCGTCGTCGCCCAGGTCGGCGAGGGTGTCGAAGGCTTCTCGGTCGGCGAACGCGTGATGGCCCTCCTCAACGGTGGCGGCTACGCGGAACGCGTGGCAGTGCCCGCCGGTCAAGCCCTCCACGTTCCAGACTCCCTCGATGATGTCCACGCTGCGGCCGTTATGGAGGCTTTTCTCACGGCATGGCAGGCACTCAAGCGCCTGGGCCGGCTCACCTCGGGTGAGACTGCCCTCGTCCACGCCGCGGCAAGTGGCGTCGGAACCGCGGCCACTCAGATCGCGGCAGAGCTCGGGGCCAGGGTCATTGGGACGTCTCGGTCAGCCGACAAGCTCGCGGTGCCCGTTGAGCTGGGTGCAGAGCCGCTCGTCCCCCGAAGCGGCCTGTTTGCCGAGGACGTGAATCGGCTCACGGGTGGCCGCGGCGTTGACGTCATCCTCGACCTCGTGGGCGCCCAGTACCTCGCCGAGAACGTTCGTTGTCTGGCACGCGGTGGGCGCGTTGTTTGTATCGGACTCCTTGCAGGCCGCGAAGCGCCGCTCGACCTGGGCGAGATGTTGGCCCGCCACGCAACCATCATCGGCATGACGATCCGGCCGCTCACCACGGACCAAAAAGCCGAGCTCACGCGGGACTTCGCCCAGTGGGGACTTCCCCGCCTTGCCGACGGCCGCATCGGGCCGGTCATCGCCGCCGAGTTCCCACTTGATCAGGCCTCGCGAGCGCATCAACTCCTCGAAGGCGACGGCAGCGTCGGTAAGGCCGTCCTGCGGATCTCGACCAACTGAGGACGTGGGCGCACGGAGGTCAATGCGCTACGGTACGAGTTCGCACCAATCAAGGAAGGTGGTCGGGATGATCAAGAAGCTTCTACTGCTTGTCGGGCTCTCCGCACTCGCATATTGGTTCGTTCGCGACCGGCTCGGCGGCGATGACTTTGAGTTCACCGAGATCCCCGCTGACGACGTTCGCGCGCCCGAGGCGCAGCCTGCGCCGTAGCTACTCCGGTCCGCGGCGCTGATCTCGAAGCGCCGCCCGGACGCGGTTGAGAAGCGTTTGGGTTTGAATCATGAGGGCCTCGTCGCCGGATTCGCGCGACGAGGCAAGGCGCCGCTCAAGCGCGCGCTCTTGAAGCCGTAGGACGGCTTCCAAGAGTTCGGCCTCGTCAACCTCGTCGGCGCCCCGTGAGCGCAACGCACCGGCAAGGGCGGTCAGCGTGTCGGGCCAGGTTTCCGGGTCGACGCCGTCGGCGATCAGCGCCGCGGCCGTGCGATGGTCGGGGTTTTCGAACGTTCCACCGGGAAGAGCGCCGAGGGCTGCCTTGCCCACTGCGCCACTCGCAAGGGCAAGACCCAGAAGACCACGTTCCATCTCGTCGTCGCGACCGAGCGCCGGAAGCGTCGCGCCCGCCTGGGCGAGCTGACCACTCGCGGCCCCGAGACGCGCCGCGAGGCCTGGTGGGATCGCCAGCAAGCTGACCGCGAGCCGGATCGCCTCATCCCGCTCAAGTGAGGCGCCGACCATCCCGATGAGACGCTCGATGTCACCGAACGCCTGGTCGCGCTCGGTGGACGTCGGCCCCGCCCGACGGCAGCGAGACCGTACGAGCGCGACGACGAGCGGCTCCGGCGCGTCGGTGATCTCCTTGAGAACCGGAAGTCCTTCGGGACGCGCCGCAAGGTCGCCGGGGTCGCTCCCAGGCGGCAGTTTCAGGGCCGAGAGCCTGAGCGGAATGCCCTTGCCTGCCTCCACCGTCCGCCACGCGGCCGACTCCCCTGCCGCGTCCGAGTCAAAACAGAGACGAACCTCGCCGGCAACGCGCTTGACCTCACGAAGCTGCTGGCTGGTCAGCGAGGTGCCCATGCATGCCACGGCTGAGTCGACCCCCGCAAGTGCAAGGGCAAGAACGTCGGTGTAGCCCTCGACAACCGCCACCCAGCCAACCTTCGCGGCCGCCGGGCGCGCCTCGTGGAGTCCGTAGAGCAGCTCGCGCTTTCGAAAACGCGGCCCCTCGGGTGAGTTCACATACTTCGGTCCATCAGCTCCCGGCATCACGCGACCGCCGAAACCGAGCACGCGTCCGCGGGCGTCGCCGATCGGGAACATGATCCTCCCCTGGAAGAAGTCGCCCGAGCCGCGGGCGAGCCCGGCATCGGACAGCTGCGCCCGGTTGAACCCCCCCGACATGGCCCGCTCGGCCAGGGCACGACCCGATGAGGGTGCGTAGCCGACGCGGTAGCGCCGAAGGATCTCCTCTCCGAAACCGCGCGCTTGGAGGTACTCGCGCGCCGGTGCGGCCTCATCCATGCCCCAAAGGCACTGAACGTAGTAGGTCGCCGCGCGATCGAGCAGCTCGATCCGGCGCTCCGAGACCTTCCGCTCGGCGTCTTCCTGCGGGCTCGTCTGCTCGTAGCGGATCGGCACGCCGAAGCGCTCAGCGAGCGACTCGATCGCCTCCTGGAAGGAACCGACGCCTTCCTTGTCGATCATCCAGTTGATCGCGTCGCCGGTCGCCCCGCACCCGAAGCAGAAGTACCGGCGCGAGTCCGGCGGGATTAGCGAGAACGAGGGCGACCGTTCCTCGTGAAAGGGGCAGCAGCCCCACCACCGCCCGCCGCGTCTCGTGAGGGCAACCCTCCCGCCGACGAGTTCGACAAGGTCGGCCGACTCTCGAACGGCTTCGATCGTTTGGTTGTCGAGCTTTGCCACGGCGACAGTCTGGCAAAGTCCCCACCCCGTGAGTCGGGGTGCCGGGGAGAAGTCAAGGGACTCAACTGAAGGGCGCCCCGCCAGGCCCATTGGTCGGTCCGGCGTCGCGCACGCGCCTTCGAGAAACTTGCTCAATTCAATGGATCATCCGTTTGTCGGCCATCCACCTGTTGACGTCGCGCGGCCATATCTGAGACATCTCTTAGCGCATGGGCTCCGTGCCAAAGCGGGCGTTACTCGCCTTCCTCATCTCAGTGCTCGGCACGTCGGTTGCAACGGCGGCGCCCGTGCTCGCTCCGACGGCACTGCCAGACTTCTCGGGAGACATCGTCGGCCCGACGCTCACACTGAGGTGGGCGCCGGCCACTCCCTCAACCGGCAACCCCCAACCGGTTCAGTACGAGGTCGAAGTCTCGGACCTCTCCGTTTCGCAGACTTCGGGCAAGACCGTGGCCACGACGAGCCTCACGTTGAGCTTGACGGACGGCCACAACTACGGCTTCCGGGTCAGGGCGTGGCAACCGGTACCCTCGGGCGGACAGTTCGATCGTGAGTACAGTGTCTTCACCGAGCTGATCGACGCCTGGGTCGACGGTACACCCCCGGTCCCGGTGGTAAGGGTCTCGTCACCAAGGGTCGATCTCGGAACCGAGGTAGGAGCAAGCGCCGAGGGATCGCAGGATGGCCCTGGGGGACCGTCGACCTCGGGGCTGGAGCCCGAGCAGGCGTTTTCGTGGGATTGGGGCGACGGCACTCCCGCAGTTCAAGGGCTCGAGGCCTCGCATCTCTACGCGAAGCCGGGCCTTTTCAAGGGCGTGCTCACTGTACGCGACCAAGCAGGAAACGCCACTTTCGCGCCGTTCGCGGTAACGGTCCTTGCTCCCGCCAAGGCGGCGAGCGTGAGCAACGCGCCGCTCACGAGACTCCGCGTTGTCGGTCGTGTCGTCGCAGGTCATCGGGGCCGCTTTGAGGTGCAGGCGCTCGAACGAGGGCCGTTGCTCGTCACGGTCAGTCGCCTGCGTGCGGGGCGCGAAGCGATTCCTGTGCGCCATTTCGGAGTGAAGGGCCGGCCCGGCCGAAACCGGATCGCGTTTACCGCGCCGCGTGTCGGGAACTATCTTCTCGCCGTGACCATCCCCGGTCGCCCTGGAGCGGGGCTGACGGGACTCGTGCGAGTGCGGGCGGCCTAAGCGCCATCTAATCCTCCCAATCAACATGGTGTGACCTGTAGCCCGGGACTCCTGTGGGCCCGACGCTACGATCAACTCCATCAATCGTGTCTTGCTGAACCGATGGAGCAGCCAATGGAGCCGGTGAACATCCGACTGGAAGTCGCCGCGATCACCGAGTGGCCGGACGAACGCCTTGAGGCGGCCTACGAATTCCTCTCCCGACGGGTCGCCACAACCTTGGAGCTCCCCGATCATCGTCAGGATCGACAACGTCTTGGAGAACATCGAGGGCTTTGCGAGCAAGCCGGGCTTGAGATGGTACGGCGCGGACTGCTGTAGAAGACGTGGTGCTCGCCGGAAGGGTCCGACGAGCACCACGGTCACCTATGCGACCTGCTTGAGGTCTTCACCCATTCCGAGGCACCAGGGGCACGTGTAGAGCTTGTGGTGCCGACCTTCGCGCTGGAAGATTCGGCGTTGACCCCAACACATCGCGCACATCACCCAACGAAACGTTGCGGGTTCACTGCTTGTCGAGTTACGCATCATCAACTCCGATCAGACTGGGTGATCGAGACCGCCGCGCTCTAGAAGACCTGGAAGGGGCGGATCTCGGCGTAACCCGCAAGACGCGGAGCTGCGCTGTGCGTGACGAGCACCACCAGGCTGTAGGCGCCCGGGGGAAGCTGACCGATCCCGACCGTAAAGGTCTCGGTGTAGGTGTGGGTACCGGACACGCCGGGAACCGTGCGAGGGTTCATCGTCATCGAGGCCGGGGCGCGGCCTTCCTCAAACCAGCTACCGCCAATGCGGTCGTAGGCAAGCTCGACCTTCCAGTCAGCCCCGACGAAGCCGGCAATTGCGCCGTCCTGCGTCCAGGTGACCTTGACGTCAAACGGCTTCGTGGAGTCCACGGTGTTGTTCGAGGCGAGGGGGTTACCGCTCGGCTCGACGAGGGTCATGGTCACGTCACCGTCGAAGGCAGACGGAGCGTAGATATTGCCCAGGCCGTCGTATTCAATCTTGCTCATTGGAGCGTTCCTTTCTCACGGTTGATGGAGCGTCCGAAGTTGGCCGCTCCCGGCACCGGATCTCGATGCCGGGGTCAGCCTCTCGGATCGCACCAGCACCGCCTATTCTCCGAAGCGGTGAATCCCTCACCTCCCATCGCCCCGACTACCGGTCAAGATCTCCCAGGTCGACAAGGCCAGCCTGGACCGCGACTTGCACAAGACGGAGTCGCTTTCTCGCGCCGTCGATGCCACCGACCTCGAAACGCACGTAAAGGATCCGCAGGTACGTGCGGACTGTTTCTACGCCGAGATTCGCCCGGCGTGCGACGTCGCGATTGCTCGGCGGGGCGGCCAGTTCGCCAGCCAGGAGGCTCGGTTCGCAAAGGGCGGCCAGTACCCGGCGCTGGCCGGCGCTCAGGTGAACGTCGTCGTTAAACGGAGAGGCGGGTTCGGTGCCGAAGGTGACCTGCCCCGGATCGTGAAAGACGAGCACGGTCTTGCCGAGCGCGACCTCGTCTCCATCCTGTAGCCGACGGCGGTCGCCAATTCGCCGCTGCTGAAGAAAGGTGCCGTTGCGGGAGTCATTGTCGACGATGACCCATTCGTCGGCCACTCGCTCGAGAATCGCGTGATGCCCCGACACCTGGAAATCCCACCGGAGCGCAACGTCGGCGTTGATACTCCGTCCGACGATCGTACGGCCGCCGACCTCCAACGGGTGAATGCACAGGACACCATCCCCGTCCCGGTAGTGCAGGAAGGGCCGCCCGAGCGCGTAGGTGCGACGGACCTCAAGACGTTCTCGGTGTTCGAGGAATGGAGCGCGGGTCATCCATGACTCCGAATCAGACCGGAGCCGCGAGCGTACCTTGCGGAGGCGACGCGGGAAGGTGCGCCCGCTCTCCCCCTAGGGAGCCCTCCATCCAACTGGCCGACGATCTAGGATCCTTCCACCCGAGTCATTGGGTGGAGATTCCCGTGTAGGTCATCTCAAGCGAGGCCCGGCTCATGGACAGCACCGTCTCGGCGGATACGTCCGAGGGCACCGAGCAATCGGTGGCGATTCCGACGGTCGGCGACGTGCTCGCCGGGCTGCTCCTTGAGGAGCGCATCGGTTCGGGTGGCATGGGCGAGGTGTTTCGCGCCTACGACGCGTCGCTTGACCGGACGGTGGCGGTCAAAGTCCTTCACCCTGAGATTGCCGGTCTCCCGGGTTTTCGTCAGCGATTGATCGAAGAGGCGGCGGCCGCAGAACGCGTACGTCATCCAAATGTCGTGCGAGTCCACGACGTTCGCACGACACCGGCTGGTGTGCTTCTCGTTTCGATGCATTACGTGGCGGGAGCCAGCTTGGCCGACCTCCTCGAACGCGACGGGCCGATGCCGCTCGATCGGCTCGTGCGCATGGTCGGCCAGGTCGCCGGAGCCCTCGACGCCCTGCACCAGGCGGGCACCGTCCACCGTGACGTCAAGCCAGCAAACATCCTGTGCGAAGACGTGAACGACGTGGCCTATCTGGCGGACTTCGGCGTCGCCGGGGCCATGCGGGTCGCGTTGCCGCAAACCTCTGGCACACCTGCCTACATGGCACCCGAACAGTGCGAGGGCCGCTCTGTTGACGGGCGCGCCGATATCTACTCGCTCGGTTGTACCGTGCGAAGTGCACTGGCAGGCAGACCCCGGGTTGCCAGCCCGGACGACCGAGCCTTCTCCGACACCGTCGCCTCGCCGCTTCCCTCGGACGTGGTGGCCGTACTTGACCAGGCCACGGCCCGAGACCCGGCCGCACGCTTTCCCACCGCTCGTGATTTTGCCGACTCCCTCGCGGAGTGCCGTTTCGACGCAGTGCTGATCGCCGCCTCACATGACGCGGACTCTGCGGAAGCAATCGCGACGTTCGGCCGTCGAACTGGTCTGGATATCGCTTACCCGAGTGCAGAAGCTGCCTGCGAGGCCATCCGCATATCGAATGCCTGCTGCGTCATCATCGGTAGCGGCCGCCTCGGCCGGTGGGCGTCAGTGGCGCTCCGAGCAGCCCACGCCACCGCTCGCGAGGACCGCGCTTTCAGGCTCGTCGCCGTCTTCGTCGACGGGGCTCCGGACCTCGATCACGCCGAGTTGGCCGAACTCGCGGGCGCAACGTGGGTCGATTTTCGAGGCGGCCAAACAACCGTCGATGTGCTTGCCGACCTCACCCACATCCTCGCGCGCCGCGGCATCGGGGATTCCCGACGAACAGCACAGATCGCCGAGTGCCCGTACCGCGGACTCGAGCCCTTCGACGAGGCCCACGCCGCGGCCTTCGTCGGTCGTGAGAGCGATATCGCCGAACTCTTGGAACGCGTGCGAGAACACCGCTTTCTAGCGGTCGTCGGCCCGTCAGGCAGCGGAAAGAGCTCCCTCGTTCGCGCCGGACTGATCCCAGCGCTGCGGGCAGGGAGGCTCGACGGAAGCTCGGATTGGCCGATCCTCGTCATCCGACCCGGCACAGATCCATCATCGGAGTTGGTTTCGGCCTCTCGGCAGCTGCGGGATGACCCCTTGCGGCGGGATTTCGCGGGCGCCATCGACGTGCTCCACGGGCTCGCCGGCGGCGGCGGTCGGGCTTTTGTCGTGGTCGATCAGTTCGAAGAGGTCTTCACGATTTGTACCGATGAAGCGCGTTCGTCGTTTGTCGCCCAGCTGGCCGATGCGGCGACCCTGGACTCCGGCTCGGTCACGGTCGTTCTGACCCTCCGTGCCGATTTCTATCACCGATGCATCGCTGAAGAAGCGCTTCGCCCGCTCCTTGCCATGAACCAACACCTCGTCGGGCCGATGGGGCCCGACGACCTGCGCCGAGTCATCGAAGAGCCCGCCCGGGCGGCCGGCGTGCGGGTCGAACCCGGACTCACCCGTCGCATCGTCGCCGACGTTGCCCATCGCCCTGGGTGCCTTCCCCTCCTTTCACACCTTCTGTTCGAGCTCTACCGGCGAGGCGGTGCGCGCGAGATGACGCTCAGCGCGTACGGCGCGGCCGGCGGGCTTGATGGTGCGCTCGCCCGTCGCGCTGACGCGGTCATCGACGCGATGGACGACGAAGGCGCGGAAACTGCTCGCCGGGTACTGCTTCGGCTCGTCGAGCCTGGGCGAGGAACCGAAGACACCAGGCGGCGGGCCCTTCGAGAGGAGCTTGATCGGGGTTGGCCGCGGCTTGACGCCGTTCTTGAGCGGCTGACGAGCGAGCGACTGTTGACGCGGAGCGGGGATGGCCGCGACGCGACGATCGAGCTGGCCCATGAGGCCCTCATCCGAAGCTGGCCGCGACTGCGAACCTGGGTTGACCGCGATCGCGAGATCATCCACGCCGAGAATCGTCTCCTCGCCGACACGAACGACTGGGAGGAAAGCGGGCGGGACCCCGCGCTCCTCTACCGGGGCGCACGGCTCATGGTCTGGGGCGAGTGGGACCATGGGTCCCTCGCCAACCGGTCGCGACAGTTCCTCGGCGAGAGTTTGACGGCTGAGCTCTCACTTGACGCCGCGCGCCGCCGCAGGAGGACGATTCTCGCCGGCATTGGCTCGACCGCCCTCGCGGCGATGACGGCGATCGCGGTTGTCGCGGCGTGGCAGTGGCGGCAGGCACGTCACGAACGGGATCGTGCCGAGTCACAGCGGCTGGGCGTGCAGGCATCGGTCCTTGCTCCGGCGGACCCCGGGGGAGCACTCCGGCTCGCTGTCAGTGCCGATAGCACCGCGCCGACCGACGAATCGGAGCAAGGTATGCGGCGGGCGCTTGAAGCTGGGCCGCCGCTCGCCTCCCTTCGCGTTACTGCAAACGGGCTGCGAGACGAACTCCTGACGCTTGCCGTCAGTCCCGACGAACGCACCGTGGCGGCGGGGGACGACCGTGGCAACGTCATCCTCTGGACCTGGCGCCGCCCCGGCTCAGCCCGCGCCATCAAGACCGGTTCGAGCGCTCCGGTTTGGTCACTCGGGTTTCTTCGAGGAGGTCGCGAGGTGGCCGTCTCCGACAAGAACTACCGGCTTCAGGTGCTGGACACCCGGAACGGTCGGGTGCGTCCCCTGCCCGGGTCGAGTGGGCGATTCGGCCCCGTCGCGACCGACCCCGGCGGGCGTCTCATCGTCGCGAGTGCAAGCGGCCCCTTCGTTCGTGTCTGGGATGGCCTACGGGGAGTCGTCGTTCGGGACATCCCGATCCGGGGTACTGACGTGACGGCCCTCGCCGTGAGCCGAGACCGCAGCAGACTCGCAGTCGCTTACGGTGACGGCACGCTCGAAGCGGTCCGACTCCGCGACGGCCAACCGATCGTTCGCAGCACGCCCGATGCGCGAACCCCGGGGCCCCTTACCGCGGTCGCGTTTGACGCCTCGTCATTGAGACTCGCCGCCGTTGGCCCGCGTCTGCGGGTCACTGCCGACCTGCGATCCTCTGAGTACCACCGAACCCCAGCAGCAGACTCCCTCGACGCCGTCGCCTTCCTCAGCGCCGGGCGTCTGCTCACCGGTGACGGCCGCCGTGACAACTCGATTCGCATTCGAAGTAACATGCGAGGTAGCGACGCGACCTCGATCGTCCTTGCAGGCTCGGCGAACACTCGGAGCGCTGTGGTCACGCGCGACGGAGCCATCGTTGTCATGCATCAGGATGGCCGAATTCAAGCCTGGCGAGCGCCACCACCTGTGGATCGCCGGCGCGTGCGAGGCCGCCTGGAATGGGCAGCGTTCGGACCCGATCGCCGGACTGCCGTGCTCACGCTGAACGATGGCCGCGTGATCACTCGCGACACCTCAGTGACCGCTCCCAGGACGAACCGGGGGCCGCAGCGATCCATCACCGCCACCTCAGGGCGCCTCGCGCCTTCCGGTGAGGTCGTGGCGGCGCTGGCAGACGGCCGGTTTGCGATTGCCCCGGGAGGCGACCGCCCCGTGCGTCGTTTTGGACCGGCTGCCAGGTGGCCCGCAGTCGATGCCGTCATGAACGCCGAAGGCGTACTCGTGGGAGCCCGGAGCGACGGAACGCTCCTCGCTTGGGATACGCACACCCGTCGGATCATTGGCCGCCACCGCATCCCGCACGGCGAGGTGACCCAGATCGCCGTTCATCCCTTCCTCCCTGAGGTTGTTGCGGTGGTACGCGCGACGAACGGGGATGCGGGGGGCTTTCTCCTTGTACGTTGGAGCTGGAAGGCCAACCTTGGCACGACGACCCTCCGGTTCAAGTCCTCCGTTGCCGAGATTGCCGTCAGCGCAAACGGTCGCACCGTCGTTGCCGTAACCCATGTGCCGTCGCGTGAGCTAGTCGCGTGGACGTGGGGATCAGAACAACCGCCAGCGTCGGTCGCCACGCTTCCGACCCTTCCCTACTCTGTGGAAGTGGATCCAACCGGCAGAGTCGCGGTCGTCGGAGACGCGGACGGGGTCGTTACCGTGTGGGACCTCAGGGAGCGCTGGTCGGTTCGGCTTACCAAGGCGGTCCGCGAGGGGATCGTCGCCCTAGCCATCAGCACCGATACTCGAACGATCGCTGCGGTTTCGCGCACTGGCCAAACGTACCGGCGCCAGATCGACTCGCTCGTCGAGTCGGATGCCTTGCGTCGAGACGTCAAGCGGCGACTGACGAGCGCAGATCAGGCCCTTGAGGTTTCACCTTAGGCGCTCGAACACACACCCGGAACGATCAACGAAAGGACGTACGCAGTGGCACCGCTTACGAACAAGAAGGTCGCGGCAGCAACCCGCAAGGCGATGAAATCGCTTCGCAAGTCAGTGCCGTCCGAGGTTGACCTCAGCCAGGTCCAACTTCTCCTTGACCTCATCTCGAATCTCATCGACGAGTTCGATGGAGACACGTACGCCGAAGGTTGGCTCGGCGACACTTCCTCTCCGGTAACGGTGACGGCCACGGCCAATATGGTTGCCCTGGCGCTCGAAGCGCTAACGGAAGACCTCCCTCAGGACTACCTCGTGATCGCGCATTTCCTTTGCACCGGGATTGAATCGGTTGCCGCGGAGGCCGCGTGGCCGAGTGAGGATGGTTCGATCATTGATGAGGGAGGTGATGCCCCTGCCAAGGTCGTTCGTCCGTACGCAAAGCCCAAGTACCCCAAGAAGAAGTAACGGTCATGGCACCGAATCACCAGCCCTCCCACGCCCGACGCCAGTGGCGGGCAAGAGGGTGGTGGGCAACCCTGTCGATCAGCGTTGCGATCGCCCTGTTCCCAGCGCCCGCGTGGCCAGCGAGCGCAACGGCGCCGAGCAGACCGACGCTCGACGGCATTGGAACCCGGTTGAACCTCGCCAGCCGAGGCCCGTTCAAGGTCGACGTGACACGCCATGGCCCGCTTGAACAAACAGCCGTGGCGTGGCGCGCAGACGGCCGCGTCGCCGTCGTCGCCACAGGTACGGCATCCGGATATGACCACGTCGCATACTTTGATCGCCAAGGGCGGCTCCTTCGCACGGTCGATTCACTCTTGATCTCGAGCGTTGCGTCACCGGTTCGCCTGGCGCATGAATCCAAACCGTGCGACCCGACGACGCTGGAGGTCGCCTCTCAGGGCCGAGTCGTTGGCACCCTCACCTGGGTGTTCAATTCCCCATCGACGCCACCAGGTCTCGACATCGCCAAGGTCGCCGCCCGAGTCAAGACGGCGCACACCGTCTGGGCGACCGGGCAGAACCCCTGCGGAGTCAAGAGCCTCGTGACCCTCGCCCTCCCGTACGGCGGAGCGACGAATACTCCGGCAGGCGTGAATGGGCGAAGCACGCTCGGATTCGGAGCCATGGGCACCCTGCCAACGAACTTCGAGCCCAAGCCGAGCGTCGTGCCAGGTGGTTGTCTTAGCGAAGCGGTCGCCTGCACCGTCAACATCTACTCGACCACGCGCCAGATCGTCGAGTCCGATATCCGCCTCGAACGTGACCTTTCGCGCTTCAAGTCGCTCGGCATCACGCGATGGGCCTTCTGCTCACCCACGTCTGGCTGCCCGGCGGGCGGCCTCGACCTTCTCACCGTTCTCATTCACGAGGTCGGGCATCGGGTGGGCTTCAAACACGTGTTGCAGACGAACGCGCGCTCAGTCATGGCCAAGGATTTGGCGGAGTCGCGAGTTGTGATCCGCAACCTTCGCCGCGCCGACGCCCGATCGAGAAACACGACCTACACCAAGTAAGGAGCGTTCAACTCCCTGGATCATGCAAGGGTTTCACCAGCGCGAAGAGGAGCATGTCCCGGAGGTCGCCGTCCCGGCCCACCTGCAGCGCTCGCAGGGTGCCCTCCAGGGCGAAGCCCGCTCGGCGCATGACGCCCTGCGACGGCTCGTTACGCGGGTCGACGTAGGCCTCCAAACGAGCGAAGGACGTCAGATCCCACGCGAACGCCGTGACAAGCGCGACGGCCCCGCTCGCGACCCCTTGCCGGCGAGCCCACGGCGCGGTCCAGTAGCCGATCTCACCGATGTGGGGGCGGCTTGCGTGGCGTCTCAGGGCGATCGTGCCGAGGATCCGTGGCCGGTCGGTCGTGCAGACCGCAAATCGGTGCTCGACGTCGTTCGCGGCGAGCCGCGCCGCCTCACCGATGAACGTCTTGGCATGGGCCCGAACGTATGGAGACGGGATCGTGGTCCAGCGGATGATCTCCGGATCCGACGCCACCTCGAGGATGTCATCGAGATCCCCCCGGTCAAGCGGCCGCAGCCGGAGCGTCAAAGAGGGCCCTCACTCGGCATGTAGGCCCGCCGGTACGCGCGAAGGGCGTACCGGTCGGTCATCCCGGAGACGAAGTCGATGGTGCGCGTGATTGGGTCCGGGTCGCCGCCCTCGGGGAGCTCCTCAGGGTGATCGAGGTAGTGGGTCATAAGCCCCTGGGCGACCGACCTTGCGCGCTCCGCCTCGTCGACCGCGGGCGAGGCGAGGTAGACGTGCTCGAACATGAACTTGCGAAGTGAGAGAAAGGCCATCCCCACCTCGCGTGACTGCGCGATCTCGTCCCGGTCGCGGCTCTGGTCGACCAGATCGCGCACGAGACAGGTGATGCGCTGGCTCGTGGTCTGCCCGAGGACAGCGAGCTCGTCTCTTGGAAGGTCGTCCGGGCGAAGAATCCTCGCGCGGAGGGCATCATCGATGTCGTGGTTGACGTAGGCGATCCGGTCGACGATCCGCACGATCTGACCTTCGAGGGTCGACGGCCGCCCAGAGCCGGTGTGGTGACGGATCCCGTCGCGGACCGGCCCCGTGAGGTTCAGGCCGCGACCGCCGTTTTCCAGCACCTCGACGAGGCGAACGCTCTGGAGGTTGTGCTCGAAGCGACGGCCGAACCGCTCCCGAATCAGCGCGTCGATCGCGTGCTCGCCCGCATGTCCGAAGGGCGCGTGGCCAAGGTCGTGGCCCATCGTGATCGCCTCGACGAGATCCTCGTTCAGCGAAAGCGCCCGAGCCGCGGTGCGCCCAATCGCCGACACCTCGAGGGTGTGTGTCAGCCTCGTCCGGTAATGGTCACCCTCAGGTGAAATGAAGACCTGGGTCTTGTGCTTCAGCCGCCGGAAGGCCTTCGAATGAAGGATCCGATCCCGGTCACGCTGGTAGCGAGTACGAAGCGGGCAGTCCGGTTCGTCGACATCGCGAAGCGCCTCGGCGGCACGGGACGCACGCTCGGAGAGCGCCGGCTCGATCACTCCGCGACGGCCGTATCCCCAAGCTGGACCGGGAAGACCCAGGGGCCTGGGATCGCGTCGCGGCCATCGCCAATGCTTCCGACGGTGATCGTGAGGGCGCTGACTTCCCGGGGAATCGCGGGCGCCACAGCCACAACGCCCTCGGCCCGATTGCCGTCGCGGCGGCATTCAAGCGGTGCGGTGCGGTAGCGCCTCCCCAGGTCGTCGACCACCAAGACGTCCGGGCCGCCCCCGATTTGCTTGCGCCGCTTCGCATCGGCGGTATGTGCCAGGTAACGCAGGCGCGCCCCGTTCTGGTAGCGCTCGAGTACGGTGAGGGTGACCGTCACGTCGTCAATCGACTCGGTCCGGTTGACCGATACGACGCCTCTCAACGTCCCCGGCGAGAAGACGAGTCCCTGCGGGAAGGGTTCGGGCACCGCTCCCCACTCCTCGGGCTCGCGCGGGTCGGCCATCGGCTGATCGGCTGCCAGCTGATGAATGCGATCGGCGGTGCGGTGCTTCCAGATGTGTGGTCGCTCGCGAAACAGCGAAATGAGCGCCCGGTGTGAAAACGCGCGTCCGTCGTCGGCGATGTAGATCCCGTAGCGGCCTTGATCCGGGCGCTTCAGTTCGATGAAGGCCCCCGGCCGGCCCTCCTCGCTCCCGGTCCCACAGCTGTCCGCGTAGTGGAGGTGCTCGACCTGCCAACCGTCGACCAGCAGCTCGATCAGGTCGCCGAGGCTTCCGAGCTTGTAGCGGTCCTCTGTGATCGCGGTTTCCTTTCGTGCCGACGACGATGCGGCCGTCGCCCGCCAGCGGCGTCCAGCGACATCGTGCCACCCCTGGCCTCCGCGCGCCCAACTCCACTGACCCATTGGGATGATCGTACCGGGGCACGTCGCGCCGTGCGTGGGTTCGGCTACCCGCGGTCGTCCACCGCTGCCTGACCTGCGGCGATGCGAGCGACCTGCACCCGAAAGGGCGAGCACGAGACGTAGTCGAGGCCGATGCGGTGGCAGTACCGAACCGACGCCGGGTCACCGCCGTGCTCGCCGCAGATCCCGAGCTTGATGCCTGGGCGCGTGGCCCTCGACTTGGTGGTCGCCATCTCGATCAGCGCTCCGACGCCCTGCAGGTCGAGCGTCTCGAAGGGATTTGACGCCAGGATGTTGCGCTGCAGGTAGTGGGTGAGGAACGTGCCCTCCGCGTCGTCGCGACTGAAGGCCAGGGTCGTCTGCGTAAGGTCGTTCGTGCCGAAGCTGAAGAACTCCGCCTCGCGGGCGATCTCGTCGGCCGTGATGGCGGCACGGGGCACTTCGATCATCGTCCCGACGAGATACGCAATCGACGCCCCGCGCGCGGCGAGCGTCCGGTCTGCGGCCCCGACGACCAAGGCCCGCATGAGCGCGAACTCAGCGACGAAGCCGACCAGCGGGATCATGATCTCCACCTGGGGAGCGACACCCGAACGCTCGAGCACGCTGCAGGCCGCCGACATGATCGCCTCGACCTGCATCTCGTAGAGACTCGGGAACTCGATGCCCAGCCGACACCCGCGCAGCCCAAGCATCGGGTTGATCTCGTGCAGCTCGCGAACGCGCTTGAGCTTCGCTTCGAGGTCGGGGTCGACGGGTCCGTTGCTCCGCGCCCGCTCGACCTCGATCGAGAGATCGACCAGCTTCGGGAGGAACTCGTGAAGGGGCGGGTCAAGCAGCCGGATCGTCACCGGGAGTCCCTCCATCGCCTCGAGAATGCCCTCGAAGTCGGCCTCCTGGAAGGGGCGCAGCAGATCGATCGCGGCGTCTCGCTCGACGTCGTCTGAGGCCATGATCATCCGCTCGACGATTGGCAGCCGGTCGTCTGCGAAGAACATGTGCTCGGTCCGGCACAGACCGATGCCCTCGGCGCCGAAGACCCGCGCCCTCGCGGCGTCCTCGGGGGTATCCGCGTTTGCCCGCACCGCAAGGCGACGGGCACGATCGGCCCACTCGAGAATGCGACGCAGGTATGGGTTCTCAGCCTGCGACCCCAAAAGTGGTGCGGCGCCGGCGTAGACCGCGCCAGTCGTGCCGTCGATTGTGATCACGTCGCCCGCCGCCAGCTGCCTCCCGCCGACCTGGACACCGTCGCCTGAAAACACGAGCGCGGCGGCACCGCACACCGCGGGCTTTCCCATGCCGACCGCCACGATCGCCGCGTGGCTCGTCTTCCCGCCCCGCGCGGTGAGGATGCCCTGGGCGGCGATCATGCCGTGCAGGTCGTCGGGCGTCGTCTCGTCACGCACGAGGATGACCGCCTCCCCGGCGCCCCCTCGTCGCTCGGCGTCGTCGGCGGTGAAGACGATCGCGCCGACGGCCGCGCCGGGAGAGGCGTTCACACCTCGCGTCAGCGGTTTACCGGCCCGCTCGACATCGAGCTGAGGGAGGAGCAGATGGCGGATCTGGCCCGGGTCGATCAGGTCGCGGAGCGCCTCATCGGACGTACAGATGCCTTCGTCGACAAGATCGACCGCGATGCGCACCATCGCCTGCGCGCTGCGTTTGCCGCCCCGTGTCTGGAGCATGTAGAGGGCGCCGTCCTCGATCGTGAACTCGACGTCCTGCATGTCGCGGTAGCCCCGCTCGAGGAGGTCCATCGTGTCGAGCAGCTGACGATAGGCCTCAGGCAGCACCGCCTCGAGGCGTTCGAGCGGCTCTGGGGTCCGAATGCCCGCCACGACGTCCTCACCCTGAGCGTTCACGAGGAAGTCGCCGAACGGTCTCCCGGGCTCCCCGGTGGCGTTGTTGCGGCTGAACGCGACGCCGGTGGCTGAACGCGGGCCGGTATTGCCAAAGACCATCTGCTGAATGGTGACCGCCGTGCCGAGGTCGTGCGGGATGCCGTTCAGTCGCCGGTAGTCGTACGCACGCCGGTTCTCCCAGCTCTCGAACACCGCCACGACGGCCCCATGGAGCTGCTCACGCGGGACTTGCGGAAAGGGCGCCCCGTGCACGTCCCCATGGATCGCCTTGAACGTCTCAACGAGTCCCCTCAGATCGTCGGCGGAAAGCTCGACGTCGGTTTCCACGCCCCGGGTGGACCGAACCCCCGCGAGCGCCTGCTCGAAATGGTGCTTGCCAATGCCGCAGACGACGTCGCCGTACATCTGGATGAACCTGCGGTAGCTGTCGTAGGCAAACCGCGGGTTGGCGGTTCGGCCGGAAAGGCCCTCGACCGCCCGGTCGTTCAACCCAAGGTTCAGGACGGTGTCCATCATCCCCGGCATCGAGATCTTCCCGCCGCTGCGCACCGACACGAGCAGGGGGTTGTCGAGATCGCCGAGGCGCTTGCCGACCCGCTCCTCGAGTGCCGACAGGTGATCGTCGATCTGCTCGTCGAGCCCCTCCGGCATCCGGTGTCCGCCACCCAGGAAGGCGATGCATGCCCCGGTGGTGATCGTAAAGCCGCCAGGAACGGGGAGGCCGAGGCGGGTCATCTCCGCGACGTTCGCGCCCTTTCCACCCAGCAGATCACGCATGTCCCGCGAGCCCTCAGCGAAGTCGTAGACGAGCTTCGTGGCAGCCGTCGTGCTCAAGATCGCTCCTTCGCCGTGGGTCGCGGACAGGTTTGAGCGGAATCGTACCTTCCTCGGATTCGACGTCGTGCGCCCGCGTTGGGTACAACGTCGAGCGGACCGGTAGAGTCCCCGCCCGTGCCGGACGCCGTGACCATGGAAAAGATCGTCGCCCTCTGCAAGCGACGTGGCTTCATCTTCCAAAGTTCAGAGATCTACGGGGGCCTCGGCTCGACGTATGACTACGGGCACTACGGCGTCCTGCTGAAAACCAACGTCAAAGCGCGCTGGTGGCACGAGATGCTTCAGGAGCACGACATGATCGTCGCGCTCGACGCCGCGATCCTGATGCACCCGAAGACCTGGGAGGCCTCGGGCCACCTCGCGGGTTTCACGGACCCGATGGTCGACTGCCGAACCTGCAAGCTCCGCTTCCGGGCCGACCACATGGAGACCTCAAACTGCGGCAAGAAGCCGTCGAAGCGCCCGGGCGAGCACAGCGAGTGCGACCTGACCGAGGCACGCGACTTCAACCTGATGTTCGAGACGACGATGGGAGCGGTCAAAGAGGCAGGCGCGACGGTCTATCTCCGCCCCGAAACCGCCCAGGGAATCTTCGTCAACTTCAAGAACGTCCTCCAGTTCGCGCGCAAGAAGCCGCCGTTTGGCATCGCCCAGATCGGTAAGTCCTTCCGCAACGAGATCACCCCGGGCAACTTCGTTTTCCGCACGCGTGAGTTCGAGCAGATGGAGATGGAGTTCTTCGTCCCGCCCGACGATGCGCCCAAGTGGTTCGAGTACTGGCTGAAGGCCCGCTTCGATTGGTACGCGTCACTTGGCATCCGCACGAGTCACCTCCGGCTGCGCGCGCACGATCCGGACGAGCTGTCGCACTACTCGTCGGGAACCAGCGATGTCGAGTATCTCTTCCCAATTGGGTGGTCCGAACTCGAAGGCATCGCCAACCGCGGCAACTTCGACCTGACCCAGCATTCGGCGCACTCCGGCGCCAAGCTCGAGTACTTCGACTCCGGCACCGGCGAGCGGTACGTGCCGCACGTCATCGAGCCGGCCGCCGGGGCCGACCGCGCAACGCTTGCGTTCCTCGTCGATGCCTACGACGAAGAGGAGATCGACGGCGACACGCGCGTCGTGCTGCGGCTCCATCCGATGCTCGCACCCGTGAAGGCTGCGGTCTTGCCGCTCGTCAAGAAGGATGGCCAGCCCGAGCTCGCCCGCGAGGTGTTCGACCTTGTGCGGCGTCGCCTGAGCGCCGAGATCGACGACTCCGGCTCGATCGGAAAGCGCTACCGCCGCCAGGACGAGATCGGCACGCCGTGGTGCGTCACGATCGATGGCCAGTCGACGCAGGATCGTACGGTCACGGTGCGTGATCGTGACTCGCTCGCGCAGGAACGCATCCCGATCGACCAGCTCGTCGCGGAGCTCGAGGGACGCCTCGGTGCTCCTTGGGCGTCTCCGAAACCCGACTGACTCGGCGCGCCTCCGGGCGCACGGTGGGCCACCGTTCCGGCGAAACTGGGTATTCACAGTCAACCGCGCGGCTCAAGTAGAACGTTGGTCACGCCGACGAGCGGACCACGTCCTGCATTCCATCCGTGTACCCGGAGCTTCCAATGATTTCCGCCAGCCGAACGATCGTTGCCGCAGCAGTCGTCCTTTCGATCGCGACCGTGCCCGCAAGCGCGGCGCAAACGGTCTCGATCTATTTCACCCGCGGCGACTCGCTGCAGCGCGTTGAGCGCGTCGTCCCAGCCGGTAAAGGCACGCGAACCTTCGCGGTCCGGCAGCTCATGGCCGGGCCGACCAAGGCTGAACGGGCGGACGGAATCGGAAGCGATATCCCCTCCGGGACCACACTCAGCGCGGTCACCGTGGCTGGAGGCGTCGCCACGGTTGGCCTCAGCACCGAGTTCCGCTCCAAGGCGGCGCGGGGCGCCAAACTCCCGCGTGTCGCGCAGCTCGTCGGGACGCTGACGCGCCTCGGCGGCGTGCGATCGGTCCGCGTCGTCCTTGGTGCCGAGGCGCCGTCGGCTCGCGGGATCACCCTTCGCGACCTCCCCAAGCGCAAACTCGTTCCCCCGCTGCCGATCGGCATCGGCGCCGTTCAGGATCTCTTGGCCGACCTGCGCTACCTCCCCGCCGAGGGTGCCCGGACGGGTGAGCTCGACTACCGAACCCAGCAGGCGCTCACCGCGTTCCAAGCATGGGAGGGTCTGACTCGTGATGGCCTCGCGGGCATCGAGACGCGTACCCGTTTGGCGCGCGCGTCCACCCCGAAGCCGCGGAAGTTAACGACCGGCCGGCGTATCGAGGTCTACCGAAACCAGGGCGTCTCCCTGCTTATCGAGAAGCGCAAGGTCAAGCGCGTGATCCACGTCTCGACGGGCGCTGGCGGTGTGACGCCGTCTGGAAACTGGAACGTCTTCCGCAAGGAACGCAACTCTTGGTCGCGCCCCTTCTCGGTCAACTTGCCCTACGCGAGCTACTTCCGGGGCGGGTACGCCTTCCATCAGTACCCCTCCGTGCCGGCCTACCCGGCGTCGCACGGCTGCATCCGCATTGGTTGGCCGGAAGCCGCAGGCGTCTACGAGTTCGCCGCCCAGAACACCCCGGTCATTGTCGTTTGACGATGTTCCCCGGTACCCGAACACTTAACCCGACGCTGTCTGATGCCGATATCGACTGCGTCCTCAGACGAATGCTTCCCGTCGGAGTGACAGACCACCGCAGGTAGCTTGAAGCCCGCCCGGGTCGTCCCCCCATCCCGGTGCAGCGGCTGAACCTGCGAGAGCCCCCCGGTCCTGCCCCCCAGACCGGGGGGCGCCCCCCTTCATCCGGTCGGTGTCCCACTGAGCCAATCAGCGCGGGCATTCGAAGCGCTGTTCACCACAGTCCTGAGGCAACGAGGCTCTCAATCCTGGACAACGCCCTCTCGAGGCTCGGCGACGTCTTCCGAGCCCGAGACGGCGACCAAGACGATTGGCAGTACTCGTTGACGAGGGCGACGTACTCGGGGCCCACCGAGCGCCCTGCGCCAGCGCGGGGCGCGATTCCCTCGCGAATCGACCGACGCCGTGACGCACGACACAGGTCGACAAGCTGCTGCTTGGGATCGGCAAGTTCATCGGGGGCCTCCGGCAAGGAACGCGCTCGAAGGCCGAAGAACTCTGCGGCGCCGGGCCTGTCCCCGAGGAGCCATGCCTCCATCTCTCTGACAGCGATCCGCAGGCAGACTGTCTCGGAAAGCGGGCCGGGTCCGCTGAGCAGACTGACAAGTTTCGGCGCACAAGGGTGCGAGTCAAGATCCCGGAGCACGAGAATGGCCTTGGTGTTGGAGGGTTGTCGCCATTTCGGGATCCGTCGATCGAGCTCGTGAGCCCCTTGCGCAACGAACAGTTCGCGTGGAGTGCGGCCAACGTCGTTGATGATCCGTCGCGCGACTCCGATGTCCGATCGGCCCTCAACGACGTAGAGGACCTCCCGATCGGTCAAGACTCGATCAGGGAGAGCTGGGCGACCTCGGCAGGCGCGGTCATCTGCAAGACGACTTCATCGAGGTTCATGTCAAGGTCTTCGATGCGCTCAACGGCCTCTTTTTCGTCCGACAAGAGCGTGGCCACGGTTCCTTCCATACCCGGCTTGAGGAGCACGATCTCGTCGAGGCCGAGCCCCGGATCCTGAAGGATCTCTCGGGAGTGGGAACTGAGTAGAACCTGCCCGGCTCGGCCGCCGGCACGTGCGAGAAGCGTGGGAAGCCTCGCGACAACCTCGGAATGCAACGAGAGTTCGGGCTCTTCGAGCAGCAATGGCCCAGCCGACTTGCCGGTCTCAAGGAGCGCCCATAGGAGACCAATCAGGCGCAACGTGCCATCTGAGAAGTCTCGTTCGTCCTGCCGAGCGCCGTGCTCTCGCCAATGCTGGTAGCGCGCTTCGAGATGCGAGCGCCCCTCGTCGTCGGTAACGTGCTCCAGCCTGTCGAGCTGCGGAATGACCGCCTGAAGTAGCCTGCCGATGCGTGCAAGACGTCTGCCCCTGGTGGCGTCAGGAGTCCGGCGGATGCGCGCGAGAAAATCTCCTCCAAAGGGATCCTCGTCTCGGTTTGCCATCCTGCCGGGCTCTCGGATCATCTGCGGCACGAGGTGCACGTAGCGAACCGACGCGAGGAAGTCTGCAACCGCGCGGAACTCCCGGTTGGCGTTGACCTGCTCCAAGGCGGTCTGGGTCAGACGATCCGCATCACCGCTGTCGTCAGAATCGGGCCGTTCGAGAACCAGGTCTCCCGCTCGGGATACGCGCTCCCGTACGACGACCGGTCGATGCAGGCCCCGTGGCTCGCCGCGAAACGCGACCTCATACTCCCACTGGTTCGGCTCCTCGTCGTCTCCAAGCTGAACTCGGATGAGAATGTGACCGTGGTTGAAGTTCCGGGCGGCGAGGTTTCGCACTCGAGTGAGGCCACCGCGGCGGAGCACTGCCTCCTGAAAGCCACCCCCGGGCTGGCTCAGGTCGCGAAGGAAACGGACTGCGTCGAGGAGGTTCGACTTGCCAGAAGCGTTCGGACCGACGAGGACGAGCCGCTTCTGCACATCGATATCGACGTGCTTGAAGTTGCGCCAGTTCTTCAGCTCAAGGTGGGTAATGCGCAATCGTGCCTCCTCGGACCCGCGGGGGCCGTCTGAGCCGCCGTGCTTCGCTCCGCGAAGGGAGCTTGACTCAGCATAGCCGCCGGCCGGAGGTCTGGACCACGGGGGCCTGGACCGGCGCCGCCTGCTTACGCTTCGCGCGTCGGTGGCGTCGGGGAGACCTGAGGCAGCCGCGCGCGCCTGGCAGAGCTACCCTGGGTAGGTGCGTGTCCTCCTCATCGTCGCGGGAAGCGCCTACGTGCTCGTGGTCGTCGCCCTCTTCACGCGCCATCTGCTCTGGGAGCGCTGGACCAGCGGCGACGACGCTCGCGAGCGCGACCGCTCAAAGCGGGGTGGCTGAGCGCAGTTCCACCCCGAGGTGCTCGCGCAGGACCAGGCCGATAACCCGTTCGACGCCGGCACACGCCGAGGGCGGGCACGCCTCGGCGGCGTCGGCGAGCGGTCGGCCGACGATGGCGACAAGCGCCTGATGGATGGGACCGTCCATGACCTCCCCCCGCTCCTGACACCCCTCGCAGAGCATTCCCCCAAGACGGGCCGAAAACCCCGGGAGGTCGTCGCCACGTCCGCAGACGACGCACGCGGCGAGCTGAGGCAGCAGCCCGGCGCTCAGGATGAGCTTTAGCTGGACGCTCAGAACGAGTGGATCGAGGCGCGGCGGGGTCGGGCGGGGCGGGGAGACGGCAAGGAGCGCCAGCCCGCGGGCGAGGAGGTGAAACGGCCCGGGATTTTCCTCTTCCTCCGGGGTGACCCGCAGCGTCGCCTCAAGGATTGAACTCGCGGCCTGTAGCCGGTAGCCCTGGACCCATAACCCGGCGTTCGCGTCGATGACCTGCGCGCCCCGGATCGAGTGGAGCTCGCCCTTGCCCGGCGCCAGCTCGAGCTGCACGACAATGCCGGGTTGGAGGCGGCCTCGGAGCTTCGACGTCGGTCGTCGCACCCCCTTCGCAAACGCCGACACGCGCCCACGCTCAAGCGTCTGCAAGGCCATCACGCCGTCCGCCTCGCCATACCTCACCATCCGCAGGACGATCGCCTGGGCGCTGTAGGTCGCGCTTGCCACGCGCCCATCGTCGCAGGAACCGGATCCCCGGAGGGCACCAGTGCGCATTGATATCCTTCCGCCATGGCCGCCGTGACGATCTATACCTCGACTCCCTGCCCGTACTGCGCCCGCGCGAAGGCGCTGCTGAAGGCCCGCGGGGCGGATTTCGAGGAGGTCCACCTCTCCTGGGATGACGACGAGGGTCGCTCTGCGCTGATTGCCCGAACCAAGCACCGAACGGTTCCCCAGATCTTTATCGGCGACGAATTTGTCGGCGGCTTCGACGAACTCGCTGCGCTCGACCGCGCCGGCACACTCGCGGGGCGTCTAGCCGCCTGAGCTGGACCGCTCGGCCCCGGTTGGAACACCTCTGACCGCGGTCGCCTGACGGACTGCGTCGCGGATCGCTTCGGCGACCATCTCCGCTCCGACGGTTCCGCAGAGAAACGTCGAGCCCCGTCGCGCGCCGGTTGAGAGTGCGAACACGACGTCGCCGTCAAGCAGCGTGCTCGCGGGGATCACCGCTCGGCAGATACCGGCCTGGGCCATCCGCGCGACCTGTCCGGCCTCGGCGCGCGTGAGGGCCGCATCGGTGGCGACGACCGCAAGGGTTGTGTTCTGTCCCGCCAGGCGCGGGTGTTCCGGCGCGCGTGTACGGAGGTGACGACCCGCGTCAACAAATCCGCCCGATTCCCAAGCGCCGGCGATGATCGACCCGTCAGCGTCGACGACATCGCCGAAGGCATTCACGACCGCGAGGGCCGCGACGGTCACACCATCGTGCAGGACGCACGACGCCGCGCCGATTCCCCCTTTGCACCAGCCACGCTGCCCGAGGACCTTCCCCACCGTTGCGCCCGTCCCCGCGCCGACACTTCCGAGCGCGTGGGGGCCCATGCGCGCCGCCAGGCACGCCGCCTCCCCATCAGCCTCGTCGGGGCGGCGTCCATTCCCGGAGAGGCCGAGGTCATAGATCACGGCCGCGGGCACGATCGGCACCCGGGCGGCCCCGGTGTCGACACCCCTGCCATCGCGTTCGCACCAGCGGGCAACGCCGCTTGCGGCCGCGAGGCCGAACGCGCTTCCACCGGCCAGGAGAATCGCCGAGATATCGCGCTCGCCGGCGAGCGGGGCGACCGCCTCCGTCTCGCGGGTTCCGGCTCCGCCACCGCGAACGTCGACCGCCCCCGTCGTGCCGAGCGGAGGGATGACGACGGTGCAGCCCGTGCCGTCGTCCGAATAGGTCACGTGACCCACCGCAATGCCCTCGACGGCCGTCAGCACGGCGGTTGGCACCGCTCGCAGATGTAGGTGCCGCGCTGCGCCACCCTGATCTTGCGAATCGTCGACCGACACCGGCCACACGGCAGCCCCTCCCGCAGGTGGACACGCAGAAGCGTCTGCATCGACCCGCGTCCACCCGTGGTGTCGCGGTAGCGATCGATCGATGATCCGCCCGCGTCGAGCGCGACCGTCAGCCGGTCCCGAATCGCTCGGTGGAGCCGTCGAAGCTCATTTGGACTGAGCCCTCCCGCCGGCCGCCCAGGGTGTACGCGCGCCTGGAAAAGTGCCTCGTCGGCGTAGATGTTTCCGACCCCCGCCAGGAGGCGCTGATCAAGTAGCGCCGCTTTGATGGCGGTCCGCCGTCCGGTCAGGACCTTGCCGAGGTGCGCGGCCGTGAACAAACGTGAGAGCGGCTCGACCCCGACGCGAGCCGACCAGTAGCGCTCGATCTCGGGATCCGCGCGGTCGAGCATCCACCAGCGTCCGAAGCGTCGCAGGTCGCAGTAGAGGAGCGAACCACCGTCGCAGGTCCGAATCACCGCCCGGGGATGCGGGATGGTCAGGTCGTGGCCGGTCTCACTCCAGTAGAGCTGCCCGGTCATGCGCAGGTGGATGACGAGCACGAGGCCGTCGTCGAGCAGAAGCTGCAGGTACTTGCCACGTCGGTCTAACCCTTCGAACCGCCGCCCGACGAGCGTCTCGACCAATGCCTCCGGCGCCTGCGGCGCGACCAGGCGGGCGTCCCAGATCTCGACCTCCGCGATCTGTTGACCTGGCAGCACCGCCTCCAACTGACGTCGAATCGTCTCCACCTCGGGGAGTTCAGGCACGCGGCGGCCCCTGCGCGCCAGCGGCATCGACCCGGAACCCAGCTTCGATCCGTTCGACCGCCCGCTCACCGAGTTCCTGGTTTCGCGCATGCACGAAGGCGACCGGCTCGTCTCGAACCACGTGGTCGCCGACCTTGGCAACAAGCGCGACCCCAACCGCGTGGTCGATGACCTGCGCGGGGTGCATCCGGGCCGCGCCGACTGAGCGGGCCGCCTCGGCAACCGCCCGGCCGTCGAGGGCGGTAACCACCCCATCACCTGGCGCCGGAACCGCGAGGAGAATCGGTGCACTCGAGCCAACTCGTGGGTCGCTCCAGACGGCCGGGTCGCCACGGTGGGACTCGACCCAGCGCTCAGCCGTACGAAGCGCCGTGCCGCCATCGAGTGCGGCCCGCGCGGCGTCCAGGCCGGTGCCGGTCTCGACAACCCCCAGTGCCTCCGCCAAGCGACCGGCAAGCTCAGCGGCCCGCTCGCGAAGATCGCCGGCGCCACTCCCTCGAAGGACCTCCCCCGCGCCGCGGATCTCGAGCGACGTACCGATCATCAGCCCGAGCGGCTGCTCGCAGTCGATCGTCGTGGTCACGATGGCCCTCCCCCACGGCTCGAGCGCGTCGCAGAACGCGCGTGTGACCGTCTCGGCAGCGTCCGCGTCCGCGAGAAACGCGCCCGCGCCGTGCATCGCCGCGAACGCGACCGCCGATGCGCCGCCCGCGATCGCTTTCGCCGCGGCCGCGGCCGCCACAACCGTAGGTGCGCCGAGTGCGCCGATCGACTCGGCCAGGTCGCGAAGACGGGCTTCGGCCGGGAGAATGCGACCGCTCCGTCGGGACACGGCGATGCCACCCGTCTTGAGCGAACGGACGAAGCCGCCGAGGGTCGCGTCGACGGCGTAGCCGGGAACGGCGTCGAGCTTGTCGGCCAGTCCGCCGAGCCATCCGAGCCCGGAATCCGCGGAAGCGGTCACCATCACCCCGAGGGTGGCCGCAACCGGGCACGCAACGAGGGCGAGCGAGTCACCCGCGCAGCCGGTTGTGATGATCTCGCCCACGGGGCCGAGCGAGGCAAGCTCGAGGCGCTCACCAGAGGCAACCAGGACGCCAGCGAGCGCCCCCACATCGGGGCTCCCCGAAGGGCGTCCCGCGAGTGCCGTGCAGATCGCCGCGATCTGGATATCGTCGACCACGCCCGACGCCCACCCGGCGAACACGGCGCGGATGTCGGCCGGGGCAATCGACTCGCCGCGGCCGTGGCTTTCGAGTATCTCGACGACGCTGCGCGCACCCACGACGCCGCAAACTAGCAGCGAACGCCCTGCTACCCTCAACTGCGTGCGTCTGATCACCACGATTGCGGCAGTCACCGCGTGTGGCGTGAGCGCTGTCGCCACGTCCGCCCCAGCGCCAGCGCCGGGTCCCGCCCCGAAGCTGACGTCGCTGCGCCTCACCCGAACGGTGAATGCGCCGCAGGGACATGCGCGTCTGCTCGTCGGAGCGCGCCTGTCGGCTCCGGCGAAGTTGACCGTGTCGATCCGCCAGCCCGGTCAGAAAAAGGATCTGCGCGTGCTGTCGGCGGGCGCCGACCATCCAGCCGGCCGCGCCTACCTCCAGGTCGACGCCGTCGACGCAAGGGGCTTTCAGCTTCCGGCAGGTTCCTACGTCATTCGGGTCCAGGCCACCGACGCCCGCGGCAAGATCTCCAACCTCCTCAGTGGGAAGACCAACGTGGTCCTCGGACCCCCGCTTGGCCGACTCGACGCGCTCACCGTTCCACTCATCCCGCCGTTCGCCCGGCAGGCTAAGAGCGAACCGGGCGGGCAGCTCGTGGCGGTTGTCGCCCCGAAGGGCGCGGCCGCGACAGCGGGCCTCCAGCGAGGCGATATCGTCGTCTCGCTGAACGGCAAACCGGTGTCGACACCCGGCGCGATGCGCACGGTCTCGTCGTCACTCCCAGCGGGGACGCCGGTACCCGTCGAGCTGCGACGCCTCGGCCAGATCGTGAACGCTCAGGTCACCCTCGGACCGGACTGGACCGCGCCCCCCGACTATGGGCCGGCGCTGCGCGTTGCGTCGCAGCGCGAGCCCACGGTGCTCGCCTACCAGTACGCGGCCGTCAGGTACGAGATCGACGCGGGTCGCCCCGACGGGGCCGCCAAGCTCCTCGCGGCGTGGCCAAAGGCCCGCAGGGACGGCGCTGTCGGACAGCTGCTCACTGGCGATGTCGCGCTCGCCCGGGCCGATGGGCGTGCGGCGCTGCTCGCCTATCAGGCCGTCACTCAAGCTGAGCCGCAGGTTGCGGCAGGCCCCCTCGGACAGGGACTTGCCTTGGTGTTGCAGGGCGACTACGCGGCCGCTGCCGAAGCGCTTGCCCTGGCCACCACCATCGATCCCGCCGACGCCGCGGGCCTTGCGACCCGAGCGCTCGCGCTGTTGCGGCTCGATCGCACCGCCGACGCGCTCGCCGTTGCAAATCAAGCGCTCGTGGTCGACCCCACATCCGCTGAGGCCAAGATCGCCCAGGGCGTCGCGCTGATCGCGTCGGGCACCGTCCCGGATGGGCTTTCCGCCCTTCGGCAAGGCCTCCTTGGCACGAACGATCCAGCACGCGGCGCGTCCATCATCGGGAAGAACCTCGAGCCGAACGATCCCTAGATGGTTGGGCTCTCGAGGAGCGTTGCTAGCCGATTTCCCCCGTTGGCTGGCTCCCGTCGGGGTCAGCTTCGAAGCCACGACTGCGGCTCGGACGCTGGGCGAACGAACGGCCGAGGCCGCCGGAGGTCACGACGATCGAGACGACCCCGATCGCCAAGCCGGCCCACAGTTCCCAACGCAGGATTGGACTCGTCTGGAAGATCGCATAGGCGATCAAGACGACGATCGAGCCCACCAGCGCCAGAAAGCGGTGGCGCGGCGGGGCGATATGAACGACCCACGGCAGAAGTGCCGCGATAAGGATGAGGAGCGCAGTGTCCAGGAGACGACCTTTCTCCGGCGACGGACGCAAAATCAAGCCGTCGGACCTCAACGAGTTGGGTTAACGTAGCTTGCCGAGCGCATGAACGTCGAGGAACGCAACTCCCAACCACCCTCGACACGGGCGGTTGGCCTTCATCTGATGCCGCTGATCACCGAGATCGACGGGCGTCGTCCGTCGGTTCTCGCAACCCTTGACGAGGACGCCCGGCTGACCTCGCTCGAGCGCTTGGACTCGGACGCGGCGATCGCCACGGCCATCGGTCAAGGCCCCGCACTCGTCTGCGTCGATCAACCTCTCGTTATTGGCAATTTGCAGGGACAACGTGCGCTCGAACAGTTGCTTTCCTGGTGCGACGCCCCGACTCTTCCGATCTCGGTCAGCCGACTCGAGTCGCTCTACGGGGGTTGCCGCGGAGTCCAGCTCGCTGATCAGCTCGCAGGCTGCGACCTGACCCTCGCCGAGGCGCTTCCAGACCTCACATTTCGTCAGCTGATTTGGGAGTACGAGCATCCAGAGCCGATCGACCTTGAGAGCTACCGGGGACGCTGGCTCAACCTTCGTGCCCCCAAATACCGGCCCAAGGGGGCGGGGCGGGCGCGGACTCACGGGTTGCTTCCAGCCTGGGAGATCCTCGCCCGCGTGATCGACATGAACGGCTGGACGCCGGGGGCCGCGGGAGACGACTGGGACGCGATCGCCGACGCGGCTGAACTCGACGCGATCATCTGCGCCCACGCGGCCTGGCGCGCACTCCGCGGCCACAACGCGCACCGAACCGTTCGCTGCGCCGATGGTGCGCTCGCCGTGATCGCCACAGGCCCGAATCTTGCCGAACGCCTCGAGATCCATGCCGAGCGTATGGGGGGCATCATCATCTCGCCCCTGCGCCCGGGCGACGACAGACCACGCATTCCAGCCTGACCGTCTCGGCGTCCGCGAGCGCTTGGCGGAGATCCTCGTCGTCACGATACGGGCGGTCGGGAATGGCGCGGGCCGCCACGGGAAGCTCGACTTCGTCCCCGACGAACGGGAAGGGATCACATGTCGCGGTGAACCGCCCCAGCGCACCGCAAATGATGTCCACGCCGGGGTCGCCCGAGGCCCTCGGGACCTGCGCCAGCACCCCAGGGGCGCCGCTCCCGAGGCCGCGCCAGACCAGGTAGAGACTGAGCGCGTCGAACGCCTGGAGCAGTCGGTACGCGTCCCAGGTCCAGGACGCGAGGTCCAGATCGTTCCCGAGTCCCTCGCGAAGTCGCTCCTGCCGGGCGTCCTCACGGGTGAGAAACGCTGCGACTGGTGGGCTGTGGTCACGGTCTGACGGTCCATCGAGGCCCAAACGATGGCGGTGGAGCCCGCCGCCGTGCATGCTCACCAGAAGCCCCACGTAGGGATCGAGGACCTCGGCGTGATCGATCCCGCGCCCGTAGAGCTCCACGTGGCGCGCGCGGTCGAGTTCAGGAAAGTCCGTCGGTATCCCCCGCCGGTTGATCGTCGGGAGGTCGTCTTCGTTACGCCAGCCTTCGTCGTGACAGGCGGCCGCGCTCGTGATCTGTGCCCAACGCTCGATTCGGGCGAACTCGCCCCCTCCCCATGCCTCGGCCATGGCCCGGCATTGCTCCTGGTGATCGACCTGACGCACGAGCACCAGTCCCTCAGGGCGGCGGGAGACGATCATCCGACCGTGACCTTCGCAATGAAGAAGCCGTCGCTTCCGAACCGGTGAGGAAGCGCGAGGAGCGCGCCCGGGAGGGTCGGATGTTCAAGCCCGGGGAACTCGGAGGAGAGGTCGCAGGTGGTGAGTCCGGCGCCGCGAATCACGCCATCATTCTCCTCCGTGGTCAGGGTGCATGTCGAATAGACCACGCGCCCCCCGGGACGGGTGAGCTCGACCGCCCGTTGGACGAGCGCCGTTTGGAGTGCCGTGAGTTCTGCGATATCGCGGGCTCGCCATCTGGCGTCGGGCTTTGCGGAGAGCACACCGAGGCCGCTGCACGGCGCGTCCACGAGGACCGCGTCGAACAACCCGTCAAGGGGCACCGTCCGCGCGTCGCCGACGACAATCTCGACGCGCGCGGCCAGACGGTGGGCGAGCGCGGCGAGGGCCCGTGCGCGGGACGGGTGAAGCTCGACCGCGGTGATGTGAGCGCCGTTCGCGCTGAGCGCCGCGAGGTGGGTCGTCTTCGCCCCAGGCGCCGCACACAGGTCGAGGATTCGCTCCCCACGCCGCGGCGCGAGCACACGCGCTGGCAGCATCGAGGCGCGGCTCTGGGGAACGGCAAGACCCCTCGCCCATGCCTCGGACTCCTCGAACGCGATCGACGTCGACAGGACGAACGCCTCCGGGATCAGCGGGTCACGGGTCCATCCGCCCGGGAGGTGAGCCTCAAGGCTCGTGCGAGGCCCTCGGAGCGGATTCCAGCGAAGCGCCGACTCGGCAGGCGTGTTCGCCGCGGCCAGGACGCCACGCGCGTCGAGAGCTCCGAGGGCGTCGAAGAGCCCCTGGCTGACCTCGTCCGGCACCGAATGCTTGAGCGCGGCCTGGGTCGCGTCGTCGTCGGTCAGCGCTTCGACTAGGGCCCGCCCATCTTGGGCGACGCGGCGGAGGATCGCGTTGACGAGGCCGCCACGGGCAGCCTTCCGCTTCGACGCCCCGGGCAGCGCCCTGACCGCGTTGACCGCCTCGTTGACGCTCGCACGCTCCGGCACACCATCCAGGTAGCACAGCTCGTAGGCGCCGAGGCGCAGAACGTCGCGGACCGCGATCTCGATCCCACCTACGCGATCGGCGGCGGTGTCGATCACCCAGTCGAGCGTTCGCCGACGCTGCACGGTGCCGTAGGCGAGCACCTGGGCGAACGCGCGGGCCCGGGGGTCGAGCCCGCTTCGCAGCGCTTCAGATGCAAACGCCCGATCACAGAACGCGCCCTCCCTCACCCGCGACGCGACTCGGAGCGCCACCACCCGGGAGGGTGTGGCGGCGTCTGGGTCGCCCGCCAGGTCGGGGATGCTCAAGCGGACGGGTCGGGAAACGCACCGAGCTCGAGCGCGCCCCGGTAGCCGCGCAGGAACGCCTCCGCCCCCATCCGCGCTTTTCCGGGTGGCTGCAGCTCCAGGATCTCGATCGCCCCGTCCCGACACCCCGCGAGTAGGCGACCGTCGTCCCGGGCGAGGCCCTCGACCTGAGCACCTGGGCACGGGCTCGCCCTCCAGAGTTTGAACCGCGCGCCGTCGATCACCGCCGCGACGCCGATGTGCGGGCTGAGCGCGCGAATGCGATCTGTCAGCGCCTCGGCCCCGAGGGAAGGATCGAATGCCTGGTCTTCGAGGGTGAGTTTCGGTGCCAACGTCACGCCCTCGGCAGGCTGGGGCGTTTCGACAAGCCGACCGGCCTCGAGCGCATCGAGCGCATCGACCAGAAGCCGACCCCCATGCTCGGCAAGCGCCGTGCTCACGACCGCGAAATCGTCGTCGGGCCCGATGGGGACGCGGGCGGCCGCGATCATCGGGCCGGTATCGAGGCCCTCATCCATCCGCATGATGGTGACGCCCGTCTCGGCGTTCCCGTCCATGATGGCGCGCTCAAGCGGCGCCGCGCCACGGTAGGCGGGAAGGAGGGAATAGTGGACGTTCAAACATGGCCACTCCTCAAGCACCGGTGTCTTGAGGAGCTGACCGAACGCGGCGACGCAAAGCGCCCCCACACGGGCGTCACGCAGGGATTGCATCGCCTCCGGAAGGTTGATCGAACGCGGCGAGATGAGCGGCAGCCCAAGGTCGGCCGCAAGCGCGCCAACCGGAGTTGGCCGAACGGCCCCCCCTCGCCCTCTCGGCTTCTCGGGCTGCGTGATGACGAGCCCGACCTCGTGCGTGGATCCGACGAGTGCCCTCAGGACCGGTAGTGCGACCTCGGGGCTCCCCGCGAACGCGACCCTCACGAGGTACCGCTACCTCGGAGAGAGGACATCACGCATTTCTCGGAGCGCCTCGCGACGCTCATCTGGCGTCGTCCGATCGAGGATCAAAATCCCATCGAGGTGGTCCATCTCATGCTGAATCACACGCGCTTCAAAGCCTTCCGCCTCGATCGCGACGGGCGCGCCGGAGACATCTTGGGCCTCGACGCTGATCGAGAGCGAGCGGCTCACCGGCACGCTGATCTCGCCGATCGACAGGCAGCCCTCGGTGTCGATCTCTTCCTCGTCGGACCTCGAAACGATCCGCGGGTTGACGAGCGTGTACGCGCCTGAGTCCGCGTACGGCGCCAGCGTGATCATCCGTGACAGACGCCCGATCTGCGGCGCGGCGAGCCCAACGCCGCGCGCATCGTGCATCAGCTGGATCATGCGGTCGGCCTCAGCCTTCAGCGCGTCGTCGAATACCACCACCGGCTCGCACGGGGTTCGCAGCACCGGCTCGCCGTACTGGCGCACCTCGGCGAGGGCGTCGAGGCGCCGCTGCTCCTGCGCTGGATCCTCAAGTTGGCGTTTGGACATCGAACCGCCTAGCGCTTCGGTGGGAGGACGGCCCGCGCGGCGGCTTGCACGGCGCTGCGGGCGCGTGTGTAGTCGCCCGTGGAGCCAATCACGAGCGTTTGCCAGCCGGGACGGGTGTCGGCGACGGCCCCGGGAACCGCGTCGGGGTGCTGCACGTTCAGCCGCATTGCGCCGCCGGAAAGCGCGATCTCGACGGCTGCGTCCCCGGTCCGCGGCACCCCGACGACCCAGTCCTTCCCGCTGCCCGTCACACGTGGAGCGGTGTGAACCTCGTCGAGGTCGAAGTAGGCGGCCGCAAGGGCCGGGCGAACGGCCGCCGGGATCAGGGGCATCAGCTCCTCGAGGCGGTACAGCTCGGCCGTGCGGGCGTTCAGAACGTAGTCGGCCTCTCGGAGCACGAACGCGTCGACACCCTGGGCGTTGCCACGCTCGGGGCGTTCCTGGATCCAGTCACGCACGCGCTGCCAGCGCTTGTGGCGGACGTCCCGCTCGGTGCCCGCCGTCTCGACCGCCGCGGTGGGGGCGCGGTCGGGTGTGATCGCGAGGACGATGCGCCGCTCACCCATCCCTTCGAGACCGTCGTAGGTGTCGCGCAAGACGTCGGCGAGGTCGGCGTCGAACGCCAGCGTGCTCTGGACACCGATCACCCACGACCGGTCGGGACCAGTCACGACGATGTCGCACACCACGGCGCCGCCGGCAAGGGGTCGGAACTCGCGTACCTGTGCCTCCGCGACCCCGGGAAGCTCCTCCCCGACGAGCTCCTTCACGAGCGCCGAGCGCGTCTCGGGACCACTGAGCGAAAGAACCGTCGCAAGGACGTGAGCCCACTGCTCGCGTGGTTCGGACGGGGACTGAAAGATGCGCGGAACCGGCATGGACTGGGGTCTCCTTGGACGCAACGAAACGGCGATGAAGGTTAGCGCCTTCCGCGCCCTTGGCGAACACCCTCTGGGCACAGTGCATGCGGGGCCCGCGTCTCGTATGAGGGGCGACGGGCCCCCGAAGCCTGAACCGTTCTTCTCGTAACTGCGGCGAGGTGCCCTGCAGGTCGATGCAACTGATCATCGAAGCGACGGCCTGAATCAGGACACTAGGTGTCCTGGGGGTCGACATCGACAACGGCCCGCACCTCACCTGAGCGAAGGCGCGGAGCCAGGTCGGCCAGGATCACCCTGAGGGGCGCCGTCGCGTCGGCCGCCCGCTCGACCCGCACGAGGATCGAGCGCCGGGTGCGACCGCGGAGGCGGTGGAGGACCGCCGGCCCAAGGACCGACGATCCCGTCGCGGCCTCGAGTCGCTCCGAGATCTCGCCGGAGATCTCCGCGACGCTCGTCGCCCGCTCACCCTCGACCACCACCCGAACCAGGTGTGAGAAGGGCGGAAAGCCGCGGTCGCGACGGCGCTCGGTCTCGCCCACGAGGAACTCCTCGACGGCGTGCCGAGCCCCGAGCTGAACCGCGCGCGCGGCCGGCTCCCACGCCTGGACGATCACCCTCGCGTCCTCGCCCGCTCGGCGCCCGGCCCGCCCCGCGAGCTGAACGATCAGCCCGAACGCCCGCTCCTCGGAGCGAAAGTCGGGAAGCTGAAGCGGTCCATCGGCTTCGAGCACACCCGCGACGGCGATCCCCGGGAGGTCGTGCCCCTTGGCGACCATCTGCGTTCCAAGCAGGATCGCCGCGCCAGGCTTCGCAAACGCCGCCAGGATGTCGGCCACCGCCCCGCGTCCGGCCGCCCGGTCGGCGTCCAGGCGGTGCAGTCGCACCCCGGGGACGATCGTGCCGAGCGCCTCCTCAAGGCCCTGGGTGCCCGTGCCTTGGCGCATCAACTCTGCCGACGCGCACGACGGGCAAACGTCCGGAATCGGCCGTTGGAGGCCACAGTGGTGGCATCCGAGCGCGTCAGGGGGGCGGTGGTGGACGAGGGCTACGTCGCAGTTTGGGCAGCGGGCGATCCATCCACATGACCGGCAGAGCGCCATGCGCGAGAAGCCGCGACGATTGAGCAGCAGGATCGCCTTCTCGCCGCGCGTCGCCGCATCCTGCAAGGCGTCGGCGAGGCGCGACGAGATCGGCCCGGCCCGCTGGACGCGCATGTCGACGATCTCGATGTTCGGCAGCCGCGCGCCGTCGGCGCGAGTGCGAAGCGTCGCTCGCTCGAGTGAATGCCAGGACTCTGGGCGCGGCGTCGCAGAGCCGTAGACGACGAGCGCTCCGGCGTCGCGAGCACGACGAAACGCCACCTGGCGCGCGTCGTACCGGGGGACCTGATCCTGCTTGTAGGAGCTGTCGTGCTCCTCATCGACGATCACCAGGCCGAGCCGCTCGATCGGGGCGAAGATCGCGCTCCGCGCGCCCAGTACGACGTCAACATCCCCGGATCGGATCCGACGGTCCTCGGCGACCCGCTCGCCGAGCGTCAGGCCGGAGTGCCAGACCGCAACCCTCGGGCCCAGTCGAGCGAGCAGCCTGCGCAGCGTCTGGGGTGTCAGCGCGATCTCGGGCACGAGGACGATCGTGGAGCGCCCCCGCCGACGCTCCTCCTCGATCGCCCGGAGGTAGACCTCGGTCTTGCCCGATCCGGTCACCCCATGAAGGAGCAGCCCTCCCCCGTGATCGAGGCGACCGGTGATCGAGGCGACCGCCGCGCGTTGGTCCTCAGTGAGCGTCGGAGGCAGGTCCGGCCGAGCGTCGATCTCGCCAAACCAGTTCAGGGCCGTGCTCCCGGCCTCCTCGACGGTGAGGGTCAACACCCCATCTTCGGCCATGCGTCGAAGCGTCGACAGGGTCGTCTTCGCGACGCGGACGAGCTCGGCCGCGGGCAGCTCCCCACCGGCAGCTCGGAGCACCTCGATGATGGCCCCCCGTCGCGCTCCGGGCGCGTCCATCGACTCGACGAGGCGAGCAACCGTGGCCCGTCGCCCGGCTGCCGGAGGCTGGCCGACCCGGTAGGTCCCGTCGGGGCGCCGTCGTAGAACCCCCTCCGAGCCGGGCGGGAGGACGAGGCGCAGGGCGCTCGCAAGCGGCGCCGCGTAGTAGCGACTCACCCAGCCCGCAAGGTCAAGGAGGTGACCAGCAACCTCGGGCACGTCGACAATCCCGGCGATGTCGACGAGCGTGCCGTCGTGCGTTGGCGCGTCTCGCCCCACGACGACACCGAGCACCGGCCTGCGCCCGAGCGGGCAGGCAACCAGAACGCCCGGGCGCGTCCGCTCCTCGAGCGCCTCGGGAACCCGGTAGTCAAACGCCCGGTCGAGCGCGCGGGCCGTGACAAGCGGGACGACCTGAGCCGCCCGCATCTGCGCTACCCCTCGGCGATCATCGGACGTCAGCCGTCGGTTACCCAGCGGCCTCGCGGCCGATATCGGTCGACTCCCACGTGAACCCGTCACCCGAGCGACCGAAGTGACCGTAGGCCGCTGTGGGCTGGTAGATCGGCCGCCGCAGGTTGAGGTGCTCGACGATCGCACCCGGGCGCAGGTCGAAATGCTCGGCGACCCAGCGCTCGATCTCGGCGACCGGGCGTGTCTCGGTGCCGAAGCACTCGACCATCACCGACATCGGGCGGGCCACGCCGATGGCGTACGCCACCTGCACCTCGCAGCGCTGCGCAAAGCCAGCTGCGACGACGTTCTTTGCAACCCAGCGCGCCGCGTAGGCGGCGGAGCGGTCGACCTTGGAGGGATCCTTGCCACTGAACGCCCCGCCGCCGTGACGGGCCATGCCGCCGTAGGTGTCGACGATGATCTTTCGTCCGGTGAGCCCGCAGTCACCCATCGGCCCGCCGATCACGAAGTTGCCGGTCGGGTTGATGTAGGTCTTGATGCCGTCGCGCCACATCCCGGCCGCCTCGAGGACTGGCCGAATGACGTGGCTCCCGATCTCCTCGCGCAGCTGCGTGTTCTCGACGCCTGCCGCGTGCTGTGAGGAGATCACGACCGCGGTCACCTCCGTCGGGCGCCCGTTGACGTAGCGGACGGTGACCTGGGACTTTCCGTCGGGGCGAAGGTAGGTGAGGTTGTCGCGACGCGCCGCGGCGAGTCGCTCGCAGAGGCGGTGGGCGAGCGTGATCGGCATCGGCATGAGGGTGTCGGTCTCATCAGATGCGTACCCGAACATGAGCCCCTGGTCGCCG
>JANMDN010000089.1:0-13523 GCA_031376285.1 Actinomycetes bacterium
GCGCAAGATTCCCCACTGCTGCCTCCCGTAGGAGTCTGGGCCGTGTCTCAGTCCCAGTGTGGCTGATCGTCCTCTCAGACCAGCTACGGATCGTCGCCTTGGTGGGCCATTACCTCACCAACAAGCTAATCCGACGCGGGCTCATCCTTAGGCGGAGGCCGAAGCTACCTTTTGGCGGAACCCCTTACGAGGCAACGCATTATGCGGTATTAGCCTGGGTTTCCCCGGGTTGTCCCGCTCCTAAGGGCAGATTACCCACGTGTTACTCACCCGTTCGCCGCTGTACTTACTCCCGAAGGAGCTTTCTCGCTCGACTTGCATGTGTTAAGCACGCCGCCAGCGTTCGTCCTGAGCCAGGATCAAACTCTCCATGAAAGAAGATTGCTCGATCGAAAAAGACCAGATCATCCAGACTCCGGCCAATCGGCAAAATGACGAACTGGCAACCCATCCGAAGATGGGCGTCCAAATCGTTTTTGTAGCCTACGACGGTCTCGGCTCGCGCCGAATCGCCGAAGGCGACGGGGTTCGTGTTTCACCTACCTGATCACTATGACCCCCGTGACTTTCGCCTCGTGGGTCGAGTGCATGCTGCTGAGTTGTCAAAGGGCGACCCGGAATGTCCGGGGCTCCCGACGCTCTCAAGGCAGGACTGGGTTTCGGGCGCGGATGCAGAGCACCGCTGATACGCCGTTGGCCGTGGTTCTGACGAGGGAGACAAACACAGTCAAAGACCGTGGTGTCGGCAGCTGGGGAACTATAGCGGAGTGGAGGGCAGGGTCAAGCCGAAGAGGCAGATTTCTTTGCGATTCGCGCGAAACGGCGTTTTCCCGCACGCAGAACCCGTCCCACGAGGGCGGAGAGGGGCACGTCAAGGTCCCGAACCGCGACATCGTCGACCAGCACCGCTCCGGCGGCGAGCAGGCGCCGCGCCTCGCTCCGTGATGCCACGCCCAGATGGTCGACCAGCAGGGCTGGGAGATGGATCGTCTCGTCCTCGAGCTCAATCGTCGGCACATCGGCCGGAGCCTGCCGGTCGCGGACGACCCGGTTGAAGTGCCCCTCGGCCTCGCCTGCACAAGCACTCCCGTGAAACCGACCGACGATGGCCCGGCCGAGTGCCCGCTTGCGCTCGCCGGGATGGGCGTCGGGGTCCGCCGTCAAGGTCGGAAACAGGAGCCGTTCGAACTCGGGGACGGCCTCATCCGGGACGCTCATGACCTTGCCGAACTGCTCCTCGGGCGCCTCCGTGACGCCAATGTAGTTTCCGAGGGACTTTCCCATCCGCCGGACGCCATCGGTGCCCGGCAGGATCGGCATGGTCATGACGATCTGGGGTGGCTGGCCGTACGCCTCCTGGATCGCACGCCCCATCATCAGGTTGAAGAGCTGGTCGGTCCCCCCGAGCTCGACGTCCGCCTCGACTGCCACCGAGTCGTATGCCTGCATCAGCGGATAGAGCATCTCGAGCATCGAGATGGGTCGGTCCGCGCCCAGCCGTTCGGCGAAGTCGTTTCGGCGCAGGATCTGGTTGACGGTCGCCCTCCCGGCCAGCTCGAACAGTGGCCCGAGGCCCATCTGTGAGAACCACTCGCCGTTCGGGCGGATCTCCGTCCGAACCGGGTCCAGAATCGAGAACGCCTGTGCGCGGTAGGTCTCGGCATTGGCGTCGATCTCGTCTTCGCTGAGGATCGGTCGCGTCGACGTGCGCCCAGATGGGTCACCGATGCGCGCGGTCCAGTCGCCGATGATGAGCACCGCGATATGCCCCGCGTCCTGGAACTCACGCAACTTTCCGAGGACGACGGTGTGCCCGAGATGAATGTCGGGAGCGGTTGGGTCGACGCCCAACTTGACGCGCAGCGGCCGGCCGAGCGCAAGCTTTGCCGCGAGGGCGTCGGGTGGCAAGCAGTCGACAGAACGTTGGGCGAGGAAAGACGCGGTCATGAGCCTCGGTCGTCGCGGGGCAGGGCCCGTGAAAGATACGCGGAGCCGCGAACGCCGAAGCGCCACGGCCGGTCGGTCGCAACGGAGATACCGACGCGCGGTCCGCTTGCGACCATCACCGGCAGTGTCCGTGCCGACACGACAACCCGCTCGCCGAGCGGCGCTCCGTTGAGGGTCTCATCAATGCCAAGCGCTTGGCAGAGTCGCCCCGGGCCAGCGCACAGCTCACGGTCGAGGCGCCCGGGTCGCCGAGCGCGCATGGCCTCGATTCCCTCAACGGGCTCGATCGCCCGAATGAGAACGGCCGCACCACGCCCCTGCGCCTCACAGACGATGTTGAGACACCAATGGATCCCGTAGCTTCGGTAGACGTAGAGCGTTCCCGGCGGACCAAACATCGTCGCGGCGCGTCCTCGAGCGCCCCGAAACGAGTGCGACGCGGGATCGTCCTCCTGATAGCGCTCGACCTCGACGATAACGCCGCCGACCCCGTCCACGAGCAGCGTGCATCCCACGAGCGCTTTCGCGACGCGGCCGACCCCCTGCGCGAAAACGTTCGCGCTCAGTGCCTGGATCATCCTCCCGCGAGAATCGCCTGGGCTCGGGCGATCTGCTCCTGAACTCTGGCGCGGGCTGTGCCACCGGGGACATCCTTCGCCTCGACGGAGGCGTCCGCGGTCAGGCTTGGGATTGAGACGCCGCCAAGGCCGGCAGCATCCAGATCAGCCGTCGCGGCATCCTCGAGGCCGACCCCGCGCGCGAGGCACAGCTTGACGAGCGCGCCAACCGCCTCGTGGGCGCGCCGAAAGGGCCAGCCGTCGCGCACCAGATGGTCGGCGAGATCAGTCGCCGCCAGGAAGCCACCGGTGCACGCGGCCCGCATACGGTCGACCCGAAACTCGGCCCCGGCCATCATTCCGGTCATCGCGGGCACGAGCAGGTCGACCGTATCGACCGCGTCGAAGAGGAACGGCTTGTCCTCCTGGAGGTCCTTGTTGTAGGCGAGCGGGAGCCCCGCGAGCACTCCGAGCAGTCCACTCAAGGACGCGGTCAGACGGGGGGCTTTTGCCCGAGCGAGCTCCGCGGCGTCCGGATTCTTCTTCTGCGGGAGCATCGACGACCCGGAGGTGAAGGCGTCTGAGAGCGTAACGAAGCCGACCTCCTCCGAGGCCCACCAGACGATCTCGGCGCCGAGTCTCGAGAGGTGGACACCGAGCTGCGCGGCGAAATGCAGGTAGTCGACGAGTCCATCGCGACTGGCGACGGCGTCGAGGCTGTTCTCGGACGGCCGGCTAAAGCCGAGTGCCTGGGCGACCATTTCCCGATCGATCGGAAAGCCCGAGCCGGAGAGGGCGCCCGAGCCGAGTGGGCATTCCTGCGTTGCCTCGAGGACCGCCTCCAGGCGCCGCAGATCGCGGGTGAGCATCCACACATAGGCGAGGAGGTGATGCGCGAGGCGCACCGGCTGAGCGCGCTGGAGGTGGGTGTAGCCAGGCAGGAGCGTGTCGATGTGCTCCTGCGCCCGAGCGATCAGCACCTCGGCGAGGGCGGTGACGATCGCGCCTTGCCGATGACAGACCCCGCGGAGGTAGAGCAGCGTGTCGGTTGCGACCTGGTCGTTTCGACTCCGGCCGGTGTGCAGCCGCCGACCCGCATCGCCGGTGATCTCGGTCAGCCGGCGCTCGACGGCGGTGTGGATGTCCTCGTCCGCGGGCTTCACGGCGAACGATCCGTCGGCGAACTCGCCCTCCACCTGGTCGAGGCCAGCGAGGATCGCTTGCGCGTCGGCGAGGTCGATAATCCCGCACGCCCCGAGCATGGATGCGTGGGCCCTCGACCCGGCAATGTCCTCGCGCCACATCCGCCGGTCGACCGAGAACGAACTGTTCAGGGCATCGAATGCCTCGGCAGGGCCCGTCTCGAAGCGACCGCCCCAGAGGCGAATCTCGCCTGCGTCAGCCATTTCTGTGGCGCTGGATGACCTGGGCCAGGACCTCGCAGGACCGGTCGACCTGTGCCTCGGTCATCTCCGAAAAGAACGGCAGCGCGATCGTCGAGCTGCTGATCGCCTCCGTCACGGGAAGCATCCCCGGCGCATACCCGAACGACTCTCGGTAGAACGGCTGGAGGTGGATGCACGGGAGGTATGGCTTGGCCGATACGCCCTGGATGTCGACGTCCTCGATGACCCGATCACGCTCGAGGTCCGTGTCGAGGCGCGGTGCGTAGACAAACCATGAACGCTCCTGCGGCCCCTCATACATTGGTGTGACGCCGTCGATCTCGGCGATGCGCGCTTGATACCAACCCGCAGCGCGGGCGCGACCGGCGAGGATGTCGTCGAGCTTCTCGAGCTGTGCGAGGCCAATCGCGCTGTGGACGTCGGACAGGCGATAGTTGAAGCCCAACCGGGAGTGGACAAGCCACTGACCGTCATCGGACCTCCCTTGGTTCACCAGACTCTTGAGGAGCCCGTAGAGGTCGGGATCATCAGTCAGGACGATGCCGCCCTCGGCGGTCGTCATCTGCTTGTTCGCATAGAAGCCGTAGACCGCCGGGTGGCCCCACGTCCCGTATTTCTTCCCGTCGTATCCTCCGTCGATGCTCTGGCAGGCATCCTCGACGACGGCAAGCCCGTGACGCTTGGCGATGTCGAGGAGCGCCGGGATCTCTGCCGGATAGCCGAAGATATCGACGATGAGGATCGCCTTCGTCCTGGGCGTGATGGCCGCTTCGACCGCAGCGGGGTCCATGTTGAACGTCTGCGGGTCGACCTCGGCAAACACCGGTGTCGCGCCGGTGTAGAGAATCGCGTTCGCCGATGCCACGAACGAGAAGGACGACGTGATGACCTCATCGCCCGCGCCCAGGTCGAGCGCGTGAAAGCAGCAGTGAAGTCCCGCAGTCCCGCTCGAGCACGCGACGGCGTAGCGTGTTCCCGCCCGCCGTGCCCAGGCCTCCTCGAAGGCGACGAGCCGACTTCCCAGGGAGAGTTGGCGTGAGCGGAGAACCTCGGTGACGAGCTCGACTTCGCGCTCGTCGATCACGGGGCGCGCCAGCGGAATCCGCTCGACCTCGTTCACGCTGTGGGCGCCTGGAGTGCCACTCGGCGACGGACGCCGTACTCGATGCTGTCGACAAGCGCCTCCCAGCTCGCCGCGATCACGTTCTCATTCACGCCGATCGTTCCCCATGTCGTATGGCCGTCGGTCGACTCGATCAGCACTCGCGTCACGGCCGAGCTGCCCTTGGTCTCGTCGAGTATCCGGACCTTGAAGTTGGTGAGCGTGATGTGCGCGAGTTCAGGAACACGGCCGCCGAGGGCCCGGCGTAGGGCCGCGTCGAGCGCGTTGACGGGGCCGTTACCCTCGCCCACCTCGACGATTCGCTCGCCGTCGTGGACGATCTTCACCGTTGCCTCAGTGTCGACGCGCCCGTCGGGGCGCTGATAGGTCGTGACCCGGAAGCTCTCCACTGTGAAGAGCGGTGGCGCCTGGCCGAGCTCGCGTGCGATCAAGAGCTCAAACGACGCCTCCGCCGCCTCGAAGTGGTACCCCTCGTATTCGAGCGCCTTGAGCCGCTCGAGGATTGATGCCGCGACCGCCGGGGTCGACCCGATATCGATCCCAAGGTCGCGCGCCTTGGCGACGATCGTGCCCCGCCCGGACTGTTCGCTCACCGAAACGTGGCGTTCGTTGCCGACGAGTTCAGGCTGGATGTGCTCGAACGTCCGGGGGTCGCTCAGCATCGCGGAGACGTGCATGCCGCCCTTGTGCGCGAACGCGTTTCGGCCAACATAGGCCGCCCAATTGTCCGGCGCCAGGTTGGCGGTCTCTGCCACGAAATGACTCAGGTCGGTCAGGCCGGTGAGTGTCTGTTCGTCGAGTGCCTCGTAGCCCATCTTGAGCGCGAGCGACGGGATGATCGCGGTGAGGTTGGCGTTCCCGCAGCGCTCGCCGTAACCGTTGACGGTGCCTTGCACCATCCTTGCTCCCGCCTCGATCGCGACGAGAGAGTTGGCCACGCCGCATTCGGCGTCGTTGTGGGTATGAATGCCGAGCTGTGCATCGGGAAGGGCCGAGCGAAGCTCGGTGACGATCCGGGCGACCTCACCCGGAAGCGTCGCGCCGTTCGTGTCGCACGGGGTGAGCCAATGCGCGCCCCCGGCGATCGCGGCTCTCAGGCAGTCGAGCGCGTACCCGGGATGGGCGCGATACGCGTCGAAGAAGTGCTCAGCGTCGTAGACGACGGTCTTTCCCTGACGAACGAGAAAGTCGACCGACTCCTCGATCATCTTGAGGTTGTCCTCACGCGAGACGCGCGTGACCTTTTCAAGATGAAGGTCCCAGGTCTTCCCGACGATCGTGGCGACCGGCGCGAAGCATTCGACGAGCACTCGGAGCGCTGGGTCCTCGTGGGCGGCGACGTCGCGACGTCGCGTCATCCCGAACGCGGCGATCTGGGTGGCCCCGAGGTCCTCGTGCTCGAGCAGGCGGAAGAGCTCGTGGTCCTTCGGGTTTGAGGAGGGAAAGCCCGCCTCGATCATGTCCATGCCGAACTCGGCCAGACGGACCGCGATCTGGAGCTGCTCGCCGACGGAGAGGCTCATACCCTCCATCTGCTGGCCGTCGCGCAGCGTCGTGTCGTAGAGCGTGATCCGGTCCATCGTGAGGTCCTAGCTGGTGGTGGGCGCCGCGGTTGGCGCGTGGTCGAGCCACGCGGCGTAGCGCGGCTCGCGGCCGTGGGTCGTTGCGAAGAACGTGGCCTGGATCTGCTTGGTGATCGGCCCCGGCTCCCCAATGAGGTGGTCGTCGACCTCACGGATCGGGCAGATCTCGGCAGCCGTCCCGGTGACAAAGACCTCGTCGGCGTTGTAGACCTCGGCACGGGCGATGTCGCGCTCGACGACCGGGATTCCCTGGTCGCGAGCGATCCGCATCACGGTTGCGCGGGTAATGCCCTCAAGAATCGACGACTGTGGTGGGGGCGTGACGAGGGTCCCGTCCCGGACGATGAAGATGTTCTCCCCCGAGCCGTCGGCGACGTAGCCTTGGTCGTTGAGGAGCAGGGCTTCCTGATACCCGGCCTTGTGTGTTTCGACCTTGGCAAGGACGGAGTTCAGGTACTGACCGCCCGCCTTGGCGGTCGCGGGAACGGTGTTCGGCCCAATCCGGCGCCAGCTGGCCGTCTTCGCGCGGATTCCATGCGCGAGGCCGTCCTCACCGAGATAGGCCCCCCACTCCCACACCGCGATCGCGACGTCGACCGGGGCCTCGAGCGGGAAGAGCCCCATAGTGCCGTAACCACGAAACGCGATGGGGCGGATGTAGCAGGACCGCAAGTCGTTGGCGCCGATCGTCTCGTGGACCGCCGCCCGAAGCTCCTCTTGGGAGTACGGAAGCGGCATGTAGTACATCGCCGCCGAGCGTTCGAGGCGAGCGATGTGATCGTCGAGGCGAAACACCGCCGGCCCCCGCTCGGTCTCATAGGCGCGGATTCCCTCGAAGACCGACGTCCCGTAGTGGAGCGCGTGCGAGAGCACGTGAACCTTGGCGTCGGCCCAATCCACAAGGGCCCCGTTGAACCAGATCTTTTCGGCTTCCTGCATGAGAACCTCGGTCGCGGGTTGTCCGATTCGGCGCGCTCGCGCCACGCCCGGGAGGATAGCCGTTCTCCTCGGGCGTTCGGCCGCGATCGCATCAGGCGTCGTTTCGCGTCGGCTCGCCGACGCCATGCTTGAGACCGAGCTGGGCCGCAATCGGTTGGAGTGCCGCGATGACGAGTGCGATGTGCTCGTCAAGGTCACGCCCAATCTCCTCGGCGCCAAGGTGGACGTCACCGCGGTTCACTCCAGCGGCGAACGTCTTCTGCTTCAGCTTCTTGCGCACCGAGCGCACCTCGAGGGTGGCAATGCCATCGGGGCGGACAAGCCCGCACGCGTGAACGAACCCGGAGAGCTCGTCGCAGGCAAAGAGGTGGTGCTCGAGCCGCGTTTGCCGAGGGGTGTCGGTGTGGTCGGCGTGGCTCAGGATCGCGCGACGAAACCAGTCTGGATAGCCGCGCTCGCGAAGGACCGGCTCGCCGTCACTCGGGTGCTGCTCAAGGGTCGGGTGGCGCTCCCAGTCGAAATCGTGCAGGAGTGCGACGCACCCCCAAGCCTCCTCGTCCTCATCGAGGCCGCGAGCGTACGCGCGAAGGGAAGCCTCGACCGCATAGGCGTGGCCGCGAAGTGCGGGGCTCGCGACCCACTCGTGGAGGAGCTCGATTGCGGCTGCTCGGTCACGAGCAAGGGCCTCGCTCATGCGCTGAGGCGCTCCAGGAGGAGATCACCGACCTCGCGGGAGCCCAGGTCGCCCCCGATGTCGCGGGTGCGGTGTCCGGCGCCCAGGAGCGCTTCGACGGCCTGCTCGATCTGATCGGCCGCGCTTGCCGCGTCGAGGGAGTAGCGGAGCATCATCGCGGCCGAGAGCACGGTGGCGATCGGATTGGCGATCCCCTTACCCGCGATGTCCGGGGCCGAACCGTGCACCGGCTCGTAGAGACCAGGTCCGCTCGCGCCGAGGCTCGCCGAGGGGAGCATGCCGATCGAGCCGGTGATCATCGCCGCCTCGTCGCTCAAGATATCGCCGAACAGGTTCTCGGTGACGATGACGTCGAAGTCGGCCGGCCGACTGACGAGCTGCATCGCGGCATTGTCGACAAGCATGTGGTCGAGCGCGACATCGGGATAGTCCGCGGAGAGGGCCACGACCTCCTCCCGCCAGAGGCGCGAACTTTCGAGGACGTTGGCCTTGTCGACGCTCGTCAGCTTGCCGCGGCGCAGACGCGCGGCCTCGAAGGCGCGCGTCGCCACTCTGCGGATCTCACTGCGAGAGTAGGTGCAGGTGTCGTAGGCCGTGTCGCCGTCGCGTCCACTCGCGCCGAAGTAGATGCCTCCGGTGAGCTCCCGGACAACGAGCAGGTCGGTGCCGGCGATGCGTTCCCTGCGAAGCGGACTCGCCTCGTACAGCGCTTCGAAGGGGCGCACCGGCCGGAGGTTGGCAAAGAGACCGAGGCCAGCGCGGAGTGCCAGAAGGGCCTGCTCCGGACGCGGCGCGGTCGGGTTGGTCGTGTCCCACTTCGGACCACCCACGGCCCCGAGGAGCACCGCATCGGCGGAGCGGCATGTCTCAAGCACGCCATCCGGCAACGGCGTTCCGAACTCATCGATGGCCGCGCCACCGACGGTGAGCGACTCCCAGGTGACGCGGAAGTCGTGCGCGGGCGCGACGGCGTCGACGATGCGACGCGCCTCCCCAACCACCTCAGGCCCGATACCGTCCCCCGCCAGCACCACGACGCGCAGGTTGCGCAACCGAACCCTCCCGATGTCGCGTGAATTGAGCGCGGCACGGTATCAGGACGGCACCGACGCCAGTCGGCCTCGCTACTTGGCGCCGACCAGTGGCGCGCCACTGCCGAGGGGGATCGGCCCGGCCGCGAGGAGCGCCAGGACCTCCGAGGGCGGAATCGGCTTGGAAAAAAGGAACCCCTGACCGTAGGGACATTCGAGCCCGATCAGCTCGTCGAGCTGATCGCCGGTCTCGATGCCCTCGGCGACCGTGGTGAGCTTCAGGCTCTCGGCGATGCTCAGGATCGCCCCGACAAGCGGTCCCATTTGCTCGATGAACGAGCGATCGATCTTCACCAGGTCGACCGGCATCTGCTGCAGGTAGCTGAGGGATGAGTAGCCCGTGCCGAAGTCATCGATCGCGATTCGCACACCAAGACGCTTGAGCTCAGAGAGCCGTCGCAGGCTCAGCTCGACGTCCTCCATGAGGACGGTCTCGGTGACTTCGAGGATCAGGAGCGTCGGATCAAATCCCGTCCGGCGAAGAACTTCCTGGACGTCGGCCACGAGATCCGGATGGCGGAGCTGGCGCGGGGAGATGTTGACGCTGACGCGGATATCTTCGCCCGTCCGGTTCCATTGCGCGGCCTCGCCGCATGCCTCGGCGAGCACCCACTTACCGAGCGCGACGACAAATCCGTCCTCCTCGGCGATCGGAATGAAGCGATCCGGGGCAACCATTCCCCGCGTTGGATGGCGCCACCTTGCGAGCGCTTCAAAGCCGTGGATCCGCCCGGAGGTCAGGTCGACGACCGGCTGGTAGGCCAGGGAGAGCTCGCCGCGGTCGATCGCGCGACGCAGATCGCGCTTCAGCTCAAGACGCGCGACCGCTTGGAGATGCATGCCGCCTTCGAAGATGTCGACCCGCCCCTTGCCCTCACCCTTGGCCGAGTACATGGCGACATCGGCGTTTCGGAGGATTTCGGTCACGTCTTTGACGTCATCCGAGAGGGCCACTCCGATGCTCGCTTGCACCAGCACATCGGTGCTTGCAAGCTGGACCGGAGCACGGAGGGCCGACAGGACCCGTTGGGCGATCTCGACCGCCTCGTTGACGTCTTCGACCCCCTCGAGGAGGAGCGCAAACTCGTCTCCGCCAAGGCGGGCGGTGATGTCTTGGGTCCGGACGGCCGCTGAGATGCGCTCCGCGACAACGGTGAGTAGCCGGTCGCCGGCAGCGTGACCCAGGCTGTCGTTGACGGTCTTGAAATCGTCGAGGTCGACGAACACCACGGCGCTCAGGGTGTTCGTCCTGGCCAGCGCGGTCGCGACGCGGTCCCGGAAGAGGGTTCGATTGGCAAGGCCCGTCAGGGGATCGTGATTTGCCTGATGGCTCAGCTCACGCTCAAGCTCGACCAGCTGCGCAAGGGAGCGTTCCAATCGGCCGTTCTCGAGGACCACACCAACCTGGTTCGAGAGCAGGGTGAACAGGCGCTCGTCCTCGGAGTCAAACCCACCCACCTGTCCGAGGCGATCGCCGACGAGGAGCATTCCGAGCACACGGCCTTCACTCTCGAGCGGGCCGACCATCGCCTCGGAAACCTCCTCGGCGACCAGGATCGGATGGCGGTCGCGCGGCGTCGTACCACTTCGGAGGAGTCGTGCCCCGGTCTCGACCGCTCCGGCCCACGGCTCGGCTGAGACGTCGTACGGCATCGGCCGCATGACCTCCGAGGCATCTCCTGGACCGATCCGCGTGCGGCGGACTTCTCCCTCATCGCCCGCGTAGAGGAGGATCTCGGCAACGTCAGCGCGGAACGTCGTTCGGACATGGCTGAGGAGCGAGACGATGGCCGCTTCGAGCTCGCGGCTCTCGTTGAGGATGTTGGACGACTGGAAGAGCAGCTCCATGCTCTGGTGTTTCTTACGCTCGGCGCCGTAGGCGCGGTACGACAGGAAGAGCACGGCTGCGGGGACGGCTCCAAGGAGTAGTGCCGTGACCCGAACGTCGGCGAGGATCGCCGCGACGAGGCCGATGCTGCCGTTTGCGAGGCCGGTGACGAGCGCGATGCCGACCACACGACCCAGCGCGTGGAGACGGAGCTTCCCCTCCATACAGCTGATCGCCGCGAACACGAGGACCGCGCCCGCGGTCGCCTGCGCGGCGATTGCGAGGAGCGCCCACATCCAGGTGGTTGGGTCCTGAGCCGCGGCGTCCGGTCCGGCGTTTGCGAACACAACGATTGCGACAAGCGACGCAAACGACAGCTGAGCAAGGTTGAACGCCAGGCGTACAGGTCGCTGGCGGCGCCAGAAGACAAGGACAGCCAGGATCCCGAACAACTGGCTGATGAGCAGCCCGCCAGCGCTCGCCGAGAAGATCAGCGCCGGCACGAGCGCGAGTTCGCTGAGCGAGAACGAGTGGGCGTTTCGCTTGAAATGGAGATGGACCACCGTCATCTCGGTGATCGCGAAGGCGAACGAAAAGACGAGCGCGAAGAGGAACCAGTGGATCGGAGGCTCCGGCGCCCGCGCGTCGAATGCGCGGGCTGGCCCGAGCGCGAGGAGGGCTGCGGCCCCGGCGATCACGAAGATCAGAACCCAGACCGAGGCGTTCGGAGAGAGCCGACGACGCACCCGCGCTGAACGCTCAGTCTGGTCGTTGCGTTCTAATCCCATACGTGTGGTATCGGCAGGACGGCCGACGACCCGAACTGGGTCTAGGTCCAGGTGCTCCCGCGATTGGGTTGGAGACCGATCGAACCCGGGTCGACCTTGGCGATCGACGCCGACGTTGCGTCGACACGGGACTCGGCCGCGCTGGCCCCAGCAAGCGGTAGCGACACGGCGACGGCCGCTGCGATAAGCGCGACGATCCGGCGCGAGCGTGACCATGTGATTGCGCGTGCGGAGCCCTCCGTGCGCACGCGTGTGCTGCTGCTTCCCATTGTGCTTCCTCCCTGGCGAATCCATTCGCCGTCGAAGGCCCAGTTCGAGAGTCCGGGCCGTTGCCCGTCGACCGTAGCAACGAGGACGTTCCGAGACCCGCTCCCACCGCCTTAACCGGGCGCAAATGTTCTGACAGGACATTTCACTCGGATTATCGGTCGATTGCTCATGCACAACGCGTGAGGCCGCGGGCTCGCCGTCCCGCGCGTCAAACGTCCGGCTACCCTCTTCGGCATGAGGTCTCTCGGCGGATTGGTGGGCGTAGCGATAACCGTCCTCGGCGGCGTCCTCGCCGGTCCCGCCACGGCACACACCGGCGGACTTCTCGGCTACACCAGCTCGGTCAGGTCGATCACGCCGACGACCGCACAGATCGAGTTCAGCGTGCTGGAAGGCGACGACCAGGTCTACGTGTTCAATCGCGGCGCCAGCACCGTCGAGGTTCCGGGGTATGGTGGCGAGCCGTACCTGCGGATCAGGCCGAGCGGGGTCGAGCGCAACCGGAACTCCCCAGCGACCTACCTCAACCTGGATCGTTACGCCGAGCAACCGCTCCGCCAAACGCGAAGTCCAGCGCGAAACCGGTGTGGGAGCGCCTGAGCAGCCAGCCTGCGGTCGCCTGGCACGACCATCGGGCGCACTGGATGAATCGCGTGCCCCCCATTGCCGTTCGAAATGCTCCGAACGAGCGCCATCACATCCAGAATTGGACGATCCCGATCCGCGTGGGCGGACGGTCCGTGGCGGTCCGAGGCACCCTCGACTACTCCCCGCCGGCGCTCCCGGCGGCTGACGGTTCGAGTGGGTTTGCGACGATCCTCTGGCCGGCATTCGCGGGCGCGGCGCTCGTCCTCGCTGGCCTCACGCTCGTCGTGGCGCGTCGGCGCGGCGGTGGAGAACCGGTTGTTGGGGACCCCACGGAGGAGTCCCCAACAACCGGCTGAGTTCAGACCGCGGTGAAGGTGACCGGGCCCCGGCGCTCGCGCTGCGCCTCGTAGCGGTCGATCAGATCGATGCTGTGAAGGGTGATCCCGATGTCGTCGAGACCGTTCAATAGGCGATGGCGAATGGTTGGGTCGATCTTGAAACCGACCTCTCTGCCGTCGGGCATCACGACCACCTCGCGCTCAAGGTCGACGGTCGCGCTCGTGCCCGGCGTCCGGGCCGCCACCATCAGCTCACGCACGTCGGCGTCCGGCAGCTCGACCGGGAGCATCCCGATCTTCGTGCAGTTCGAGCGGAAGATGTCGGCAAACGATGGCGCGACGATCGCTCGGTAGCCGAAGTCCTCGAGCGC
>JANMDN010000017.1:0-20954 GCA_031376285.1 Actinomycetes bacterium
CCGTTCGTGCGCGGGCCCTATCCGAAGTTCTTTATCGATCGGATGATGTTCGTCTGGATGCAAAACCCGCGGTACCGGGGTGTCATCGCGACCCAGAACGGTGGGGCCGGTTCGTGGAAATGGGAGTGGCGCCAGACCGACCCGTTCCGGGTCGGGTCGAGCACGCGTGACAGTGCCTTCGCCGCGGCCTGGCAATGGTACGGGGCGGGGAACGTCGCTCGACGCCCCGGCGTACGTCCGGTCATCTGCCCCTAGTGTCGTGAGTCGAAAATTCGTGGGCAGTTTTGGCGAGCGAGACCGAGCAAGACAAGGACGCAGTGTTTCCTGCATATCGGGAATATTCGGGAACCAAGGACGCCGTATTGCGAAGCGTCGCAGCCGCCAAAACCGACCACGAATTAATGAATCAGGACACTAGCGCCCAGACTGAGGTGGCGCAGCTCTGGAGGAGCGTCACGAGAAGAGGGCTCGCCGGCGCTCCCGGAGGTCCGGCTCGGCGGTCTTCGCATCCCGCTGCATCCGGATCGTTCGCACTTGGTTGAGTCCGGCCCAGATAGGGTCCGCTCATGTCTCTGGTCGCGGGAATCGACTCGTCGACCCAGTCGGTCAAGGTCGTCGTCTGCGACGCCGATTCCGGAGCGATCCTCCGTGAGGGGCGCGCACCCCACCCCGACGGCACCGAGTGCGGTCCGCATGCGTGGTGGGATGCGCTGGGCGAGGCGTCCGGCGGTCTGCTCGCGGGCGTCGCGGCCCTCGCGGTGGCAGGCCAGCAGCACGGGATGGTGGTGCTCGACGACGCTGGCGAAGTCGTGCGACCCGCGCTCCTGTGGAATGACACCCGCTCGGCCTCCGACGCGGCCGACCTGATTGATGAGCTGGGTGGAGCGCAGGCATGGGCCGATGCGGTCGGAAGCGTTCCGGTGGCGGCCTTCACCGTCACGAAACTGCGTTGGCTTGCTCGGGTTGAGCCAGATCTGGCCGGGCGAGCCGCGCAGGTGATGCTGCCCCACGACTGGCTCACATGGCAGCTGGCGGGACGGCCGGAGGCGCCAACGACCGACCGAGGCGACGCCAGCGGCACGGGCTACTGGTCGCCTGCCACCGGGGAGTACCGGACTGATCTGCTGGTCAGGGCCTTCGGGCGTGAGCTGGGCGTTCCAAGAGTCGCCGGACCGACGGAAGTGGTGGGGCAGACCGACCGTGGCGTCGCCATCGCGGCCGGCACCGGCGACAATATGGCGGCGGCCCTCGGCCTCGGCGCGCAACCCGGGGACGTCGTCGTGTCGCTTGGCACCTCGGGAACCGCGTTTGCGGTGGCGGACTCGCCGAGCCACGACCCGTCCGGGGAGGTCGCGGGGTTTGCCGACGCAACCGGACGGTGGTTGCCGCTTGTCTGCACGCTGAACGCCGCGCGCGTGCTCACGTCCGCCGCGACGCTCCTCGGCGTCGATCTTGACCAGCTCAGCGCTCTTGCGCTCTCGGCTCCACCGGGGGCCGGAGGGATCACGCTACTCCCCTACCTCGATGGGGAACGAACCCCCGACCTGCCGCACGCGACGGGCAGCCTGCACGGACTGACCAGGGCCAACATGACGCCCGCGACGCTCGCTCGGGCGGCAGTCGAGGGCATGCTCTGCGGGCTGGCCGACGCGATCGACGCGCTCGTGGGTGTCGGCGTCAACCCGAGGCGGGTGTTTCTGATCGGGGGCGCCGCAGCATCGCCGGCCGTTCGCGAGGTGGCGGCTGCGCTGTTTGGAGGGACGGTTGTGGTGCCCGAACCGGGGGAGTACGTGGCCTCGGGGGCGGCCCGCCAAGCGGCCTGGGCGCTTAGCGGGGTCGCCCCGCCCGTTTGGGAGCGGACGGGCACCGTGGTCGTGAGCGCCGACCCGACACCCGAGGTCCGAGCGGCCTACGCGCTTGCGCGGGAGGCCGCTCACCCCTCGACCGCGCGACCTGTGGCTGGTGCCTCTAGCGCTCCTTTCATCGCCATGTAGTGGCGCCGCTCGTCCTGGCCGGATGGCCTGCTTGCTCATGATGGCGAGGCCGCCCGCCCGTGCCTCGTGGATCGGACGTTCGAGCAACGTTTCGATGTCTTCGAGTGGCATGTCGACGAACTCTTCATGGGTGGCTCCTTTCATCGTTTGGGTACAGACGCAGACGCCAGCTCAGGCGTAGCGCAGCGATCCCGGGGTGGTGAGGATCTCGCCCGTCTCCAGCCACGTCTTCAGGCCGGACAGGATCATCGGCCAACCGCCGTAGAGCTGGTTGTTGGCACCCTCACGCAGTTGATCGTGCGTGACGGTCAGGCGGCAGGAGTCCGCGACCTGTTCGATCTCCCAGGTGATGCGCGAGGTGCCCTCGCGCTTCACGTCGTCGTCCCACAGCGCGACCATCGTCTGGACGAGCCGGCGGGGCGGATCGACTTCGAGGTTCTCACCTTCGCCAAACAGGCCATCCATACCGGGGGCGGTCATCTCGATGCGCGAACCGGGTGTCAACTCGAAGTTGATGCGAACGCCGAAGGTGTACTTGCTCCTGATCTCCGGGTCGGTGATCGCCTCCCAGAGACGCTCCGGGGTGGTGCGGATGTAGATCTCGAATACCTTCTCCATGGGACTCTCCAGTCTCGTCTTGAGGCCGACAAGCGACGCGGCCCAGGCCTCGGTGTATTTGCTCACCCACCGGTCGTGGACGAGTCGGATCGGAACGGGGTTGAGGAAGTGGAGCTTCTCGCGGCCTCGCCGTTTGGTGACGACGAGGCCGGCCGCCTCGAGCTGCGTGAGGTGCTTCATGACACCGGTCCGCGTCATCGAGAAGCGGCCCTCGAGGGCGCTGAGCGTTTGCCCGTCCTCGCGGAAAAGCTCATCGAGCAGGCTCCGCCGAGTCGGATCGGCGAGCGCTTTGAAAACCAGGTCCACGCTGCGGACGATACGTCACCATTTAGTGACATGTCAAGGCCTTGGTCGACGTTCGACGAGCGACCGGCTGCCCGCAATAGAGTCTCGGAGACTGACTCCCCGCGCGAGAACGGAGCAACCAATGGCAGACAACGACACCCTCATCACCGGCGTTGATTTCGTCGGCGTCCCGACTCGGGACTTGGAGGCCGCCGTCGTCTTCTACGGCAAGACGCTTGGCCTTCGGAGATCGGTGTACCGCCCCGACCGCAACTTCGCCGAGTTCGAGACCGGCAACCTGACGATCAGCGTCTACAACGCCGAACAGATGGGCCTTGGGCACAACGTGAACCCGAACCCGATCGCCCTCCACGTGGCTGACGTCGCGGCGGCGAAGGCGACACTCGAGGGGCGAGGGGTCGTATTCGGCGGCGATATCTTCGACACCGGCGTCTGCCACATGGGGTTCTTCACCGACCCCGACGGGAACGCCCTGATGCTCCACAACCGCTACGCGCCGCGCGAGACCGAGGGGTAGCCCGCCTGCCGGCGACGGAAACGCTGCGGCCCGCCGTCGGCCCGTGTGCTCAGCGTTCACACCACTGCACCGCGGCGGTTCCGGGTCACCGCTTGTCTGTCTGTGCGGTTTCACCGACACGTGGAGGACCTGGGAACTCCACGTCAGGCTGAAGGTGACCCAGCGGTCCGGAGTGCCAACCGATACTCGCGCCGACGTTGCTTACCGGGCAACGCCGGCGCTCAGGAGCCGGGAACGTCCGCGACGAGATAGCGAACAAGGGCGTCGACTTCGGCGGCGCTCACCTCAAGAGTCGGCATTGGGACCGGGCTCGTGGCGCCCCCGGGGGAGATCACGGCACCGGGACGTGTGATCGACTGACGGATGTAGTCGGGCCGGTCGAGATTCGGGGCGCGAGACGGCACACCGACGAGGCTGATCCCCTGACCGGAGCCGTCCGGCCCGACGTGGCAACCGATGCATCCCTTCGCGGCGAAGAGCGCCGGCCCGTCGCCGAGCGACGCCGCCACGTTCGGGTTGCGTCCCGAGTCCGACCACGTGAGCGCCGTCGCCACCGCCAGACCGACCGTCACGAGGCCATTGACGACCAGGGCCGCTGTCCGCCTGCCCGTCATCATCTGGCCGGAGCGATGCGCCGCATCCGTGAGACCTGCACGGCCACCCCGCCGGCCGACAGGATGGTCGCTCCGAGGAGGATCCAGCGGAGTATCCCGTCGCCGGAGGACTCCCCAACCACAATCGACTGGGTGGCGCGGCCGTTCGGCACAGCCCCGAGGTGCTGCGGCGCGAACCAGCCCTGCCGGGCGGTCCACTCGGCGCCGGCGGCAGGCACGGTGACGGTGGCGACGTAGTGGCCAACGGTTCCCTGTCTGCGCCCCGGGAAGAACGTGAGAGATCCCGTCGCGGGTCGGATCTCGATGCCGGTACCCGCCACGTTCACGGGCGTCTGCCCGTGCTGACGAACGGTGTAGCCGATCGCCGCTGACGTACCCGGCGTGAGCTCCCCCGCGATTGGATCGAGTGTCGTGACCGCCCACCCCCCGGCGAGGGCACTCGGCACGGCCACACCTCCGACCGCAAGGGCGCAGAGGACGGGCAAGGCAAGGCGCAGCGGGTGCATCAGGGGCCTCCTGGGGGAGTGGGTCTACCTCTACTACACGTCAGAGGACGAAAACGTTCCCGAGCGGTAGCGGAGCTGGACAAGCCCGCTCGCCGGCCACGCCTGCGTTCCTTCGAGCTCCAGACGATGTTCACCTTCGCCGCCACCGAAGAGTCGCACGCCTGATCCGAGGATCATCGGGATGATCGAGATCGTCATGTGGTCGATCCGGCCGGCGGCGAGGAATTGACCGATCACGACACCGCCGTCGACGTAGACGTGGGTGGCACCGTCCGCTGCTGCGCGTTCGAGCACCTCATCCGGGGTACCCGCCACGAACACCTCATCGTGACGGGGGCGGGTGGGTCGGTGCGTCATGACGAAGACGCGCTTGCCGGCGTACGGCCACTCGGGAAAGCCGATCGCCGTGTCGTATGTGCCACGGCCCATGACCAGGGCATCGACCGTCTCGTAGAACGCAGCGAACCCGTAGTCCTCGCCCGCCAGCTCGACACATCCGAGCCAGTCGATCGCCCCATCCGCTCGGGCGATGTAGCCATCCGCGCTCGTCGCGATGAACACCGAACAGTGCGGCTTCGCCTGGGCACTGAACCCGTCAATCAAGGAGTCAGGGGACCTCGGGTCCTGTGCCGCAGACAACGGTCGAGAACGCGCCTTCAAGCCCGCGGGTCGAGACCGCGCTCACGGCGTAGCAGCGCGGGTACGACGAGCCGATCGTCGGCCAGGGCCAGTAGTCGGGGGCGTCGATGATTCCAAGGCGGCCAGGCTCGAGCACGGTGGGCGCGTCGGCGGCGACGACCGCGAGATGCCACCATTGGCCCTCGGAGCGACGCTGGTACACGCGGTAGAGGGCCACCCGCGCAGCCGCGGGCAGCGGATCCCACGTGATCTGGACCTCGCCGCTGCCGCCGCCGGTGGAGGCGACCACGCCCGTGGGCGCTGGCGGGGCAACGCAGCAGCAGTGGTTGCGCAGCCATGAGCGGAAACCTGCCATGGGGCCAATCTCTCTCCTCGGTCGCAGGGTGTCAAGGCGTTGGCGTTGGCGCGGGGGTCGGCGCGGGCGCGAGGTCACGACCTGCGCTCGATCTCGGTGCAAGGCTTGGGCCGTTCCGTCGTTGCGACCTACCGTCTGGTCGAACGCGGGCCTTGACTGCGAGGTCACTGGCCGGCCGGGGTCGGACGTCGTGGTTCGAACGAGGTTTCGACGCGATTCTCACTCGTTCGTCGCACACGCGGCCAGGTCGTCGTTCGGGCGGTTGCCCGAGAAGGCGGGAGGACGGTGATCTCGCCAACAAGGACGACCCGCGATGGGTGACGCAATCCCTGGCGCAGGATTGGCCTTGTCGGAGCTGAGCCGCGGACGGAACGACAGGATCTGACGCGAAGGGACGGACGCCTCCGCAGTCCCCAAGGGCGGGATGCCGCGACTAAACGAGCAGGACGGGAACGTCCAAGGCGTCGTAGTCGTTGTCTTGGGTGATGACGACGAGGTCGTGGACGACGGCGGTCGCCGCGATCCAGGAGTCATTGATCGGAGAGCGACGGTTCCGATCGCGGGCGCCGACGACGAGACGTCCCCATTCGCGGGCGACGCGCTGGTCGATAGGGATTGCCTCGAAGTTGGCCTCGGCGTAGGCGAGCGTCGCCAATCGTCGCGCTCGGGCGGTGGAGTCTGCGGCGGCGAGGACACCTGCGTGAAGCTCGCCCAGCGTTACGACTGAGACGGCTGCATCGGTCGGGAGATCCTTCAGCGGCCTACCGGTCTCGATGGCGACGAACACCGAGGTGTCGAGCAGTCCTCGCTTCTCAGTCACCGGTCAAGGCGCAGGTCATCAGTCGTTTCAGGGAGGAGCTGTTTGAGGTCGTCCAGGAGTCCTGGGTCTGCGCTGGCGGTCCGAAGGCCCGCGAGGATCTCCGACATTGGCACGTAGGTGCGCTTTCGCGGAAGAGGTGCCAGCGTGGCCACGGGACGGCGGTCAACGGTGACGACGAGGGTCTCGCCACCCTCGACACGCCGGACGACGGCGCTCGCGTCATTGCGCAGGTCACGGATGCTGACGTGCCCGTCCATGCCGAGAGCGTAGCAGGTGTACCCACGTACGCTACGAAGGTGCGGGGACTGATTCCGGTCGTGCCGAGTCACTTCGAACGGTTGTCTCGGAATGTGAACGGGTGCTCGAACGCAACGTCTGACTCATCGGGGCTGGATGCCCTCCCGGCAGCCTGCCCAAACTCACGGATGACCTCAGAGCAGATGTGCTCGGGAGCCGGCTGCCCGCTGAGATTTGGTGACGCGGGCGGGGTGCGCAACGTGACGATCGCGACCCAGAAAGCCACACGATGAAGCCGAGGCAAAAGGCGCCCGCAAGTACTTCGAGAGCAGGGACGACGGTGAGTACGCCGGACATGCCGACTCCCAGACCGAGGCGTCGGAATCTTCAGTCCTCGCGTCAAGGGGCCCCGCGCGCCGTGACAACGGCGGGGCGAGTCTGGGTGCTTGCGCAAGTGCCCAGGCCACCGTCAGGTCGCCCCCGAGCCATCTGAGGTGAGTATGCCGCCGAGAAGGGTCGCTGCCGCGAATCGAGCGGCATCCGCTCGCGGGACGGTACCGCTCTCCATTGCGACCCAGGCACCGTAGACGAGGGATCCAACGGCCTCCGCGATCCATGCGGCGGGGAGCTCAGAGGTGAACTCGCCGGACGACTGACCTCGGGCGATCAGGCCGCAGATGACCGCCGTCGTGCGCGCCTCGGCCGCATCAACCTGCGGGTCGTCAGCAAGCGATGGCTCGCGGAGCAAGAATACGAATCGATCGCCGAGCGCGATCATCTCGTACAGGAGCCGCCGCAGCGCGTCGCTCGCCGGACCCTCGTCGAGGGTGCTTGCGCCGATCGCCAACTCGGTTGCGTGGAACGCCTCCTCGGCCAACGCTCGAACGAGGGTCGCGCGGTCGGGGTAGTAGCGGTGGAGGGTCGTGCGCCCGACGCCTGCGGCGCGAGCAACATCCCCGAGCGATGCCGTCGAGTCGCGAGCGAGCACCCCCGTCGCGGCGTTGATGATCGCCCGTCGCGTCCGGTCGGCCGGTCCTCGCGGTGTCGTGTCGATTCCCTCTCTCACCTTCATGGCCAGACCTTTACTGTCCAAAGTGGAACATCAATGTACCATCTCGTAAGAGAACATACTTGTTCCATAATGGAGGCCCTGTGAACTCTGTCAGCACGTCAACCGCTCGTCACGGACTCGTCGATGCCCTTCGCGGTCTCGCCCTCTTCGGAATCCTGATCGTGAACCTTGAGTTCATCGCATCCGACCCGAATCAGGGCTGGAACGAGTTCACCGGCACAACGGATCTCATCGGGCGCTGGATCGGGATCACGTTCTTTCAGCTGAAGTCGTACCTCGTCTTCGCCCTGCTATTCGGCTACGGCGTCGCGCTCATGTCGCGCCCGCGGGCGGGCCAGAGGTTCGCCCCCCGGTATCTGCGACGAATGCTGCTGCTGTTCGTCGTCGGTGTGTTTCACGCGGTGTTCTTCTTTGTCGGCGACATCCTCGTGACCTACGCGATCCTGGGCACCGCCCTCCTGGCGGTCTGCCGCTGGTCGGATCGCCGGCTCATGAGGCTCGCGGCATGGCTCTACGCTGGCGCCGTTGTGGTCGTGGTGCTCGTCGCCGTCGCCATCGCAGTCAGCCCCCCCGAGGCCACTGGCAGCTCCTCGGCGTACGCGACCGGGTCGTTTCTCGAGGTGGCACGTGAACGGATCGAAATGCTGCCGGTGGCATTGCTTGTGATCGGCGTGCTCAACTGGCTGAGCATCGCCGCCACCTTCTGCGTCGGAATCGTTCTGGGGCGAAGCGACGTGCTGTCGAACCCGGCCCGGCACCTCGCAGCTGCGCGCCGTGCCGCCAGAGCCTGCCTGCCGCTCGGCTTCGGTCTGTGCGGCGTAGCGGGAGTGCTCATCCTTTCCGGCGACGAGCGGACGGTCGGCACGGGCCCGGCCGTCGGTCTGGTCCTCGAAAACGTCGGCGGCCCGATCGCCGTGGTCGGGGTTGTCGCGGGGGTGATCGTCGCCAGCCAGCGCCGCTGGTGGCGCCCCGTCGAGCGCGGCCTTACCCCCGGCGGGAGCTCCTCGCTGAGCGCCTACATCGGGGAGTCGGTGATCGCGTCGTTTGTTCTCTGCGGCTACGGGTTTGGACTGATCGGCGACATCGGCCCGCTCGGGATCCTTCTGGTCGCCGTCGCGATCTATGCAACCCTGGAGGTCTGCGCACGGCTGTGGCTGTGCCGCTACCGGCAGGGACCGCTGGAGTGGCTGCTGCGCAGCGTGACGTACTGGCGCCCCCAAGCGCTGCGGCGTTCGACGCCCGTCGCGTCCGATGCGCCATGACCGAGGCGATGACGGTCTCGAGGGGCTACGCCAGGGGCCAGATGCCCTCGTTACTCGATGAGCTGGGCGACGTCCGAGTGCAGGGCGGCAAGACCGGTATCGAGGGTGATGAGTCGTCCTCCGCGTCGTCGGGCAAGTTCGGCCAGATAGGCGTCGGTGATCTGGCGATGTCCGACAACGCCTTCCCAGTTCGCGTCGCTGAGGGGCAGGTCGTCGGCCCAGAACTCGTGGCGGGGATCGGCGACGACGCTTCCGAGGACGCTCAGGGCCGCTCCGATACCAAGGTCGGGTCGGCGGCCGAGCGTCAGCCGTACGAGTGCGCCCTGTGTGATCGGACAGGTCGCAAACCGTGCGACCTCGGGTCTTGCGAACCACTCTGCGCATCGGTCATTTGCGGTGTGGTCCGGGAAGGTGAGAGCGATGAGCACGCTTGGGTCGAGTAGCCACGTCATTCCGAGTCATCGTCTTCGAGAAACGCCCTCACCTCCTCATGCGTGATGGGGACGCCAGTCGGAACCGTCAGGAGCCCGGTGCGGGGATCTCGTCGCAGGTCGCCAGGTGGGGACGACGTACTCCTGAGTCCCCGATCGGCGAGTTCAACCAGTAACGCGCCAAGCGTGACGCGTCGCTCTCGGGCGAGAGCGGTCAGTCGGGCGTGCGCCTGGTCGGGGATGTCGATCGTCGTTCGCATCACCTCATCATGGCGCGATGATGAAGCGGGGTCAACTCAAGGGACCCCGCTTGGGAGCATTCTCGTTCGGGACCAGGTGCCCAGGCGAGGATCTGGAGCGGGAGTCCCTCGACTGGTTCTACGGGAGGCCGTGAGCCGACGGTGGGATGGCTTCGATGCCGGCGGCGGGGCGGCGGCGACCAGTCGGTTGTCGTAGGCGACGAGCGCGGTGAAGGTCGGGACGGATCGAGAGGGCGCTTGCCAGGTGGATCGTGTGGAGGGTGCGCAAGGGGGGGCCACGTCTGCGGCTTCCCATCCGTACGGTGTAGACAGAACGTGGCCTCTGCGTGACTTCCGGTCGCGTTCCGGGTGTAATGGCCAATACAGGCGGCATGCGGCCGCCCCCGATCTTGGAGGAGACGCGATGGCTGGCGAGATGGTCCACATCGAGGTACCTGCCGACGACACCGGCGCGGCGATGGCGTTCTGGGGGGCGCTCTTCGGTTTGACGTTTCAGGCGTTCCCCGAGGGATCGGAGTACCACATGGCCCAGATCAACGACCGAAGTGGCATTGCCGTCAGCGGCATGGAGCCCGGTAAGCGCGGCATGCGGACGTACTTCGATGTCGCCGACATCAAGGCGAGCGTCGCGCAGGTCGGCAGTCTTGGAGGAGCGTCGAGCGACCCGATGCCCGTTCCGGGGATGGGGTGGTTCGCGACGTGCACCGATCCGAGCGGGAACGAATTCGGTCTCTGGCAGTCCGACCAACAGGCGCCGGCAATGTCGGCCGCGTAGCGCCACCGGCGCCCCGGAGTTCTGGGTGGGCCCCGGGGTGTGCCGCCAAACCGGATCTGGCCGCAATGCCCGGTGGGCGATTCGGCAATGGCCGGCGCCGAGCCGGCGAAGGTGATCGCCGGTACACCCCGGCATGGAGGGGTGGTTCCGGGAGGTATGCACACCGGTCGATGATCCGGCCGCGCTGCCTCCGCCGGTGACCGACGAGCTCATCGCCCGCATGATCGAGGCCGGGCCCCGATACAACGTGGAGTGGATGCGTTGATTTGAGCCCGACCGTGCTCCGTCGACGGCTGCGCCTACCGCTGACGAGACCAACTTGCTGGCCGGACGAATGCTCGGACGCAAGCTCTGACTGCCATCCAGGTGCCGGACGGTCCCCGCGCGCAGTTGCTGGGTGGTGCGGTCGAGCGCAGGGTCTGACTTTCCGTAAGTCAGGGGCGGCTGCCCACCGGTTCTCCTCCCTGGATGGCTTCGTCGGGAAGCACGCTACCGGGGCACGAGGGTAACCGAGCACCGGATTCCCGGCGTTCGTCCGAACTTCGCGTCGGAGGTCAAGAGTGCGCAGTCCAAGTCTTCGGCCAAGGCGATGTAGATGGCGTCATACGCCGATACGTTGTCCCGGAGTTGCCAGACGCGCTCGAGAAGACCGCCAGCTGGGTACCGAGTCATGCCAAGCCGCCGGAAGGTGTCAAGCGCCGTCCAACCAGCGTCCGAGTCGATGTTGCCCCCGGCGACCTGGCGGCGAAGACCACTCGCGACCTCCATGTCGATGAGATGGGGGACGTGGAGTTGCTGTCCCAGAATTGCCCGGCGGGCGGGGCCGTCGTTCAGGAGCGCCGACACTGCGGCCGACGCATCGACGACGATCACCGTTCGCTGCGCTCTGCCTCAAGGCCGGCGACGATTGATGCGACGTCGACACCGAGGTCGGGAAGACGCCCGAGGAGCGTTGGGTTGTCGACACGGAGAGAGGCCTCGGCGAGTTCCCGGACCGCTACCGCGCTGACCGACATCCCGTCGTTTGCAGCAAGGCGCTCAAGCCGGTGAACGACCACGTCGGGGACGTTGCGAAGATAAAGAGTCCTCATGTTGCAAAATGCTAGCACATACGATGCGCATCGCCACGCCCACGAGGAACACCGGTGAAGTCCGACCAGACCAGCCGCGGGCTCTGGAGCGCCCGATGACTGAACGGCGAACGTTTGTAGCGCTGGACGCCCCCGTTGGAGCATCGGACAGTCCCTCAACGGGGCGCAGGGGGCAAGGTCCACACGGCCTGCCCGAGTAGCGCCGTGGCGTCGGAATGGGATCTAAGGGTGGTTTCGAGGACTTCGACGTACGAGCGGATTCCACCACGCTGAAGGCTGCCGATACCAAGACGATGCCGAAATGCTCGTGCTTTGAGCTCGCCCAATCGACGGAGACGGCGAGGAAGTCGGCGAAGTTGCGGGTCACGACGGCGCGGCGGTCGGCCGTCGCTTGGTGGAGGATCTCGTCGTCGTCGAGGCCGCGAAGGAGCGTTGATTCGGCGACGGCTTTGACGTCGTAGCTCTTGGCTCTCAGTGCTTCGGCGACGCTCGGCGAGACGTGCTCGTCGAGAAGGAGTCTCACGAAAAGATCGCGTGGGGGGCGGCTTGCGGTGTGCGCAGAACGCAGAACCTGACCCCGCGCAGAGGCCGGATCGCCCACCAGGGTCTGACTGCCCAGCGGCTGGACGCCCATGGCCCTCCGTCGTGAGCCGGAGTCGGTCGGGTGGCGCATGCCCAACCCGTGTGGGTACAATGCAAGTATGAATGAGGCTACTTCGGAATCGTTGAGTGTGGGTGTGCGCGAGCTGAAGGACCGGCTGAGCGCCCATCTGGATCGTGTGAAGAGGGGGGAGGAGCTCACGGTGACCGAGCGCGGTCGTCCGATCGCGCGGCTCGCCCCGGTCGGCCCGGATGTAGACCGGATGGCGGTGCTCGTCGAGGCCGGGGTCGTTCGGCCGGCGGGGGGTCGGCGTGTGTTGCCGGGCAGGCGGGTTGAGGTGGGCGGGGATCGCCCCTTGAGTGACGAGATCGCCGCCCAGAGGCGGTGATCTGCTACTTCGACACCTCGCTCCTGGTGAAGCTGCTCGTCGAGGACGAGCCCTTCCGCGCCGAGGCAGACCGACTGTGGCTGGAGTCCAGCTACGTCGTGTGCGCCGAGATCGGCTACGTCGAGGCGCGAGCCGCGCTGGCCTCCGCCCGCAGGGGCAAGCGACTGACCGCGAGGGCCTTTCGAACCGCGAAGGAGGAGCTTGAGACACTCTGGCTGCAGGTCAGCGTCGTTCCAGTGGACGATCGGCTCGTCCGGGAGGCTGGCGACCTCGCCGAGAACGCTGCCCTGCGGGGATACGACGGCGTGCATCTGGCCGCAGCGCTCCGTGCCCAGGCTGAGGTGATGGCCACCGCCGATCTTGACCTCGCCCGGGCGGCGCGGAGTCAATCCCTCGCTGTCGCCTCGCCCCAGTAGGCGTCGCTCCGGTCCGGGGGAGTGGAGAACATCGCGTCTGGATCCCACCCGCCAGGTGCGCTCCTCCTCGACGATCGGTGATTTGTCGCGTCCGCGAAGCAGGTGCCAGACCAGACCCCGATGCCGGTTGAACGCCTGGCAGTAGGCACTGTTCGAGCGTAGGGACTGAACCTCATGGGCCGAGTCGGGGCAGACGACCGTTGTGACGATGGCCCGCCGGTTGGGCCGTCAAGACGCGCGTTGGTCTGGCTCGGGAGGGTGATCGAACGCAGGGTCTGACTGCTAGCAGCTACACGCGGATGACCTCGACGGAGCCAAAGACCGAGAAGTCTGCGTCCTGGGTCACTACCGGCACGCCGTGTCGAAGGGCGGTCGCCGCGATCCACGCGTCGTGACGGCGGAGTTTGCGGCCGGCTTCAAGCGCCTCAGACGCAAGTGCTGCGAAGCAGGCGGCCGTTCGCTCGTCGATCTCGAGAAGTGGGTAGGTGGTCTTCACGGCCACGAACGTCGCGAGCCGCTGCCGCCGGGTCGTGGCGCTGGTCGCGCGCAGCACGCCGAGTTCGAGTTCGGCGGCGGTGACGACTGAGACGGCGAGTTCGTCAGGGAGCATTCCGAGTTCGCGCCCGGTTTCCTGGGCGATGAAGACGGAGGTGTCGGCGATCGCGCGGCTCACTCGTCGATGAGGGAGGCGCGAACCTCGGCGAGGTCGCCGAGAAGGCCGGCATCGGACGCTGCTTCGACGCGGATCCGTCGAAGTTCGGACGCCTGAACCCAGGGGCTGCGGTTCGCGAAATGGGGAACGATGTCCGCCACGGGGTGACCGCTTACCGTGAGGGTGACGGACTCTCCGGCGCGCACGGCTTCAACGACATCCGCCGTCTGGTTGCGAAGCTCTCGAACAGAGACGTTTCTCGCCACGGCCCGAGCGTAGCACCCGATGCTACGACGTGCACGACTGAGCGGGGTTTGGAGTCCGATCTCGCGAGGGATCCGTGCCGGCCGTCGTCTTCGCGGATCGGTTCGCCGAGCCGTGCCGCCAGCGCTCGCACTTGCGTTCCGCACGGTGTGCAGGACCGAGACGCCGGTCTCGGGCAGGTCGGTGACTCTTCGCCGTGTCTCGGAGAGTGAGATGGATGCTCGAACGCAAGGTCTGACTTCAGTCAGTCAGGGGGCCGGACGCCTCCGCTCGGTGGCCGAGTCGGGGTGGGGGACCGGAACGATCTGCAGGCCGTCGATCCCAGTGAAGTCGCGGGGGTTGCAGGTGTGAAGGGGCAGGTCGTTCGAGATCGCGACTGCCGCGATGAGCGCGTCGTAGGCGCGCGCGGCTGGCTTTCGTCCTGACTGGCGAAGCGATGAGGCCACACCTCCGAAGGCTCGGGCCGCGGCGGTATCGAACGGAAGTGGTTCAAACGAGGACTCTGTCGCTTGCAGGAGTGCCTGGCGACTGGCGCGCTCGCGCTCGTCGCTTGCGACGAGTGGTCCGACTGAGAGCTCAGCGAGTGTGATTGACGAGATCAGCGGTTCGTCGGGCAGTGCGTCGGTTTCGGTGATGCGGGTCAGAAGAACCAACGCATTCGTGTCGAGGAGTCCCTTTGCCACGTTGGTCAGAGTGACGGGTCGAGCGTGGCGTCGATATCGATTCGGAGCGCTGCCGGGTCGACGGCGGGCAGGTTCGCCCATCGTTCAAGCAGAACGGCAAGGCTCGTCGTTGGTCGGGCAAGCGGGCGGAGTTCGGCGACCGGCTGGCCGTCGCGGGTGATCGTGAGTGTCTCGCCGGCCGTCACGCGCTCGATCACCTGGCCCCCTTGGTTTCGAAGCTCACGGATGGTCACGTCTGCCATGAGCCGATTGTATCACGCGTGAGACCACGGTCGGGGCCAACGAGTCGACGGGATCCTCATCCAGTCGAAATGGCTGCCCGATGTTCCCCGCCTCACTCCGCCGGGGTCTCGAAGCGTGAGGCGGGGCCCATAAACGCAAGGTCTGACTGTGATGCCAGGGGCCTGACGCCTCACATGGCTCAGGCGGGGGCCAGGATGTTCAGGCCTGCGGTTGCGGCCGCGCCTGCCAGTCGCTCGTCGTAGCAGGCAATGGCGCCGAGGTCGGTGCCGATGCTGAGCGCGGTCGCGAGGTGGATGGCGTCGAGCGACCGGAGCTCGCTTGGCCCGAGGCCTCGCGCCATACTCAGGACGGCGGCATCGATCGGGATGAGCGCGATGTAGCCGAGGCTTGCCTCCACAGACGCGGCGATCTGTTCACTAAGGCGTCGACCGGCGCGCACGGCTTCCACGCCGAGCAGCGCGCTCGAAGTCCATGCCGGCCACCTGTCGAGCTCGCGGTGCAGCGCCTCAGACTCAGGCTCCTCGACGAAGAGCTTGATGTACGCCGACGTGTCCAGGTACACGAGCGTGCCCGTGGTGCTCAGAGTCGTTCGTCTCGCTCTTCGGCGATTGCCTGGGCCGTCGTCATGCCGACGCTTCGGTGGCGCGGTCCGAGGTTGGCGATCAGATCACCACGCGGGATCGACGCACCTCGCTCGGCGATCAGCCGCGCAAGCCCGCTGTGCCGGGCGCCGGATGGTGTGAGCCGCGCGACCTCGGTGCCGCGCTCGGTCACGACGAACGCCTCACCGGCTTTGACACGGTCGAGGTAGCGACTCAGGTTCTGGCGAAGCTCTCGCACGCCGACCGATGAATCCATGAGCGTCAGTGTAGCACATGCCTGCCAGACGGACCGCGTGCGACGGCGCCTCGGAGAGTGAGACGGGTGCTCGAACGCAAGGTCTGACTGTCAGGGCCGGTTGCCGCTGCCCCGCGAGTTTCGGAGAGTGAGACGGGTGCTCGAACGCAAGGTTTGCCCTCGCCAAAGGGCCGGATGCCCCGTGGATGACAAGGATCGAGGGCTCAGCTCTCAGCGATTACCTCGTGCAGGCAGAGGATGTTCCCCTCGGTGTCGCGGAACCACGCGGCCTTCTCCGAGCCGAGCACGCACACATGGTCAACGGTCGTGAGCCCCGGCAGGTCGTAGTCGTCGAAGGCGACGCCTCGCGACTCGAGATCCCGGATGGCACTCCCGATGTCGTCCACCTGGAAGCTGAGCACCGTGTGCTCGGCCTGCGCTCCGGGCGGCTTCTCGATGAGCGCGAGCACCCCGTCCGAGCCGAGGCGGAAGAGGTCCTTCCCGTCACCGCTTCGCCCCTGATGGGTGAGGCCCAGGCGATCTCGGTAGAAGGCGACCGCGCGGTTGCTGTCTGCGACCGGCAAGATCGTCGTGGCCGGGGAGTTGGTGATCATCTGCGACCCCCTTTTGTTGGCTCGTGAGGAGACTACCCCGAACCGGGCCTCGCCGCGAGCGTGGAGCTGCGACGGGACTCAATCCTCGTCGACTACCAGCGGCAGAACGGCTTGAAGCCTGGTTCGGGTGCCGGATATCGTCGCCTGAACGTGCTGCGCCTCCGGGCGGTCGCCGCGCTGCTTGCGAGCGTCATCGGGGTCCTGCGAGCAGTTTCGTCATGTCCAGAGATCGGCCAGAGGAAGCCCCACTCCAGTGCCGATCGCCGGGAGCACAGTCAATGTGGCGGCGCCTGGGCGGCGTCCGAACAATCGACAGAGGTGGGATCGGACTCCAGGCGACGTCTATCCTCCAGGTGGATCTAGGCGAGCGGGCCACCCCGAGCGAATCACTCTGGGCACGCGGCGTGGCCGCACGCGGGTGCACTGGAACCCGAAGAAGGTCCCGGATCTGCCGGAGCGTTGGCGTCTGTCCGCCAATCCGGCGGATCGGGTTGGTTCGTTGGAGGATGCCACCGCTTGCGCAGGTGTTTCGGAGAGTGAGACTGGTGCTCGAACGCAAGGTCTGACTGCCTGGGGCCGGATGCCCCGCGCCCCCGCCATGCTCAGCACCGCATCACGTTCGTTCAGCGCGGAGCGACGATCCTCAGAAGTAGCGCCGCGATTTGCCGATGTGTTTCGGGCTTCACAGCACCCCAGTGATCCTTGAGCCGTGAGCGGTCGAGGGTCCGTACTTGGTCAACGAGAGCAAAACTGGCAGCACGGACGCCGCCCTCTGGCGGCTCGACTCTGACATGCAGTGGTGAGCTGCGGTCGCGTGTCGAGAGCGGGACGCAGAGGCATACCCCCCAGCCTGCAGTGTTGAACGCGTCTCGGGAGATCACGACGACGGGTCGGGTGCCCGCCTGCTCGTGACCAGCGATAGGGTCGAGCTGGGCGAGCCAGACGTCGCGCTGGGCCGGATGGATCAAACGTCCTCAACTGCGGTGGCAAGGTCGGACTGCTCCCAGACGCGGTCCTCTCGTTCGATCTCGCGCAGCAAGTCAGGATGCTCCGTCTTCAATGCCTCGTGCGCAGACGCGTGTCGTTCGAACAGTTCCTCGTCCTCGGCGCGGTCGACCAGCTCACCGATCAGGTCGGGTGCGGAGACTCCGCGCGCGCTGGCCAGGCGATTGATGCGCTCACGCGTGTCACGTCGAACGCGGATTGTCGTCGTCTCGGCCATGTCACACCTCCGTAGACGGAATTGTAGCAAGGGCGTTCGTCAAGGACGACCGGTCGCACAGAACGCCGGTCAGGGGCCGGACGTCGCTATGCGTTTCGTAGAGTGAGACGGGTGCTCGAACGCAAGGTCTGACTGCCCAGGGGTCAGATGCCCACGGCGGTCAGAGGATGTGCCGTGACAATCCTTCGATGGGTTCGAAGTCGGTGTCCTGGGTGTAGAGCGTGAGGCCGTGTTCGAGGGCTGTGGCGGCAATGAGCGCATCGAGCACGGGGGCGCGCCGCTTCTTGCGACGTAGTGAGTCGACGACCTGTGCGAAGCGGCGGGCGACGGCGTCGTCGATCGCGATCGGTTCGAAGAGGCGCTCGGCGGCGAGGAGGGTGTTGAGCCGATGGCTGCGCTCGGAAGGGTCGTCTGTTGCCAGCACGCCGAGGTGGAGTTCGGAGAGCGTAATGACCGAGATGGCGGCTCCGTCTGGGACGGAGCTTGGATCGAGGCGTCCGGCCTCCAGTCCGATCAGGACGCTGGTGTCAAGGAGTGCGTCAGACATCATCGGTGGTGTCTGGAATGAGTCGGCGTATGTCGTCTCGCAGTGTCGGTGTGGGGGTTCGCGACGTGAAGAATTGGATGAGCTCAGCGCGACTTGCGAAGCGTCGGCGTCCGGAGTGTGGGATGAGATCCGCCGCTGGTCGTCCGTCGACGGTAACGGTGAGGCGTTCACCAGCCTCGACTCGGCGAACGACCTGGCTTGCGTTGTTTCTGAGCTCACGGAGCGGGATCGTCGCCATGTGCGACAGCGTAGCAAACAAGCGACACTGACCGACCGCTAAGACCGGTGGCTGGCCATGCCGGGCCAAAGGGAGTCCAACGTACGGTGTAGGTCGAACGCAGGACCTGACTGTCCCCATCAGTCAGTCAGTCGGGGGCCGGACGCCCCCGGGCGAAACGGCCGAGGGGCCGGATGCCCCCGAGTTTCGGATGGTGGGACAGGTGCTCGAACGCAAGGTTTGACCCCGCCCAGGGGCCGGCTGCCCTGACGCGGTCAGGACGCCGCGGCGGGGTAGCGCGACAGGTCGGCGAGGACGGCCTCCACCCGATCGAAATCGGCGTCGCGAGACCAAAGCAACGCCCCCGAAGCCGCCGCCGCGACTGCGATTTCGATGTCGGTCAAGGCGACCGTCTGGCCGATCGCCCTGAGTGCTGCGGCAACCTCGCCCACGCGTCGCCATTCGATTCGGCCGATGTCGGCCCAGGGCAGCCCGGCGAGCAGTGGCCAAAGTTCGGGGCGTCGCGCGGGGTCGACGCCCGCGAGCAGTTCCGCAGCGACGGGCCCGCACATCACGACTTCCCCGTCGGCGAGAAGCAGGTCGAGTTCCGCGCCGGGGCCGATGGGGCCTCTCCGGAGGTACTCCACCCACACCGAGGTGTCGGCAAGGACGGTCAAGATGTTCGATCTTGTCGGCGCAACGTCGCCGAGACGTCCTCGATCTCGAGTTTGCCGGCGAGTCCGCGCAGTCGCGTTGTTGCGTCGTTGGAGAGAAACGTCTCAAGCGCCCGCTCGATCGCCGCGGTCTTGCTGACACCAGGCATTCGGTTCAAGAGCGCTTCCATCAGGGCGTCATCGATGTCGAGCGTCGTCCGCATCTCCTAAGTATGCCAGATATCTGCCATACACTCTGTCTGGCTGGGATCAGCGGTGGGACCCCGCCAAGCGCAAGATCCGGGTAGTTGGACACAATCAGACCTTGCGTTCGAGCACCGGTCTCACAGGGCGAGACGTGGCGCTCGTGTCCGCCTCGGTCGCTGATCGTGTGCCAACTTCGAAACAGTCGGCGCAGCCGCCTTCCTGCGCCTGGGGCGGCCGGTTAGCGTCTGGTCCGTGGTCCGGCCGCTTCGTATCGAGTATCCGGGAGCGATCTACCACGTCATCGCCCGCGGGAATCGTCGGGCGGCGATCTTCGAAGATGATGAGGATCGGATGCGGTTCCTCGCCGACCTTGAGCGGATCGTGAAGCGGTACGGATGGACGGTGATGGCGTTCTGTCTGATGGGCAATCACTACCACCTCTTGGTGCTTGTTGGCGACGCCGGACTTGCCCGCGGGATGCGGGACTTGAACAGCGCCTACTGCCAGGCCTTCAACCGCCGCCGCGGCATTGTTGGACATGTCTTGCAGGGGCGGTACAAGTCGCCGCTCGTTGAGCGGGACGGGTATCTCGCGTGGCTGGTCCGCTACATCGTTCGTAACCCGGTGCGCGCGCGGCTGTGCGAGCACCCGGGCGATTGGGCGTGGTCGAGCTATCGGGCGACGGTTGGCCAGGCACCGGTGCCCGGGTTCCTCGCGACGGGGCCTGTGCTGGAGCGGTTCGGGGAGACTGACGCGGCTGCGCGAGCGGCGTTCGCGTGGTTCGTCGAGTCAGGCGGAGACGATCCAGATTGGGATCCGTTGAAGGGAGCGGCGGCGTTCGGTTCGACGGAGTTCGTCTCTCGGCACGCTGCGCCGACCGGGGATGTTTCGCGGACGGAGATCACGAGTGTTCAGCGTCTCGGGGCGAGACTGGCGCTTGCTGACGCGGTCGCGGGGGCGTCGAGTGACGAGGCGCTCGTGGAGATCCACAGGGAGTTGGGGTACTCGATGAGCGCGATCGCTCGTGCGCTTGGTGTGCATCCTGCGACGGTGAGTCGTCGAATTCGACGGGCCGAGCTCGGGCTGCGGTAGCCCGCCAGTCCGCGTCGAGGATCGCGGTGAGTTCGTTCGCTCCCGGGGTATCGGCAAGAGTGAACCGGGCTCGGCCGGCCGCGCCTACCGTCGCCCCCGGGATGCCCCGAGGGGCCGCATGCCCCGCGAGTTTCGGATTGTGGGACAGGTGTTCGAACGCAAGGTTTGACCCCGCCAAGGGGCCGGATGCCCCGCGCGGGATGCCCCCGCGTGCGGTGGTCCGCCTGCACGCCGGTCGTCGCCGTCACAGCCCGATGATTAGGTCGCGGACGGCGGCGGGCTGGGAGAGGAATGGGTGGTGGCCGGCGTCGAGTTCCACAACGCTGGAGGCTCGACCGGCGAACTCGCGTTGCAGGTCGGCCGGGGTGCCCCGGTCCTGCGCGCAGACGAGGTACGTCGAGGGCACGTGCTGCCAGGCCGCTGACCGCACCGGCTGCTCGAGCACTGCCAGGCTCTGCCGGACCGTCTTGTCCATGGCCTGCCGCTGGATCTCCGGATCGCAATCCTGCAGGAACGTCTCGGCCAGGGCCTCGGGCCGGACGGTGAACGTGCCGTCCTCGGGATCGATGTCGAGAAACGGGGCGGGCTCCTCACCGCCGAAGGAGGAGAGGCTCTGCCCGACCTCGGGCAGGTAGCTGGACACGAGCAGCAGATGCCGCACGGCGTAGACGCCCGCCGCTGCCTCCGCGGTGACGATGCCGCCGTAGCTGTGGGCGACCACGACGGTCGGCTCACTGCTCGCGGTCAAGACTTGCCGGACCGAGGCGACATCCTCGGCCAGCCCGGGTCCTTGCGCACCCGTCGGCTCACCCGTCTCGCCG
>JANMDN010000018.1:0-13858 GCA_031376285.1 Actinomycetes bacterium
CCGTTCGTGCGCGGGCCCTATCCGAAGTTCTTTATCGATCGGATGATGTTCGTCTGGATGCAAAACCCGCGGTACCGGGGTGTCATCGCGACCCAGAACGGTGGGGCCGGTTCGTGGAAATGGGAGTGGCGCCAGACCGACAGGTTCCGGGTCGGGTCGAGCACGCGTGACAGTGCCTTCGCCGCGGCCTGGCAATGGTACGGGGCGGGGAATGTCGCTCGACGCCCCGGCGTACGTCCGGTCATCTGCCCGTAGTGGGCTACTTACTGGGTCGGTGGCACCTGGGCGACGAGCAGCGACGCGACCACCACGATCGCCAAGCTGAGGCCGAGCTCAAGGAGCGCGCTGCGGCGCACCAGCGCGATTGTTGCGCGATTCGGCTCGCTGACTCGCTTCAGGGCGAGGACGATTCGCTTATGGCGGAGTCCGAGCGCGATGATCGGAACCAGGAGCGCCAGCTTGTAGAGGATGCTTCGGCCGTAGGACGACGTCCAGAGGTCGGCGGGATCCGAGAGTTCCGTGACCATCCGCAGCGTCCCGGTCACGAGCGCCGCCCCGACCGCGAGGAGGGCCACGCGCGAGAAACGCGAGAGCGTTTCGCCCGCGAGCTGGCGGCCGCTTTGCTCCGAAACCCGCGGCGCGCGCCAGAGGACGACCAGAAGTAGCGCGATGCCCGTCATCCACACCGCGACCGCGACGAGGTGGACGACATCGACACCGATGCTGAGAAGCTGAAAACGACCCGTTCCGGCATGTCCCTGCGCGGAGATCGCCCCAAACGTCGTGAGCGTCAAGATGGCCATGATGGCGGTCGGCACGCGCCGGCCGGTGTCCACGGGCCGGTCTGGGCGATCACCGGCGCCGACCTCCGCGAGGAACTGCCAGATCGCCACAGCGAAGACGCCGAATAGGAGCCCCGCTCGAAGCTGAGCGAACGAGCCAAAGCGCGTATCGCCCAGGACCCGAGCAAGATCGGTCGGGCGGCCGAGGGCGCCCCCGACGCTTGTTCCGAGAATGAGCGCGCTCTTGGTGGCGAGGAGGTAGCCCTCGGCGAGCATGGCTGCCGCCGCGAGCAGCCCGAAGCCGGTCCAATGGGCGTCACGCCCCCAGATCGCCAGGCGCCGGCTCTCGCCACCGTCCTTGAGCGTCGCAACTGTGGGACGCCAGATCAGCCACCGGAACGCCAACATGCCGATCAGGCCACCGAGACACACGAGCTCGAGAAAGCGGGCGCTCACCGCCCAGACGCTCGTGTCGCCAGGGCCCTTCGGTCGCGCGCCTTCGAGCAATGCCGGCCCAAGCTGAGCGTTGCCCACGCCGAAGACGTGGTAGCTGGCGATGAAGTGCCCGTCAGCCGAAACGACCTGGTACCGGACCGTGTAGGTCCCGTCGGGCAGACTCGGGCGGAGCGCGACCTGAATCGTCCGTTTGTCGGTCGGGCTCTTGGTCGCGACCCCACCCGTCACGTTGGCGCCTTTGGCGTCGACCACTTCGAGGTCGGCGCCGGAGAGCAGATCCACCGGCTCGGAGAAGCGGATGCTCAGCTCGAGGGGGGAGACCGCAACCTTGCTGTTTGCCGCCGGGCTGATCAGCACCGGTACGGCATGGCCGAGCGCGATCGACGCGGCGCCGAGGAGTATGGCGACGAACGCGAGGAGAGTCATCAGGCGCTTCACCCCGTGAAGGTTAGGCCGAAGCGCGCGCACGTGCACGTCCACGCCGACGGCCACCTCGGTTGGTAGCGTCCGCGCAAACGTGCCGAGACCCGAGGGAGTTTTGTGGATCAGCTTTTGGCGGGGCGTACCGCCCTCATCGTGGGCGTCGCCAACAAGCGCAGCATCGCCTGGGCGATCGCGGAGTCCTTTGCGGGAGCCGGGGGACGTGTCGCCCTGAGCTACCAGAACGAGCGTACCGAACGGGACGTTCGCAAGCTCGCCGAGACGATCGACGCGCCGTGTATCGGACTCGACGTCCAGGACGACGACATGGTCGTTCGGGCCGTTGACGAGGCTGCCGCAATCCTCGGCGGCATTGACATTCTCGTGCACGCCGTCGCGTTTGCCCAGGCCGACGACCTGGGGGGGCGCTACGTCGAAACCGGACGCGAGGGCTTTCGCACCGCGCTCGAGATATCGAGCTATTCGCTCACCTCGCTTGCCCGAGCCGCCGAGCCGCACATGCGTGGCCGGGACGGCGGCGGGTCGGTGCTCACCCTCAGCTACATCGCGAGCGAGCGCGCCGTTCCGGGCTACAACGTGATGGGTGTCGCGAAGGCAGCGCTCGAATCGATGGTCCGGTACCTCGCCTGGGATCTTGGTGAGTTCGGTATCCGTGTCAACGCCATCTCGGCCGGGCCGGTTCGGACCCTCGCGGCACGCGGCATCCCGGGCTTCGGCACCATGGCTGACGAAGCGGCCAAGAAGTCGCCGCTTCGCCGGGAGATCACCGCCCAGGACGTCGCCGGCGCTGCGCTCTTCCTCGCCTCTCCGCTCGCTGGAGGTGTGACCGGTGAGGTGCTCTTCGTGGACGCGGGCTTCCATGCAATGGGCATGTAGCCCGAGCCCCTCCTTACTGAGGGCGCAGAGACGGCATTAAGGAGGACGCTGGGTAGCGTCAACGGGGGAACTGACCGCGTCCAAGGACGGCGATTCCGGGCCGCAGCGGCACGCCTCGCTCGACGATTCGGTGGCCGCGCGTGTCGGTGATTCGCAGCGAAAACGGGCCGCTACCAAGGCCGCCGCGCGCCACGAAGTAGCCGTAGTCGGTTCGGCCCAGCTGGCGCCATTTCACGCCCCTTCTCGCTTCAAGCACCTTGATCGGGTAGCGGTGGTTGCGAACCTGGATCGCAAACCAGTACGGGTTGCTTCCGTCCTTGATCTGCATCGTGATCGGTCCCTTCACGGGGCCCGCGACGACCTGCCAGCTGATCGGGATCCGACCTTCGGACCGTGCGCCCAACCGGTCAAACGCCGCGGGACTCAGATCGAGACCGCCGGACGGGCACGTTGGGCAGAGGTTCGTGACCTCGACAATGACGGCGCCCGCGCCTGGGCCACGAACCTTCAAGAACGCCCCGCAAAGGGACGAACCGCGGAAGTCGTCTGGGTTCACGGCGGTGTGGAGACTCGACTGGGGTCGTCCGCACGCCCCCACGGGAGTCGGTTCGTAGAACGTGGCCTGTCCTCGGTGCAGCGCCGCGCCGAACGCCGGCCACGTCACAAGCACGCTCACGAGCGCCGCGGCGGTGGTCAACGCTTGTCGCCGCATCCCGTGAGGGTAGGGCACAATCGCGAGGTAGCATCGAGCAATCAACGCGAGGAGGTCGGTCGTGCCGGTTGTCGAGGCAAGTGGGGTCACGAAGGTCTACGGAAGCGGTGACTCAACCGTCGAGGCCCTCGCGGGCGTGGACATCTCCGTTCCCAAAGGGCAGTTCCTTGCCGTGATGGGCCCCTCCGGCTCCGGTAAGTCGACCCTGATGCACATCATGGCTGGGCTCGACGGGCCGACGACCGGGAATGTCTCGATCGACGGCGTCGACATCGGCGGGCTGAAGGATCGCCAGCTGACGCTGCTGCGTCGCGAAAAGGTGGGGTTTGTCTTCCAGTTCTTCAACCTGCTGCCCATGCTGAGCGCGGAGGAGAACATCCTTCTTCCCGAGACGATCGCTGGGCGAAAGCCCGACCGCGAGTGGTTCGCGACGCTCGTCGATCAGATTGGCCTTGCGGACCGGTTGAAGCATCGACCGGCCGAGCTCTCCGGGGGGCAACAGCAGCGCGTCGCCATCGGCCGGGCGCTCTTCGCTCGCCCCGCGGTGATCTTCGCCGACGAGCCCACCGGCAACCTCGACTCGAAAACGAGCTCGGAGATCCTCGATCTGCTCCGCCGCTCGGTTGACGATCTCGGCCAGACGATTGTGATGGTCACCCACGACGCGCGAGCCGCGGCAATGGCAAACCGCGTTGTCTTCCTCCAGGACGGCCGGGTTGTTGCCGACCAGTCAGGGCTTGACTCCGAGACAATCCTCGACGTGATGAAGGGTCTGGAGTAGGGATGTTTCGCCTGACGCTGCGCGGCCTCGCAACCCGCAAGCTCCGCGCCGTCCTCTCGGCACTCGCGATCATCCTCGGCGTCGGGATGATCGCCGCGACGTTCCTCGTTACCGATCGGATTTTCCGGGCCTTTGACGAGATCTTCCAGACCGCGAACGCCGGAAGCGACGTCGTCCTCACCCGCAAGACCGAGTTCCAGCTAAGTGGCGGAGACCAGCCAGCGCTTCCCGAGTCGACCGTGGCGACCGTCCAGGCGACCCCGGGTGTCGCAACCGCCGCCGGAGTCGTTGGCGCGATCGGCTACTCGATCGTCGTTGGCAAGGAGTACTTCGAGGCCGTCGGTGGGCCCGATCTGGTCTTCTCGACCCCGCCCGAGCCCTTCAACAACAACACCATCGTCGACGGACGCTTCCCGAGCGCACGGGGCGAGATCGCGATCGACAAGGCCCTCGCCGACCGCGCCAAGGTGCGCGTTGGCCAGCGCATCGGCATCCAAACACCTGATCGGGTCGAGCCGGTCACGCTCGCGGGCGTCTTCAAGTTCGCGAATGCGTCGATCGGCGGCGCGACGATCAAGCTCCTCACCAAGGACGATGCCCAAGCGTGGTTCGGGAAGGCCGGGGAGTTCACCGTCATCGACGTCGCGGCCGAACCGGGAGTTCTCCCGACGGTACTGCGGGACCGCCTTACGGCCGTCCTCCCGGCGAGCGTGAAGGTCCAGACTGGTCGTGAGAACGCCGAGGAGCAGGCCGACCAGATCAATGATCAACTCGGCTCCATCCTCCGCCCAGCGCTTCTGGCGTTTGGTGTCGTGGCCGTGCTCGTCGCGATCTTCACGATCTTCAACATCTTCTCGATCACCGTGGCGCAGCGGGCGCGTGAGCTCGCCATGCTCCGCACCATCGGAGCGGCCAAGGGGCAACTCGTCCGGTCGATCCTCCTTGAGGCCCTCATCATCGGCGTAACAGCGTCGCTGCTCGGCCTTGCGGCCGGGATTGGGCTTGCCCTCGCGATCAGCGCCGCGTTTGACGCCCTCGGTTTCGGTCTTCCGACGGCCTCGTTTCAAGTCGAGCCGCGCACGATCGCGATCTCCCTCGCGGTCGGTATCGCGTCGACGCTGCTTGCGGCGCTCATCCCCGCGCTTCGGGCCACGCGGGTTGCCCCCGTCGTTGCACTCCGCGAGGGCGCGACGATCCCCCCTGGCCGGTTCGCCCGTTTCACGCCGGTGCTTGCCGGGCTCGCGATCGCGGCAGGGGCGTTCCTGCTCGTGAACGGACTCGTCCTTTCCGAAGGGGGGGCACAGAGTCGTCTCAGCCAGGCCGGTCTCGGCGCGGTCGTCATCTTCGCCGGGGTCGGGACGTTCGCGCGCTACCTGGTTCGTCCGCTCGCGCGAGTGCTCGGCGCCCCTGCCGAGGCCGTGAGCTCGGTGTCCGGTCGCCTCGCGCGCGAGAACACGGTCCGAAACCCTGCCCGCACGGCGTCGACAGCGGCGGCACTCATGATCGGCGTTGCGCTCGTCGTGTTCGTCTCGGTGTTTGCCGCAGGGCTTCGCGAGTCGTTTCTCGGAGCGCTCGATCGAACCGTCAAGAGCGATCTCCTGATCGCGGCGAAGGCCCAAGGCCCAGGTGTTCCGATCCCGGCCGGGATGCCCGACGACCTGCGGAACGTTCCCGGGGTTGCGGCGGTTGCGCCCGTCTACTTCGGCGAGACCAAGGTCCGCGGGACCGTGAGCTTTGTCAACGCGATCGACGAGGATGCCTCGAAGGTCTACTCGTTTGACTGGCAGAAGGGTGGCAGCGACGCCCTGCTCGCGCAGCTTGGCACTGACGGGGCCCTCGTCGAGCGTGATTGGGCGACGGCGAACGGCGTGAAGCTCGGCGGCCGGTTCGAGGTCGTCGGGCCAACGTCGCGAATCTCGCTCCGAGTCATCGGGGAGTACAAGGACCCGACGCTCTTCAACTCGTACACAATCGGCCTTGCCGCCTACGACAAGCTGTTCGCGACGCGGCTGCTGGGTGTGCTGCCGGTCAAGTACGAGGCCAGCGTCGACCCCGCGACGACGACCGCGGCGGTCAAGGCCATCGCGGATGAGCGCTATCCGTCCGCCAAAGTCCAGTCGAACGCCGAGTTCAAGCAGCAGGTGAGCGACAACATCAACCAGCTCCTCGGTCTTTTCTACGTGCTCCTCGGGATTAGCGTGATCATCTCGCTCTTCGGCATCGTGACCACCCTCGTCCTCGCCGTCTTCGAGCGAACCCGCGAGATCGGAATGATGCGTGCGATCGGCGCGACGCGCGGTCAGGTTGGCGCGATGATCCGTTGGGAGAGCGTGATCATCGCCGCGATGGGCGGAGTTCTTGGCATCGTGCTCGGCCTGCTCTTCGGGTGGCTCGTCACGAAAGCGCTCGAAAGCGAAGGGCTCGTCTTCGTCGTTCCCACGGGCACACTGATCGCGGTCCTGATCGCGGCCGCGATCGCGGGGCTTGTCGCGGCGATTCTCCCTGCGCGCCGAGCTGGCCGCCTGAATCCACTTGACGCGCTTCAGTACGAGTAGCGAGGACCGGCTCCTCGCATCGGTCGGCATGATCGCCGACACCCACGTCGGCGAGGTGCTCCCCGCCCTTCCTCCTGGCGTTGCGAAGGCCTTCGTTGGCTGCGAGCTGATCCTGCACGCTGGGGACATCACCGACGTTGCCGTGCTCGCGGAGCTCGGGCGGATTGCGCCCGTGGTTGCCGTCCAAGGCGACCATGACCGGGAGGCTGGGATCGACCTTCCACGGCATCGGGTCGTCGAGGTCGCCGGCCGGCGCATCGGGCTCACCCACGGCGACCGCAACCGAGCCGTGCAGCGCCTCGCGATCGCTCAGACCCTCGTGACGGGCAGGCTCCATCTCGCCGGGTTCCATCGCGACATGGTCCGCCGTTTTCGCCGGGTCGAGTGCATCGTGCATGGTCACCTCCATCTACCGTTGACCGCGATGGTCGGCGACGTGCTCGTTGTGAGCCCCGGGGCGGTGCATGTGCCTGAGGGCGACCCGAAGTACGAACGGTCGCGACGTGGGTCGGTCTACCTTCGCGTCAGGGGGCGGTTGGGTGAGGATGTCAGCCAGGCGTCGGTGGGGGTCCTCGAGATCCGCGAGAGCGGGATTTCCGTGCGCCGCGTTCCGGTTTGAGCGTGCGCTAGGCTCGCTTTCGTGAGCGCATGCGGATACATGGGGCCCGCGGGCACCTTCACCCACCAGGCCGCGATTGACCTGAATGGGCCCGGGGTCGAGTTCGTCGCGGAGACCGACGCGCAGGCAGTGATCGAGGGGGTCGTCGACGGCAGGTACGAGTCCGGCGTCGTACCGTTCGAAAACAGCAGCGAGGGTGAGGTTGGGCCGACGCTCGACGACCTCGCCTTTCGCGGCGGCAACCCCGTCATTAGTGGCGAGCGAGTGCTCACCGTGACGTTCACGCTCTACCGACTTCCGGGTGATGTGACCCCGCTCACCTCGGTTTCAAGCCACCCGTTCGCACTCGCGCAGTGCTCGCGCCACATCCACGCCCGCGGACTCGAAGCGATCCCGCATGCCAGCACAGCCGGCGCATGCGAGGCCCTGGCGACCGCTCGAGTTCCCGGCCGGGGGGCAATTGGCGCGCCCGGCGCTGGTGAGGTCTACGGCCTCGAGGCGGTTGAGCGAGAACTCGAGAACGAGCGGGGCGTTGAGACACGCTTTGTCAAACTCGCCCGCCGCTGCGAGGAGGCCACGGTCCGCGATCGAAGCGCCTTCGTGATCCGCCCGTCAGCCGATCAGCCTGGAGGGCTCGTTCGCATCCTCCAGCAGTTTTCTCTGCGCTCGATCAATCTCACCGCGATCACGTCGCGACCGGCTCGCGACCGGCTCGGTAACTACTGGTTCTACATCGAGTGCGAAGGGCACATCGCGTCCGCGTCGATCAAGGATGCGGTCACAAGCGTGCTGCTCGATGGCGGCGACATCACCTTCCTCGGGTCCTTCCCCGAGGATCCGAGTCGCCCCGCCGCGCGATCGCCGAATGACGCGGCGACGGCATACCGCCGCTACAACTCGATGCGATCGACGGCCGTCGGCCACGACGAGTCGCCCTGAGCCGCGTCGTGACCGCTGACGCGGCGGACCTGGAGCAAGGGACCGCCACCACGCGGCTCGGGGTCGCCGGATGCGGGCTGATCGGGGGCTCCGTTCTCCTCGGCCTCGCCGGCCTCGACCGCTACGAGCTCGCGGCGTTCGATCCCGATCCTGAGGTCAGGCGGGCGCTTGACAACGCCGGTATCGAGACGACAGGCGACGTCGAGTCGCTTGCCCGCAGAAGCGAAATCGTGGTCGTCGCAGCACCCCCGGCGGTCACGGGCAGTCTCGTGGCCGCGGCGCTCGTCGCGTCCGAGCGAGTCGTCGTCACCGACGTCGCCTCGGTCAAGGGCGCGGTCATTGACACGGTGACACGTCTCGTCGGGCCCGAGCTCGCACGTGACCGGTTCATCGCAGGCCACCCGCTTGCTGGGAGTGAGCGGCGCGGTTTCGGCGCGGCGTCAGCGGACTTGTTCGATGGGTCGGTTTGGGCGCTTTGCCCGTCGCCAAGCGCACCGCTTGACCACGTGCTCGCCGTTTCGCGTATGGCGTGGTCGCTCGGCGCGAGCGTGCTCGCCATCGACGCTGGCGCACACGACGTCGCCGTCGCCTACTCAAGTCACGCCCCGCACATCGTGGCGAGCGCAATTGCGCAGGCACCGCCGCCGGAGCTACGGGCGGCCGTCGCGCTGCTCTCGGGTGGCGGGCTCCGCGACGCGACTCGCGTCGCCGCGTCTGATGGCGCCCTCTGGGTGCAGATCGTGGAAGGCAATCGGGTCGCCACCCTCGCGGCCCTCGACGCTCAGCAAGCCACGATTGCGGCCCTGCGGGACGCGGTCGAGCGGGAGGATTGGGAGGCACTGCGCGGGCACTGGGCCCTTGGGCGAGACGTGACGGAGGGCCTCCTCGCGGCGCGCTGGAAACCCCGCGCGTGGTCAACGGCAGCGCTCACCGCACAGACCACGGAGGCACTCCTCGATCTCGGCCGAGCGGGGCAGCTTGTTCGCGCCGCGCGCATCGACGACTCCGGTGGCCTGCGGCTCGAAATCTCCTCGGTGCCTGTCTCGGTCGGACTGATCCAACCACGACCCAGCGACGTAGGCTCTCAATGATGGCACCGTTCCGGAGGACTGATCCGTCGCAGCTGGCTGACGAAGACCTCCTCGATCTCGTCAAGGAGGGCGACGATCGTGCGTTTGGAGTTCTTTATGACCGACATGCGACTGTGGCGTTCTCACTTGCGGTACGACTTCTCGGCAACAGGACCGCTGCCGAGGACCTCGTCCAAGAGGCGTTCCTCTCAGCCTGGCGAGGGGCGAACGCCTTCTCAGTGGCTCGAGGGAGTGTCCGTACGTGGTTGCTCTCGATCGTCCACCACCGCGGTGTCGACCGGCTCCGCTCGCAGGCGGCGTCCTCCCGTCGCGATGACGCGATGCGGGTCGAGGCGCTCGTCGGCGACGACCGCGACGACCTCACAAGCGACGAGGCGATCTCCCACGTGCAGTCTGACGTGGTGCGCCGGGCCCTGTCCGACCTCCCCCCTGAGCAATCTCAGGTGCTCCGCCTCGCGTATTTCGGGGGCTTCACGCACCACGAGATCGCAGACCTTCTGGAACTTCCGTTGGGCACGGTGAAGGGGCGCCTCCGTCTCGCTCTCGAGCGACTGCGGCGAAACCTCACACTTGCCGAAGGTGGTGCGTCGTGACGCCGTCGGCTGATCACGAGCGCCTCACCGACCTCGTTGCGTCGGTGGCCATCGGCGCGGCGACCCCCGACGAGTGTTCAGCCGTCGAGCGCCACGCCGCGACTTGTCCGGTTTGTTCGGAGGAGCTTGATTCGCTGCGGGTGACCGCGGGCATGCTCGCCCTGGGCACGTCGCAGATCGCCCCGCCCTCGACGCTCAAGCGGGAGATCCTCGCGAGCGTTCGCGCTGAGCGCGCCGCCCAGACCGCGTCCGCGAAGCCGGCGCGACGCTTCGCGCTGCGCCTCTGGCCGTCGCTTGCGGGAGCGCTTGCGGCAGCCGTACTCGGCCTCGGGGCCTGGAACATCAATCTGCGTGGAAACGCCGTGGGCGAGGAGCGGCTTGCCGTCGCGCAGGTGGCAGCGAACGTGAGTGCCGATGCGAAGGTGTTCGACACAGGGGGTCGCCGGGTGGCGGTCATGCATCTGAACGGCCTCGATGCCCCCGGCGCCGCGAGCGGTTACGAAGTCTGGGTCATCCCCCCCGGTGGGGCTCCGGTGTCGCGTGGGTTTATGGAGCGCCAGGCCGACGGAAGGTACGTCGCCGCGATCGACGTCTCGGGTGGCGAGCTGCTCGCCGTGACCCCCGAGCTGCGGAGCAACACGTCGGCCCCGACCGGAGAGAAGCTGGCCGTCTTCGCAACGTGAGATCGCGGCAATGGCCCGCCGCCACCGGCAGGGCACCAACCGGTCCCCGAATCCGCGGCTACGCGACCAGCGTTTACGGCGTCAGGAGCGCCGACCGCAATGAGCGCAGACGCCTGCGAGCAGGCGTTCGCCTCAGTCATCGGCGATTCGGTTCCACTCGGGTTGAACGGGCGAGACGTTCGCGCTGGTGACGCCCCGCTTTCGGCAGGCCGTTTCGCGGAGAAGGCCCAAGCCGGGCCCGCGAACTAGTGTCGTGAGTCGAAAATTCGTGGGCAGTTCTGGCGAGCGAGACCGAGCACAGATGGACGCACCGCCAGGTGCGCCCACCGTCTGCAGCGTCGGCTCAAGCCGACGCGCAAGAGGACGCAGTGTTTCCTGCATATCGGGATATTCGGGGAACCAAGGACGCCGCATTGCGAAGCGTCGCAGCCGCCAAAACCGACCACGAATTATTGAATCAGGACACTAGGCCAGCTTGACGGTCAGCTTGATTGTCCCGCCGCCGATGGCCTTCACCGACACCCGGTAGGTCCCGGGCTTGATCGCCTTGCGGAGAATGGTGCGCGGGATCTTGACCTTGTTCTCGCCAGGGAGACCGCCAACGTAAAAGGCTTTCGCCCCGTCCTTCCCCCCGGCTCGGGCAACCTGGATCTTGACCTGCGTCGCCACGCTCAACTCGAACCGAATTGCCGCGTTGCGGCCCCGCGTGAAGGGTGTGAGCGCCTTCGCGCTTGAAACCTCGACGACTGCCGGCAGTGCCGGCGGGGCCGCCGGTACCCCCACGCTCTTGATCTCGATTGGAGCTGGTTGGCGAACGTCGATGGAGACAAGGGCGATGTTGACGGCACCGCGGTCGTCAGTGACCTCCAGTCGGATCGTGTGCTCGCCGGGGCGGGTGAAGACCGTGGTCGCGGTGCTGTCCCTGCCGTCGTCGAATGCTCCGTCCGCGTCGAGGTCCCAGGCCCGTGCGACCACGCGACCGTCGGGATCGCGTGAGGTGTCGGTGAAGGTCACGACGTCGCCGACGTTCGGGCTCTGGGGCGAAACCGCCACCGACGCCAGGGGCGCGAGATTGGTCGCCGGTGCGCTCGGATCCAGCCGGATCAGTTTCCCCTCGGACGGCACTCCGTCCGAGTTCACAACGAAGAGTCGGTAGTAGCCCGGGACCGCGATGTTTCGGTTCGTGGGCGTCGTCGCGACGATCCGGTCACCACCCGGGGCCGAGAACGGCAGCTCGATCGCGCGCTGCCCCGTGTCAACGCCATGGGTCACCGATGACAGGCTCATCAGGACAACGCTGCGAACTCCTGATGCCTGGGGCGATGAGATCGGGAGCACCGAGCCGTACGGAGTCGCGGTGGGCGCACTCGTCAGCAATGGCCGCGGACCGTTGAAGAGGTATGGCGGGAGGTAGTACTCGGCTCGCCACGTCGAGGTGTCGTCCCGGCGCTCGCCGCGATCGTCGCCGGCTGAGAGCACTCGGCCGTCGGGCATGAGCAGGGCGACAGAGTGATACGTCCGTGCTTGGGTCTGGGCTGGTCCCTCGGTCCAGGCGCCAGTCGCGGCCGAATAGAGCTCACTCGTGAACACCGGATCGGAGTAAAGGCCCGGGCTCAGAAGGTCTTCGGAGTTCCCGAGTCCCCCGCCGATCGTGACCATCGAACCGTCGGGAAGGAGGACGGTGTTGTGGTGCGATCGGGCACGTCGCATCGACGGGGCGGTGCGGAAGCCGGCCGCGGGCTCGCCGGTATCGAGCGTCCAGGCCGAGTTCGTGCTTGTCAGTCCGATTTGGCTCCCGCCAAACAGCATGAGCTTCGTGTCGTTCGCCCCGGGTGCGAATGGGCGCAGGACGCCCGTGCTCCAGTTGCCGTACCAGCCGTCTGAGTGGTTCGGCAGCTCGGTCCACGACCAGTCAGTCGGATTGAGAAGGGCCGGCCGACCAGGGGCGCCCATCAGGATGCGACCGTCCGGCAGAAGGTGGTTACGCGGGTAGAGATCCATCGGATGTGAGCCGCGCAGCGCGAGCGTTCCGACTCCGTTGATGTTTGCGCTCGGGGTGAACACCTCGACCTCGGTGTTGGTCGAGTTCGTTCCGGCGGTTTCGTCGAGGCCGCTCATCATCACCACCCGCCCGTCAGCGAGTGTCGTCAGCGTCGGGTACCAGCGCCCGTGGCGCATCGATGGCTGGGTGGTCCATGAACCCCACCCGCCGTTCGAGAACGGATTGAACGTCCACAGTCCGTAGAGCCCTCGAATGGGGTCGGCCCCGACCGAAAGCTGCCCGCCGGCCACGACGACACGGCCGTCAGGGAGGAGTGAATGCCCCGCACAGAAGAGGTTGACCTGCGTGGGGGTCGGTGTGCTTCCCGAAACGGTGGGAGGAACCGGAGGGAGCGGTGGTGGCATCGCCCGTGACTCGCCGGTCTCCGGATCCCAGACATGCGCCGTTCCGAGGTCCTGTCCGCCTGCGGTCTGGAGATCGGTCGGCTTCGAGATCAACAGGATTTTTCCGGTGGGGAGCGCGATCGCATCGATTGCGAAGTCGGGAAGGAGGTAGCGGCTTGGACGTGCGGCGGCAACGGTCGAGTCCCAGGCACCAGTGGGCTGTGACGAGGCGTTGGCCCGTTTGATACCGAGGACGCCTCGCTTGGTCGCGGGGCAGCTTGCCGGCCGGGCGAGACGCACGGCGATCCTGGCACAGCGCTTGCGAAGCTGGCGATCGGCGCGCACCGACGCGGCGGCGGTCGGTCCGAGATTGGTGTGGCCGTAGACGTGGGCGCTCGAGCTTTCCTCGGTCGAGTACGAGAGCGCCGGCGAGCGGTGTCCGCTATCGAGTCCCGAAAGCGCGGGGGCGGTGACGATGAGCGTTGCACCGACGACTCCGACGAGCAGCAACGGGACGGCCTTCGTTCTCGCGGTGACGCAGACTCGCTTGAAGTGGCGCAACGACCCTCGCTCGAGCTCTCGGGTTTTCTCTGGCTGCGAGGCACGGGACCTCGCTCCGGCCTAGGTTCCCATCACCGGGTGCCCGTCTGGAACCCGAAATTGGGTAAGGCACACCTCCCCACACGGGTGGGTTCGGGCAACCTCTAACGATTCGTTAATAGCTTCTGGCGATCGCGAAGGCCACGCTGACGTAGGCGACGGGTCCACACCGCTGATCCGCGGACGCGGCGTCAACGATGCCTAGACGCTTGATTCCGAATTGCTGGCGGCGACCCGCTGGCTGCGACTCGTCGCGAATTCGGCGTCCTTGGTCGCCCACATATACCCGATATGCGGTCTGACACTGCGTCCTCTTGCGCGTCGGCTTGAGCCGACGCTTCAGAC
>JANMDN010000015.1:0-25768 GCA_031376285.1 Actinomycetes bacterium
CCGCGGTGGTGTATTATGTCGGGCCCCCATCCCCTGGGCGCCCCCGGGGGGCGGGGGCGCTCCAAACCCCGCCGCAACCGCCGGGCTCTTCGGCGTCGTCCATCTCGGCGCTGGTCCCCCTGTGTATGCCCTGCTCGCCGCCGCCTACGGGCTCGCATTCGGCGTCGTCGTCGAGGTGACTCGCTCGCTCGTCGCCGTAATCGCCGCCCATGCCACTCTGGCGATCGGACTCACGTTGGTCTGGCCGCGGCTGTTTTCGTGAACCCGGCTCCCTCCGGCGGGCCTGACCTCGTCGCGGTGGTGAGCGACCTGCACCTCGGTCAGGGCACTCGCCAGGATCACTTCCGCGACGGGGCCGCGTTCTGCGAGTTCGCAGACCACCTCACCGACCGGGTCCGTCAGGGAAGCCACGTCCAGCTCGTCGTGGCGGGTGATCTCGCCGACCTCCTGCCGGTGGAGTGCTCCCGCCCAGCTCGGGCTCGGTCGACGCGCCGCGCGGCGTCGGACCGGCTTGCTCGGATCGCGGAGACCCATCGCGCGGTCTTCGATGCGCTGACGCGCTTCACGACGTCGGGTGGCGAGCTGCCGATCATCCCCGGCAATCACGATGTGGAGATCCTCTGGCCGGACGTTGGTGCGACGCTCGTGGATATGACCGGTGGGCTGATCGAGCCCTGGATCCACCACGTCCCAGGACTGCTGTACGTGGAGCACGGCGGCCAGTACCACGACATGAGCGCCTTCGACCGATTTGCCGCGCCTTGGCAACGTTCTGATCCCGACACGATCGACCTTCCCGTCGGATCGGCCGTCGCGCTGTGGCTTGCCGCCTGGAGCGACGCGGTCACTCCGGCCGGGCCGTTGTCCGCGCGGGCGTTCGCGACGTCGCCGGCGCTGGTACTGCGCCTCGCCGCGGCCTGGCGCGCCCACGTCCACCTGGCCGCCACCGTCGCCAACGGCTGGAAGCGACCTGATCGCTTTGAACGCGAGCGCTATCGACGCGAGATCCTGACCGAGCTCGCAGACGCCGTCGGTTTGGCGCAAGCGGACCTTGCGGCGATCGACCGGATCGCCGAGATCCGACCCGGAGCGCTCGAACGGCGCGTCGTTCGAGCGGTCGTCCGCCGCTCGGGCGCAACCAAGATGGGCTACGCCCGGCGAGCGATTTGCGACGGCGCCCAAGAGGTGGCGCTCATCCTCGCGAGGGGAGGGCAACGTGTCGCCAACGTTGTCATGGGACACACTCATTTCCCCGAGCGACACTCCCTCAAGGGAGGATCAACGTATCTGAACGCGGGCACCTGGTCATCGCTTGTCCCCGCCTCGCAGCGGGCGGCAGGTCAGGTTGGCGCTCGCTCGTTCGTCTCGATCGAGCGGGACTCGCTCGGCAACGGGTCAGCCCGCCTCATGCGGTGGAACCCGGGATCGGGAAGCGAAGAGCTGGAAGGCAACGACCCGGAAGACGCGTCGCTTCGTCGCCCGCTCCCACGCACCACGTGATCGGGCCCGCTCACTCGCGCTGAAGGGCCCTGCTCGCCCCGGTCTCCCTAGGGAGCGGGCGGCGCGTCATGGCACGGCACAGAACCGGAATCGGCGTAGGCGCCCGCCACGACGGGGACGAACTCCCAGTCGTAGCGATCCGGGAAGAGCGACAACTTGAGGACACCGTAGGCGTGGTTCTGTCGGACCTCGCTCCCGGGCGCGACGCTGTCGATGCTCCCGAGGGACTTCCCGCCGGTCCCGACCACGAATTGCCGGAGGCCGAACGCCGCGTCGGGGCCGCCGTCCGGGTTCATCGGCACAAAGCGCTCGTAGTGATGGTCGTGCGCGGAGAGGATCATTTCGGCGCCGGCAGCGTGGAGTGCGCGCACGAAGGCGTCGGTCGCCGTGTTGCTCCCGTGGCGCCCACGGCTTGACCACCGGGGGTTGTGCCACATCGCGAGGGTGCATTTGTTTCGGTTGATCGTGAGGTCATTGCGAAGCCACGTCTCTTGGGGCGACTCCCGTTTGCAGCCCCCAACCGCCGGCTCCCCGCATTGCGCGTTCAACGAAATGACACGCCAGGCCCCGAGGTTGATCGAGTACGGCTGGAACGCTGCCGGCCCGGCGCGAGCGCCGAAGTACTCGTAGTAGTAGCCACCCCCGTAGAAGTCATGCAGTCCCCCAGCGGTGGCCCACGTCTTGTCCTTGAATCGGCCCCAACTCGGCCCGTAGGAAGCGGCGACCTCGCTCCGGTTGCCGTACTCGTACTGCGCGTCGCCGAGCATCAGAACGGCGTCCGGGTTGATCCGTTCGACGAGCTTGGCGGTCGCTTCCTGCGTGCAGCTCGACGCGGTTCCCACGCCACCCTTGAAGCTCCCCGAAGCCGGGTCGCAAGCAACGTCCCCAGCGGCCACCACAATGATCGGGCGGACCGGCGGCGCGGGCGCCGCCGCGCCGCCGGTCGTGGAAGTGGTCGACGGGGACGTTGCCGCGGGGATGACGGGTGATTCGGCCGAGGCGACGAGCACGTCGAGGCGGGGCGCGCGGGAACCGGATTCTCGGCTCGCAAAGTTCAGGCTACGCCCGGGAGGCGCAGAAAGAATCAGGCTGACCTCGCCGCCTTCAGGCATGAGCCGTGTCACGTCGGCCTGAATCCAGGAACTGCCGCGGAACGCCGCGACTCGCACGACCGGACCCCTGGAGAGTCGAGCCCGTGAGCCGTTTGCGAAGGTCACCCTCCGCTCGGACCAGGTTGACGTCGCGGCGCGTCGGACCACGAGACCGTCACCGCGGTTCTTCGCAAAGAGACGCAGGGTGGCCGATCGAAATGGAGTGGGAACCCGGAATCGCACGATCACCCGGCTGGCCGAGGCGCCGCGCATGAAGAGCGTCCGTGCGCCACCGTAGCGAACCGACGGATGCGCCCTCGACAGCGACGCATCCGCGGTCGCCCGCAGGGCCAGAAGCCCTCCGGCAGCCTGCGCCTCCGCTTGGCGTGTATCGCCCTGGAGCCTCGCGACTCCGAACGCCGCGGCGAGCGCCGCTGCGAGGACGAGTGGTGCGACTTTAAGGGATGCAACCCGCACGAACTGACTCTAGTCCAGGCAAATGATGGGCGCCACTGGCCGTTCGGTCAGGCCCGGACCTGGCATCATCCGCCGACGGCCGCCACCTTTGATATCGCCGGACTGGTGTCGTTGTCGATGCCAGACGCAGATGAGCCGCTTCGCAAGGCGATGGCTCGCGCGCTCGACCCCTACCCGGAGACGGCGGCCGGGCCCCGAGGGGGCGTCATCCTTCGGCGCGCGGATGGCGTCTTGCCATCCGCGGACGAAGTACTCAACCCCGCCAACGACGCCACGACGACGGTCAGCGCGGGGGGCACGCTGGCAATCGAGCGAAATGGTCTGCGCTGCGTCCTCCCGAGGTCGTTTCGCGCGATGTCGCTCGAGCTGGAGTACGAAGAGGGCTTTCCGATTGTCTCCATCCTGCGCGGTGTGATCCGACCGCTTCTGCAAGTCGTTCTCGTTGAGAATGGCGGCGCCGCGATCCATGCGACGACCGTCGAGCACAGGGGCAGGACGATCGCCGTCGGTGGGTGGTCGGAGAGCGGCAAGACCGAGACCGCGCTTGCCTTCCTTGAGGACGGCGCCCGGTTCCTCTCCGACAAGTGGACGGTGCTCGACGCAGATGGGCGGACGGCGACCTTCCCGATCTCGGTTGGTGTCCGTCGCTGGGCGCTCGAGGCCCTGCCTCGCCTGAGCGCCGAGCTTCCTCGGGCCGCCCGGGCACAACTCGGCGTCGCACGAGGCGCCTCGTGGCTGGCACGTCCCCTCACCTCTCGGCAACCCTCCGGAGGCCTTTCGGGGAAGGCCGTCGGCATGCTCCGCACCGGGCTCGCGCTTGGCGATCGGGCGGCGGTGGGTCCGAGCGCCCTTGCGCGCGCATGCGGGCATGAGCTTGACCCCACGCATCGGCCGCAACTCGATGTCCTCGTGGTACTCCAGACGGTTACCGGCGGCCCGCCGCGGGTCGAAGAGGCGAGCCGGGAATGGGCCGTCCAACGCATGGTGCAGGTCGCCGCCTACGAGCGCCGCTATCTACGCCAGCTCCTTGAGCGCGCGAGCTTTGCCTCACCCGACGACCGTGGTGACGAGTGGGCGTCGCTCCAGCACGCCGAGGCGGCGGTTCTCGACCGCGCGCTGCGCAGCGTCAAAATCCTCCGCGTCAGGGCGCCGTTCCCCACCGATCCCGGTCCGGTGGCCTCGGCCATCGAGAAGGCGCTCGACCAATGAAACGCATGGAGGAGCGCACCTTCGAGTTCCTCCCCGACTTGCGGCTCGGGCTCGTCGGCCCGCGCCAACCGCTTCGGCACTTCGACGCCGAGTACGGACGGGTGCGAACCCAGGCCGGCGGCGCGGTGGATGCCCGGGTCGAACTTGGACCGCTCGACCCTCGTGGGCGCGCGGGTGGGCACAAGACCGCCCGGTGGACGGTCGAACTCGGTACGCCCACCGAGGTGCCGCTGACGGCTCGCATTGGGGTGCGCGGCTTGCCCGCATCGTTTGCGCTCTCGCTCGTCCAGGGATACTTCGTCGAGCCGCTCCTTTCCCTCGCCGCGGCGTCGGCCGGCTACGTGCTTCTTCCGGCCGCGGCCATCGCCGACGGCGACGATGCAGTCGTCCTGATGGGGCGCTCCCGCAGCGGGAAAAGCACCGTGAGTGCCCGGGCGCTCGCGGCCGGTGTCCCGATTCTCGGAGATGACCAGGTGATCCTGGACGGCGCCGGCAACTGCGCACCGTTTCCGCGACGCCTACGTTTCTACTCAGATTTGCGCGAGACAGCGCCGGATGCGTTCCGACGCCTCCCGACATACCCGCGGACCGGTCTACACATCCGGCGGTGGGTGAAGCGCGCCACGCGGGGGTTCATATCTCCGCCCGTACGGGTGCCGATCTCCGATCTCGGCCCTCCCGCGCGAGCGGGTTGGCGCCGAATCTCCGGCGTGATCGTCATTGAACGCGACGCCGCACTCGACGAGCTGGGTCGCGGGTCGGTCGACGCCGAGCACGTCGCCAAGGCCGCCGAAGAACTCCTCGACGGTCAGAGGGAGCGCTTCGCCCAGGTGGCGGGCCCGGAATGGATCGCCCCGCTCGGGGTGGCTAGTGAGCGCGAGCGCTCAACCGTGCGAGCAGCATTCGGATCGGTCTCGGTCGAGCGCTTGGCGCTGCCGGGGTCGTGGCCCGCTCCTCGGGCGATCGATGCGCTCGCCCAAGCGCTGGGGATCTCCGGCCCGCGGTCAGGCGTTGCGTCTCGGGCTGACGCGCCTCAAGGCGGCTCATGACATCCTGCGACCAGGCGCCGAAGTCACCACGGCTGCCCAGCGGCTCTTTGCTACCCGCTGAAGACGTTGTGTCTGACACTTGATGGTCCTTTCTCCGAGAGCATTGGTCTTGGTCTCGATGGGCGTGCAGTTCATTCCGAGAATCCGGGCCGGATGAGCGGGTTCTGCACGTACGTTGACTCTAGCGCGGCCGTGCCGGCGCCCGCGTCACGATTATCAGGCTCGTAACACCTACATCGGCACCTCATCTGGCCGAGTTGAGCTTTTTGGCATCTCCACTCCGAATGGGTGGGCGCGCGCCGGGCAAGCCCGGCCGGGTGGAGCCTCCTGTACCGCTCGACGTCATGGGTCAACCGATCGGTTTGACCAGGAGCGCTCGAACGCGTTCCTTCGGGCGTCCGATGATCGCGCGGTCGCCTCGAATGACGACGGGGCGCTGAAGAAGCATCTTCCACGCCGTCAGAAGGTCGGCGACCGCCTCGGGGGTGACGTAGTCGGCCTCGTCAAGAGCGAGCTTCTTGAAGAGGCTGTCCTTTCGCACCAGGTCGGCTGGCGGGTCCTCCAGGTGGTTGGCGATCCAAAGCAGTGTCGCCCGGTCGGGTGGCGTCGCTTGATAGACGATCACCTCGGCCTCGCCGCCAAGCTCGTCGGCGATACGCACGGCGTGGACTGAGGACGGACAGTGGGGGTTGTGGTAGATCCTGACGGGGTCGCTCATGATCGGCGAGCCTACGCCGACGACGAATCCGATGCTCCGGACCAACCCTCGGGGTGCGGCAACGAAGGCACACGGACCGAGGCGCTCAAGGATTCTTGATAACGCGCCGATGCGCGAAGGGTGACCGGTCCACCTTCCGAGCAGGGACCACCCGGCAGAGCGCTCCCACCGGCGCCTCCTGGCCATCTGAACGGCCACCTCGTGCCGGCCCATCCGGGTGTACCCGGCGGGGTGCGCCCCGGCCCGCAGCCACCAAGCCCCGTGGCCGCCGATGGTGCGTGGGCATCACGCGCAGCCGCCCCTGAAGGGCGCGAGTCGAGCCCCATCCGGAGGGCGGTGTGGTTCGTCGCGCTCGCGACTGTGCTCCTCGGTGGGATGCTGTTTAGTGCGAGGGGTTGTGCCAAGGCACTCACGGGCGGCGATCTCACGACACTTCGCCGGGAGGCGATCGCCGCGCCGCCGCCATCCGGCACGGAGGTCCACCGCGCCGCGTCGCTCGGCGCCAGCGGCACGCTCCCGTACATCGAACGGGTCTACGCCGTACCCGATGGCGCAGCCGCGGCCGAGCACTACACGACGACCTTTGGCGCGCAGCTCAACCTCGTCCAGACCGACGGCCCCGATGGGACCGTGCTCTCAGGGGGCCGCGCGGAGGGACGTCGACATATCGGCGTGCGCGTCGACATCCGCGAGAGCGCCAAGGGCCCTCGCCTGGTCGAGCCGAAGCCCGACACGCCAAAACCCGCACCAGTCGGCACAGGCGCCTTCGTCACGGTCGTCTTGAGTACCACCTCGGGGGGGTGACCGCCCCGCGGCCGCAGGTCGACTCAGCGGCTCGGGTTTGCGCCGGCACCGTCGAACGCGCACCATTGCGGGAATGACAAACGAATTGGTCCTCTACGACAACCCGAGCTCCTCCAACGGTCTGAAGGTTCGGATCCTCCTGGCGGAGCTCGGGACGACGCCCGCCGTGGTCACCATTCCCCTCGATGGAGAGCGCCCCGCGAGCTACCTCGAGGTCCATCCCTTCGGCACCGTGCCGTGCCTTGTCGTCGGAACGCTCGTCATCGTCGAGTCGAACACGATCCTCCGCTACCTCGCCCAGGTGGCCGAGCGCGACGATCTCTATCCACCCGACCCGGCGCGCCGGGCCCGTGTGGACATGCTCCTCGACGCGCTCAGCCTGTCGGTCCGGTCTGAGCTTTGGGGCGTCGAAGAGGTCGTCCTCTACGGTCTCGACCTCCCAGCCGAGGACCTCGCCGAACGGGTCGCTTGTCTCTCTGGCACGCTCGACCGCTGGGAGCGCCTCGTCGCGACAAATGATGGGTACCTCCCCGACATGACCATTGCCGACATCGCGATGGCAGGACGGCTCGTCCACCTCGACGAGCTGCCCCTTGAGGCCAACCGCTGGCCGGTCACCATGCGACGACTTGGCGACGTTCGCGGGCGCGACGCCTACCGGGTCGCGACCTCGGTGGCCTGAGTGCCACGACCTCCGCAAACTGCCGTCTCCGTCGACGTCCTCGTCGCGAGCCGGACACCACTCCTCGCGGACGCACTCCGGGACCTCGTCCACGCGGGTGGAAACGGCTGGCAGGCGACGGTCGTCGACAATCCCGACGCACTCGTATCGGCCCTCACACCCGCCCCCCGGCTGATTGTCCTTTGCTCGTCGATGGGTGGCCCCGAACTCGCGCGGACCCTCGTGGCGGCCGCGCCGCAAACGCCCTTCGTGGTGATGATCGACGGCCACGAAGGAACCCAAGAGACCTGGCCAGGTGCGGGCGCGACGATCGGTCTCCGGGCCAGCGGAGTTGAGATCCTCGCGGTGCTGAACGCATTCCTTCCCACATGACCGCACAGTGTGGAGCCATCGTTCTCGCCGGCGGTCGCTCGAGCCGTATGGGCCAGTCGAAGGCGTCGCTCGATTGGCATGGCTCGACGCTTCTTCGTCGTGTCGTCGGCATCGTCGCGAGAGGAACGGGCGGCCCGGTCGTTGTGGTTCGCCCGGTAGGCCATCCGTTGCCCCGTCTTCCCAGCGGAGTCGACGTCGTCGACGACACCCGCGACGGCCTCGGCCCGTTGCAGGCGCTCGGCGCGGGGCTCGTGGCCCTCCAAGGCCGCGTGGAGATCGCGTACGCATCGTCGACCGACGTGCCGCTCCTTCACCCGGCATTCGTGCGGCGCGTCTGCGACCGCCTCGGTGGCGACCACGACGCCGCGGTTTCGCAGGCCGACGGTCCGCATCCACTCGCCGCGGCCTATCGCACGATGCTCGCCGTGGACGCGTCGACGCTCGTCGATGCCGGGGAGCGTTCCCTCCTTTCCCTCCTCGCTGCCTGCCGAGTTCGCTGGCTCACAGAGAACGATCTCCGCGAGGTCGACGCCGATCTCCGGTCGCTTTGGAACCTCAACAAGCCCGGCGACTACCGTCGTGCGAGAGCGGAGCCGCTTCCCCGGGTCATGGTCGAGACAGACAGACTCGACGTGCGGGGCGCGTCGACGCGCACCGTGGGTGCCGCGACCCTTCGTCAGGCCGCGGCCGCGATCGGGCTCGAACTTGGGCGGGTTCTTGGTGTCCTGAACCGTAACCAGGAAAGCGACGATCCCGAGCTCCCGCTCGTGGACGGCGATCACCTCATGTTCGTCGCGAAGCCGGCCCAGTCGTGAACGACCTCGCCGCGCTCTGCGGACCCGGCGACCGGGCCCTTGTCGTGATCGCCCATCCCGACGACGAGACGTTCTGCGCGGGCCTGATCGTGACGCTCTGCCGCGGGGGCTCACGCGTCGCGATTCTCTGCGCGACAGGCGGTGAGGGGGGCGAGATGGGCGATGTCGTCGATCGCGCACACCTCGGGGGTGTCCGCGTGGGCGAACTCCGTGCGTCGGCCGCCGCGCTCGGCGTCGACGACGTTCGGCTACTCGGCTCGATCGATCCGCTCCCAGTCGACGGGTTTGGCCAGGCCCCCTCAGCCTCTCCGGACGCACTGGCAGGGCTCGTGGCGGCGATGTTGGATGATCTTGGTCCGAGGCTTGTCGTCACGCACGGATCGCGAGGTGAGTACGGGCACGGGGCCCATGTCGCCGTGCATCGGGCCGTGTTGGCCGCGAGTGCGGGTCGGCCTGAGCGGCCGAGCATTTTGACGATGCTGGCCGAGCTGCCCGACCACCCGCTCGGCGAGTACGTGAATGAGGGCGACGCCTGCGATGTGCGCGTCGATGTCAGGTCCAGCCTCCCTCAGCGTCTGCGGTCACTTCGGGCGCATCGGACGCAGGCGAGCGTGCTCCGGCCACTCGAGGTCGCCGTCACACGCCTCGCCGTGGAGTCGTATCGCTTGTGGCATGACTGAGCTGAACGCGGTGTTTACGCGGCGCAGGCGAGCGGTCAAGACTCACCGGAGTTTCGAGCGGTCCTTGAGCGAAACACGCGATCGCTGCGGGTTCACCCCGGCGCCCTAGCGAGATGCTTGGTTCCAGATTGCTTTTCGGGTCGGGATCACGTCGTGTCAGGCACCACCGTCGCGGCGCGCTGTCGCCTGGTGTGGACCTGGTGCCTGACACGGGGCCAGGTGCTGCCCCCGGGTGGGCCCGTTCGAACGACCCGCGCGAGCCCAGCCGCCATCGCCGCGTCGACCACACCCTTGGCAACGGCCCGCGCGGCCGCCTCATCGAGGGCCGAGGTTCCAGCGTTGCTCGTCGCGGCGAGCATCGTGTCGTTGACCGCCGAGGCACGAGCGTCGAGCACCCCTCGCCAGAAGCCGGCGAGCGAGGCCTGCGACACCTGCGCGTCGGTCGCCACAGGGATCGTCACGAGTGCCTGGATCTTCTCGGCAAGCATCGCGGCCCGGTCGGTCGCCATGGCGGTCAGGTGAACGCCGGCAAAGACCGATGAGGATCGCGCGATGTGGGCCGCTGCGGCGTCGAGGTCGCGCTCGTCAATCGGAAGCGGGAAACCGTCCACCCCGCCGACCTGGCGCATCACCACGCATGCGGCCTCACATGCCGGGAGCGCCGCGAGCGGGCCGAGGTCACCCACGCCAGCAACATCTGAGCCATCGCTTACGACCATCACGCTGTTTCCGCGGATGGTGTAGTCCCACGTCTTCTCGAAGTCGTCGTGGATCGCCATGCAGATCCGCGCGACGCCGGGCGAGTAGGCCATCGCGAGGTCGTCCCGGGTGGCCACGCTGACCCGATTTCGCATGGTCAGCGTCCCGCCAGCGTGGGCGTCCACGGCGTCGACCTCGGCGCTCTGCACCGTCACGTCATCGAGGGTTCCAAGCGCCGCCACGGCGCGTTCACCGGTGGCGGCGTCACATGCCACCTCGATCTCGCGAGTCGTCCGCTCCCTGCCGGGAAGTACGCTCCGAATGCCCCGTACATCGCCGCCGGACTCCGCGATGGTCGAGAGCACCGAACCGAACGCCTCGGCGCTCGAGGGAAACTCAACGCGAAACACCATCGTGTGTGCGGCAGCTGCTGGCATCAGCGAAACCTCAGCGCTCTGGGGGACGGGCGCCGGATACTACCCAGGCGAGCCCAGCCCCCCGGGCCTCAGCGGCTAGCGTGACCGGCTGAGGCGGCGGCGCGCGACGCCGCTTGCAAGACCCGAGATCATCAGCGCGCCGCCGAGGAAGCCAAGGATCGTGACGGCGAGCGGCAGCCCCCCAGCGGGACTCCCGACCGGGTTCGGCGTGAATCCGGGAAGACCGGCCCCGGGCGCCACCTCGTTCGGAGTCCGAACGGGAGTCGGCACAACCACGCGCTCCGCCTCGTTACGGATCTTTGCGCTCTTGGTAGTCGTCGCCTTCCGCGTCGATGTCGCCGAGGCGGGTGGGGGCGAACTCCTCCGCGCAGGAGTGAAGCCCGCGAGCTCGACCAGGAAGCGGTTCTCTACGGCCTCGTTCAATCCGTCCTCGATGGCGGTTCCTCGTGACTCGTTGGCGGCGGCACGAAGCTCGCCCATCGAGTACGCACGGTCGAGGTGACCGTCGGCCTTGAAGTCACGGATCACCTGCGCGGGACTCGCCGACGCCAGCGCCGCGAACGTAAGACTCATCGCGGCCATGAGGAGGGTGAAGCGCACGGGAAATCGCACCAGCATCGCAACCCATAATAGGCGCGTTTGCGGCGAATGCGAAGCCGGATCACAGAATTCTGACCCTTGGGTGTGAACCGTTTCACCACGCGCAAGGCCGCGCGGTATCGTCGGGCCCCAATGAGGGTACTCGCCACCGGGATCACGGGCTTTGCCGGCCATCATCTCGCCCCGCTCCTCCTCGGTGCCGGGCACGAGGTTTTGGCGATTTTGCGCACCGACGTTGATGAGACTCCGCCGCCGGGCGTCGACGGAACCCCCGTCGAGATCACCGACCCGGAGCGCGTCCGCGCGTTCGTCCGCAAGGTTGCGCCTGACGGTGTCGTGCACCTGGCGGGCATGTCGTCGGTCGGCGAGTCGTTTGGCGCCCCGGTCGAGACCTGGAAGGTGAACCTCTGGGGGACGCTGGCGGTCCTCGAGGCCCTGCGCTGTGAGGCACCGACCGCTCGCGGGATCGCCGTCACGAGCGGCGAGATCTACGGGTCGGTGCCGCTCGACGAGCTTCCCGTCACCCCGGACACGCCGCTCAAACCACTGTCCCCGTACGGGGCGTCAAAGGCCGCCGCGGACCTCTGCGTCGCGCAGTACCGCGCGGGATTCGGCCTCCCGATCATGCGGGTGCGGGCCTTCAACCACATTGGTCCTGGGCAGGACGCGCGCTTTGTCGTGCCGAGTGTGGCCCAACAGATCGCCCGCGCCGAGGCGAGTGGCCAGTCAGAGATCGAGATCCACGTCGGTAACGTCGACACCCGGCGTGACTTCACCGATGTCCGCGACATGATGCGCGCCTACGTGGCGCTCCTCGAGCGGGGCGACCCGGACACCGCATACGTGGCGTGCTCGGGGCGGTCGCGTTCGATTCGTGAGCTGATCGAAGGGCTCGCAGCGCAGGCACACGTCCCGACACGAATCGTCGTCGACGAAGGACGCAGGCGCGAGGGTGAGCAGCCTGACCTTTACGGCGACGCGACGCTCCTCCGGGAGCACACGGGATGGGCGCCTGAGATTCCGATCGAGCAGACCCTTGGCGACACGCTCGACTACTGGCGCGAGCGCGAGGCGACGACCTGAGCACGTCGCTCATCGTGACGCTTCGTGGTGTCGTTGGCGAGGGGCACGTGCTCACCGAGCGAGACCTCACCGCTGGCTACGAGATCGACTGGACGAGGCGCTTTACGGGGCGAGCGCTCGCGGTGGTGCGTCCCGGAACGGCTCAGGAGGTGGCGGATTGCCTTGCGGCCTGCCAAGCGACGGAGATCCCGGTGGTCTGCCAGGGAGGGAATACGGGTCTTGTCGGGGGAGGGGTGCCGCGAGGCGGCGAGGTTGTGATCTCGCTTCGTCGGCTCGACACGATTGGTGAGGTCGATCTCGTCGCGTCACAGGTCACGGTCGGCGCGGGGGCGACGCTTGGCGCCGTGCAGGCCCACGCCCGCGCGGCCGGTCTCGACGTGGCGATCGACTTCGGCGCGCGTGATTCGGCCACAATCGGCGGGATGGTCGCGACGAATGCCGGGGGCATGCAGGTGTTCCGACAGGGTTCGATGCGCCGTCAGGTGTTCGGTATCGAGGTGGCGCTGCCCGACGGGAGTCTTGTCGAGAGGATGAGCGGCCTCGTCAAAGACAACGTTGGGTATGACCTCGCGTCGCTCCTTGCCGGCAGCGAAGGGACCTTGGGGGCGATCACGCGCGTACGGCTGCGGCTCGTGCCTCGGGAGCACGAAACGGCGGTCGCGCTGATCGCCCGCGATCGGTTCGACGAGATGCTTGCGCTTGCTCGTTCGCTCGCCTCTGTGCTCCCGTCGGCGCGGGCGCTCGAGTTCTTCGACGACCTTGCGATGGGGCTTGTCGAACGTCATCGGGGCCTTGCCCGTCCGCTCCCGGCGTCGCCCTACTACCTCCTCGTCGAGTGTGCCGGTGCGGCGGCGGTTCACGACCAGCTCGTCGGCGCGCTTGCCGAGTCGGGTCTTGATGAAGGGGTTGCCGTGGCCACCGACGCGCCATCCGCGAGGGCGCTGTGGGCCTACCGTGAGGAGCTGACCGAGGCGCTGAACGTCGAGACGGTGCCGATCAAGCTCGATGTCACGCTCCCGCTCGGGGCGCTCGCGACGTTTGCCGAGCACGTTCGCGACGACGTTCGCGCGGTGCTACCCGAGGCTCGCACGGTCCTCTTCGGTCACCTGCTCGACGGGAACGTGCACGTCAACGTGAACGACCCGGTGACGAACCCAGCGAGCGACGAGGGGCTGACCGAACGTGTGGAGCGGGCCGTGCTCACGCGGGTGGCCGCGCTTGGGGGCAGCATCAGTGCCGAGCACGGGATCGGCGTCGCGAAAGCTCCCTATCTCTCGCTTGGACGCTCCGAGGCCGACATCGCGGCGATGCGTGCAATCAAACGGGCGCTCGATCCAACGGGAATCATGAACCCCGGCGTGATCTTCGAGGGGTAGTGCTTGATTCCAGATTGCTTGTTCGGGGTTGGGATCACGTTGTGTCAGGCACCACCGTCGCGGCGCGCTGTCGTCTGCAGTTGACCTGGTGCCTGACACGGGGCCGCGTGTCCTAGTCCTGCCAGCCGAGACCGGCGGGCAGAAGCCTCGGGGCAAGGGGTGTGTGGGGCGCGTCGGCAGGAGGCTCGGTGAGGTTCCAGGGGCGGGGGGCGATGTCGTTCGGGCCGTCCGGGTGGAAGATCGCCGCAAACGACTGGACCTGCCCGCGACCGACGCCCAGTTCGAACTGCCCGCCGCAGTAGGCGCCGATACCGCGTGCGGCGAGCCAGTCGTAGCAGTCGAGGAGCGCCGAGATCGGCCCGATCCGCGACGGCTTGACGTTCACCATCGTGGGCTCGAAGGGCAGCGCCTCGATGTCACTGATCCCGTGGATGGGGGCGTCCCACGTCACGCGAGCCCGGTGGGGCCGGAGCACGGAGTCGACCTCAGGTGTGAGGCGCGGGTCCTCGATCCAGGCATCGGGGAAGGCACCGATGAGCTGGGCGTACATGGTGGGGTGCGGCGGGTCGACACCGACATCGGCGTCGTAGTGTCCTTTGAAGTCGAGGGTGTCGACGACGCCGAGATCGGCCAGGTCGACGATCAATTGGGGGGTCCAGTTGGGCGCCGGGTCGAGCTTGAATCGAAGGTTCGGGTCGATCGCGAGGCGCCGCTCGATCTTGGAGAGGTCGACGGGATGCCCGAGGTTGAGCGAACAGACAAAACGCAGGGCTTTGGCGGTTCGACCAAGGGCGGTTTCGAGCCCGATGCCGGCCTGGCGCAGGGCAAGGTCGAGGACGGCACTCTCGATGGCCCAGCGGCGGTAGTTGACCGACGCCGCGTGAACTGGCTTGAAGGCAAAAAGCCAGCGGTCGTCAAGCGCCTGGGAGTAGGAGTCGAGGGTGTAGTCGCCGGGAGGCGGAAGGCGTAGGCCGAAGCGCTGGAGGATGGCGTGATCACGAGGGTCGTAGGCGACGTCCTCACCAACGCCGACGAGCGCACCACCGCTGACTCGGATGACGGTACTGCGCCGCTCGAAACCGGCGGAGACCACCTCGCGGAGGTCCTCGAACGCGAACCGCTCAATGGTGACGTCAAGCCCGGCCAGTCGGTCGTACGTCCGCATCGCCGGATGGTACCCGTGCGGCCCGCTCGGTCTTGCACCGTGCGCGGCTACCGCATCCCGTCGAGATTCGCCTTGATCGCCAGGGTCGTCGGGTGATTCGGGCCGAGCACCCGGGTGCTTGCTTCGAGTGCCGCCTCCTGGAGTTCGCGTGCCGCGGGGAGGTCACCCTGCGCATTGAGCGTCCCGGCGAGGTTATTCATGCTGGCGAGCGTGTCGGGGTGCTCCTCTCCGAGGACCCGACGAGTGGTGTCCAGGGCGGACTCCTGGAGTTTGCGTGCCGCGGGGAGGTCACCCTGCGCCCTGAGCGTTCCGGCGAGGTTACCCATGCTGGCGAGCGTGTCGTGGTGCTCGGGCCCAAGAACCCGCCGCCTGGTTTCCAGGGCCGCTTTAAACGCTTCTGAGGCACCCTTCGCGTCGCCTCGGTACTGGACATAAGTCCCGGAGCGGTCGAGTAGCCAAGTGACCCCTCCGGCGTGCTCGTCTCCAGTGACGTGCTTGGCGACGTGGAGGCTGTGCGGCAGCAGCTCCGCGCACGTCGGCCAGGCATTGGGCTCGGTCGCGTTTCCCGGAAAGCGCGCCCGCACGAACGACAGCGCAAGCGCCGCGGCGGAGGGTTCTGCCGTCTGACGGGTGATCTCCTGAACGAGCCGGTGCACACTCAGGGAGCCTTCGCCGACCTCGACGAGGCTGAACCTACGCAGGGCCGCGATCGCCTCGTCGAGCACCGACGCCTCGAACCCGGGGAGGTCCGCGTCTCATTCAAGGAGCGTGAGCGGGATACGCTCCGGGTCGAGATATGAGATGACCTCAAGCACCGCTCGGGCCGAGGATGCTCGCTCCTCGGCGGCAGCCCGTGACTGAGCGACGACGATCGTCACGGCCAGCTCGTAGTCAGCCTCGCCCGCCGGCTGTTCAAGCAGACGCCCATCCGCGTCGAGCCCGGCGAGGTACTCGCCGAACGACCTGCCCGTCTGAGAAACGAAGGCGGCGGCTTGGCTGAGCGCGAGGGCGTGCCCGCCCAATCGATTTGCGACGGCCCGAGCGCCATCTTCGTCGTCGCGCCCCGTCTTCTCGAGGAGGAAACGGGTCGCAGTTTCAAGGTCGAACACGTCGACGGATAGCTCCGCGGCGACACCCGCCCAGCCTCCGCGGGCCCGCGTCGTCAGGAGCACTCGACCGTTCGCTCCCTCGGCGCGCCACGGTCTGACGGTCGCTGGCGAGACCGCGTTGTCATAGACAAGGAGCCACGGCTCGGCCAGGCTTTTTAGGAAACGGAGCGCATCCCTTGCGGCCTCAGGCCGTTCCGTCGCCCGCGTCGCAAGGCCCATCTGCTCCCCAAGTTCCGCGAGGTCGGCGACGAGGAGGCTCTCCTCCTCAGCCCGTACGAACCAGACAAGCGCGAAGGTCTTCGACTCGCAGGCCACGTAGGCGTACTCGACCGCGAGCTGTGTCTTGCCGACACCCCCGAGGCCTGTGAGCGCCTGGCTGTTTGTGATCGCCGTGGCCCGGTTCCCTGCGAGCGCTTTCAACAAGTTCTCGCGACCGACGAACGCGGTGTTTCGGTCGCGTCCGATGTGGACAAGCGGACTCTCGAGGGTTGGTGGCGCAGGGACGCGCACGGAGGGGGTGTCGCCGCCGGGGTGACCGGTTTGGGCCGCTCGGTACTCAGGCAGAACTGAATCTGATCACGAAGCCACGGGTAGAGCCCGCTACCCCGCGAGGCAGGCTTCACGAACGTCGTGTGCGTGCCTCGGACCGTTTTGCTTTGGTTGCTAGGGATTCCGAAATGCGCGCTGAGACCAGTCACCCAACGGTCTTTCGTCGTCGTCCCAGCGAACGTCGGCAGCCAAGCCTTGTCAGTTGCGGCCTCGTCCAGGCCAATGCGGACATGGTTTGTGAATACCTCCGCGAGGTCTGCGACGAAGCGTCCGTGCAACCTGAGCGCAGCCTTGTCGGCCGCGAAGCCGTAGCGCCCAAGGAAGCCCTTCGCGCCAGCCTGCGGCGTCGCGAGCAGGACGAGACCGCTCATCCGCCCGATCGTCGGTCCGAATCCGTCGCGGTGGCTCCCGGTCTGGATGAGGCGGGCAACGACCGCCTTCGCGAGGAGTCCGCCCATGCTGTGCCCAACGAGGACGATTCGCCCGTATGGACAGTCGCGGAGCGTGTCAGCGAGTTCCTTCGCGTGTTGCTCAACCGTGACGCGAAACTGGTCGCTCCAGACACGTTTGAACCCGCTTGAGTATCCGTAGAGACCAACGGCGCACTCATCGAGATCCTCAAACAGGAAGCGCGGTAGGAGCTGCCAGGTGCCGTACCGGTCGCCGTTCCATCCGTGGATCAGGACAACAAGGCAGCGGTCGTCGTCGCCTCGCTGATGAACGACAAGCGACTCGACACCCGTCTCGGCCGGGGCGAGCGCCTTGAAGGTTTCTTGATGCTCGATCTTCACGCCGGGACACCTCGGAGTTCGAGGTCTTGTGGGCAGCTCCGCTACTCGCCTCGGCGCAGTATCTGCGACGACGGGCCATTGAGCCAGCCAGAGGGTTCAAGCTCCCGGAGGTCTTAGCGTAGGAAGCGTCCCAGCGGGCTTGCGGCGGCCTGAGCACGATCGCAGGTGAGAAAGTCGCAACCTCGTTCGACCGCTGTAGCGACAACGAGGACGTCGGGCACGCTCAGGCTGGTCGATCCGGATGCGCGAAGGCGCGCGGCCCGACGGGCAAGACTCGCCGTAACGGGAACGACGTCGACCCCTCGCCGCTCGAAGAAGGCATCGATCAGACCCGGGTCACCGTCTCTGAGAGGACCGAGAACTTCAACGTAGACGGTCGCCGGCACCAGGAGGTCATCCTCAGCTGCTTGGCGCAGCCCCGCGACGCAGGCGTGGTGGTTGGCATCTCCCGCGTCGAAGAAACCAATCAGGACGCTTGCGTCGAGGACGAGGTCCGCCACCTTGCCCGTTCCTTCGCGAGGTAGTCCGGCGGATACGTGCCAGGTGTCAGACACCCGGCGAAGTCGTCGATCACGTCTCCCGCCATGGCGATCTCGACGAAGCCCGGACGAGAACTGGTGATGACAAGTTCATCACCAGGCCGGAGTCCTGCGGCGCGGAGAATCCTTACGGGGAGGGTGACCTGATTCTTGCTGCTCAGCCGCGGCATCGCACACCCAATCCTTTACTCGATTGCATGAATAGTAAAGGCAACGCGCAGATCGCGCAAGTCGATTCCCGAGCCCGGGAGATCAATCAATAGGTATCTGCGACGGACCTGGCGGGGCTACCAAAGCGGTTCTTGGCGCGACCTACGAATCGGCTGGGTTCCTTCCGCTCGGGCGTCTTGCGGCGAGGTTCGGGCTCCGCCACCTCGTGATTGCTACCATGACTGCATGACGCAGATCACCGTCCGGGCTGACGAACCTCTCGCCGCCGCGGTCCGCAGACGGGCCGCGGATGAGGGCAAGAGCATGAATGAGGCAATGCTCATGCTGATGCGTGTCTACGTCGACCCGGATCTCGCGGGAACCGACGCCGAGCGCATCCGCGAGCGACTCAAACGCGCCGGACTTCTCGCCTCACCGGTGCCAGTGCAGGCCGTGGCACCTGACCCTGCCAAGCTCGCACGCGCTCGGGCGGCGGCCGGAGCCGGAACAGCGCTTTCAACGCTCGTCAACGCCGACCGAGATTGAGCGTCTTTCTCGACTCCTCGGCCCTCGTCAAGCGCTACGCCGACGAGCCGGGATTCGAAACGATTCGGGCGCTCGGCCAAGACTGTTTCGTCAGCGAGCTGGCCCAGGTCGAGGTGCCATCTGCCATATGGAAGAAACATCGAACGGGTGAGCTGACAGAGGAAGACGCCCTTACGCTGATCGAAGTCTTCAACTTGGAACTCGCGGATGTGGCGGCGGGCGGCGGACCGTTCGCGATCGTTACCGCCTCTGGACCAGTGATCGCGCTGGCGGCTGCTCTCCCCGGTCGGCACGGCCTTCGGGCCTACGACGCGGTGCAGCTCGCCTCCGCGATGCTTGCCCGCGACGCCGATCCCTCGCTTGACACCTTCGCGTGTTCAGATCGCAAGCTTGGAACGGCAGCCCGCCGCGAAGGGTTCTCACCGCTGGCCCCGGGCGTGACGTAAACACGGCAAGGGCTTCAGTCCCGTTGACGATCCGCGATCGCGTCGAGCAGCATTCCGGTCGTCCAAACGTCGAGGCCGGACGATTCCATGTCGCGGTCCTGTGACCAGATTGGCAACCCGCGAGTGAGGGCGAGCGCAACGGTTGGCCAGTCGGTCGCGTCGCGTTCGCCGATTCGTTTGAGCGCTTCGCCCTTTTGGCCAATGTAGCTTGTCTCCGGCTCCCAAATTACGGGCAGCACCCCGAGCGCGGCGAACATCAGCGGCTCGTCCAAACCGCGCTTCGCGGCGAGCTTCGGGACGTAGCGAGAGATCTCCTCGGCGACCGCTGCGGTCGCCGAGCACCCCGGACCGAACGGGGAGGCGAAGACCTGTCGTGCCCTGCCGCCGATCAAGGCCGACAGGACGACGTTTGCTTCACAGACGACTACGCTCGGCAGCGAAATCGCTCAAGACCTCGTCTTCGGACACTCCAAGCCGCTCCCGTTGGAGTGCGACTTGGCCGGTCAGCTCGAGAAAGACCTCGCGCCGCACGTCGTCGGGCAGCGTCTCGTGCTCCCAGGGAAGGAAAAATCCGGCCGGCCGGCCGTCACGGGTAACGAGGACGACATCTTTCGAGCGGAACATCTCACTTGCGCGGTCGCGGAAGTCCCGCACGGTTGCAACTCTCATGTGACCACCTCCGTGACCACACCATAGCGCTGCGCTCCGGTCTTGTCACCTGGGTCGCTCGCTAAGGGACCGTCCAAAGAACTGCTCGATCGTTTGGCGGCTGCAAACCGTCGCCATGCGGCACTCACTGGTCCCACCAGGAGCAGCGATGCTCGCTCGTGCCACCTGGCTTGGTTTTCGCTCGCCATCCGACCAAGCAGCCAATTCTCAGACGGCCCCTAAACGGCCTGTGCGCTCGACCTGATCGCAACCAGGGCCGGGCGGTCTGTCACGGCCAAGGCCTCGTTCAGCACCGGCACCAAGTCCTCGCACTTGTCGACCCGGAAGCCCACTCCACCGCACGCCTCCGCGTAGGTGGCGAAGTCCGGGTTCTGAAGATCCGTCGCCCACACCTCCCGGATCGCTGCCACCTGCTCCCGGCTGATCTTCCCAAGCTCGCCATTGTCGAGCAGCACATGCAGGATCGGCATCTTGTACTTCACCGCCGTCGTGAACTCCGCCAGGTACTGACCAAAGCCGCCGTCGCCTGTGACCGCCACGACCTTCCTGGCACCCCGAGTCGCCGCCCACGCCCCCATCGCCGCCGGGAAGCCGAAACCGATCGAGCCCAGGTAGCCGCTCATCAGCACGTCGCAGCCCTTCGGGGCGGTGAAGTAGTGCCCGAACGCGTAGGTGTTGTTGCCGACGTCGCATGCGATCACCACGTCCTCAGGAACGACCTCTGAAAGCGCCCGGAAGATCGCCGCCGGGTGGAGGCGACCCTGCCCGTCGAGGATCGCCTCGCGCCGCCGCTTCTCGGTATCCCAACGAGTCTTTCGCGTGTCAATCTCCCTCCTGCGCTCCTCACTCCTTCGAGCGGGCACCCGGTCGGCCAACAGGCCCAAGGTCACGCCGATGTCGCCCCAGAGCGGAACCTGCACCGGGTGAAACTTGCCGAGGGTCATCCTGTCGATGTCGACCTGGATCGTCGGCACCCACGTCGCAATGCCCGTGTGGTTCGAAAACGACGCCCCGAGGACGAGCAGGCAGTCGGATTTTGCCATCAGGGCCGCACCGACCGGCGTGCCCGAGCGTCCGAGCACTCCACACGCGAGCGGATGCGCGTCGGCCACCATCCCCTTCGCCTTGAAAGTCGTGATCACCGGCGCGTCGATCTGCTCGGCAAACGCCAGCACCTGGTCGCGGAAGGTGCGCGCGCCGTGCCCGACGATGATCACCGGCCGTTCGGCACCCTTGAGCAGCTCGATCGCCTCAGCAAGCGGCGCGTCCGGCGGCGCGATCTCGACCGCCGCGAGGCGTCCCGCGACCGGACGCGCCGTCGGCTTCTCGACGCCGGGGCGCTCCTGGACCTCGTCGGGGAAGATGAGGTGCGCGACGTCGCGGTTCACGATCGCGTGCTTCATCGCGAGTGCGGCCAACTCGGTCGCGTTACGCGAGTCGAGGACCGTCTGGCTCCACTCGGCCACCGCGTCGAATGCCTGCGCGAGCGGAAGCTCCTGGAACGCTCCGGGTCCGAGAACCTGCGTCTGGACCTGTCCGGTCAGCGCGAGGATCGGCGACCGGTCGACCTTTGCGTCCCAAAGGCCTGTGAGGAGGTTCGTCGCGCCCGGCCCGGCGATCGTCAGACACGCCGCAGGGCGACCGGTGAGCTTCCCGTATGCGCTCGCCGCGAACGCCGCGGCGCCCTCGTGGCGGATACCGACGTAGTGCAGCCGGCCAGCAACCTCGGCGCGTCGGATCGCGTCGGCAAGGCCGAGGTTCGAATGGCCGACCATCCCGAAGACCGTGTCGAGACCCCAGTCGCAGAGGGTCTCGACGAGCTGGTCCATCAGCGACACCGTCTCGACGACGACCGGCAGCTCGACATAGAGACCCTCGGGGCGCTGCTCGACCGGGTAGGCCGTCGCGGCATCCTTGAAGCCCGGCGGGGGAACGCCATCGCACGGGTTGTACTCATACCCATGCCATGGGCAGATGACATAGCCATTTTCGATGTGACCGTCGCCGAGCGGCCCACCCTGGTGGGGGCAACGGTTGTCGAGGACGCCGTAGCCGTCGGCCGTTCGCGTGACGCACAGCGCTCGTCCGGCGGCGACAACGGTCGTGACCGTGTCCACGTCCATCTCGCCCGGTTCGATCCGGTGCCACTCGGTCGCCATGTCAGGCACCGAGGAGCCGCTCACGGGCCTCGCGAAAGAACTCGAGGGCCTGGCCGGTCGCGTCCGGTCCGAGCTCCGAGCGCTTCAGCCACCTGCCACCGAAGCCCGTCGCATTCCAGAATGGATCCTCCGTGGGCGTCACCCACGGCGCGACGTAGAGGTAGGGCTCAGGGCTATTCCGGTCGCCCGGGGAAACCCCATACGTGGCCCGATGTCCGTCTTCCTCCCGCCCCTGGTCGAAGGCGCAGTCGAAATGCTCTGGCCAGAGCACCACCTCGTCGCTCGGGGTGTGCTCTGAACGTGCCTCCACATGAAGTGACCCGAGCACATCGTTTGCGAACGCGAACCATTCGGCGAGCGCGAGCACGCCGGTCTCATCGACCGGCAGTGGCTCATCAAGATCCCCAGGGGCCGGAACGTCATGGGTCGCGGCGACATCGAGCCCGGGAGTGACGCCGGCAAACTCGGCGGCGGCGGCGAGCGTCGTGAGCGCTGCTCGGCTCGTCTCCCCGCCCCGTTCGACGACCAGATCCAGGCCCTCCAGGTGAATGCTCGCTGGTGGGTCGCCCGCCGGCCCGAAACCGAAACCACCCGGCATTGGACGCAGCCGAATGCGTCCATCGGCTGCGGTGCGAGCCGGCCACAGGACGTACACCGCGAGGCGGTGGAGGGCGTCTCGACTCGTCACATACGTCGGTGGCAGCGGCGCCGTCGGGCTCACAGCACCCACCTCAGATCCGTCGAGCTGGCAAGGGCATGGTCGAGCGTCGCGATGTCGGCGTGCCCGAGGTCGGTCACGCGGTGGCGGCCGCAGATCCGCGCGTAGTCGCAGAGCATCGCCGTGGCCCCGCGCAGGAAGTTCGCAAGGCGCTCGGCGCTCGTGCCGATCTCGAGGCGCGACCGCAGCTCTTGCAGCTGTGTCGCGATTCCCACCGGGCAACCACCCGAGTGGCAGGCACGGTACTGCTGGCAGCCGATCGCCATGAGGCTCGCCGTGGCGAGCGCGACCGCATCGGCGCCGAGCGCAATGCCCTTTGCGATCTCGTCAGGTGTTCGAAACCCACCGGTGACGACGAGCTGCACGTCATCCACACCCTGTTCGTCGAGGAATCGGCGGGCCCGGTAGAGGCCAAATGGCGACGGGATCCCGACGTGATCCTTCACGTGCGTCGGCGCGGCACCGGTTCCGCCACCCATGCCGTCGATCGTGATCCAGTCTGCTCCGGCCTCGAGGGCTGCTGCGACGTCGCGCTCGATGTTCCCTGAGGCGAACTTGATCCCGATCGGGATCCCGGGGGCGACGCTTCGGATCTCGTCGATCCGGGCGCGGAGGTCGGCGACCGAGTTGATGTCCGGGAAGTGGGCCGGAGAGTGAACGGTCATCCCCTCCTTGACCCCGCGGACGGCGGCGATCTCAGCCGTGACCTTGCTCCCGAGCAGCGTGCCGCCAAGGCCCGGCTTTGCGCCCTGGCCGATCTTCACCTCGATCGCGTCGGCCTGGCGGATGTGGTCGTCGTCCCAGCCGAAGTAGCCGGACGCCATCTCGAAGATGTAGCGATCGGCTGCGCCGCGCTCGCGTGGGTGCATTCCGCCCTCACCGCTTGCGATCGCGGTCCCCGCCGCCGCGGACCCGAGCGCGAGTGCCTCCTTGGCTTCAGCCGAGAGCGCCCCGAAGCTCATGTGGCTGACAAACACCGGGATCTCCAGGCGGAGCGGGCGCGCGGCTCGCGTTCCGAGCACGACGCTCGTGTCGACGGGCTCGCTTCCGAGCAAGGGCAGCCGGTCGAGCTGCGCCGGCACGAACACGATGTCGTCGAGCGACGGCCCCGGGCGGCGGGGCGCGCCACGCTCGAGACGCTCCGAGCCCATCGCCTCCACAAACGGCCCGGCGCCCTCGGCGAGGTGGTGAACGAGGTACATGCCCCGGTCGGTTGCGCCACGACGAGTCCACGCCGAGAGGTAGCCGGCGGGCCGCGCAGGCGCCGGCGCGACCGCACCGGCGTCGACCTGGACGAGCCCCTCATGGATACGCACCGGGTACGTCGCAACCCGGTCTGCCGGATTGAACGGCGAGATGCCGGTCGTGAGGTCGAAGTCCCATCCATGAAGGGGGCAGATGACCCGTCCGCCCGACACCTTCCCGTCGCCAAGCTGCCCGCCGCGGTGCGGGCACTCGTTGGCGACGGCAAACACGGCGTCGCCGTCTCGCATGAGGGCGATCTCCGCCCCATTCACATGTCGCACCACCCCGCGGCCGGGGTCGATTTCATCGAGCGTGCAGGCGGTCGCCCATTGCACGGTGACTGCGTCACGCACGTCCTTGCCCCCACCCGTGGAAGTCGAGTTCACGCTACCACTGTGCCAACTTCGTCTCGAATGTTACGCAGGAGGGGCGATTCGGTCGGCGCGGAACCCAACCGATTGAATCGCGCGCTGGTCGCGCTATACCCAAGTCTCGACCCGCCGTCCGATGCACGGCTAAGGTTGCGAAGGAGCGAATCTGTGGTTTTTGACGACGGACAGAACAGGCCAATGAGATGCCTCGCTGCGCGGTGGACTTCCGTGCTGGGAGCGCTCGTGGCCGTTCTTTCCATCGCAGGGCCGTCGCCCGCGGCCACGATCGACCACGTGACCCAGATCTCGCTACCGAACTCCGTGCCTGTCCTGGGTGGGGATCCGGCCATGCGGCCGTCGGGATTCAGCGAGCGGGAGTACCTGGTCAGCGGCTCGGCGAACACCTACACCGCCGGCCCTGACGGGCAAGCCCAGATCTCCGCGCGAGACGTCCCGTACGCGACACGCATGCTGGTTCGACGTCCGGAGAGCGAGGAGGATGGCGCGGGTGGAACCGTCGTTCTTGAGCTTCTCGATGCGACGGCGGGCTGGGACGCCGACCAGATCTGGCGTTACTCGCGTGAGCATCTCCTTCGTGAGGGCATCACCTGGGTGGGCCTGAGCGTGGACCCGGCCGCCCTGGAGGCACTTCGGGCGACTCGCCCGGAGCGCTACGGCGGGGTGTCGATGCCGACGAGTGGCCTCGCATGGGACATCGTCACCCAGATTGCGGGCACGCTGCGCGACCGCCGCAGTCGCGAGAACCCGCTGCGTTTCGATCGACCAAAGCGGCTGATCGTCGTCGGCTACGGCCGCGCGGCGGAGTACCTCATCACCTACCAGAACGTTTTTCACTGGACGACGGCACGCCGCGACGGCTCACCGGCGATCGACGGCTACCTCATCGCGGGCGCCGGCGGCGTGGCGCGATCGGTCTCGTCGCCGGCCACCGACGCGGTCACAGGCGACGGCCGCCTGGTCGTCGAGCACGAAGTGCCCGTCATCCGCGTGCAATCCGAGACGGACCTCACGGAACTCGATGCGCTGACCGCCCGCCAAGGCGACAACGCCCACTTCCGGCTCTGGGAGGTTGCGGGCGCGGCCCACATCGATGCCGCCCAGCGCGTACGCCTCGACGCGGTTTTCGGACGCGACATCCCCGGCTACGTGCCGATCGTTTGCACGGCGCCGACCGGTGACGTCCCACTTCGGTACGCGCTGAACGCCGCCCTCGGGAATCTCGGCCGCTGGAATGGCCGCAACCTGGGCCCAGTGGCAACACGTATTCGAACGACCGAGGGCGCGTCACCGAGGATCGTTCGCGACGGCGACGGAAATGCGATGGGTGGTGTTCGACTCCCCTTCATCGACGTTCCAACTGGTCGCAACGCCCCAAAGGGCGAGGGGCCCGGCGACTGTCGACTCGCGGGGACCTACACCGAGTTCCGGCGGTCTGAGCTGCGATCGCGCTACCCCGATCGCGCGGACTACGTCAGGAAGCTTCGCGCCGCCGCCGCAGAAGCGTTCCAGAACCGCATCATGCTTCGGGCCGATCTGCACGCGATGGTGCGCGAGGCCCGCGGCTGATATGGGAGGCCGTTTGTCAAGAGGGCATCGGTGAATACACCGGTTTCCAGGTGTTTCGTTGGGTGCTGGTGGGTGGGGGTCTGGTGAGCGCGTCGGGCGGTTGGTTCGACGCGCGGTCAGGCTGATATGCGC
>JANMDN010000072.1:0-6354 GCA_031376285.1 Actinomycetes bacterium
GCTCATGCAGCGGTCCGGAGAGGAACGGCTCACAATGGGGTGTGCAATGCGTGAGACGGCGCGTGCACTGGTTGAAGCGTCTATTCTCGAACAAGACCCACAGGCCACCCCTGAAGCTGTCCGCAAAGGCCTCTTCCTCCGCTTCTACGGACACGAATTCGATGCTGAATCCCGTGCCAAGATCCTCTCCGCCATCGAATCCGCAACCTATCCCGTCGCCAGGTAGCCGATCTTCGCTTCACCCTCTGCTTCACAGAGCAAATAGACCAGATTCACCAGACAGACCGTCTTCAGCCTCTGTCCCGCCAACCAAACAAACCAAATAGACCAGACAGACCAGATAGACCAGATAGACCAGCCAGACCAGCCAGACCAGCCAGACCCCCTCAGCCCTTCTCCTACATCTCAGTACTGGACCAGACAACTCAGAACCCAGAACTCATAACTCAGAACTTCCCCAAACGGGCGGGGTGCTTTCTTGCGGGGGAAGGGGTATTCTTCGGCGCAATAACGAGGATGGAAGTTAGCTTGCACGTGGAAAGGGCTAGTACGACCAATGGCGACTAAAGGAAAGACGGCAGCGAAGGTAGATACCGGCGCCAATCTCGGCTTTGAGGCCAAGCTGTGGCAGATGGCCGATGGCCTCCGCAACAACATGGATGCGGCGGAGTACAAGCACGTCGTCCTCGGCCTGATCTTCCTGCAGTACATCTCCGACGCCTTCGAGGCGAAGCACGCTGAGCTCGAAACGCAGCGCAAGAAGGGCGCCGACCCCGAAGATCCCGACGAATACAAAGCCGCCGGCATCTTCTGGGTGCCGAAGGAAGCGCGTTGGTCCTATCTCAAGGCGAAGGCTCCGCAGCCGACCATCGGCACGCTGGTCGACGATGCGATGGCCGCGATCGAGCGCGACAATCCCTCCCTCAAGACCGTGCTGCCGAAAGACTTTGGGCGAGTAGGCCTCGACAAGATACGACTCGGACAGATCATCAATTTGGTCAGCGATATCGCCCTAGGCCATACCGCCGACCGCGCCAAGGACACCTTAGGCCGCGTCTATGAATACTTTCTCTCCCGGTTCGCCAGCGCCGAGGGCAAGAGCGGCGGCCAATTCTACACGCCCTCCAGCGTGGTGCGCGTGCTGGTCGAAATGCTCGCGCCCTACAAGGGCCGCGTCTACGACCCCTGCTGTGGCTCAGGAGGCATGTTCGTCAGCAGCGAGAAGTTCATCGAGGCCCACAGTGGCAAGCTCGGCGACATCTCCATCTACGGCCAGGAATCCAACTACACCACCTGGCGCCTGGCCAAGATGAACCTCGCCATCCGCGGAATCGACGCGCAGATCGGCCACGGTGATACCTTCCACCATGACGTACATCCTGATTTGAAGGCAGACTACGTGCTGGCCAACCCGCCCTTCAACGACAGCGACTGGCGCGGCGAACTGCTCAAGGACGACAAGCGCTGGGTGTACGGCGTGCCCCCGGCGGGTAACGCCAACTACGCCTGGGTGCAACACTTCATTCATCATCTCGCGCCTACTGGACTCGCGGGCTTCGTCCTCGCGAACGGCTCGATGTCGTCGAATCAATCGAATGAGGGTGAGATCCGCAAGGCCATCATCGAGGCCGACCTCGTGGACTGCATGGTGGCACTGCCGGGGCAATTGTTCTACTCGACGCAGATCCCGGTCTGCCTCTGGTTCCTCGCTCGCAACAAGAAGAACGGTCCCCGTTCGACAGGCTCAGGGCATGGGTTCAGAGACCGTCGCGGCGAGACGCTCTTCATCGATGCCCGCAAGATGGGAACCTTGGTGGATCGCGTGCATCGAGAGCTTACCGACGACGACCTCGCGAAGATTGCTGGCAACTACCACGCCTGGCGCGGTGACAAAGGCGCGGGCAAGTATGTGGACATGGCCGGCTTCTGTATGGCCGCGAAGCTTGACGACATACGCAAGCATGGCTATGTGCTCACGCCGGGACGCTATGTGGGTGCCGAGGCGGTTGAAGTGGATGCTGAGCCTTTCAAAGAGAAGATGAAGCGGCTCACCAAGACGTTGCGGCAGCAGCAGGCCGAGGCTGCGAAGCTGGACGCCGCCATCGCCACCAATCTGAAGGAGCTGGGATATGGCGGGTAAGTCGCGCACAGCGACTGTCATGGAGCTTCAGCAGGAAGGAATCTTGCTCGTCGAGGATGGCAACCACGGGGAGTACAGACCACGACCGGATGAGTTTGTCGATCATGGCGTTGCGTTCATTCGGGCAACAGACATGGATGCCGGCCGAGTTCTGTTTGAGTCAGCGTCGAAGATCAATGAGCTGGCACGACAGAGAATAACTAAGGGCATTGGGGCTCCCGGCGATGTTCTGCTCTCGCACAAGGGAACCGTAGGTAAGGTGGCCTTGGTACCCAATGACGCGCCACCGTTTGTTTGTAGTCCGCAGACAACTTTCTGGAGAACTCTTGATCCACAGCGTCTGGACCGTAGGTTTCTATATGCCTTCCTGCGGTCCCCTGGATTTCACGCCCAGCTTGCAACGAGAGCGGGGGAAACGGACATGGCTCCCTATGTGAGCCTTACCTCGCAGCGTGGGCTTTCCGTCACATTGCCATCAATCGAAACCCAACGAACTCTTGCTCACATCCTCGGCACGCTGGACAACAAGATCGAGCTGAACCGTCGGGTGAACGAGACGCTGGAGGCTGTGGCGCGGGCGCTCTTCAAGTCGTGGTTCGTGGACTTCGACCCCGTCCGCGCCAAGGCCGAAGGTCGCGACACCGGCTTGCCGAAACACATCGCCGATCTGTTTCCGGATTCCTTCGAGGACTCTGGGCTGGGGGAGATTCCGAAGGGGTGGAAGGTGGACGTTCTGGAGAAGGCCCTGGTCGAGTTGGAAGTGGGTGGCAGACCCAAGGGCGGCGTGTCTGGATACACCGAGGGTGTACCCAGCATCGGCGCGGAGAGCATCGTCGATCTAGGGATCTTTGACTTCTCCAAGACGAAGTACGTGCCACGGGAGTTCTTCGATGGAATGACTAAAGGGCACGTGAAGAGTCGGGACGTGCTCCTATATAAGGACGGAGGCCGCCCAGGAGAGTACGAGCCCCACGTTACGATGTTCGGCGATGGCTTTCCCTTCAGCACTTGCGCGATCAACGAGCACGTCTACCGGCTGCGAGCGAAGGCGGAGCTGGGACAAAACTTCCTGTTCTTCAGTCTCTCGTCCAACCACCTGATGGAGGAGATGCGCATTAAGGGGACGGGCGTCGCGATCCCCAGTCTCAACTCGACGCAAGTGAAGTCACTCACGACTCTCATACCGCTACGCGAAGCTACTCGTGCATTCGATGCGATCGTTGAACCATGGATTGCTCGTTTGTTGGCGAGCTGCAACGAATCTCGCACCCTAGCTGCTCTGCGCGACACGCTGCTGCCCAAGCTTATATCCGGCGAGCTGCGGGTGAAGGACGCGGAGCGCGTCTGCGAGAGGGGCGCCGCATGATCAACCGCCTACAACTCCTCCGGAACGTTGGCCAGTTCGATTCCGTAAGCAGCGCGGCGAACATCCCCCTCACGCGGCTCACCCTCGTTTACTCGGAGAACGGTAGAGGCAAAACGACCCTCGCGGCTGTGCTGCGGTCGCTGGCCACGGGCGATGCCATGCCGATCGCCGAGCGACGGCGACTCGCTGCTCAGCATCCGCCCCATGTCATTCTCGACTGTTGCGGCGGCCCGCCGTCAGCGATCTTCGAGAACAACACATGGAACCGCACACTCGCGGACCTCGTGGTGTTCGACGACGTCTTCATCGATCAGAACGTGCACTCCGGATTGGCCGTTCAGGCGCACCATCGGCAGAATCTGCATGAGCTGATTCTTGGCGCCCAGGCGGTCGTGCTGAGCACGCTGGTCCAGCAGCTCGTTGCGAGAATCGAAGAACATAATCACGAACTGAGGGCCAGGGAGAGTGCGATTCCAGCCGCGGACCGTGGGCCTCTCTCCGTGGATGCCTTCTGTGCATTGCCTGCACGAGTCGACGTTGAGGAGGCGATCGAGGAGGCGGCGCGGGCTCTCGCCGCAGCAAGGGATCAAGAAGCGATCCGCACGATGCAAAGCTTCGATGCGCTGAATCTGCCCGAGTTCGATCTCACCGTGACCGAGCGAGTGCTGCACCATGATTTGCCTGCCGTGGACGCGGCAACTCTGGCGCGTGTCCAAGAACATCTGGCTGGCCTGGGGCCTGGCGGTGAGGCATGGGTAGCTGATGGGATGCGCCGGATGCCGCAGGGGCAAGGCAGTAACGCGTCCAGCAATTGCCCGTTCTGCGCACAGGATCTCGGAGGGGCGCCGATCCTCCAGCATTACCGCGCGTACTTCAGCGAGGCATACGCGTTTCTGAAGCGTGCGGTAGCAGACGCCATCAGGACAGTGGAGCAAGCTCATGGCGGCGATGTGCCTGCAGGACTCGAACGCGCGGTGCGGGTCGCCATCGAGCGCCGGCAGTTCTGGTCGCGCTTCTGCGATGTGACTGAAGTCACCATCGACACAGCCACTATCGTCCGGGATTGGCGAGCGGCGCGGGAAGCCGTCGTTGGGCAGCTCGCTGCAAAACAGGCCGCTCCGCTGGAGCGCATGGAGGTCTCTGACCAGACTCGGGCGCTTGTCGCGACCTACGAAGCTCATCGGCAGACGATTGCCACGATCAACCAACGGCTTCAGCACGCCAACCACTCGATCGAGGTCGCGAGGGAGCGCGCGGCAACGGCCAACTCAACTGTGCTGGCTCAAGATCTCGCTCGGCTCAAGGCGACAAAGGCTCGACATGAGCCAGCGACGGCAGCGCGCTGCGACGAGTACCTACAGGAACGGACGGCCAAGGAAGCTACTGAACGGCAGCGCGATCAAGCCAAAGCCGCGCTGGAGCAGCATCGGACTCAGGTATTCCCCGGGTACCAGACCGCCATCAATCTCTACCTCGCACGGTTCAACGCGGGTTTCCGTCTCGACAGCGTGACTTATGCGAACACACGGGGAGGACCGACCTGCACGTACAACGTGGTCATCAATAACACCCCCGTGCCGGTCGGTGGTGCAGAGCCCGAACTTGGCGCGCCGTCTTTCCGGAACACCCTCAGCGCTGGTGATCGCAATACCTTGGCCCTGGCCTTCTTCTTCGCCTCGCTTGACCAAGACACGCGTTTAATGAACAAGGTCGTCGTCATCGACGACCCGATTTCGAGCCTAGACGAGCATCGAGCCCTGACGACTGTGCAGGAGATTCGTCGTCTCGCGGAGCGGGCCGCCCAGGTCATTGTCCTCTCCCACAACAAGCCGTTCATGTGCCGACTCTGGGAGGGCGCCGATACGACCGTGCGATCGGCTATCGAGGTAGTCCGCGACGGGGCAGGCTCCACTCTCCGTGTATGGGACGTCGCCCATGACGCGGTTACCGAGCATGATCGCCGCGATGCCAAGCTGCGCGCCTTTCTCGATACCGGCGCAGGAGACATGCGAGAGGTCGCTTGGTCGATCCGTCCGCATCTCGAAGCGTTTCTTCGCGTTGTGTGCCCAGGGAAGTTTCCCCCTGGAACGTTGCTCGGCCCGTTTCGGAATCTCTGCCGACAGAACCTCGGTACCCCCAATCAACTTCTGGATCAGAACGCGATCCGAGAACTCGATGAGATCGTCGAATACGTGAACAGGTTTCACCACGACACCAATCCGGCTTGGGAAACCGAGACGATCAACGACCACGAACTACGTGGCTTCGTAGACCGGGCGCTACGGTTCGCCGGGCCATGAGCCTATGAGCCAGTCCTTTACTGAATCCGTTGTCGAAGACGCTGCCCTCGCCTGGCTCGAAGCTCTCGGCTACGCTGTGATCTACGGCCCCGAGATCGCAGCCGGTGAGCCTGCCGCCGAGCGCAGTGACCCCAACTATCGTGATGTGGTGTTGGAGCGGCGGTTGCGGCAGGCGCTTGGACACCTCAATCCAGACCTGCCCGCAGAAGCGCTGGAAGATGCCTATCGTAAGCTGACGCGAACCGATGCACCATCGCTGGTGGAGCGCAACCGCGCTGTGCATCTCATGCTCGTAAACGGAGTCACGGTCGAGCATCGTCGGCCAGACGAATCGATTGCAGGCGCGCAGGCGCACGTCATTGGGAGGGTAGCCTGATGATAAAGTACGATCCGCGCAAGCTCATGCAAAAGGCCATCGAGGTCATGCGCCAGTCTGTCTGCGAACCACGCACGGACGGCAAGGCGAGCCCGTTGGTAGGGGTGGTCCTTGGGAAGTCGGATGGAACTGTGGAGACCGCATACCGGGGCGAACTGCGAGACGGCGATCA
>JANMDN010000076.1:0-50672 GCA_031376285.1 Actinomycetes bacterium
CACGGACATAAAGTGCGATGACGAGGGTGTCGAGGTCGGCGTGCACGAGGCCTCCATGGTCGACGTTGCAATCAGCAACGCCTCCTTCGGCACCCTCACCGCCACCCCTAGCCAAAACACTTCGGAATCAACCATCTAGTGCACGCGGTCGGAAGTTTGGCGTGGAATCCGGCGAGCGCGACCGAGCGCAGGTGGACGCACCGCCAGGTGCGCCCACCGTCTGAAGCGTCGGCTCAAGCCGACGCGCAAGAGGACGCAGTGTTTCCTGCATATCGGGAATATTCGGGGAACCAAGGACGCCGTATTGCGAAGCGTCGCAGCCGCCAAAACCGACCACGAATTAATGAATCAGGACGCTAGATCGCGCTGCGTCCGGCCGATCCCGTGCCACTCGGCGCGCAGCCACCTTGGTCGCCGAGCACGGCGCTGACAACCGTTCGAGCCCGCACGTCGAAGCGGATCCGGACGATTCCGGGTCGCCCGACGCGAAGCTCGGTCCCCCAAGGAGCCGCCGGTCCGACGCATGCGCGGCCGCGCGTCACGTGCCAGTACGGCGTGTAGCGGAGGCTCAGCCGGAACGTGCCCGGTGTTCGAGCGCGCAGGGTGACGCCGTCTGAGCGAAGCGACAGCACCTCGATCTCGGCGCGCGGCGTGGCGATCGGGGTCGCGCGTGGGAGTTCGAAGATTCGCCAGGCGCCCATGCGCGCCGACTCACGAAGCCCCGACGTCCCGCTCTCGAGGAGTCGTGCCTCCGCCTTGGCGCTCTCGTCGAGGGGGTCGTTTGGCAGGAGCACGTAGCGAATGCCCATTGTGCGGAGCCACCGCTGATACTTGACCGGTGTCAGCGTTCCGTACAGCGGTGCGTTCGAGGGCCAATCGTCTTGCCGGAACCATCCGCGCGCGAGCGGCACACCGCGTCTTGCCAGGTAGTAGGCCTCCCAGTTGTCGGCGGTTGCCACAACCTCGACGCGATTGTTTGGGTCCGAGTGTTGATCGAGGAAGGCGATGGCCGGGTACCAGAAGCTCTCGTGCTGGGCGCGGGCGGTCTGAGTGGTTCGAAGGCCCGCGAGTGCCGGAAGCGCCTGCCAGCACATCGTCGCGGCGACGATCGCGACGACCGCCGAGCGTGGACGAAACCGTCGGGCGGCGATGGGGATGAGCAGGAGCGGCGTTCCCATCACGAGGAGCAGCCGGACGACGTTGCCCCCGATTGGGGATGTGATGAGGAATGCCAGCGCCGCAAGGGCGCCGTAGGCAACGAAGATCGCCCGGAGGATGCGCAGCTCTCGTCGCCCCCAGGCGAGCGCAAGACCGGCCACGCAGAAGCCGGTGATCGCCGCGGCGTCCTTGGGGTCGAAGGGGTATTGGGCTCCGTCCGAGGCAAATGCGCGCAGCATCAGTACCTGACCTGCGGTCACGAGGGCCAACCCGCCGGCAAAGACCAACATCCGCCAATCGGACATCCAATCGCGCGTGACCGCGCCGACCGCGACGAGGATCGCGATCAGGAACACCAGTGCGAGGGGATGAGCGAGCGCTGCGAGGAGTGCACAGCCGATTGCGAGGCCAAGGTGGCGAGATTGCAGCGCGACGATCACGCTGAGAGCCAGCGCGAGCCCGAGCATGAACGGATAGGTGCCGGCAGGCACGGCAAGGGGCGCGAGAAGGGCAAACGCGAGGCTCGGCCAGATCGCAAGTCGCGGCCATTGCCGCCCCACGATGCGGGCAAACGCCCACGCCGAGGCTCCGAGCGACGCACCGATCACGACGACGTGGCTGAAGACCGCGGCGAGCGGGTAATACAGCAGTGAGTAGTTCACCTGGCTGTAGCGCCCGGCGTACCAGAAGTTGTCCCAGAAACGCCACCCGTGCTCGCGCCAGGCCTGGGTTTGGTAGAGGTGGGCGGCCGAGTCGCCGCCGGGCGGTCCGAAGACAAACCAGCAGACCGCGCACAGCGCCGCCACGAGCGCGAAGGTACGAGGTCGCGACGCGACAGCGTTCAACTTCCCTCTCAGAACGCTTTCCAGCGCCATGTGCTCCCTCGGTCGGCGCCGTCCCCCAAGCACCCATGGTAGTCCACCTGCTCCGCACTGACCAGCGGGCGTCGGAGGTCTACGGGTTGACGATTCCGGCCTCGGGTGGCGGTGGGGGTGGGGGTGGCGTCACAACGGTCACGACCGGCGCCGCCGCAGGTGCCGCCGGTGGGATCTCCGTCACCGGTGGGGTCGTCACTGGAGCCGGAGTCACCGGGATGGTCGTCTTGGCCGGTGCCGACCCCGCGTCGGCGTCGGCCGGGAGCGGCGGCTCGTCGAGTCCGCCGCCGGTTCCGGTCTTGGCCGTGCTCGCCGACTTCGCGCTTTCAGCGGCGGCGGAACTCGCGGCTGCGGCGGCTTGGGCCTGGGCAAGGCGCGTGAACTTACTCACAAACGACGGTTGCCATTCCACCGGCTCATTGGGCGCCTTGAACTCCAGTTGGCCGTCGAGCGCCGCGACCTTGATCATGAGGTCGTGCCAGATGCGGGCAGGGTTGTCGCCGCCGAAGGCGCCGCCGCGCAGTCCGGAGAGGGTGCGCTTCACCCCGTTGTTGTTCGGGTAGCCAATCCAAACCGCGGCGACATAGTGCGGGGTGTAGCCGACAAACCAGGCGTCGGTGTTGTCCTCGGTCGTGCCCGTTTTTCCTGCCGCCGGGTAACCGATATCCGCCCGCCGCCCGGTGCCACCCTGAATGTTTGCCCGCAGAATCCGGGTCACCTCGTAGGTGATGCCATCCGACAGGATCGGACGGCGCTTGCGAATGAACGGGTTGCGACTGATGCCCTGACCCTCGATGTCGCGAACGGCGGTCGGGACGATTTGGTAGCCACCGTTTGCGAGTGGCGAGTAGGCGACGGCCATATCGAGCGGCGTGACTTCCTGAGCCCCGAGGGCGAGCGATGCGTACGCCTTGAGCTTCTCCGAGATGCCCATCCGCTGGGCCATCGTGGCCACATTTTCGGGCCCGACATCCAGCCCGAGCAGCGTGTAGACCGCGTTGTTGGAGGCGAGCGTCCCCTGGTAGATCGACATCGGCCCCTTCCCGAAGGCCTTCACATCGATCTTGCCGTATTCATCGTCGACGAACTTCAGTGACGAGGAAGGGTAGATCGTCGTGCTCGGGTTGATGCCCTGCCTGACCGCCTCGGTCAGCACAAATGTCTTGAACGTCGAACCGGGCTGGCGCTTCGCATCCGCTGCGTAGTTGTACTGGCTGGCTTTGCCGTAGGGACGCTTGGAGGCCATCGCGCGAATGTAGCCATTGTTGACGTCCATCAGCACGATCGCGGCTTCCGGGTCATCCGGCTGGTTGAGGATGTTCTTAATCGCATCCTCGGCCCAGGTCTGCATCTGTGGGTCGATGGTCGTGAAGACGCGAAAACCACCCTGAAGTGTGCGCCGCTTGCCGTACCGGCCCTCCAACTGCTTGCGCACGTAGTTCACAAAGTAGGGCTGCTTGGTTTCGGTGTAGGCGGTTCCGCGCTTCAGCTGGAGGCCTGAGACCTTGGCTGACTGCGCCTGTTCCTTGGTGATGTAGCCCTGGCTGAGCATCTGATCGAGCACCTCGTTGCGCCGAGCGCGGGCGGCGTCACGCTTCGTGAACGGGTTGTACGACGACGGCGCCTGCGGCATCCCGGCAAGGAGCGCGGACTGCGCGAGGTTGAGCTCCTTCACATGCTTGCGGAAGTACGTCAGCGCGGCTGCCTCCACACCGATGGCGTTGCCACCGTAGGAGATGCCGTTGAGGTACCGCGTGAGGATCTGCTCCTTCGTGAACCGGTCCTCGATCTGCAGCGCGAGGCTCGTCTCCCGGAGCTTCTGTTCGAAGGTGCGACGCGTGATCGCGCCCCGATCCGAGTAGAGGTTCTTTGCGACCTGCATCGTGATGGTGCTGCCCCCCTGGCGGAGGCTCCCTTCGCGAGCATTCTTGATGGCCGCGGAGAAGAAGCGATTCCAGTCGACGCCGTTGTGGTTCCAGAAGCGTTTGTCCTCGATCGCGATCGTCCCGTTGCGCAGATCGTCCGGAATCTCCCCGTACCGAACGGCGGTCCGGTTCGATTGGGAGGAGATGCGCGCGAGAAGGGTGTTCTCGCGGTCGAAGATCCGACTGTTCTCTCCGAGTGCCCGAACCTTCACCTCATCGAGGTTTGGTCGGTCTTTCTTGGAGTTGTTGATCGCGATACCAGCCCCGGCGGCGCCGACCAGACCGAGGGTGATCACCGACACGGTGACGATTCGAAGCAAGGGCGTCTTGCGGTGACGCTGGCGCGTCGCTCGACGGCGGTAGGTCATGCGGCCCTCCGGCGGGGCTTGAGGCTCCAGACGACGCGGCCCGAGTGGTAGTCGAGAATCGCGATCACCTGTCGCGGGGCGCTGGGCTGCGGCGTGCCGGTGACGATCCAGTTGAGCGGCGCCCGAAGCGCCACCCGGCGCGAACCTATGCTGACCGTCCGCGCGCCCCAGCGAAGGGATACGGCCTCGGCACGCGGCCGCGACACCCAGCGCCTCGTCGCTTCCGCAAGGGCAGCGTCCTCCCAGCCGAGCGCGGCGCCGCGGGACTCACGAACCGAGTCAGCGATGAAGTGCCAGCCTCGATCGGGCCTCGCGAAGGCGCTCGAAACCGACCCGTCGCTGTAGTGACGAGCCACCAGGCTCGGAGCCCAGACGAGCACCGGCAGAGCGGTGAGCGAGACGCATATCGCGATGCGGCGCGGGCGTCGCACGATGTCGTTGCAGGTCCTCTATCCCGGGGCGAAGTGCCTGGCCCCCATTCGGGCCCTCTCGCCGAGTATAGACCGGTATTCCGCAACTGCGCGTGCGTACGCACGGCGTTGGTTCGGTCACACCGGTCGGCGTTCGACTTCGCCACACAATCGACACATCCGTCGCGCACGCCGACACACATTTCTGATTACCGTGAAACCGGGTGGTGGTTCGGGGTGGCCCCCAGCGGCGCCGGCGCAAGGGGTGCGGGGTGGGGCGCCCGGCAAGAATCTCCGATGGTGCGAAGCTGCGGCGCGCTGGCATGATGGCGTCGTGTCCTTGCCTCCAACGGACTCTTGGGAGACGTCGCTCCGGCTTCCAGTTCCAACACCCGAACGCGACGCCCCCATCAATCTCGCAGTCCGTGCGCTCAGGAGCGCCACGGCCTGGCTTGCCGTTTTCGCCGTGCTCGGCACGGTCTTGGTGGCCGTCGTCCACATCACCGACCGCAGCGAGATCGACCAGAATCCGGGGGCCTGGCTGGTGCAATCTCAGTCATTTCTGCGCGGCGATCTCGTCGCGCCCCTGAACGAGGACGGGTACCTGGCCGGAACCCGCTATCAGCCGCCGCTCATGGTCGTACTCGCGGGCGCGGAACGCCTGACCGGCGGGCGTCCGCTGCTCGCGTGGAAGCTGATCGCCCTTGTGACCTTTGCGGCACTGCTTGCCCTGATCGCCGCCGTCGGGGTCCGCGTTGGCGCCGGTCGCTGGGCGGTGGTGGCGGCGGTTGGCGCGCTCGCGGCATTCGGGCCGGTCCACCAGGTTGCGGTCCGGTCCGGGGCGGACGCGATGGCGTTCGCCGTCGGCCTCGCGGCGATCATGTCGCTGGCCTGGGGTCCACGGCGTCGAATGGCGGCGCTCGCAGGCGGGCTCGCGGGGCTTGCGATCCTCGTCAAGCTCACGGTCGTTTGGCCGCTCATCGTGGGCTTCGTCTGGCTGATTCGACGCCGGGCGAGCCTCGTCGCGTACGCCGCATCCGCCGGGCTCACACTCCTCGCGGGAGTTGCGGCGTTCCAGATCGCCTCGTCTGGGCGCTGGCTCGACAACATGCGCGTCGGACTCGGGTCGGGAGGCGAAGACGGCGTCCATGGCCTGAGTTCCGCGATCTCGCGCTTTGCCAGCGCGGTGAGCGGCCAGGGAGCCCTCGGACCGGTCGTCGCCGTTGCAATCGGCGTGGTCGGTGTCTCGGCGCTGCGACGGCGACCGACCCTGATTCAGCTCGCGTTCGTGTTCGCGGTCGTGAGCGCGATTCCGCTCTATAGCGACGTTGGGGTGGTTGCCAACCACCTATTGGACTCGACGGTGCTCGCGGTGCTGGTGATCCTGGAGGCATTCGCTAACACGTCACCCCACGCCGCGCTGGCACGGGTCGCGATCCCTGCGACCGTGCTCGCCGTTTGCGGTTTCCAAGCGGCAATGCTGATCAACCCGGTGGCCCGCGCCGCGGCGATCCTGACGGGTTCAGAGCTGCGGCCAAGTGAGCGCCTCGACCCGTTCCACGCCCTGATCCCGAAGGGTGCGACCCTCCTCTCTGAGGACCCAACGTTTCTCGTGATACGTGGCGAGCGCCCGGCCATCGGGGATCCCTTCATGGCCCGGCGCCTCTTTCGTCGCCACCCGAGCTGGCTCACCAAGTTCGAGCGACGCATCCAGGCACACGAGTTCGATCGGGTCGTGCTGTTTGCCCGTGGGACCAAGCCGCCGTGGTGGTACGCCCAGGTGCACCTCGGCGAGCGGTTCGTCGAAGCCGTGCGCTCAAGCTACGAGCCGATCGGAGTGGTCGGCGAGTTCGAGGTCTACCGGCCCCGGGCGACTCGCCCGTGATCGGCCCGACAATCAGGGCCGTGCTCTTCGACGCGTCAGGCACCCTCATCAGACTGCGTCCACCTGCGCCACTTCTGCGGACGGCCCTTCGTGATGAGGGGTTCACCCATCCCGAGGCCCGGGTCGCGGCCGCACTGCGCGCCGAGATCGCGTACTACCTCGCCCACCACCACGAGGCGAGCGACGACCGGACGTTGCAGGCCCTTCGACGGGAATGCGCGAGCATCCTCGGCGACGCCCTCGGCGGTCACCACCCACCGACAGAGCGACTCGCGCAGATTCTGATCGGGAGCCTTCAATTCGAGCTCTTTCCCGACGTGCATCCGACGCTCGACGGCCTGTCCGCACGCGGACTGCTGCTGGCGGTTGTAAGCAACTGGGACTGCGGACTCCTGGACGTGCTCGCTGGCCTCGGCGTCGCGGATCGCTTCGCGGCGATTGTTCCGAGCGCAGACGTCGGCGTCCCAAAACCTCAGCCGGCAGTGTTCGAGGCCGCCCTCAGACGTCTGCGAGTCGAGCCGTCCGAGGCCATCCACGTTGGTGACCGACCCGAGACCGACGCCGCGGGGGCCGCCGCGGCCGGCATTGGCGCGGTGACGATCGACCGGCGTGTTCGGGCTCGCCAGGGCAGTATCAGCAGCTTGGTCGCGCTCCTCGAGGGCCCGCGTTGATCTCTTCCGGACCCAGTTGGGTACAGTCCAAACCGTGAGTGGACCGTCGACGCAGCGCCGCGAGACCCTCGAGCGGGCGGTGCTCGGCGCTGACCTCGACGCGGCGGTGATGGCGCTCGTCGAGCTGGCACAACTTCACGAGGCCGAGGGTCGCCCGAGCGATGCCGAGGAGGCCTATCGCGAGGTCGTCGCGACCGGCCACGCGGGGCAGGCCCCTCGCGCAGCCTTCGAGCTTGCCCGCATCTACGAGGCCCGGGGAGACAACAACGAGGCCCAGGCCGCCTACCGCTACCTGCTCTCGGCCGGGATGTCCGAGTACGCCGGCCCGGCGGTGTGCGGCCTGCGCCGGCTCGGACGAGGCGACGCGCCCGCCTAAATCGCCGCGCCTACCGCGCGAGCGTGGCGTAGCGCAGGAGACTCCCGAGGGCATCCTCGAAGCGCTCTTGGCAGCCGACGTCGCCGTCGAGCTGGCAGCGCCGCAGCTCCTCACTGATGAGCTTCAGCCCGACTTGGTCGACGGCGGCCTTCACGGCGGCGATCTGGGTGAGGATCTGCGTTCGGTCGGCGTCCTCTTCGATCATGCGCTGGACACCACGAAGCTGACCCTCCGCCCTTCGCAGACGCAGAAGGAGCGCCTCGTTGCCGACCTCCGGTTCGGGCGCAACGGCTGCGTCAGTGCCCGCCACACGCGCCTCCGCAACAGCCGCCGCCGCCGAAGGTGGTCACCGACGTCGGGCCGCCGTCGCCCCGGCTTGGTTTGGCCGTCACAAAGCCCGTGAAGCGCTGTCGGGCTTCAGCGACCCCGCAGCTCGGGCAGACGCGATCCTCGTCGCGCAGGAAACCCTGGCGGAACGCTTCGAACTGGTGGTCGCATGCGACGCAACTGAGGTCGTAGGTCGGCATTTTCGAGCCCTACTCAGCGAGCCCGAGCGCCCGCTCGATTGAGGCCTTCGGCTGCGCTCCAACCGCCTGGCGAGCGAGCGCTCCGTTCTCGAAGAGGCCGATGAACGGAATGCCTTGGATGCCGTAGCGCTGGGCAAGCTCTGGGTGCGCATCGATGTCGACCTTGCCGACGACGATGTCGTCGCGCTCGAACGCGATCTGGTCGATCGCCGGCGCGATTGCACGACACGGCCCACACCATTCGGCCCAAAAGTCCACCAGCACGGGCTTCTCGCTTTCCAGGACGAGTGCCTGGAAGTTGTCGTTTGTAAATTCCATAACGCCTTCAGCTGCCATCGTCGTGTCTCCCTCTCAGGCGGCCTGAGCCGCGCCCTGTGCGTGATGTTCGAGCCAGCGCTCCGCGTCGATCGCGGCCATGCAGCCACTCGCCGCGGCGGTGATCGCCTGCCGGTAGGTGCGGTCCTGGACGTCGCCGCAGGCAAAGACACCCTCGGTCGACGTGACCGTTCCGCTCGTCGTGATGTAGCCCTCGTCGTCGAGGTCGATCTGTCCCGCAAAGAGATCGGTGTTCGGGGTGTGGCCGATCGCGACGAAAAACGCATCCGCGGCCACGACGTCGGTCTCACCCGTGACGGTGTTCCGCAGACGCGCTCCGGTCACCGCCTTGTCGCCGAGCACCTCGTCGATCTCGCTATTCCAGCGGACCGTGATCTTCGGGTGGTTGACAACCCGGTCACTCATGATCTTCGACGCCCGGAACTCGTCGCGTCGGTGCACGACGGTGACGTGCGAACCGATGCGCGCGAGAAAAAGCGCCTCTTCCATCGCGGTGTCACCGCCACCGACAACGATCATGGCCTTGTCCTTGAAGAAGAAGCCGTCGCATGTGGCGCAGGAGCTGACACCGTAGCCGCGCAGGCGTGTTTCGCTGTCCAGATCGAGCCATCGAGCGGACGCGCCCGTCGCGATCACAAGCGTCTCGGCGCGCAACTCGCGATCGCCGATAAAGACGCCGTACGGTCGCGACGAAAGATCAACCCGACTCACGTCCTCGGTGATCAGATCGGCGCCGAAGCGCTCGGCCTGGCCGCGGAAATGCTGCATCAGCTCGGGCCCCTGGACGCCATCCGGAAAGCCAGGGTAGTTTTCCACGTCGGTCGTGATCATCAGCTGACCACCGGCCGCGAAGCCCTCGATGACCACGGGTGCGAGGTTCGCCCGAGCGGCGTAGATTGCCGCTGTGTACCCGGCAGGTCCACCGCCGACGATGACGATCGGGTGGGTTTCGACTTCGGCCAACGTGGACACCTTTCGCGGATGGACATATACCCTAGGGGGTATCGTAGCAGTTTCCCGACATCCGCTCGTCGCCCGACGTCACGATCTCGTTACAGAACGAATGTCGTCCCCGAACCACGCGGCTTGAGTCGCGACGTGCTCGTGGCGACGATTGGGTTGATGCAACCAACCGGCAACGAGTGGAACTTGAGTCGGCGTCTCTCCGGCACGAACGCGCGACACCGCGGGCGCCGAGCCCTCGTTCTCGCGCTCTCCGCTTCCGGGTTGGGCGCCGTTCCGAGTGCGTTGGGGCAGTCCGTCGTGGCAACCTGGAACGACGCGGCGCTCCAGTCGGTCCGCGATCTCCAACCCGGCGCGCCGATGGCGGCGCGGGTGCTGGCGGTCACACACACCGCGATGTTCGACGCGTGGTCGGCCTACGACGCGCAAGCGGTGAGTACTGAGTTCGGATCGGCACTGCGGCGGCCGCGGGTGGAGCGCACGGCGGCCAACCGGCAGGAGGCCATCAGCTACGCCGCCTTCGAGGCGTTGGCGGAGTTGGTCCCCGAGGAGGAGTCGACGCTTCGTCAGGTGATGGCGACGCTTGGTTACCGTCCGGGTTGGTCGCCGGCAAACCCGTCACTTGCCGCGCTCGTCGGCCACCGCTCCGCACAGGCCGTCCTGCGGCGTGCACGGCTCGATGGCGCGGTCGGGAGCAGAGGGGGCGCGCTCGCAAGCGTCGACTCCTCCGTTAACGGGCCCGACGACGTCACCGACGCGTCGCGCTGGCAGCCGCTCCTTGTGACCGACGTGAACGGCAATCGCTCTGTCCAAACGTTCCTCCTGTCGTACTGGGGGAACGTTCGTCCGACCGCACTCACGAGCGGAGCCGAGTTTCGACCGGCGCGGCCCGCCAAAGCCGGAACACCGGCCCGCAACGGCGAGATTCAAGAGATCGTCAACCTCCAGGCCGGGTTGGTCGATCGCCAGAAGGTGATCGTCGAAGAGTGGTCCGATCGCGACGGCGGCGAGTACGCCCCCGGCCGCTGGAACCTCATCGCGCGATGGGTGTCTGAGCGTGATGGCAACAGCCTCGCCAAGGACGTGACCCTCTTCTTTGTCCTGAACCGCGTGCTCTTTGACACGTCCATCGCCACCTGGGATGCCAAGCGCGCCTACGACCGCTCCCGCCCGATCACGGCAGTGCGGGCCGCCTTTCGGGGCCAGCAAGTCCAGGGCTGGGCCGGACCGGGAAAGGGCATCCAGCCGATCACGGGTGAGGCATGGTCGCCCTACCAAGCCCCGACAAGCCCGACTCCGGCGACGCCGGAGTACGTCTCAGAGGAGAGCGCCTTTGCGGCTGCCGGGGCCCGCGTCCTGCGCAGGCTGACCGGTTCTGACCGCTACGACCGGCGGGTGCTCGTCGAGGCCGGGAGCTCGGGGATCGAGCCCGGGTTGACGCCCGCTCGCGCGACGATCCTCGCCTGGCCAACGTTCACGTCAGCGGCCGATCAGGCCGGCATCGCCCAGCGCTACGGTGGCGTCCAGTTCAGGTCCGGTGATCTCGCGGGTCGCGAGCTCGGTCGTCGCGTTGGTGAGCGCGGCTGGAAACTCGTGGTTCGCTACCTCGACGGAAGCGCTCCGCGCCCGCGCGCCGTCGAAGCGGTCAGATTGGCGGGTCCGTAGCCGCGCCGACCGGCTCCGCGGGCGCCGCCGCCCCGGCGTGCCCCGGCGTCCAGACAAGGCGATCGGCGATCGCCACCGGTCGCGCACACGCCGCCCAGTAGCACCGCACCGCGGCCTCCTCGGCCTGGTCGATGCGTCGCGCATCCTCGAGCGTGACGACGCCCCACGCGACGAGTGTTCCGATCACGACCCCTTCCGCCGTGCCTCCGCGCTCGAGCACCCCGACGAGAAACGACAGCATCATCGCGCTCCCGACGAACAGGATCGCCGCGGTGAGCGTGCTCCAACGGCGCCAATCCGCCCGCCCGGCCTCCAGGAGACGTCCCTTGAGCTGCTGCGCGCGGTCGAGTCGCAGCGACGGTAGCGCCGACTTGCGCATCCACATGCGAAGCAGCGGATAGAAGATCGCGCCGCTCACGCCGGTCATTCCAATCGCCGTCGCGAACCATCGGGCCGTGAGACCCTCCGGAGCGCTCCCTTGCAAAAGGATCGACAGCGCGAGCAGGCCGATCGCGCTTCCAAGAAGCGACCAGGACCACAGGCGCGTCAGCGTGGCGTAGCGCCAGAGCTTGTCTTGTCCTCCGGGCGGCACCTCTCAAGGCTACCCTTCCCGGCCGAGACACCGTTGCCAAACCCCCCCGCCAGTGGCTGGCTCGAGCGCCTCCGAGCCCTTCGCGATCGAATCCATCGCCACCCACGCTGGCGCTGGATGGCGCTTGTGGTCGTCGCCACCGGGATGATGCTCTCGGTCATCAACGTGACGATCGTCAACATCGCCCTGCCGGCGATTGCGCGCGACTTCGACGCGGACGTCTCCGCCGTTGGTTGGGTGGTGAGTGGGTTCCTGATCACCCAGGCGACACTCTTGCTCCTCGCGGGCCGGGCAGGCGACCTTTACGGTCGGCGACGGGTCTTTGTCGTGGGCGTCTGCATCGTGATCCTCGCCTCGATCCTTTGCGCACTCGCCTGGAGCACCGCGTCGCTTGTTGCCTTTCGGATCGTTCAAGGGGTTGGCGCGTGCGCGATGGCGCCGACCGCCATCGGGTACGTTGCGGAGACCTTCCCGTCGCGGGAGCGCGGCCAGGCGATGGGGATCCTCGCAGGCGTCATCGGCATCGCGCCGGTGCTCGCGCTGAACCTCGCCGGGGTCCTCGTCGGCGTGTTCGGTTGGCGAAGCGTGTTCTGGTTCAGCCCCATCCTCGGTGCCGTGGTCCTCGCCGGGGCGGCGCTTGTGCTCAAGCCCTCGACGCCGAGCGTCGAGCGCGAGCCATTCGATGTCCCGGGCGCGCTCCTCATCGGGGCGGGCCTCTTCTCGATCCTCCTTGCCCTCTCGCGAGGGGAGGCCTGGGGCTGGACGAGCCCCGCGACGATCTCGGCCGGCCTTGTCGGCGTCGTCGGCCTGAAGGGGTTCCTGCTTCGCGAACGACTGGCTCGCCACCCCATGCTGGATCTGGGGCTCTTTCGACTGCGCACCGTGTCGACCGCCAACGCCGCGTCGCTCTTGTCGTCGTCGGCGCTGTTCGGGTCGCTCATCCTCCTGCCCTTCTACTTCACCGTCGTGCTTGGCTACGACGAGCAACGTGTCGGGCTTGCGATCACCCCGGTTGCCGCGTCGTTTGTGATCGTTGCGCCGCTTGCGGGCCGCATGGTCCACCGCCTCGGCCCGGGCCGAATCGCCAGCGCCGGCTTCGCGCTGAGCGCCATCGGCGTCGTCGGCATGGCGCTGGCCGTATCGACCGAGCGCTACGTCATGATCGTTCCTGGCATGGTGGCCTTCGCGGCGGGCCTTGCGATGGCGATCGCACCGATGAACACGACGGCCGTCCATCAGGCACCGCCGGAGCGCCTCGGCGTCGCGTCGTCGCTCCCGAACATCTTTCGCTACACGGGCGGGGCGATCGGTTCGGCCGTGATGCTGGCGGTTGTCCACGGTCGCGTGCCCGAGGCGATCACACGCCGTCCAGGTCGAGGAACGGAGTCGGAGCGAGCGCTTCTTGCCAGCGGGGTCTCGGCGGCACTCGTCGTCGCGATCGTGGCCCTGGCGCTCGCCTTCGGCGTCAGCCGGCTCATGCCGAGTCGGCTCGTGAGCGCGGGTCCGTCGTGACACGGAACTCGTGGAAGGCCTTCATCGGCCTCTTCATCCTCACCATGGGGACGAGCACCCTGACGCCGCTCATTCCGCTCTACCAGACGCGTTTCGGGATCTCCGATGGCACCGCGACGCTGCTCTTTGCGATCTACGCGATGACGGTCGTGCCCACGATGCTCGTCGCCGGGAACCTGAGCGACCGGTTCGGGCGCAAGCACATGCTGTTGCCGGCGATGGCCGCGATGACGGCGGCGTCGCTCGTCTTTTCCTTCACCGCGTCGGTACCGCTCCTCTTCCTCGGCCGGATTCTCCAAGGGCTCGCGATCGGGGGCTTCCTCGGAGTCGGGACGGCCTTCATCGTCGACCACGCTCGGATCGACCGGCGCCCGTGGGCCGCGACGCTCGCGGGCGTTGCGTTCCGCGTCGGTTTCGGCCTTGGTCCCGGCCTCGGTGGGTTGATCGCCCAGTACAGCCATGGCGACGACCGGATCCACCGACCCTTTCAGGCCCACGTCCTGCTGATGGTCTTCGCGATCGGCGCGGTCGCCCTCGCACCAGAGACGATCACGAGGCGCCGCGGAGGGGCGCGGGGGCTGCGGGTTGGCGTGCCCGACGGCCAGTTCAAGGCGTTTGCGACTTTCCTGGCTCCAGCGACGTTCTTCATGAGCTACCTGGAAGGGACGCTCCTTTCGGTCGCGCCGCTCTTCATCGCGCACCACAGTGGTGGCACGCCAAACCTCGCCGTTGTCGGGCTGGTCGGCTTCCTCACCCTCGCCACAGGCGCGGCCGCCCCGCTCCTCATCGGCCGGCTCGATCCACGCCGAGCGGTCATGGGAGGGGTTGGGATCTCGGCTATCTGGTCGACGCTCGTCCCCCTTGCAGGGGCGTTCGATTCGGTTTGGTTGATCGTCGTCGCCTCATTTCTGATCGGCTTCACGAACGGCTTCATTCTCCAGGGCGGGACGATCATCTGCGGCACGGTGGTCCCGATCCACGAGCGCGGCAAGCTCCTGTCGGCGCTCTACATGTGCGCCTACTCAGGGACCTTCCCGACGATCGCCCTCGGCTACACCAGCGACGCGATCGGCACCCCGAAAGCGCTCGTGATCTTCTCCGTGTTCGCGGTGATGCTGGCGACCTTCGTTCTGACCGTCGGTCGGCGAAACTTCCGCGAGGTCGTCCCGTACGCCGAAACCCATTCCGCCGAACAGGAGGCCTAGCAAGGTGCGCGTCTCAGTCTTCTTCGCGCCGGTGTCGGCGACGCCTGATCACGTAGCGCTCGCCGATGAACTCGGCTTCGACTGCGCCTGGGTGTACGACTCGCCGCTGCTTTACGCCGATCCGTTCATCACCCTCGCGCTTGGCGCCGCGCGGACGTCGCGGATCGGTCTCGGCATCGGAGTGCTCGTGCCCGGCCTGCGGGCCCCGGTGGCCACGGCGAGTGCCCTTCGCCACCTACACAGCCTGGCCCCTGGGCGCCTGCGGGTTGCGATCGGAGCGGGCTTCACCGGCCGGTTCACGCTTGGCCTCGGCCCGGTCGCGCTCGGTCGGCTCGAGGAGGAGGTCGGTTCGCTCCGGGCGCTCCTGCGCGGCGAGGAATGGCCGCACGTTGAGGGAGGCAAGCCGATCCTCCCAATTCCGGTTCCGGGGGCTCCTGGGGACGGGCAGGTCGCCATCTATGTGTCCTGTCGCGGTCCGAAGGCGCAGGCGCTCGCGCGCCGGGTCGGCGACGGGGCGATGACCGGCATCTTCTACCCGGGAGGGCTCGCCCTCGTACGCGAAGCCCTCGGTCCGGACCTCACCATGGTCGTTCACGCTGTGGGGTCGGTGGCCGAGGCTGGGGAGCCGCTCGACAGCCCGCGGATTGCGGCGGCCGTGGGGCCGGTCGTGGGCGTCGCGTTTCACGCGTTCGCTGAGCAGCCGTGGCGCATCGAGGGTCTCGGTCCCGAGCTTCGCACGGCCGCCGAGGACTACATCGCACGGATAAACGCCCGGCTCCCGGCTGAGCGGCGCCATCAGGAGCTTCATCGAGGCCACCTCGTGGAGCTGACACTGCCCGAGGACCGGGATCTCGCCACACCCGAGAACATTCGGCGCTTCAGCCTGACGGGAACGGCCGACGAACTTCGTGAGCGCGTCGTGGACCTCGGGCGCGACGGCGTCGACGAGATCGCGATACAGCCCGGGGGCGACATCCCGGATGAGCTCCGACGTCTGGCGGACGCGCTTCTTGGCGCCCCGCGCTGAGTTCGCACATCACGTCGCGCGCGCCCGCGCGCTAGGGGCCACCCCGAACCACCACCCGGTTTCATCGTATGCGGAAGTACGGTGTCGGCGCAGGCGTTTTCTTCCTCAACTCTGTGCCGATTGTGGCCTGTGGCGCGGCGACCCAGCCCGTACCGCTACGCTGCTCGGTCGATGGACACCACGCAGACACCCCCGCAGACCATCTCCGAGCTGCTCACCGAGTGGGGCGAGCCGGCCTACCGCGCGCGCCAGGTCCTCCAGGCCAAACGCCACGGGGCGATGGACTGGGAGGCGGTTTCCAGCCTCTCGAAACCCCTCCGACAGCGCCTCGCCGAGGCCGCGCCGCTGTGGTCGTTCACGCCCGAGACCGAGCAGACCTCGACCGACGGCACGATCAAATGGCGCCTGCGCGCAAGTGACGGGCGGCCCTACGAAGCCGTCCTCATCGCGCACGCCCGTGGTCGCCGAACCCTCTGTGTCTCGTCCCAGGTTGGCTGTGCACTCGGCTGCGGGTTTTGCGCCACGGGAATGCTTGGTCCGGGTCGGGACCTGAGCGCCGGCGAGATCGTCGACCAGGCGCTCCTTGCGTCGGCGGTCGCCGAGCGCGACGGCGCGCGCCTCGCAAACGTCGTCTTCATGGGAATGGGTGAGCCGCTCCAGAACCTCGACGCCGTCCTTGCCGCCTGCGGTGCGATGAACGACCCCGAAACGCTTGGGATCTCCGCACGTAAGATTGCCATCTCGACCGCCGGATGGGTGCCAGGCATCGCGGAGCTCGCCGAACACCCCCTTCCGGTCCGACTCGCGATCTCGCTCCATGCGGCAGACGACGAGACCCGGTCGCGGCTGATGCCAATTAACAAGCGCTACCCGATCGCCACCCTTCTGGGCGCCTGCCGCCGCTACTGCGACACCACCGGCCGACGCATCTTCATCGAGTACCTGCTGCTCGACGGTGTGAACGACTCGCCTGAGCAGGCGAAGAAACTTGCGTCGGTCATTCGCGACGGACGTTTCCATGTGAATCTGATCGAGTACAACCCGACGGCGGGCCCGTACCGGGCAAGTTCCGTCGACCGTCGTGAGCGCTTCGTGGCGGTGTTGGCCCGCGCTGGGATCGAAGCGTCGGTCCGCAGATCGCGCGGCGCGGACATCGCCGCCGCCTGCGGCCAGCTCGCGCTCACCAAGTCGCCTCGGAGCGCCGCGCCCTCAAGTTAACGCTCGGGGCGAGGGCTCAGGTCGCTACTTCTTGAGGAGCACCACTCGCGAAGCGCTCAACTTCGCGCCACTGATGTTCGAGGAGATGCTCACTCGGACTGCGGGTGGAAGCTTTTTGAGATCCTTGAGACCCTTGAACTTGACGCACACGGGACGGGCCCCCGGCGTCGCAAAGGGAGCAACCTTCTGTCCGAGAGCGGCGGAACGCTTGCGGAGGTTCGGTCGGATCAGGACCGCTGCGCTTCCGACCGCGCTCGACTGCACCCGCATCTTGACGCAGCCCTCCTTGCGAAGCGCTGCCCCGGAGATCTCCTTCGACGCAACGAGCAGCACCGGCCCGGCCCTCAGCACGAACGGCTTCTTGATCCCGGTGGTGTCGGGAATGCGGGGATCCTTCGCCGGTGGTGGTGTCGGACCCGGCGTCGGTGGCGGTGGCGCTGGCAGGGCGTTCAGGATCAACGACACCGATCCCGACGAGAGTCGCCCGTTCTGATCGGCCCCAGGCGTTCCGACCGCCAGGTCGAGCGTCCCGTCGCCGTCGACGTCCGCCGCGGCCATTGCGGTGGCCGCTTCGTCGCTTGCCGCGGCTCCGTCGAGCCGCATTTGCTGCGTGTTCGTCGCGAGGTTCGTTGCCACCCACGGCTGCTGGCCGAAAAGGAGATACCCGGATCCGGAGCGCGAGCGGTTGTTGTTTTTGGCATTCGGCGCGCCGACAAGAAGGTCGACCCGACCATCGCGGTTCAAGTCGCCAGCCGAGAGCGCTGACCCGCCGCGGTCGTCTGCTCGTCCCGCCTCGATCGTCAGTCCCTCGCCGCCGAGCGCTCCGAGGTCAACCGAGTGGGCAGCCCCCGCCGCGCCAGCGCGACCGTAGACGACGTAGGCTGCGCCGGTATCGGCGCCCAGTTGGAGGTCGACCCCTGGAGCCCCGACCGCAACGTCTGCTCGCCCATCGCCGTTGACGTCGCCGACGCCGGTCACCGCGAATCCGGCGGAGTCACTTGCAAGCGATCCGTTGATTCGAATGGATGCGGTGTCTGTGGCGTTGAGGTCGACGTTCGCGGGTGTGGCCGCGCCGAACACGACGTAGGCCGCGCCGGCATCCTCCCCGGTGGCGGCGGGCATCGCGCCAGGGCGGTCCGCGAGGTTTGCGCCGATCAGCATGTCTTGTCGGCCGTCGGCGTTGACGTCGCCCGCGCCTGCGACCGAGGTGCCGGTCGTGTCTTCGCTCGCCGCTCCGTCAATGGCGACCGCGCGCGCCGCGGGCGCGTTTTGCAGATCGAGGTTGGTCGGGGTCTGCTGACCGAGGATCAGGAACGCTGCACCCGACTCGGTCCGGCCGCGACGGTCGGCGCCCGCCGCGCCGACGAGTAGATCGCCGCGGCCATCACCATTGGTGTCTCCGACGCTTGTGACGGAGCCACCCAGCTGGTCGTCGGCCGTAGCGCCATCGACACGGACCCCTCGGGCGCCGAGCGCGCCGAGGTCGACGTTTCCCCCAGCGACCTGCCCGTAAATGACGTAGGCGGCACCGGTGTCAACGCGATCGGTGGCCGCGTCGAACCCTGGCGCTCCGACGATCACGTCGGCACGCCCATCGCCGTTCACGTCTCCAGCCGTCGAAACCGACTGCCCCAAGCGGTCGCCCGCGCTCATGCCGTCAATTCGAATGCCCCTTGTTCCCAAGTTGGCGACGTCGACGCTCGTAAAGCCAGGTTGGCCGTAGATAACAAACGCCGCCCCAGCGGCGATGATGCCGCCGCGGCCGGCTCCCGGAGCGCCGACGACGAGGTCGCCGCGCCCGTCCCCGTTGAAATCACCTGCGGCGGCGACCGACGATCCGAGGGCGTCGCCCGGTGCGGCGCCGTCGAGTCGGATGGTCGCCGTCTGAAGGTCGACGTTGCCGGCGGTGAACGCGGCGATCGCGCTCCCTCCCGCGACCGTGAGGAGCGCCGCGGCGCCAATCCAAATGTTGGCAGACCTGTGGGAGTGTGATGAAGGGAAAGGAGGCATGCGGGCTACCCTACGAGCCGTGCCCTGGGGCACAACCCCCGACGCCGATCGCCAATCTGCCCCTAACGGACTGCTTACACCGCGCGGCGATCCTCAACCATCTAGTGATGGTGTGGGGCGTGGCACGACCCGTGGTGGCAATGGCACTCGCCGCCCTGGGCGGTCGCGCACCAGTCGGAGCAGTGCGGAGACCCTTCGGCCGGAGGACACGTGCACGGCGGGTGCGCGCACGTTCCCGGGGCGGACGGAGCGTCTGCTTCAACCGAACGCGGTCCGGCGAGCTTGCGTCCTAGACGGCGCATGTTGCGAGGCTCGCGAGGTAGGTGGCTTCATCGGGCCGGTCGGTCGGGACCGCCATCACATCGGCGTGCTGGACGACGCCGGCCTTGTCGATAACGAACGCCGCGCGAGTCGACCAGCCGATGTCGAGGTAGACGCCGTAGCTCCTGGCGACCGCGCCCTTCGGCTCAAAGTCGGCAAGAAAGAGCGCCTCGTCCGCGCCGACTTGGTCCTGGAATGCGCCCTGGCAGAAGCGGGAATCGACCGAGACCGCGACGACCTGAGCATCTCCGTCGGCGTACGTGTCGTACCCGGCACCGAGTTCAGTGAGTTGGGTCGTGCAGACACCGGAGAAGGCAAGTGGGTAGAAGAGGAGTACCACGTTCTTCTGGCCCCGAAACGACGACAGCGAGACGTCATTTCCCTCGCGGTCCTTCAGGGTGAAGTCCGGCGCCTCGTGTCCGATGTCAACTGCCATAGTGAACTCCTCGTCGGGATAGCTGGAACGGCTGGAAGGCTATCAGCGGGCTCCCGGCGGCCTGCCGCGACGTGGAACGATTGCCACCGCGAGGACCTCCTCGATCCGGTCGGCGAGGACGAGGCGCATCTCCTTACGAAGCTCAGGCGGCACGTCTTCGAGTGCCTCGCCGTTCAACCGCGGAATGATCACGGTCCGAATCCCGGCCCGGCGCGCCGCCAGGACCTTCTCCTTCACGCCGCCGATCGGGAGCACCTGCCCGCTCAGGGTGATCTCACCCGTCATCGCAACCGATGGACTTACCGGTCGACCAGAGAGCGCTGAGACGAGCGCGGTCGTCAGGGTCACGCCTGCGGACGGCCCGTCTTTCGGGACGGCGCCCGCGGGCACATGAAGGTGGATGTCGGTGCGCTGGAAGAAATCGTCTGCAAGGCCGAGCCCCAGGCTCGTCGCGTTGCTTCGCACGTATGTGACCGCCGCCTGGGCGGACTCGCGCATCACGTCGCCGAGCTGGCCCGTGACGGTCAGGCGACCGGTTCCCGGCATCGTGCTCGCCTCGACAAAGAGGATCTCGCCGCCAGCTCCGGTGACCGCCAGGCCGGTTGCGACGCCCGGCTCTCGGGTGCGGCGCATGGTCTCGTTGTGAATGCGCTCGTGGCCGAGGATTTCGCGAACGGCTTGCGTGCCCACCGTGACTCGCTTGGTCTCGCCGGTCGCAATCCGGCTGGCCACGCGCCGGGCGACGGCGCCGATCCGCCGTTCGAGGTTGCGCACCCCTGCTTCGCGGGTGTACTCGCCGATGATCGTCCGAAGCCCAGGGTCAGAGACGCGCAGCTGCTTGGCCGTCACCCCAGTTGCGTCCAGTTGGCGTGGAACGAGATAGCGCTGCGCGATGTGGAGCTTCTCCTCCTCGGTGTATCCCGAGAGCTGGATTACCTCCATCCGGTCAAGAAGCGGCCGGGGGATGGTGTCGAGCACATTCGCCGTGCAGATGAACATCACCCGCGAGAGATCGAGGGGAAGGTCCAAGTAGTGGTCCCGAAACGAGCTGTTCTGTGCCGGGTCGAGCACTTCGAGCATCGCTGAGGACGGGTCGCCGCGGTAGTCGCTTCCCATCTTGTCGATCTCGTCGATCATGAAGACCGGGTTCATCGAATCGGCGTCGCGCAATGCCCGCACAAGCGTCCCCGGCATCGCGCCGATATAGGTCCTGCGGTGGCCTCGGATTTCGCTTTCGTCGCGAACACCGCCGACCGAGATGCGCGCGAACTTTCGCTCGAGCGCTCGCGCGATCGAATGGCCGAGGGAGGTCTTCCCGACGCCGGGTGGTCCGACAAAGCACAGGATCGGCGCACGGGCATCGGGCTTCAGCCGCGCGACCGCGAGCTGTTCGAGGATCCGGTCCTTGACCTTGTCGATCCCGTAGTGGTCCTCGTCGAGGATCCTGCGTGCGCGTTTGAGGTCGAGGTTGTCTTGGGTCGTCTGATTCCAGGGAATCGTGACGATCCAGTCGAGGTAGGTGCGAATGACGGAGTGCTCGGCAGACGCGGGGGGGATGCGCGCGAGCCGGTCGAGTTCGCGTTCGGCGGCAACGCGAACCTCGGGCGGCGGCTCCCGTTCGTCGAGCCTGGCCCGGAGTTCGTTGACTTCGGCCTGGGTCTCGTCCGCCTCGCCCAGCTCTTCCTGGATTGCCTTGAGTTGCTGACGCAGGAAAAACTCGCGCTGGCTCTGCTCCATGTCGGACTGGACTTCGTTTTGGATCTTGGCGCCCAGCTCGAGTACCTCGACCTCGCGGTTCGAGAGCACGGTCAGCCGCCGCAAGCGCCGCTCGACGTTCGATTCCTCGAGCAGCTCCTGCTTCTCGTCTGTCGACAGCCGCATCGTGGATGCGATCAGGTGCGAGAGCGCTCCCGGATCGTCCATGTTCGCGACGGCCATCTGGAGCTCGTCCGGGAGGTAGGGGACGAGGTCCACGATCCTGCTGAAGATCGACTGGAGGTTGCGCCCGAGCGCGTCAACTTGGCGCCGCCTGCCGATCCGGTCGGGAATCGCCTCGACCCGGGCCACCAGGAAGGGCTCGGTCTTCGGGTAGTCGAGGATCCTCACCCTGGAAAGGCCGTGGACGAGGATCCGAAGCGACCCATCCGGAACGCGCAGCAGGCGCTGCACCTCGGCGACGGTGCCGATGTCGTACAGCTGATCCGGGGCGGGCTCGGTGGCGTCTTCGTCGCGGCTTGCGACGAGCACCAGCTCCCGTTCGGGCCGGTTCATAAGGTCGTCGATCAGACGGATGGAGCGCTGCTCGCCGACCGCCAGTGGCGCGATGGCCTCCGGGAAGACGACCGCGCCCTTGAGTGGGAGCACAGGGAGTTCGCGGACCACGTGCTTGGTCCGCCCGTTTGGCGCGGGAGAGCTCACTCGGCGCCCTGGAGGCTGATCGGGACGCGCCGCTGGCTCTTCGATTGGGTGAGCGGCAACGTGATCACCAGGAGACCGGATTCATACCTGGCGCTTGCGAGCTCACCGCTCACCGCGACACCCAGCTCAATCCGGCGCTCGAACGTTCCCCAGTCGATCTCGGCGTGGTGGTAGACCCGGTTCTGGCCCGGTGTGCGTCGACGCTCACCACGGATGACAAGCAGCGTTCCCTCGAGCTCGATGTCGACGGCGTCGGGATCAACACCCGCGGCGTCGATCTCGATGACGACCGCGGCAGGATCCTCGATGACGTAGACGTCCGCGGGGGCCCTGCGCCCAGAACCTCGCTGACGGCCCTCGAGAAGCTCCGCAAACAGCTCGTCGAAGTTGTGATGCAGGCGCCGGAAGCCGGAGATGAATTCGTCGTCGCGGGGCATCGCACCGTGATGGTAACCGACCCCGCGCCGGGGCGGGCTGGGATCCGGCGACGGGTCGACTAGTCTGGTGGCGTGAGCGACGGGCCATTGGAGCGTAAGCGGTCGTTGCGGCCGCCCGAGGAGGGCTGGACCCTCGGCGCCGGGGGACTCCCGAAAGCCGTTTGGGGTGGTCTGGCGATTGTGCTGCTGGGGCTCTCGGTTGTGCTCTTCTTGCTTCAGTACATCGGCTACGGGGCGATGATCGCGGTTCTCGCGGCGGCGGCCGCGGTCAACACGCTGTGATTCCGGAGGCCTTGGCCGAACGTCTGCGTGTGGCCCATCCCGACCTCGAACCATTCGAACTCGACCCGGACACGGTCGCGCGCGTCTTCGCCGAGGCGGGCATCGACCCGGACGCGGACGCGCTCGTCGCCGCAACGCTCGTCGCATGGGAGCGACTCATCGCGTAGCGCGCTTGAGATGTTTCGAAGTTGACACGCCCGCGTGGAGCGCTGTCACAGGCATCCAACCTAGCGTCATGGCCCGTTCCAACAACTTGGAGGCGCCATGAAACGCATGACCATTCCGCTCCTTGCGGTTGCCTTGGCGGCAATCGCCCTTCCAGCGACCCTGCTCGCCGTCGAGGGGGACGACCCCGACGTCGAGGTCGCCGCGGTGACCGCCCGGGAGGCAGCAACGTCGCTCGGTCAGGTCGTCCCAGAGGCCGTCGCACCATCTGAGGCCGAGACACTCGCGGGAGTCCGCTCCGACCCGACCCTTCGCGCCGGCGCCGACCAGTTCACCGTCGCCGGGACGGTGGGCCGGGCGGTGATCGCCCGGGATCCGTCTGAGGGGTTCTCCCTTGCCACGACCGTGGGGCGCCTCGAGGTAGTCCCAACGGACGTTGACTTCGACGCGAGCGCGCCGCTCCTTGTCGCCGGTGGTGATGCCGTGATCTCCGCAAACACTGGCGAGCAGTCCGACACCCTGGTTCGGCCCGACTCGGGCGGGATCGAGACCTTCACCCAAATCCGTGGCACAGAGGCTCCGGAGGAGTACTCCTGGACGGTCGAGCTACCTGGGCAGGAGGCGCTCCGTCTCACCGCGGGCGGCGGGGCGGAGGTGATCGGCGCTGGTGGCCGGGTCGTCGCATCGGTCGACGAGCCGTGGGCCCGCGACGCCGCCGGGGTCGCCGTGACGACGTGGCTCACCGTGAGCGACGACATGCTCACCCTTCACGTGACTCACCTTGCCGAGGGTGTGACCTATCCCGTCGTCGCAGACCCCCATTGGGTTCCCGGATGGCTGAAGCGCGCGGGTTCGAAGGCGGGGAGCGGACTTCGCTGGTTCGGCGGCGCGGCGAAGGCCGCGACCTCGACGATGGGCGACAGGATCGTCGCTTGCGCCACCGGCGCCTGGGCCTCGGCCAGGGGGGTCCGGTTCAAGAATCCATGGTTGATCGGCGTCGACACGGGTGTCGGATGCGCGACCGGTGTGGGGGTGCTCGGTGTCCTCGGCAGCTGAGCCGCGCGGCCGGACACCTCGGCGTGAGTGGACTGCCTGGTTGATTCGCCGATTGCTTGGGGTCGCCATGTTCATTCCACTCTTTTGGCTGGCAAACCACCGGCCGGCGCTCTGCGCGCTGATCGCCGCGATCGCCACGGCCGAATGGATCGCCGACGACGCGGGCCGTCTTCTCGGCCGACTGAGGCGTAGAGCGGACGTAGGAACGAGCCGGGCAGGCTGACCCGCACGTGCCGCTTGGGTCGGATAGAAGAACGCCATCTGTCCGACCCAAGCGGGCTAACTGACGGACGAGAGGTCCTCGAGGAGTGTCTCGATCGTGACCTCCTCGAAAGGGCGACCGAGGCGTCGGGCGAGCGCGTCGGCAAGCCGCGCTTCGAGGCCCACCCGATCGGGATCGCCGCCCTCGACGCGAATCGATGTCGCCGCCACCTCAGGGGCCCCACAGGCCGTCATCCGCGCAAACCAACTGAGGTCGACATCGCGATTGAGCGCGAGCCCGTGCGTCGTCACCCCACCCTCGACGCGGATCCCGACGCTCCCGAGCTTGCGACCCCGCCGGTAGAGGCCCGGGCCCTTCCCGTCGTCGGTCGCGAGTTGGTCGAGCTCGGTCGCGTCGGCCATGGCAAGCGCCAGCGCGCACACGAAGTCCCGGACTCGATTTCCCGGGCGAAGGTTCCAGATGACGTAGCCGGTGGTCTGCCCTGGGCCATGCCAGGTCATCTGCCCACCTCGATCGACCGCGTGGCACGACGCGCCGCATCGGGCAAGCGACTCGTCGTCGTCGAAGAGGTCGTCTCTCGTCGCGTGACGCCCGTAGGTGTAGGTCGGCGGATGTTCGAGCAGCCAGCAGACGTCCGGAATGGCGTCACGGCGCCGAGCGTCAGCGAGGCGGCGCTGCGTCTGCCAGGCGTCCGAATAGTCGAGCGAGGGGGTACGGATGAGGAGGGCGCTCACGTCATCCCGGAGCGTTCTCCAGGCGGCGCTCCACAAGCGTCACATCGCGCCAGACACCGTCCTTGCGGGCGTGGCCTTGGTGGGTCCCGACGATCCGGAACCCGGCGCCGAGTGCCAGCGAGAGCCCGGGAGTGTTCTCGGGAAGGATCATCCCGACGAGCTTCCAGTAGCCGAGGGTCGGCGCGACGCGCATGAGGTGGTCGAGCATCTGCCGACCGAGTCCCCGGCCACGGGCCTCGTTTGCGACGTAGGCGGTGTACTCGGCGACGCCGTCGTACCAGGGGCGGTGCGAGAACGGAGCGAGCGCCGACCAACCGAGGACCTCACCACCGTCGTCGGCGACGTAGACCGGGGCCCGCTCGGAGCGAGCATCGAGCCAGTGGACGCGCTCCTCGGCGCTGTGCCGCCCCGAGGCGAAGGTGGCAATCCCACTCGCAATACCCTCGTCGTAGATCCTCGCGATCACCCCACCATCCGCCGCGACCGCGGGGCGAATTCGGGGGCGAGTCTCCACCGCTTCATTCTAGAACGTCACGTTCCTCGTGCGGGGGACCGTGGCGAAGGCCAGAGGGCCGGCCGACGTTCCCGTACTGGCCACAACCGCAGAACGGGCATCGTCCTCCGGCCGCGCGGTGACGTCAGCATCAGGCCCGCTCAGCAGTTCGTGTTCGCGGGCCGATCGCCGAGGGTGACGTCGAGGTCGACGGCCTTCCCTCCTCGGAGCACCCGAATCTTGATCGTCTCACCAACTCGACGTGAGGCAATCGCGGCGTTCAGGTCGGCGAAGTCCCCGATCGGGCGCCCGTCGACGGTGTCGAAGACGTCTGCGGCCTTCCCGTGCGACTTGTCGCCCTTGATTCCCTGGCGCTGCGCCGGTCCGTCCGCGACGACGCACTCCACGCTCAGCCCGCCGCCTGGCCGCGAAACGCCGAAGCGGTTCGCCTGGTCGGGTGAGAACTCAAACCCACCGATGCCAATCCACGCATGTTGTGGCCGTCCCAATCTGATGATCGACTCGACAATCGGTCTTGCGCTATCGATCGGCACCGCAAAACCGATGCCCTCATTGCCACCGCTCTGGCTCGCGATCTGGCTGTTGATCCCGACGACCCGTCCAGTCCCATCCAGAAGCGGACCTCCCGAGTTACCGGGATTGATGGCGGCATCGGTTTGGATCGCGTTCTGGATCCGGGACCGACTATCCGGGGCCTCGATCTCGCGCTTCAGGGCTGAGACAATTCCGGTCGTGACGGTCTGCTCGAGGCCGAGCGGATTTCCCATGGCGAGTACCGGATCGCCCACGCTGAGGGCGCGGCTCGATCCGAGCGCGATCGACTTTGCGGTACGCGGCGGGTCGGTGACCTGGATTACCGCGATGTCCATTGTGGGGTCTGTCCCGAGGACCTTCGCCTGGCGGGTGCTCTTGTCGAGGAACACCACCGTGACGGTCGACGCATCCTCCACCACATGCTGATTGGTGACGATGTGCCCGGCACTGTCGATGAGAAATCCGGATCCGGTGCCGCTTCGGCCGCCGGAGCTGACCTCGATCTTCACGAGACCCGGGGCGTTTGCCTTGATGATTCCCTGGATCGAGTTCGCGGCCTTCGCTGGAACGACCGTCGCGGAGCCGTCGGTGGCATTCGGAATGGCGGTCGGCGCAGGGACGAGCGCGGTCTCGGTGACGACCCTCTCGGTCGTGCGCCCGAAGTTGTCGGTCGCGGCGAGGACGGCGAGGGTCGCGAGCGCCCCGACCGCTGCCGGCACGGCGAGCTGGGAGACGACCCGCCGGGGCCGCGGTGTGAGGCCGCCAGCAACCCGTGACGGATCCTCGCCGGGTCGGAGCGGAGGCAGCTCGGCGGTGGGCCGCTCGCCTGGAGGGGGGACTTCCCCTGAGAGGGGCGGAAGGCGCTGCGTGTCGTAGGGGCCCGGGTAGGGGGACTCTGCCATCAGTCGTTACCTCGTCGTGCGGTTTCGCGGAGTATCCGCCCATTGCTCGATCTCATGCCACGGTAGGGCGCAAACATGAGAATCGGCTCCAACCCGTGCGAAGCTCTGGTTAAGGTGGCTCCGACGTCCAAGGGAAACTGGTTTTCGGGGGTCGCCACCGGAAGCCAACTACAATCGGCGTACGCTGACCCACGGAGGAGGTTCTGCGCGTGGCCGAACGCATCCTCGTCGTTGACGACGAGGCGTCCATTCGAACGATCGTCGAGTACTCGCTGCGAGAGGCCGGGTTTGATCCCATCATGGCCGCTCGCGGGGATGAGGCCCTCGAGCTGATCACGAAGGAGACGATCGACCTCGTCATCCTGGACCTCATGCTCCCCGGTGTCGACGGCCTCGAGGTGTGCCGCCGGATCCGTGCTGAGCGAACCGTGCCGATCATCATCCTCTCGGCTCGCGGTGAGGAACTCGACAAGGTTCTCGGGCTCGAGCTCGGGGCCGACGACTACGTCACGAAGCCCTTTTCTCCGCGTGAGCTCGTCTCGCGGGTCAAGGCCAACCTTCGACGCGCCCGCCTCGAACCTGATCAGGAACAGGCGATCCGAGTCGGCGAGCTCGAGATCGACCCGGTCGCCCGTACCGCGACCCGCGAGGGCGACACGGTCGACCTCACCTACTCGGAGTTCGAGATCCTTCTGAAGCTCGCCCGCTCGCCGCGCCGTGTCTTCACCCGTGAGGAGCTGATGAACCACCTCTGGAAGGGCTCCTTCTACGGTGACCTGCGAAGCGTCGACGTCCACGTGCGCCATCTGCGTCAGAAGATCGAGCGCGACGCCTCCAGCCCGCTGCTCATTCGGACCGTTCGCGGCGTCGGTTACGCGCTCGGCCGGGAGGACGGCGTCGGGTGAGACATCCGCTGCGCCGGGTCAGCCTTCAGGCTTGGCTCGTCGCGGCCTTCGTGGCCGTCGGCATGGTCGCGAGCATCGCGGTGCTGGTCGTGCTTCTGCCGCGTCTCGAACCGAGTGTGAAGCAGCAGCAGCAGGACCGGTCGTTTCAAGAGACGCGCGCGGTGGTGCTGCGCCACGCAAGCAGCGACCTCGCCGGGTTCTTTTCGCAGGCAGATGCGGAAGCGTTCGTGCGTGGAATCTCGGGAGACCTTCCCGGCAAGGTCGAGGCCGCGCTATTTCACCGCGAGGGCACGCGTTGGAAGGGCGACGCATTCGCGCGGAACGGGTTTCTCACCGAGTTTCCGACGAGCGAGATCTCGGCTCCGGCTCGGGCGGCTGGCACGACCGGGCAGGCGACACGATCACCGACCGAGGACGGCAGTGCCCTGCGCATCGGGATTCCCATTCCCTTTAACCCGCTCACCACCGACCTGCCCGATGGCGCCGTTGCCCAGGTCGACCTCGAACTCCCGGACCTGAACCGCCAGGTGGCCATCCTTCGCACGCGCGTTCTCCTGGCGGTCACGGCGGTCCTTGCGTTGGCATCGCTCGTCGGACTTGTCATCTCACGTCTCCTCGCCCACCGCATCGCGCGACTTGCCACGACCGCCTCGACCCTCGCCGGAGGGGACCTCACCGCGCGGGCGCCAGACACCTCGCCGCGCGAGTTGGCGGAACTCTCCGGCGGCCTCAATCGCATGGCGGGTCGCCTTGCCGAGCTCGTCGACACCACCACGAGCGAGCGCGACCGTATCCGTGAGCTCGTGGCGTCGCTTGAAGAGGGCGTTGTCGCCGTCGGACCTGCTGGTGAGCTGACCGTCACAAATCCCGCCGCGGCTGCCTATCTCGGCGACCAGATCGCTGCTGATGATGCGTCGCTGGATGATCTCCCGGGAGCCCTCCCGGAGCAGATCCGTGCGGTCCTCGCAGACCCCAACTCGGAGGCGGAGATCGAGGCGATTACCCTTGCGGATGGCCGCGTCCTCACCGTCAACGCGTCACGCCTGCCCCGCACATCTGGGGTCGTGCTGACCCTGCATGACGTGACCCATCAGCGGCGTCTTGAGCGGGCTCGCCGCGATCTGATCGCGAACGTGTCCCATGAGCTAAAGACCCCGCTCACCGCGCTGAAGGGTTTTCTCGAACTCCTTGAGGACGAGCGCATGAGTAGCGTCCATCGGCGTGAGTTCCTCGACCGCATGTCGCAAGAAGCCGAGCGCCTCGAACGGCTGGTCGTCGAGCAGCTTGAGCTTGCCCGCCTCGATAGCGGCGCGCTTCCCCTCGAGCCGAGCCACGTCGACCTGCTGGAGCTGGCCGAGGGGGTCGTCGAGTCTCGGTACCTCCTGTTCGCGCGAGAGGGCGTCGGTCTCGCCTGCGCCATTGCCTCCACCGGTCCATTTGTCGCCAACATCGACCCCGCACGGGTGGAGCAGATTCTCCTGATCCTCCTTGACAATGCGCTACGCCACACCGCCGACGGTGGTCGCGTGGATCTGCGCGTCTCGCGCTCGGACGGGTCGCTTCTCCTTGCGGTCTGCGACACGGGCGAGGGGATCTCAGAAGATGCCCAGCCCTTTGTCTTCGACCGCTTCTACCGCGCCGATCCATCTCGGGAAGGGCGGGGGACGGGTCTTGGTCTCGCGATTGCGAGGGGGCTCGCCGAGGCGCATGGCGGAGGCGTCGAGCTCGACTCGACGCCCGGCGTCGGGAGCACCTTCACGCTCCGCCTTCCGGCGCTCGTCGTCGACGTCACACCGACCGCAAGCGTCAACGCTGGCTGAGTAGGCTCCCGTCGGTGCAACAGCAAACGGTTCTTGTCACCGGCGCGGGTCGGGGCGTCGGTCGGGCGTGCGTCGAACGCTTCATGTCGCTCGGCTGGAACGTCGCCGCGGGTGTTCGCGACCTCGACCGGGCGCGGGAGGACTATCCCGACCATCCGTCACTTCGGCTCGTCGCCCTGGACGTGACCGACGCGGGTCAGATCCGAAGCGGTGTGGCCGAGGCACTCACATTCGGCGCAGGTCAGATCGGTTGCCTCGTAAACAACGCCGGCTACGCGCTGATGGGCGCCCAGGAGGATGCCGACCTCGCCGACGTTCGGGCGATGTTCGAGACCAACTTCTTCGGCGCGGCCGCCGTGGCGCAGGCGGTCCTGCCGGCAATGCGCGCAAATGGCGGCGGGAGGGTTATCCAGGTCTCCTCGATTGGCGACCGCCTGACAAACCCCCTGCTGGGCTTCTACCACGCATCGAAGTACGCGATGCTCGCCGTGTCGGAAGCGCTCGCCAGCGAAGGGCGTGAACACGGAATCCGCGTCAGCGTGATCGAGCCGGGAATGATCGACACCGACTTTCCGAACGCCACTCGCGTTTCCGGGTCCTTGACCTCCCCGGAGGGGCCGTACTCCGCTCAGTTCGCGGCGCTTCGCGAGAGTTTCGGGGCGTGGCGCGCGATGCAGGTTTCGAGCGCCGAGGACGTCGCCGCGGTCATCACGACGGCGGCGACGGAGCCAGATCCGCCCTTCCGGATTGTTGTCGGAGCGGACGCCGAGGCGCTCGCACGGGCCCGGGAGGGAAGCGATGACCCTGAGCTCTGGCGGACCGCGTTCTTGAGCTTCCTTCACCAGTGACGAGGATCGTCGTCGCGCCGGCCTCGTTCAAGGGCGGGTGTCGTGCGGCGGAGGCGTCGGACGCGCTCGCCGAGGGACTGAAGATCGTGGCGCCCGATGTCGACGTGGCGCGTGTACCCGTTGCAGACGGCGGCGAGGGCACACTCGACGCGATCCTGGCGGCCACCGCGGCCACCCGGCACGGGGCGGTTGTGAGCGACCCACTCGGGCGCCCGATCGAGGCGGCGTTCGGGCTCCTCCCAAGTGGCATCGCGATCATCGAGCTCGCGCAGGCCTCAGGGTACGAACGGCTACGCGACGACGAACGCGATCCCGAGCGGACATCGACACGGGGCACGGGCGAGCTGATTCGTGCCGCGCTCGATCGCGGGGCCCGGCGACTCCTCCTGACCGTGGGAGGAAGCGCGACAAATGACGGTGGGATGGGCCTCCTCGCCGCGCTCGGGGTGAGGTTCCTCACCGCAGACGGCCGAGAACTCGACGGTCGAGGCCTCGACATGGCGCGAGTGGCTCGCATTGATCTCTCGACGGTCGACCCGCGACTGCCTGAGGTGCCGATCGAGATCGCATGCGACGTCGACAGTCCACTGGTTGGTCCTCGTGGTGCTGCCCGTGTGTTCGGACCCCAGAAAGGTGCCGCACCGGACGCCGTCGAGCGCCTCGAACGAGGGCTCGTGAGCTTGGCTGCGCGTTTTTGCGAGGCGACCGGCGTTGACGTGCGCGAGTTGGCGGGCGCGGGCGCAGCGGGTGGAGCCGCCGGGGGAGCGGTTGCCATTCTCAAAGCGGCGATCCGACCGGGGGCACCGATGATTCTGGAGACCCTGGATTTCGAGGCGCACCTCGTCGACGCGGCGCTCTGCATCACCGGCGAGGGGCGGATCGACACGCAGACCGCCACCGGAAAGGCGCCGGCTGCCGTGGCCGCGATGTGTCGGGGCGCGGGGGTGGCGTGTGTTGCGGTGTGCGGGGAGCTGACCCTGGAGCCAGCGGCGCTGCGCGCCCTTGGTTTCAGCGCGGCGATCCCCATCAACCGCACCACACGCTCGCTCGACGAACGGCTCGCGGCAACCAGAGGTGAGCTTGTCGCGGCTGGCGCCGCGATCGGAGGGCTGTGGTTTGCCGGCCACGGCGAGACGGACTCCTGACCCGACCGTCGGATGTTGGCGTCACAGAGATGAGTGCATCCCGTCGCAGTGTTGAAACGAACCGCTCGCACGGTGTGACACGTGCCGAACTACGCTGAAACCGGGTGGTGGTCCGGGGTGGCCCCCTGGTGCGCCGGCACCGAGCGGCCGTCAAGGCTCCTGAAGGAAGCACTCCACTGCTTCGAGAACACCCTCCCCGAAGTGACGGTCGGTCACCCACGGGGCGGTCGCGGCAAGCTCAGGGTTACCCTCCACGCCGTTTCCCACAATGGCAATCCGGATGCCCGCGCGTCCCATCTCGAGATCCTCGAGGCTGTTGCCGACCGCCAAACTCCCCGCTGGGTCGAGACCGAACCGGGCGAGGTCGCGGGCAACCGCCGGTCCTTTTCCGGCACTCGCCGGGAGGAGGTGCCACGCTCGCTCTCCGTCGGTTCCGACCGCGCCGTTGTCGGCCAGGCGAAGCGTCCCGGCGCTGCGGGTCGCGATGAACGCATGCGCCGAGGCACTCACCCTCCCCCGGAGGAGAATGGTCGCTTCCCGGGTCACTCCGGGGCGCGAAAAGCGCTCGACGTTTCCCCCTTCGTGCGCGATCAGCGCCTCGACGATGCCCGTCGCCTCGATGGTGCTCTTGATCGAGGACCCCGGCAAGGTCGGATACCCGCAGTCGAGGGCGCCGAGCTCCGGGATCACTCGGTCTGCGCCGAGAAGTCGGCCAGTCTCGGCGAGTTGCGCGCGCGTGCGGCCGCTGACGAGGACCACCGGCACGCGGTGCTCGGCGAGGAGGCGCAGCGCGCACGCCCCAGCAAGGGAGAAGTCGCCGCCCGCTCCCCGAAAGAGCCCACCCTCTGGCCCCATCAGGGTTCCATCCAAGTCGAGGTAGACGGCGCGGGTCACCGCGGGTAGCCCGGCATCTCGACCATGGGTGGCCGCTCGGCGAGATGCACGGTCGACTCGACGAGGCTCACGCGACCCCGTCCGTCGCCGGCCGCTCTCAGGTACCGATCGGTCCCCGCCTCCCTGCCGCCCTCCTCGACTCGGCGGAGCACCGCCTGGGTGATCGTGTAGGCCATCTCACCGAGCGCCGCAACGTCCTGATGGTCGTGCCGACGCGACCCGAGGTCGACCTGCGCCATCGCGCCGATGCCAGCTCGGCGCCAGACGTCGATCAGCATGCCGATCTCAACCCCGTAACCGCTACAGAAGGGAATCGCCTCCAACAGCGCTCGCCGGCCCGCGACCTCGCCAGCGAGCGGCTGGGCAAAGACCGTCAGTTCCGGGAAAAACAGGTTGAGGAGGGGGCGCGCGCAGATCTCTGTCACCCGACCGCCCCCGGAGGGCTCGTCGCCAAACGTCCGTCGGTAGTGGGCTTTCACGAAGTCGATCGAGGGGTGCTCGATCAAGGGAGCCAGCATGGCGGGGACGACTTCAGGCTCGAAGTCGTGGACGTCAGAGTCGAGCCACAACACGAGGTCACCACTTGACGCGGCAAGACTCTTCCAGAGCGCCTCGCCCTTCCCGGCTCCGTCTCCAACCTTCGGCAAGACCTCGTGCTCGTCAACCACGATCGCTCCGGCTCGCCTCGCCCGTGTGGCGGTTTCGTCGTCGCTTGGACCGTTGATGACGATGAGTTCGTCGACGAGTCGGTGCCGGCTGACATACGCCCGTCGAATGGCCTCCACGATCGGCGCGACCGTCCCCTCGACATTGAGCGCGGGAATGCACACAGAGACCGACAGCGCCTGTGTGCGCTTCGCCTCGACGAGTCGCTCGACCGGTTCCCCGTCCGATGCGGCGAAGCAGCGCTTGTCCAACCATTGCTCGCGGGTCACGGTGGCCGAGTGTAGGGGCAGGGCTGCGGCGGCACCACGGGCATACGTACGCTACCCTCCCGGACCGTGCGGCCCCGAGCGAGGTCGCACCGGCGCGCCACCATGTCGAGAGTGGCGCACGGGGAGGCAGAACGTGTCCTCCATGGCTTCGGAGATCGACGTTTCTGACGCTCAGACAGAGGATGGGTCGGGACCATGGGCAAAGAACTCAAGGGCTTAGTGCTCTCCGGTGGGGCTGGGACGCGCCTTCGGCCGATCACCCACACGAGCGCAAAGCAACTCGTTCCCGTCGCGAACAAGCCGGTCCTCTTCTATGGCCTCACCGCACTGAGGGATGCCGGGGTGACCGACATCGGGATCATCGTCGGTGACACCCACGCGGAGATCGAGGCTGCCGTCGGGGACGGATCCTCGCTCGGTATCCGGGTGACCTACATTCGCCAGGATGCCCCCCTTGGTCTCGCCCACGCGGTCCTGACCGCCGAGCCCTTCCTCGGCGACCATCCCTTCGTCATGTACCTCGGCGACAACCTCCTGCGCGACGGGATCACTGAGCTTGTGACCCGCTTCAGGGACAGCGCGCCCGACGCCATGATCCTGCTTCAACAGGTACCCGATCCAGAGTCCTACGGTGTGGCAGAACTCGCCGGAGACCAGGTGGTCCGGCTCGAGGAAAAACCGAAGGAACCGAGGAGCGACCTCGCGCTGGTGGGCGTCTACATGTTCACGACGGCGATCTGGGAATCGGCCAAGGCGATCAAGCCCTCCGCCCGTGGTGAGCTCGAGATCACCGACGCCATTCAGCACCTGATCGATCGAGGTCTGCGTGTCGAACCGCACCGTGTCAGCGGGTGGTGGAAGGACACCGGGCGTCTCGATGACATGCTCGAAGCCAACCGCCTGATCCTCGACGTGATGGAGCATCGCATCGACGGTGAGGTCGTCCGGAGCACCGTCGAGGGACGCGTGGTTCTCGAGGCGGGTGCACGGCTCGTCGATTCCAGCGTACGCGGGCCGGCGATCATCGGGGCAGGCGCCCTCATCGAGAACGCCTACATCGGCCCGTACACCGCCATCTCTCCCGGGGTGACGATTCGTCACGCGGAGGTCGAGCACAGCATTATTCTCGATGACAGTCGGATCGAGAACCTCGACGCTCGCGTCGAGGCGAGCCTCGTCGGACGTGGGGTCACAATCGCCCGAACCGACGAGAAACCCCGCGCGTACCGCTTCATGGTTGGCGACTCGTCCTCGATCGGCATCGTCTAGACCGGTGCCCGGGTGGTCCTACTGGCACAGAACTGTGACATCGATCGCGCAACGTGACGCACATTTCGAACTACGCTGAAACCGGGTGGTGGTCCGGGGTGGCCCCCGGGGTGATCGGTGGACGGTCGTGAGGATTCTCGTCACCGGGGCCTCCGGAATGCTCGGTCGCGACCTCGTGGCGCACCTGTCCGCCCGTCACGACGTCACCGGATGTGACCTCGAGGTGGACATCACCGATGCTACTGCGGTCGCGCGATTTGTCGCTGACGTTCGCCCCGAAGCGATTGTGCACTGTGCCGCCTGGACCGATGTCGACGGCGCCGAGGCGAGCGAGGCGCAAGCGTTCGCGGTCAACGGAGGCGGGAGTGGCAACGTCGCTCGGGCCGCGGCCGCGAGTGCCACCCCTCTCGTCGTCATCTCGACGGACTACGTCTTCGACGGATCGAGCGGTAGCGACTACGTCGAGGATGCCCCGACCACCCCGATTGGGGCCTACGGTCGGACCAAACTCGCCGGCGAACAGGCCGCCATCGATGCCCACCCGGGCGGGGTCAGGATCGCTCGAACCGCATGGCTCTACGGTCGGCATGGGCGAAACTTCGTTGACACGATGCTTCGTGTCGGTGGTGAGCGCGGCGTCGTTGACGTCGTCGATGACCAGGTCGGTTGCCCCACGTGGACACGCGACCTGGCACCCGCCCTTGAAGCGCTGATCGACCTTCCAGCAGGCGTCTACCACACCGCCGGAGCAGGCTCGGTGACCTGGGCGGACTTTGCGCAAGCAATCTTCGAGGAGGCCGGTGTCACCTGCGAGGTCCGGCGGATCCACACCGCCGACCTTGGTCGCCCTGCACCGCGCCCCGCCAGGTCGGTCCTCGCGGTGACCAAGGCGGGGGCCCCGAGGCTTCGCCCTTGGCGCGACGCGCTTCGTGACTACATTCGATCGGCCGAAACGGCCCCGGAGGTACCCAACCGATGAAGCTTCTTGTCACCGGTGGATGCGGCTTCATCGGCTCGCACTTCATCCACCTCGCCCTTGAACGCGGCGCGAGCGTCGTGAACCTCGACAAGCTCACCTACGCCGGCAATCCCGCCAACCTGGCTGACGTCGAGGCGCACCCGAGCTACCAGTTCGTTCACGGTGACATCGCCGACCCAGTCGTCGTCGCAACGGCGACCGAGGGCGCCGACGTGGTCGTCAACTTTGCCGCCGAGAGCCATGTCGACCGGAGCATCCTTGACCCTGGCGAGTTCATCCGAACAGACGTTATGGGCACGGCGACGCTGCTTCACGCCGCACAGCGGGCCGGCGTCTCGCGCTTCCTCCAAGTGTCGACCGACGAGGTGTACGGCTCGATCGTCGAGGGCGCCTTCCGGGAGACCGATCCCATCTCGCCCTCGAGCCCGTACTCGGCGAGTAAGGCCGGCGGGGACCTCCAGGTGCTCGCCTGGCACCGCACGTACGGGATCGACGCCGTTATCACGCGCGGGTCGAACACGTACGGACCGAAGCAGTACCCCGAGAAGCTGATTCCGCTCTTCGTGACGAACGCGCTCGACGGTGAGGCGCTCCCCGTCTACGGCGACGGGATGCAGATCCGAGACTGGATGCACGCCGAGGATCACTGCACGGGTATTTGGACCGTCATGGATCAAGGGGTGGCGGGGGAGGTCTACAACGTCGGTGGTGGCCACGAGGTTCCAAATATCGAGATCACCCATGAGATCCTCGCCCTCACGGGCGGGGACGACTCCCTGATCCGCTACGTCGCCGATCGCCCCGGGCACGATCGTCGCTACGCCCTCGACACGACCAAGCTGCGGGGCCTCGGCTGGGAGCCCGCCCGTACGTTTGCGGCGTCACTCGCGGAGACGGTGGGTTGGTACCGCGACAACCGCGCGTGGTGGGAGCCCATCAAGCGGGGCGAATACCGCAGCTACTACGAGGCGCAGTACGGCAACCGCTAGCGAAGGCGTGGGGTGTCAGGCACCTGCTGCGGGCGTCCGACCAGGGTGGCAAGCGACGTGGTGCCAGACACGCCAACGAACGGTTCGCCGCGAGTGACTGGTGTCTGATCTGACACTCCCGAGGCGGGGATCCTCGCTCAGTGCTGAGCTCACCTCCAGGCACCAAGCCGCAAACTGCGTCAACGGTGCGCGGTCGTTGGACTCGCCGTTCGCATGTCGTGCAACATGTCGGCGGGTCACGTGAGAAGGCGGTTCCGGCAAGCCGCCGAACCTTGTGGGGTGGACCGCGCCCGGCTACCGTGCCTTCCCGTGATCGCTTGCCTGCGCCCATCGATGCGGCGCCTCCTCACGGTCGTCGTTTCGGCGATGGGCGTCGCCCCGGCCGCTGCCGCGGCTGACGCTCGCTTCACCTTCCAAGGCGGAGGCTTCGGTCACGGTGTCGGTATGCCGCAGTACGGAGCGTATGGCGCGGCCCTGGCCGGGTGGGATGCGCCGCGGATCCTGGGGTACTTCTACCGGGGTGCTCAGCTTGCGAGCATTCAACCGGGCGCGGTGCGTGTGCTTATCACGAGCGGTCGAGCCCGGGTGGCGGTGTCAAGCACGACGGCGTGGCAGATCGTCGACGAGCAGGCCCAACCCCCGACGGCGCTCCAGCTGGCCGCTGGCGCCTCCTACATCGTCACCCGCGACGGCGCCGGTTTCGCGCTCACAGGTCCGAGCGGCGTGGTCGCGGCCCGCCTCCCCGGGCAGGGCCGCCTCCAACCGATGAACGCCGACGGTTCGCTCTTGGTGGGCGCCCGTGCCTATCGGGGCGCCACGCGCCTGACTCCGGCCGGTGGCCTCATCGACATCGTCAACGTGGTCGACATCGAGCAGTACCTTTGGGGCGTGGTCCCCCGCGAGATGCCCAGTAAGTGGGGGGACAACGCAGCCGCGGCGCTTCAGGCGCAGGCCGTTGCGGCCCGAACGTACGCGGTCGCTGGGCTTCACCCTGATCGGGCCTTCGACATGTATCCGGACCAGCGCAGCCAAGTTTACGGCGGCGTCGCCGATGAGGACCCACGCACGACCGCTGCGGTTGCCGCGACCCAAGGGCAGGTCCTCGTTTACGACGGTCGCCCGATCACCGCCTTTTTCTTCTCGTCCTCAGGTGGCCGAACCGAGAACGTCAAGAACATCTTCCCGTCCGACTCGCCGATGCCCTACCTCGTCAGCGTCCCCGACCCATTCGATCGCTTGTACTCACCGAACCACCGGTGGAGTCCGGCGCCGACGTTCACCGGTAAACGTCTCGGCGCGCTGCTCGGAACCGGTCCCGTTCGCCGCACCAAGATCCTGGCGCGCGGTGAATCGGGTCGCGTCCTGCAACTCCAGCTGACAAACCGCCGCGGAGTCGTTCAAATCCGCACCGGGGCTCAGGTCCGCCGGGCCCTGGGTCTTCGAGACACGCTGTTTCGGATCGTCCGCAAGCCCGGCGCGTAAGCGCGAGGCGGGCGCCGGCTACTGCGCGTCGAGCAGTTCCTCAGGTGGCACGTCGCGCCACACACGCGCGGGCACTCCGGCGACGAGCTTGCCGGCCGGAACGTCCTTCGTGACAAGAGCGCCCGCTGCGACGAAGGCTTCCTCGCCGATCTCGATGCCTGGGAGGAGTACGACGCCGCCGCCGACGCGGGCGCCGCGTCGGATGATGGCGCCCTTGATTTGGCTGTGGCGCGCTTCGGTCCGCCCCATGAAGTTGTCGTTGGTCGTCGTCACGCAAGGCGCGATGAAGACATGGTCCTCGAGCTCCGAGTACGCGGTGATGTAGGAGTTTGACTGGATCTTCGTGAACGCACCGATCGCGACATCGTTTTCGACGCACACACCTCGCCCGACGACGACGCCCTCCCCGAGCGTGCAGCGCTCGCGGACCGAGGCGATATCGCCGATGATCGACTTCGGCCCGATCGTGGTGCCCGCATAGACGAGGGCCCCGCTGCAGATCGCGGCTCCCGCACCGATCTGACACGGCGGGAGATCGACGCGTTTCGCGGTCGAGCGGCTACCAAGGCGCGGCTGCTTGCCGATCACGACGTTGTCCTGGATGACGACGCCATCGCCGATGATGCTCCCGGCGTGGATCACCACGTTCGCCCCGATCTCGACGTCCGCACCGATCACAACGCCATCCCCCAGAAACAGGTTCTCTCGGCTCATGTGGTCCTCCCCGCGGTGAGGTCAATGGGACGGCCCGACTCTGCAATTGATCGCGTCATGGCTTCGAGCACCTCGACCACCGCGACGCCCTCCGCGCCGCCGGCGACCGGAGCCGTCCCGTTTTGGATTGCGTCAATGAAGTGCTGGCAGACGAGGCGCAGTGGCTCGTCTGCGGCGATCTTGGGGCTCCAGATATCGCCGGAGCGTACCTGGATGTACTCGCCGTAGCTGTCGGTTTTCGGAATCGGGCCCTTGTCGTAGACCGTGAGCTTGCGCTCCGACTCCATGTCGTCGAAGACCGCCATCTTGTGGTCCCCTATCACGGTCATCCGTCGGATCTTGTGCGGGTCGAGCCACGACAGGTGCAGGTGGCCGATGACCCCCGAGGCGAAACGAACGAGGCCGAACACGACGTCCTCGACACCGGGTTGGAGGTAGCTTTGGCCCGTCGCTTGGGCTTCGATCGGCACCTCACCGGCGAGGTGGATCATCACCGAGATGTCGTGCGGCCCGAGGCTCCAGAGCGCGTTCTCGTCGGGCCGGACGATGCCGAGGTTCTGGCGGTTGCCGTAGAGGTAGAAGACGCTCCCGAGGCTGCCGTCCTGGATCAAGCCTTTGAGTCGCTCGACGGCCGGGTGGAAGACCAACAGGTGATCGACCATCAACGTGAGTCCGCGCTGCGAGGCGCGATCAGCGACCGCGCGGGCATCCGCCGCCGTCAGGGCAAGCGGCTTTTCGACGAAACAATGCTTCCCGGCATCAAGTGCGCGCAGCGCGAGGGCGGCATGTGTCGGAACCGACGTCGCGATGATGACGGCGTCCAGTTCCGGGTCGGCCAGCATCTCGTCGAGATCGGTGGTCGTCTGCACCCCTGCGTAGCTCACGGCGTGCCGGTCGAGGAGGCCTTGGTCGAGATCGCACAGCCAACCCAGATTGCAGTCGGCAAGGCGGGCAAAGTTGCGGGCCAGGTTCGGCCCCCAATAGTTCATGCCGACGATACCGACGTTGATCACAGGCGCACGACCTTGTCCGACTCCTCCCGCAGGGCATTTCGGAGATCGACGACGCGTTCGCTGTGCTCGACGATCTGAACGTAGTCGACGTTCTTGTGGTCGGTCACAACCACGGCGCAGTCGAAGCCCTCGATCGCTTCGTCACTCAGCTCAACCGACAGGAGACCCAGCTTCGGGAGCGCGGCCACATGGGGGTCGTGGTAGCTCACCTCGGCCCCTTCGCGGCGCAGGAGTTCGATGATTCGAAGCGCGGGGGACTCGCGGGTGTCGCTCACGTCGGGTTTGTACGCAACCCCGAGGACGAGCACTCGGCTGCCGTTCAGTGCCTTGCGCGAGCGGTTCAGCGCCTGTGCGACCTTTCCGACGCAGAACGCGGGCATCTGGGCGTTGATCTTCCCGGCGAGTTCGATGAACTCGGTGTGGAAGTCGAACTCGCGGGCTTTCCACGTCAAGTAGAACGGGTCGATCGGGATGCAGTGCCCGCCGAGGCCGGGGCCGGGGCGGAAGGGCATGAAGCCGAACGGCTTTGTCGCGGCGGCGTCGATGACCTCCCACACGTCGACATCCATCCGGTCGCACAGCATCGCAAGCTCGTTTACGAGGGCGATGTTGACCGCCCGAAAGATGTTCTCGAGGAGCTTTGTCATCTCCGCGACCTCAGGACTACCAACGACGACGACCCGATCGCAGAAGCGCCCATAGAGGGCGGCGGCGCGAGCCGTGCATTCGGGTGTCAAGCCACCGACAACCTTCGGTGTGGTCTTCGTGTCGAAGTCGACCCGTCCGGGGTCGACGCGCTCGGGTGAGAACGCCAAGTGGAAGTCGCGGCCCGCGACGAGCCCCGAGCCCTCCTCGAGGGCCTCACGCAGCTCGCCGCGCGTCGTGCCGGGGTAGGTCGTCGATTCCAGCACGACCAGTTGACCGGGCACGAGATGGGATGCGAGATCTCCGGCGGCGGTGACGACGATCGAGAGGTCCGGCTCGCGATGCTGGTCGAGCGGCGTCGGGAGGCAGATGACGACGGCCTGGCAACCGCTCATGTCTTCCCAGCGCGACGTGGCGCGAATGGTCCCCGCCGTGACGAGGGGTCCCAGACGTCCGTCGGAGATGTCCTCGATGTGCGAACGACCGGCACGCAACCCATCGACCACACGACTGGACACATCGAGACCGATGACATCTACGCCGGCCTCGGCGAGCGTCACCGAAAGAGGGAGACCGACATATCCGAGGCCGACGACCCCGACCGGAAGGTTTGGCGACGTCACGATGTGGGTTGGTGGTGGAGACGCAAGGCGGCGGTATCGTACCGACTGCCAACGAGGACGGTCGCCCCCGTTGGGGGATTCTCGTCGAGGGGAGAGGACCCGGTGGTCGAAGCGTCACTCGTAGATCTTCCTCGCCTGGTTCGGGTCGGCCCGGAGATGCGTTGGCGCGGCACGGCGTGTCTCGGTACCGCGGTGAGCGTCGCCGCATACTGGTTGGTCGGCTGGCTCGTCGACCAACCCTTTGTGCTCCGCGCGACCCTTTTAGCAACCCTGGCGGCCGCGCTGAGCTCGCTTGTTTTTGCGACGATCATCAGCCGAAGCAGGGTCACAAACGGCATGGCTGACCTTCTCCCCCCACCCAGCGCGTCGGTCTACGAGACGTCCGCTGATGCTCGCGACCGGCGGGGGCGCGCCCGTATCCTGCTCCTTCTGGGCGTCGTGTTGCTCCTCGCGTTTGATCGAGCAACGGGTGGCGTCGGCACGATGGCCGGCCTTGTCGTCGGGCTCACGGCGGCAGTTGGGGTGGTTGATCTGATCGAGGCGCGACGATGGTCCCGAGCCGAGGTGTCGCAGCGCCTGCGGCTCCACATCCTGCTCCCCGGCCGAGCCCTCGTCGGCGGCCTCACACACTCCTCGATCTATGCCTTGCCGTCAGGTGACGAGCCGTCGCCGGACACCAATGGGAGCCGTTCCGTCACTCCCCGGCTCCAGGCGCGGCGAGATCGGGGTCGGCGATGAGCACGAAACGACTCGCCGCGGCCTGGGAGGCCCACGGCGAAGCCGACCCCTACTGGGCGATCATCCCGGCGGACGGAACGGCCGGCGGTCGCTGGGACGTCGAGGCGTTCTTCCGGTCGGGCGACGCCGACGTCGACGGCATCATCGACCAGGCGTCTCACCTTGGCCTGTCTGTCACGCGGGGTCGTGCGCTCGACTTCGGGTGCGGGGTCGGTCGCCTCACGCAAGCCCTCGCGGCACGCTTCGAGACGGTGACCGGCGTGGACGTGGCCCCTTCGATGCTGGCGCTCGCAAACCAGCACAATCGGATGCCCGAGCGCTGCCGGTATCTCCAAAGTGAGTCGGCGGACCTCGCCACGATCCCCGACGATAGCGTCGACTTCATCCTCTCGTTGATTGTTCTCCAGCACATACCCCGTCCGACCTCTCGCCGACTTCTCGCCGCGTTTGTGCGCGTCCTCGCTCCCGGTGGGATCCTTGCGTTCCAGTACACGGGCCGACGCAGGAGTCTTGTGCGGCGCGTGACTGCCCCGGCTCGACGAATCGTCATGGCCGTACTCCCCGAGGGCATCGGAAATGCGCTCTACCGCCGAATGACCGGTCGACTCGCCCCGATCGAGATGTTCGGCATGTCACCGAAGCGGGTCACCAGACTCCTCGAGGCCCATGGCGCGAGAGTTGTCGGTGTGATCGCGGACGAGTCGAGCCTCGAACTCGAGAGCTTTCGCTACTTCGTCACGCTCGACCGGTGAGATCCACGATCGCCTGTGCGACCTGCTCCGCCGCGTGGCCGTCGCCGTAGTAGCTCGGGCGGGTTTCCGGCATCGACGGCGACGCCAGCGCTTCCCGAACGCGCTCAGGGTCCATTCCCGTGAGCGTGTTGAAGCCTCCGCGAACGGTTTCGACCCACTCGGTGGTGTCTCGCACCGTCACACACGGGATCCCATGGAAGTACGCCTCCTTCTGCACCCCGCCTGAGTCGGTGAGGACCGCGCGAGCGCTCACAAGGAGCGACATGAAGTCGAGGTAGCCGGCCGGCGGAACGAGTGAGAGGCCCGGGATCGCCGTGACATGTTCAAGCAGCCCGGCGTCGGCGAGCTTCGCTCGGGTCCTTGGGTGGATGGGAAAGATCGCGGGTCCGTCGATTGCCTCGAGCACCGAGACGAGCGATTGAAGCGCCGGGAGGGTGTCGGTCGCGGCTGCGCGGTGGACCGTCACCAGCACATACGCGCCGGCCTCGACGCCGTACTGCGCGGCTGCGTCGCGACGCGCGGCGACAGGACCGAACATCAGGCAGGCGTCGAACATGACGTCGCCGACGAGATGAACGCCCTCGCGAACACCCTCGCGTTCGAGGTTCTCGACGGCGCTCTCGGTTGGACAGAGCAGCAGCGCCGACAGGTGGTCGGTCACGACGCGGTTTTGCTCCTCCGGCATCGACCGATCAAACGACCTGAGTCCCGCCTCGACATGGGCAATCGGGATGTCCAACTTCGCCGCGGTGAGCGCGCCCGCGAGGGTGGTTGTCGTATCGCCCAGGACGACGACCGCCTCGGGGGCTTCGCGTCGCATGATCGGCTCGAGGCCGCTCAGCATCCGAGCGATCTGTTCGACCGGGGTGCCAGGGCCGATCCCGAGATGATGGTCAGGTTCCGGAATCGCAAGCTCGTCGAAAAACAGATCGGCCAGGGCAGGGTCGTAGTGCTGCCCAGTGTGGACGAGGATCTCGGTCCCGCGCGCGCGCAGCGCCCGCGACAGCGGCGCCGCTTTGACGAACTGCGGCCGGTTGCCAACGACGGTGAGGACTCTCAAATGCCGCGGAACCCGAACCCGTTCAACTTCTGGTTGATGATCTCCAGGCGCTGGGTCGCCATGAGTACCCCCACCAGGATCGTCAGCGCGGCCGCACCCACGTTGACGGCCGTCCAGTGGCGTCGAATCCACGCGAACGCCGAGAGGGCGCGGGTGAAGAAGACCCCCGAAAGCAGGAACGGCACGCCGATCCCGAGCGAGTAGACAAGCAGGAGCGATGCGCCGATCGCGGGGGATCCGGTGGCGGCGTAGGTGAGGATCGCGCCGAGAAATGGGCCGATGCAGGGCGTCCAGCCTGCCGCAAACGCGCTCCCCACGAGCGTCGAACCGACCAGCGTGGAGGGGCGCCGGGTGACGTGGATTCGATGCTCACCCTGGAGAAGGCCGAGCTTCGGGAGGGCAAGGAAACCGATCCCCATGAGGATCAGGAGCGCTCCGCCGATCTGGTTGAGCCCGTAGCGGTGCTGCTGGAGCGGCGATCCCAGCAGTCCGGCGCTTGCGCCCATGAGCGTGAACACCAGCGAGAAGCCGAGGATGAAGGCGAGGATCGGTCGCACAATGTTGCGTGTCTTGGTTCCGAGCTCGTCGAAGGAGACCCCCGAGACGAAGGAGAGGTATCCAGGAACGAGCCCCAAGACGCACGGAGATGCGAACGAAACGACCCCGGCGGCGAACGCGACGGGGTAGCTGAGAAGCGAGATCTCGGAGGCGGCCACTGCCCGCCATCGTAGCCGGATCGACCGACCCGCCCGAACGCTTCGCCAAACCGTTCATCACCTTGTAAGGGTCGCCTCGAGGCCGGCGAGCCCGGCTCGCGCGCCCGCGTCGCGCGCCAGCGCGCGGGGGCCACCCCGAACCACCACCCGGTTTCAGGATATCCCGCGTCGAGGTATCGTCGAGCGCAACGAATGCGTCAACTCTGTACCAATCGCGCACGCACCAGCGTCGTATCGAGGAGGCAAACGGTCATGACGGCCCTTCCTGACGAAGTCCGAGCGCTGCTCGACGGCCCGAACTACGCCCATCTCGCAACCGTGATGTCTGACGGGGCCCCGCACGTCGTCGCCGTCTGGGCCGGCCGAGAGAATGACCAGATCGTCCTCTACACGGGCAATCCGTCGAGCACCAAGTCGCGCAACATCCAACGGGACCCCCGCGTGTCACTCTCGATCGTTGGGCACGAGGATCCGTACCAGCGCGCCCACATTCGTGGACGCGTCGTTGAGGCTCGAACCGTCGGCGCACTCGAGGCCATGGACACGCTCTCGGTCAAGTACACCGGCGAACCGTTTCCGTTCCGCAACCCGGGTGGCGTCCTTTATGTCATCGAGGCCGACCGCGTCGGATTCAGCCATCTCCCGTTCGTCCACCGGCCCGCACAACGGTAGCTACCCGCCTCCCAACGCTCGCAGCGCGTTCAGAGTGATCCGCTGTAGCGCTGAACTCTCGGCAATGCGGCCGCGGGTTCCGAGCGGGTCGAGCCCAAAGGCCCAGTAGAAGGTTCCGACCGCAAAAACTCGTCCGCGCCCCGCCGGCGCCCACCAGGTGACGTCCGAGTGTGACGCGGCGCCGTAGAGGGTCACGGGCGAGCGCGCGAGCACCTCGACACCCGACGCGTGGGTCGACGCGGCGTCGACCTCACCGCCGACGATGCCCGGTACCTCGTCGCCGTCGGCGAGTCCTGACCCGCGAAGGAGCGGGTGTGACGCCTTGGCAATGCGAAGTTTCTGGCCCGGATAGCTCGCGAGGTAGTCGCCCGGAAAGCCGGGCGTTTGGTCAAAGGCCCCGGCGTAGTCGACACCGAGCAGCGAGCCCGGAGGGCGCAGGTTTGGTGGATCCTCCCAGCGGGTGGTCACACCGGCGGGATCGAAGGGGCTTCGGGCGCCGTAGATCGGGTCGACCGGCTGCCGACCAACAACCAGCGTCCGCATCGCTCCGGTCCGACCAGGCACAAGCAGCGCGCGCCAGTACCCCACGTTCGCGCTCATCACTGCGATCCCGCCGCCGCGGGCGGCGTGTCGCTCCATCGCGTCGCGCTCGCGCTCGGTCCAGTACTCGCCGTGCATGACGATCACCACCGCGGGCCTCAGGCGGTCGAGGCGCCCCTCGTCGAGATCGGTGTCGCTGAGGTAGGTCACGGGCTGCCCGGTCCGCTCGAGCCAGCGGATCAGGTTCACGTCACCGCGCAGGAACAGCTGGCCCGCGCCGTGGTCAGAACGGAGTGGTCGATCAAACGACACCACCGAGCGCCGCCGGGCCCCGGGCGCGGGTGAGGTGTAGAGGCTCGCTCCGCCCCAGTCGTTGTAGGCCTGGTACGTGTTGGTCGGGACGATCACCGCGATCCCACCACGGCGGGTCGGCTCTCGAACCACGATCGGGATGTAGCTCGCCCGAGCGTTGTCGTAGGAAAGGCGCGCGAGGTACATCCCGCTCGGCCAGGGACTCGGAATGCGCAGTGCAAGCGTCGACGACCAGCGTGCGTCGAGCGTCCGGGAATCAGGTGAGAGCCGCTGCTTGGACGCACCAAGCATCCTGGTCGAGACGAGTCTCCCACCCCGGCCGCCGTACCAACCAAGTCGAAACACCGACAGCCTGGTCCGCCTCATCGAACGAATGGCGAGCCGTGTCGTTCCGCCCCGGGCCACTGATGCTTCGAGCGCATACCCCTGCGGGACGGCATTCCAGTTTGGCCCGAAGATCTGCCACGCGGTCGTTCCGGGACGGGTGTTCTCGTGGCGGATATCCGACGCGACGGCCGGGGGAGCCGCCAAACTGGCGTCAGCGGCGAGGAGGCTGATGGCAGCCACGACGACTCGCCCGGCAATCATCCGGTGATTTCGCACGGGCCAATGATGGCCCACTCACCACGCGACCGTGGCTACAGTGCGAGTGATGGAACGCGCCAAGCGACCCCCGCCTGCCCGCGAGTGCGCGGTTCCGGCGTTTGACTGGGCCGGGCTCGGGCAGATCGATTTCGCCGATGCCTTCAGCATCGAGCTTCGCGCACCGGTTGACGCACGCGACGCGGCTCGGCGACTGGTTGCGGCCGCTCCATGGTGGATCAAGGCGCTTATGGTCGCGCGAAACGCCATCGTGGTGCCGTTCGGCCTCCAGGGGAGCCGGGCCGGCACCGGCACGACAGAAGTCTCCGCCAACACGAGCGTCGGACCGTTTCGGGTGGTCAGGGCCGACGAAGCGGAGGTGCTCGTCGCGACCGACGACCGCCACCTCGACGGGCGCCTTGCACTCGTCACGCGCGGCGGGCGCGAGCTTGTCGCGATCACCGCGGTCTCCTTCAATGGCCGACTGGGCCGGGGGTACTTCGCCATCGTCAAACCATTTCACCGTCGCATCGTCCCAACGCTCCTGCGGTCGGTCGCGCGACAGTTGGACGGGTAGGGCCCGTGGCGGACTTCGACCTCATCGTTCGCCAAGGGAGCGTCGTCACGCCAGACAAGGTCGTCGTCGCGGATGTCGCGATCGCCGATGAGCGGATTGCCGCCATCTCGACCCAGCTGGCCGAGAACGGCACTCGCGAGATCGACGCAACCGGTCGGTACGTGTTCCCGGGCGTTGTCGACGCGCACGTCCACTTCAACGAGCCCGGCAGGATGGAGTGGGAGGGCATTGCCCACGGGTCGCTCGCCCTCGCGGCGGGTGGGGCGACCACCTACGTCGACATGCCGCTGAACTCGAATCCGCCAACCCTGACGGCCGCAGACGTTCGCGCGAAGCTGGAGGCGGCCCACGACCGGGCGCTTGTGGACTTCGGGCTGTGGGGAGGCCTCGTCGCCGACAGCATCGCAACCATGGGCGAGCTGGCAGGCGCCGGCGTCTGCGGATTCAAAGCCTTCATGTGTGACAGTGGCATTCCGGAGTTCCCGCCCGCAGACGACGACACGCTCCATCGCGGGATGCAGATCGCCGCCGATCTTGGGCTGCCAGTGCTTGTCCATGCCGAAAACGAGGAGATCACCCGCGCCCAAACCGACGCCGCCCGCCTCGCCGGCGACGTCGACTCGATGGCGGCGTTTGTCGCGACGCGCCCCATCGAGGCGGAACTGGAGGCCATCGAGCGGGCTGTCGGCGTTGCGCAGGACACGGGGTGTCGTCTCCATGTCGTCCACGTCTCGAGCGTGGCCGGTGCCCGGCACGTCCTCGACGCGGCCGCCCGAGGGGTTGATGTCTCCTGTGAGACGTGCCCGCAGTACCTGGTTCTCACAAACGACGACCTCGAGCGGCTCGGCGCCGACGCCAAATGCGCACCGCCCCCACGCCCGGCTGGGCACGACGAACTCTGGTCGCTTGTCGCGGAAGGCCAGGTCTCGATCATCGCCTCGGATCACTCACCGTCACCACCTGAGCTCAAGATGGGCCGACCTCTCCTTGATGCGTGGGGCGGGATCGCGGGCTGCCAGTCAACGCTCGGGCTGATGCTCGAGCACGGCCACCACTTGCGAGGGATGGCTCTGACCGAAATCGCCCGCGCACTGTCGACGAACGCGGCGTCACGGTTCCGCCTGCCTGGCAAGGGGGCGATCGTCGAGGGTGGCGACGGGGACCTCGCGATCGTTGACCTCGACAGCACCTACAGGCTCGCCCCCGAGGATCTTTTCTATCGCCATCCACGAAGCGCCTACGTCGGGATGCGACACCGCGGTCGCGTGACCCACACGATCCTCCGCGGCACGGTGGTTTTCGAGAACGGCCGTCCGGCGTCACGCCCGGCGGGCCGCTTCCTGCGGCCAACCGGCGATCCGTAGGCGAACCGGGCCAGAGGCACGGGCCGCCAGTCACACGATGTGAGAAATCGGTGCCAGGCACCAACGTTTCGCGATGCGAGACGGTGGGCGACGGCTGTCCGGGCGCCCGAGTCGCCCTCGGATAACGTGAGCCGCGTGTCTGACACGTTTCGACGGCCTGCGCGGCTGCACTACGCCTGGATTGTCGTCGCGGTCTCGTTCGTCGTCCTGCTGGTGGCCGCGGGCGCGCGATCGGTTCCGGGAACACTCCTCGTTCCGCTCGAGCGCGAGTTCGGATGGAGTCGGGCGACGGTCTCGCTCGCCGTCGCGGTCGGGCTCGTCTGCTACGCCCTGATCGGACCGTTCGCGGCGGCCCTCATGGACCGGATCGGCGTGCGCCGTGTGATGGTCCTCGCGCTCGCTTGCGTCGCCGTCGGATCCGGCCTTGCCACACGGGTCAGCGAACCGTGGCAACTCGATCTCGTCTGGGGTGTGCTGGTGGGAGTCGGCACCGGGAGCGTTTCCGTGACCCTCGGCGCGGTGGTGGCTAACCGATGGTTCGACGAGCGACGTGGCCTGGTGATGGGCATCTTCGGAGCCACCTGGGCGAGTGGCCAGCTGGTGTTCCTTCCCGCGGTGGCCTGGCTGAACGTGCACGCCGGTTGGCGCACCGGGGTTGGTGTCGCCGCGATTGTCGTCGCATGCACGATCCCCATCGCGCTCCTTCTGATGCGAGAGCGTCCCTCCGACCTTGGCCTCGCGCCCTACGGTTCGACGCTCGTTCAGGCGACGCCGCAACCCCGGAACTCACCGATCCGAGACGCGCTCGCTGCGCTCGGTGAGGGTGCTCGCTCACGGCCGTTTCTCTACCTCACGGGCGCGTTTTTTATCTGCGGGGTGACGACGAACGGCATCATAGGAACGCACCTGATCGCCGCTGGCCACGACCACGGCCTGTCGGAGGTCACCGGCGCGACCATGCTCGCGGCGATTGGGTTCTTCGACGTCATCGGGACGCTTTCCTCAGGCTGGCTGACCGACCGCTACGACCCGCGAAAGCTGCTGTTCGCGTACTACGGCTTCCGGGGGTTGTCGCTCCTCTTCCTTCCCTACGCGCTTTCGGTGAAGAGCATTCCGATCGCCGCGTTTGTGGTCGTCTACGGCCTCGACTGGGTGGCGACGGTGCCTCCGACGGTGGCGATCACGGCCCAGCTCTTCGGCCGCGAACGCGTCGGGATCTTCTTCGCGTGGACCCTCGCCGCCCATCAACTTGGCGCGGCCCTCGCGGCCTGGCTCGCTGGCGCCGCCCGCGGGTGGTCGGGCGACTACCTCCTGACATTCCTCGTTGGAGGGGCCCTGAGCGTCGCCGCGGCCTTCCTCTCGCTCTCGTCGCATTCGCGCCGTCCGAGCCCCGTTGCCGTGTAGCGACGCCAGAGACGAAGCGTCACCCCGGAACCCCGCGGCTTGCGCTTTTCGCCCGAATGGCTCTACCGTCGATGAAACGGCTGGCGCGCACCAGATGCGACGTCGGCAGAACTGGATTGGGGGCTGGTCGATTATGGGGAAGCTTTCAGAGCGGTACGGGACGCCCGCCGCGGTTGCGGTAGCGGTCTCGCTTGCGATTGGAACGATCGGTGGGGCGGCCGCTGTCAAGGCGAAGCTGATCACCGGTAGCCAGGTCAAGAATGGCTCGCTGACCGGCGCCGACATCAAGAACGGCTCGATCGGCAAAGCCGACCTTGCGGCGAGCCTGGTGACGGGAGGGATTGGCGAACGCGGTCCCGCAGGTCCTGCCGGACCGGCTGGTGCCGCTGGCGCCGCGGGCGCCGCTGGCGCGGTCGGCCCGTCGAGCGCAAAGAGCGTTGCGACGACCGCGTCGACTGATGTCCTCACGACCGACACTACGGTCGGGACCCTCGCACTCGACCCAGGCTCATACGTCGTCCTTGCGCGGACGTCGTTGGCTGGAACCGGCACCCTCGCGCCCGCAAGCGATGGCGTTTCGCTTGTCACCTGTCAGCTCAAGGTGGGTGCCGCGATTTCGAAGGGTCACGCGGCGATCAACGACCCCAACGGAAGCAAGGCCACCACACACGCGTCCGTGAGCGTCCAGGCCGTTCAGACGCTGGCTGCGGCGGGGAACGCGACCCTGCAGTGCGCCAAGGCGGTTCTCGTTGCTCCGGGCGTCACCGTCAACGCGACCGTCGGCGCGTCTGACGTCACGATCACGGCGATCAAGGTCGGTTCGCTGAGCTAACGGTTTGAGCGTCGGGGGGGGTGGGGGGGGGGGGGGTGTTTTTGGCGCACCCACCACCCCCCGGGGGGGGGGGTGGGGGGGGCCCCCCCCCCGGGGCCGGCGGGGCACCCCCCCCCC
>JANMDN010000008.1:0-46328 GCA_031376285.1 Actinomycetes bacterium
CGCTGGATCTCGGAGCTTCGCCCGTCGAGCTTACCCTTGGAGATGTCTCGGGCCCGCCGCTCGCCGGTCGAGCCGGGAAGCATCCCGTACTCGGCGGTGACCCAGCCTCTCCCTTTTCCCCGCATCCAACCTGGAACGAACTCGTCGATCGAAGCCGTGCAGATGAGTCGTGTTTTCCCGACACTGACGAGCGCGCTGCCTGCGCACCCCTCGATAAAACCGGGCTGGATCTCGATTGGGCGCAGCTCGTCGGGGCGCCGTCCGTCTGGTCGCATTCGCGCAGGATAGTAGGCTCGGCCGGTGCAACCCGTCGACGTCGAGATCGCCGAACTCGTCCAGGCGATGACGTCGTCGACGCGGAACGAGACGTGAGCGACCCGCCGCCGCCGCCGGCGAGCTGGGAGAACCGCAACTTCGCCCGCGCGGAGGCCATTTGGTTCATGCGCCACGCGAGCGCGTTGAAACGGTGGCCTGTGCTTGCCGAGGACTGGGCCCGGCGCGTCGAGGCGCGTCGGGTCGCCGTCGAGGAGCCGGACCGCGGCGACATCACCTTCTTTCACGGGGCAGGTAGGTAGCGAGTCTCAAGGAGTCGGCGATCTCGGCCGTAGTACCGTGGTCGCGCCGCGGTCGTCGCATTCGCTCGACGTCAATGCGTCTGGCGGCGGTAGACCTCCCTGGGACCCCGCCGGGGTAACCGTTCAGGTCACTTGAGCGATCGGTCGATCGCGATGAGGCGGGCGAGTGGCACATCGGCCTCGATGCGCACCAGCACGCTCCCGTGACTCACGAGGAGGGTGTTCACGGCGAGGCGGGTTCGCTGGACGGTGAATTCGCCGCTCGGATCCTTAAAGGCCACCTGGTGAGGTGCGCCGACGAGCCCCACGGCCCTGCGGCCCTCGATGAGAAAGGTACTGACCTTCGTTGCGGGCCCCACCAACTTACGAGCGAAGGGCGCCTCGACCGACCCAAGGACTTCATTGATGACGAGCCCAAGGCCACTGCGACGCGCCTCCGGCAGCCCGCGGCGCGGCCTCCACCCCAAGGTGACCGCGGCGTTCGGACGGCGCCCCTCGACCTGCGCAGTGTCGGGCGTACCGAACCGAGCCGGGAGAAGGAGGGGCTGACCGAGCGCGGCGACGGCGTTGGCAAGAGAAGGACGCGCGTCGGATGACATGAGTGGGAGCGGCGGAAGTGTTTCCACACGGTCGATCTCGACCGCGTTTGTTCCAAGCCAGCCGCGGATCGTGTCGCGAAGGCGCGACGACGCCGCGTAGGAGACGGCCGCAGCGCCCAGGACCATCGCGGCGACGAGCACGAACCGTCGCAGGCGGGGTGACGGGACCCTCACAGGCCGGGCAAGCGCCCTGGCCACCGAGGCCGCCAGATCAGGCGTCGCCGGGAAGTCGACATCGGCGGCGAGAGCACGCAGCTCGCGTTCGAAGCCATCGATTGTCATGACTCCTCCCCGATCACGACGCGCAGTCGCCCAAGCGCCCGGTGCGTTCGAGACTTCACCGTGCCCCGAGGGCAGCCGAGCGCGGCAGCCGTTTCCGCTTCCGAGAGGTCCAGGAGGTACCGGCAGCCGATGGCGAGGCGATCGTCGTCGCTGAGCGATTCGATGGCCGCGAGGAGTGCGCTGCGACGAGCCCGCGAGATCGCCGTTTCGTCTGGTGAGGGCGGCGGCTGCGCGGCGAGCGCCTCACCTTCGGCGCTCAGGCGAAGCGACTCGCGGCGATGTGCGGAGCGCCGGCGGTTGCGCGCCTCGTTCGCGATGATCGTCAGTAGCCATGGCCGGATGGGTGCGCCTTGGCGAAGGCGACCGATCGCGCGGTAGGCCTTGATGAACCCCTCCTGCGCGGCATCTTCGGCGTCGGCGGCGTTGCGCGTGATGAAAACGGCGGTCCGGAAAGCGATGTCTTGGTACTCCCTCACGATCTGAGAAAAGGCAGCCGCGTCCCCACCGCGTGCGCGGGAAACGAGATCCAGCTCGCTCGTCGGCAAGCCCTCCACTACCCCTTCATACACCCGCGGCGGCGGTCTGGTTCCGTCGGGATCAGATCCCCTGGTCGGCAATGGCGTCGACCTCGATCTCGACGAGCAGGCGTGGGTCGATGAGAGCCGCGACCTGGACCATGGTTGCCGCTGGCCTCGCCGTCGAGAATGCCTCAGCGTGGACGCGCCCGACGACCTCCCACTGGGTGATGTCGGTCAGGTAGACACGCGTCCGGACCACGGAGTCGAGGCTCCCTCCGAGGGCCGTGAGCGCCTCGCTGATGATCTCGATCGCCCTTCGCGCCTGCGCTTCGAGACCCAGTGCCGGCTCCCCTTCCGCCGTCATTCCGGTCGTGCCGGAAACGAGGATGCGCTCACCGACTCGCACCGCGCGCGAGTAACCGACCAGGACCTCCCAGGGGCTCTGGAATGAGATCCGTGTCACCGAACTCATGCGGCCATCGGGTCGACCTGGTCCACATCTCCGAGGGGCATCTGAAGGAAACGCCCGCCGAGAGCGCGGAAGTCGGCTGGGTCTCCGCTGCAGGCGAAGCGGTAGCTGCCCTCGGCGCCGTTTTGTCGACGGAGTCCCTTACGCGCGAGGGCGCCCGCCATCTCGCGAGCGAGCTCCTCACCGCTCGAGATGAGGACCACGCCGGGAAGCGACCGCCGGATCAATCGCTCGACGATCGGGTAGTGGGTACAGCCGAGGATGCAGGTGTCGACACCCGCCGCGATGAGGGGCGCCGCGTAGCCTCGGACCATCGCGACGAAACCGTTGTCGACCGCGTCGCCGCGCTGGATCGCTGGGGCGAGGCTCGGGCACGCCATGCTCGTGACCTCGACGCCCGCGTCGTGGGCGTGAACCATCCGCTCGTACGAGCCGGAGGCGACGGTCGCGCTGGTTGCAAGGAGCCCAACCCGGCGATTGCGGGTCGCCTGGACCGCCGCGTGGGCCTCGGGACCCATGACCCCGATCACCGGGACGGGGACGTGTCGCTGGAGGGTGTCGAGGGCGGCGGCGGTCGCAGTGTTGCAGGCGACGGCGATGAGCTTGACGCCCTCGCCGACGAGCCACGCCGCAATCGCCAGAGCACGGTCGCGCAGCTCCTGCGTCGACCGCTCACCGTAGGGAAAGAAAGCTGTGTCCCCAAAGTAGACGAAGTCCTCGTTCGGAAGCTCAGCGAGGCACTCATCGAGAACCGTCAGACCCCCGACGCCCGAGTCGAACATGCCAATGGGGGCGCGATCGTTCGGAGGCGTTTGTCGCATCGCCGCGAATCGTACCCGGGTGCTACGGGGCTACGGCGCGGGAGTGATGCCCCGGTAGCCGCCCATCCAGTAGAGGAGCGGCCGACCGTCGCTGAGCTCGACCTCGATCACCCGCCCGATGAGGATCGAATGGTCTCCCCCGTCGACGACGGCGTCTCGCTGGCAGACAAGCCGCGCGAGCGCCCCCTCGAGGAGTGGTGCCCCGAACGGGCCAGCTTCCCAGGTGGCGTCCGAGAACTTGTCCTCCCCAGCCCGGGCGAATCGGTTCGAGAGTCGCTCCTGATCCTCGGACAGGAGGTGGACGGCGAAGCCCTCGGCCCCGACGACGGGATCGTGGGAGGCGCCGTCCTTGCCAACGCAGACCAAGATGAGTGGCGGGTCGAGCGAGAGAGACGAGAACGCCGAGGCGGTGAGCCCCACAGGACCAAGCGAACCGGCCGCTGTGACGACCGTAACGCCGCTCGCCCAACGGCTGAGCGCGCCGCGAAACTGGTCGCGTTCGATGGCAGGGCTCGAATTCATGGCGCGGATCGTAGCGTCGCAAGCCCCGATGTGCCCCCTGCCAGGGTGTCCCAAGTCGTGGAGTTGCGTCTCACAGAGCGCAACCGGCACTTCGTGACCGTTGACACGACGATAGCGCGCGTCCTAGCGTCACATCGCCCAGTCAGAGCCTTCTTGGCGGCTCTTGGGACCATGACCCCTGGGGTCGTGGCAGGCGTTCGAACCGAGGGGGGAAACGATGCTTGCAAGAGGACGTGTCACCGCCGCCGTAGTCGTTGCCGGAGTGGCCGGCTCGATTTTCGCGGCGCCACTCGCAATCGGTGGGGTAAAGCACGAGAACGCGGTCGAGTTCACGCTGAAGTTCGGCTACGTGACGGGTCGGCCGCACCCGTACGGACAGACGATGACGCAGTTCGAAGCCAACGTTGAGAAGGCGTCAGCTGGCCGTATCGACGTCGTCACGCTACCGGTCTACGCGCAGGGAAGCGATGAGCAGCTCTACGCTGACATCAAGGGTGGCACGGTCGAAGGCGGAGCGGTCTCGACCGCCGTCTGGCCGAATACCGGCGGAGTGAAGGCATTCATTCCGCTGCAGATGCCGTTCCTACTCGACAGCTACAAGTTCGAAGAGCGGATCATCAACGGCTCGTCAGGTGTCGCCAAGCGCATGATTGCCTCGGCGTCGGCGAAATCCGGCCTGAAGGTCCTTGGGGTGTTTGAGGGCGGTATGCGTCACATCGTCACCAAGGACAAGCCGATCAACTCACTGGCCGACCTGAGCGGCAAGAAGCTCCGGGCGGTGCCCTCGAACCCGTTGATCGCCAACATGAAGGCGCTCGGCATCAGTCCGGTTCCGCTGACGGTCGGACAGGTGTTCCAGGGACTGAAGGATGGTGTCGTCGATGGCGCCGAAGCGAACTCAGCCCTGATCAGAACCTTCAGGTGGAACGAAGCCGGCGGGCAGCACGTCTCGCTCATTAACTGGTTCCCGTTCCCGGCGGCGGTGGCGATGAACCAAGCCGCCTTTGACAAGCTCCCGGCGGACCTCCAGAAGGTCATCACCGACCAGGCCGTGGCCCTCCCGACATTCTCTATCAGCGTCGTCGATGGGACAGCGAACAAGATCGACATCCCCACGCTGCTCTGCAATGCGGCTATCGGACCGGTGAAGTACCACAAGGTTCCGGATGCGGTTCGCAAGCAGATGATCAAGAAGTCGCAGGGTGTCATTAAGGCCCAGATCAAGGACCCAGAGGTCCGGGCGATCTACAACACCATCGCGCGACTCAAGTCGAAGTTCCCGACGCAGGACTCGGACCTTCCTCCCGCGACCTGCCTGGAGTAAGTCCCTGAGGCACGTACTTGCAGTGCTCGCCCCGACCGTTGTGGTCGGGGCGACCCTTCTTCTTGCTGGGTGCGGTGGCGTACTCGGTGGAAAAGGGCTGAACGACGAGGCCGCCGGCAAGCTGGCCTCGGTCGCCTGCGCGATTACGAACGCATCCGGCGACGACACGAACTACGCCGCCGCGATCACGAACGCTCAGCTCGACATTACGTTCGAGGGTCTGCCTGAGGACGATCTGACGAAGAACCCGCGGCGCGTCGCGATCTTCAAAGAGCGGCGCGCCGAGCTGGCCCAGGCGAATGTGGACCTCACCGCGATCAAGCCAACCACCACGCTCGAGACGACGTTTGTGGACGCCGCAAAGGCCGACCTTTCCGAGGCGATCCAACTGGTCGAGTTCGACCTCAGGTGGGCCCCGGGAGACCCGAAGGCGCCCGACCCCCCTCAGGTCATCCCGACTCGGTTCTCCACCCTCGTCGAGGAGCAAACCGCCGATGGCCAGAAGCTCCTGAGGGTTTGTACGGTGCCCGCCGACCTCGCCCGACGATCAAAGGCCTACGGCGGCTGAGCCGGTAGGCTCACGCCCAGCGGGCGTGTAGCTCAGTTGGTTAGAGCAGGGGACTCATAATCCCTTGGTCGGAGGTTCGAGTCCTCCCGCGCCCATGCCACTTTTGCAGGTGTTTCTTGTACAGCGGCGCTGGCGAGAAGGCCCGAAAAGGCCAAAGTGGTAACAAAGTGGTAACATGCGCTCCAATGGGAGGCGATTTGGAGCGCACAAATGTGCCCGGCGTCTATCGACGCGGGAGTCGCTACGTGGTCGCCTACCGCGACCCGTCCGGCACCCAGCGCAGGCGCACCGCCAAGACTCTCGCCGAGGCCTGGGCGCTGAAGGCCGAGCTGACGACCGACGTGCACCGGGGCGAGTACCGGGAGCAGTCGCGACTGACGCTTGCCGAGTACGCGGACGAGTGGCTGCGTACCTACACCGGCCGCACGAGTCGCGGTATCCGTCAGACGACGCTCGACGAGTATGCGGCCGACCTGCGGGGCCACATCCTTCCGGTCCTCGGCAGGCGCCTTCTGTCGGACATCGAGCCGAGAGACGTGAAGATCCTCGCGGCTGATCTCGCCGCTGGTGGGCGTCGCCCGGCGACGGTGCGGGCGATCATGTCGCCAGTCAAGGCGCTGTTTGCGACGGCGCTTGAGGACGGCCTGATCCGGATTAACCCGTGTGCCGGGATGCGCCTGCCGGGGGGCACGACTCCGGATCGGCACGCGCGGGCGCTGACCGAGGACGAGCTGGCGGGGCTCCTTGCGGAGACGCCGGTCGAGTGGCGGATCCTTGTCCGGTTTCTCAGCCAAACGGGTCTTCGCACAAGTGAGATGCGCGCGCTCCGTTGGTCGGACATCGACCTCGAGGCTCGCCGTGTCCGCGTGCGGCGGCGGTTCTATATGGGTACCGAGGATGCGCCTAAGAGTCGCTACGCGATTCGCGATGTCCCGATCTCGAAGACCTTCGCGGACGAGATGCGTGGATACCGCAGTCGCAGTGACTACCCGGGCGATGGTGACCTGGTGTTCTGCACGAAGCTCGGCACGACCCTTGACAGTCAGAACTTTTTGAATCGCGTCGTGCGTCCTGCGGCGATCCGCGCGGGCGTGTCGTGGGCGGGAGTTCACACGCTGCGCCATACGTGTGCGTCGATGCTCTTCCGCTCGGGTTGGAACGCGAAGCACGTCCAGATGCTGCTGGGTCACCACTCCCCCGCCTTCACCCTCTCGACCTACGTGCACCTGATGCCGGACGACCTGCCGGAGCCGGTCTTCCGCGAGGACTTGGTCTCGGATCAGGCCGCTGAGCGCCAGTCCGCTCGCGGGCGGCTAAGACTCGTTCCTTGAGCAATTGGAGCGTTCGAGTGAGGTTGCGCGGTACACTGGACCGCGCTGACGGATCGGTTAGTAGGCCTCGGCCGAATGCAACCGAAGTTCCGCAGCCCCTGGGGCCCCGGATCGCACGGGGTCCTTTTCTTTGTCGAACGGCCAATCGGCCGTCTGGTTTCTCGCCCTCCGGTTCCATGAGTTGAGGAGAGCAGCTCCCTCTACGCCGCAGATCTGCGCCCAGCGAACGATCGCCTGGGGTTTGTGCTCTCGCTAAGGTACGCGTCGAGTTCATCGCGAGCGATGAGCGTCCGCCCGCCGTCTTTCACGCGGGTGAGCTTGCCCTGGGAGAGCAGGTCGTCGATTCGCTGGCGCTTCGTTCGAAGCAGCTCGGCCGCTTCCGGGATCGTGAGGTACGGCGACGACCGGCGCGGGGCCTCAGAGCGAGCGGCGAGGATCTCGGCTGCCCGTTGTGCAATCCGCTCGACGTCAATGGAGGCGAGCTGGACTGTCACGGCGACGGGCCTCAACTCGGTACGGCCGTCTGTCTGCGTATTCACGGCGGAGACTCCCGAGGCTCGTCTGGCGGTTCGATTCATTGCTGCTAGTTTTACCATATAGCTGGTATATCTGTCCATGCCTCCCTAGACGCGAGCGGTTGGCTCCGCCGCGGTTGGTTGATGCAGGTGGGCCTGAACCCTGGAGTCCCAGATGGCAGATGAAGTGATCGCGCAGACGGTGGACCCTGACGGACGCCGGGTCGTCCTCGACGCGGATGGGCTGAGGCACATCCTTCGAAGCCACGGCGAGCTTGCGGGCTATGAACGTGCCATCATGGACACCGTGAGCAGGCCCGAGCACAGAGACGACGATTCAACGTTCGCGGCTCGCGAGCGCTTCTACCGACAACGCCTCGGACCGAGCCGTTGGCTCGCTGTGGTCGTCGACTACTCGACCGATCCGGCCGTCGTGATCACGTCGTTTGGTCGCCGTGCCGACCCTCCTGCTTGGGAGTCAGGCTCATGACGCTGACATTCGGCGCATATACATTCGATCACGTCGACTACGACGCCCGCGGGGACGTCCTCTACCTGCACGTCGGCGAACCACGCCCGGCTGCGGCATCCGACGAGACGCCAGAGGGTCATGTCCTGCGCTTCGATGAGGCTGGGAGTCTCATCGGCCTGACCATCATCGGCGCACGTGCCATCCTCGAGCGTGACGGTGGCCTTACGGTCACTCCTCCGGCCGTGCGGATCGATGCTGCCAGTTTGGCCCCGGCGCTCCTAACCGCCTAGAGCTGTCGAGGGTGACCGCCCGGCGCGAGGCCTCGCAGCGTCGAACCGCTCATTGGGAGAAGGACACCCCGCCTGTGGATTGGTTGCGCCGTTTCTATTACCTCGACGAGATCGAGTGGCAATGCGCGACCGCCCTCACGGCCTTCGATTCTCTGCCGGCGCCAGACGAAACCGAACACGAGAGCATCGATTGCGATGTGGTCTATCGAGCGATTCAAGCCGGCATGGCAGCCGCCGCAAACATCTCGAAGATGTTGTGGTCGACGTCGAACCCTGGGCGTGCGGAGGATCTACGCGCAGAACTGGAGGTTGAGGAGAATTCTCCGATCTCGTCCCGGACACTCCGCAACCATTTCGAGCACTTCGACGAGCGCCTCGACAAATGGGTTGACGACCACGCGCAGACACAGTCGATCGTGAATCGAAACGTGCAGCCGGTGACCGAGGACATCAGGGAGCGCGTCGAAACGGGTTGGGTGCTCCATCAGTACGACCCGATCTCGCGAATCGCGTACTTCCGGGGCGAGCAGTTCCCAATTGCCCCAGTCGTGCAGGAGCTTCGGCGCATTCTCGACCTGTGTCGAACCTTCTATCCAATCGCGTAGAGGGTTCTGCGGTAACCAAGATCTGGTCGCGATGACCACGCGGGCATCACGTGATCCCGCCCCCGAAAGCCTGAGGGCATTGACGCCGTCAGCGGGGCGGACTTCGCAGGTCTCGACCGCGTCTGGCCGACACGGACGACGCTCGCTTGATCGGCGCAGTGCCAGAGGATCGTGAGTTGGGCAGCGCTGGTTGATGACGCCCGGAGGCTTGATCCGAAAGGCGACGTGCCGACCCGCGCCGGTGGGCACCAAGGCGATAGCGAACGACGTCAGATCCACCAGCGCTACATCTCGCCGCCGACCGAGTCGAGCAGGTCGGCCGCGAGCGCCGACGCAGAAGCGGCCACAGTGGCGGGATTGCCGAGTCCGGTTTCGGCGCGACCGGCCATCTGGCTACCGAGGGCGCTTGGCGAAGAGGCGAACAGGTCGTCCAGGAATTCCAGCGCTGAGACGGTGACCGTTCCGGCGAGGCTGTCCGACCGAAGTTGACGGAGCGTCGCGGCCAGCTCATTGGTCGGGCATGCGACTAGGAGCCGGTAGATGTCATGGGCGTCTTTGTCGAGAAGGCGACCTGGTGTATTGCGTCGCTCGCCGAGTTTGTGGAGCTTGCTGACAAGTAGCGCCGCTGGGCCGGCGACGCGAACGTCGAACGTTCGCTCGTCCGTTGGATCGAGTGCGGCGATCTGAATCGTCTGGTTGTCGACGACCGTGCCTTCGATGCCCACCGCGCGTCGCGTGGCGCTTGAGGCGTGGGGCGGGATCCGCGCGCCTCGGCGTCCCCCTGGCTGTGAGAGTGCGTCCGGCACCATCAGGTCGACGGGGATTCCGTCGGGGCTCATCCAGGTTCCCGGTTGGTTCGCGACTGGGTCGAGGACAAACCCGGAGTCAGCCATCGCCGTCTCGATGCGAGGGTCGTCGCGTAGGGCACGAACGTCGATCGCAAGGTCGGTGTCTTTGGTGAATGGGGCGAGCGCGACCGGGGCCTCACCGGTGTGGATGTAGATGGCCTGCGCGCCGATGAGGACCACGGCGTCGCGGTGGGCTCCGAGTGCTTCGAGGGCGTCGAGAAGGGCGGCCCTCGCACGGACCTCGGCGTTACTTGCGCCAGGCATCCTGGTTTTGCTCCATCCAGTTGAGAAGGGCTTCGGCCTCAGATGGTCCTCGACCGGGGCCGCCGAGCAGGTCGACCGCGATCTGACTGGGGGCCGCGACACGGAGTCCAGCGATGACGCCGCTGCGCTCGAACACGACGTCGTCAATCGGCGTGCCGATGAGCACGTTGCCGTCGGGCGAGGGTCGCAGCCCGAGCTGGTCGATGAGGGGTCCGACGGGGTCGGCGTAGATCATCGCGAGGCGCGGCGGGACCTGCTCGTCGTAGTACCTTGCGGCCAGAGTCCCGGTGAGGACGTAGCGCTGCTCCCCTGCCGTGCGGAGTTTCGTGAGCAGCTCAGGGATTCCGCGCGGCTCCAGGTAGAGCGTCATGCGCTCGGTTTGTCCGAGGCCGAGGTCCTCGCCCCACCGTTCGATGAGTCCGCGCCAGTCGACGCGTGAGATTGGCGAGCGCGGCTCGCGGGCGATCAGGTCTTCTCGTTCCAGGAATTCGGCCATGCGATAGGTCGCCCCGACGGACGCCCCGCTGATCTTGGCGAGGTCCGGGACGCTGAGCGGTGGCTTGAAGTCCGCGAGGGCTCGGACCAACCGGGCGGCAGTTGCGCCCTTGAGCGTGCCTTGGGGTCGGCCGGGCCCACGCCCCGGGTCGCGGTCTGCCCCGACGTCGCGGAGGAAGAGTGCGGGGCGTTCGAGGCGGAGCATGAGGTTTCCGGTCGAGTCTACGTACCCGATGCCTGCAGCTTCGAGACGCTCACGAACGGGTCGGGACAGGTAGCGGGCAACGATGACACGGGCTGGTAGCGGGCCACCGTCCGTGAGACGTTCGGCAAGGTTCTGCGTCCGAACCACGAAGTCGGCGACCGTTCTCGGCTCCATAGTGGGCTTCGCCTCCACGAGAAGCGTTGCCTCGGTTCCGTCGGGCGCGACGATGTCCACGATCGCATCGACGCTCTCGTCACCAACTTGCACGTCCGTGCGCGTCGTGATTGACCACCACGACGGCAGGCACGCCGTGAGCCGCTCAAGCGAGTCCTGGAGGGTGTCCGCGAGACGTGGAAGGTTTGGTTGTGGCGAGCGTACGCTCATGCGCTATTCCGGTTTATAGCTATCTCAGTCCGCGACAGAATATCACTATTTTCGGAATCTCTGTGTTTGCGGCTCCTGCGATTGGTGGCGACCTGCTCGCTGACCCGCTGTGACGGTGTGAAGGTCCTCAGCGGACCTCGCGTCGGCCGGGTTGGGAGAGCGGTCAGCGCGACCGCCTCTGCGAGTTCGCCCTCGTCGCGGTATCTCGGGATACGATTGCGGCGATGGCAACCACCCGGAACAGAGGCCAGGATTCGGCCCTGCCGACCGAGGCGTCAGCAAAGGCCGCTCGCGCTGAACTCCTGGCAGGACGTGCCAACCGGGACGCGGCAGAGCGCAGCAGGCGCGCACAGGCAGTTCGAGAGGCCGGTAGCGGCCGCCGTTTGGGCCTCGTCGCGACACGCGACCTTTACCGATAGGAACCGGCGACGCCGGTCCGTGCCGGCGTGTTCGATCTCTCGATTGAGCCGCCTGAGGTGGTGTGCGTCGATGCCAGTTCGCTTATCCGTGCACCGTTTGACGATCGGCTCCAGCACAGTTGGACCTCGAACTGGCCCAGATGTGTGTGAAGACCGCCCGAAAAACGCAGTAACGGGCGTCGCGAGGAGTCGAACCGTTTGGGACGCGAACTCGTCAAGAGCACGCGGCTACATCCCGAACTCGAGCCCACGGCCCCTTCCCCGTCCGTATTCAGGCCCGGGGAGTTCGATCTCTGGACCGCGAATCGTTCGCTCAAGACTTCGAATCTCGATGTCGAGTTCGTGGTAGCGCTCGCGAAGTCCGGGGTGGCGGGCCTCCCAAGCCTTTGGACCATCGGGCCCGTACTCGATCTCTTGGCCCTTTCTCGTGAGGCTTCGTGCTCGGTCGCGCTCAGTCGAGGCGAGGTCGTAGCTCGACGAGATCTCCTTACGAGTGACTCCTCGCTCGCGAACCTTCCAGGCAGGGAGGTCGTTAAGGCGTTCCTCGGCGCGGCGCGCTCTCGCCTCGTGGTGGTCCGCGCTCCGGTTGGCGAGCGTTGCCTCCCCCTCAAGTCGGCGGATCTCCTGAGCCACCTGGGTTGGATAGGTCCGAACGATTTCGGCGAGCCGGTCGCGTTCGGCGCGAAGGCCATCGGTGCGCACGTCGCCCTGAAGCGCCTGCACGTGAGGCGTCACGTTGGGCCTCGGCAACGCGAGTTCCCGCTTCGGAAGCGGCCCGCCGATCGTGAACTCCACGATCGGCGGGTGCCGGCGAGACTGGAGTTGGTCGATGGCAAGGTGCTTGGCTTGGGTGCGTTCCCAACCTTGCGCGAGCGCCCCAGCTGCGGTCTCGATGTCGAGCCCGGCGGTGTAGACGTGGAGGTCTTGTCGGTGGCGGCTCCCGGCGACGTAGCCCCACTCCATCCCGGCCCGATCGGGTGTTGCGAAGAGGTAGGTCCGGTCGGTCGTCGCGCCTTGGCTGATGTGTCCGGTGATCGCGGTAGCCGTGGTGGGCGTGCTCCAGGTAGTCGGACGGAAGACGGATCTCGCGGCCGTCGTCGGTTCGGATGCCAAGCGCCCCGCGCTCCGGATCGAGCGCAGTGACGGTTGCCCGTGTCCCGTTCCGAACGTCGACGTCCGGCCGGTAGTCGTTGTGGCGACAAACGAGGCGGTCTCCGACGGCCCACTCTCGGCCACTGGCGGCGAGTCGCTCTTCGCCGAGGAGTCTTGCATGGTCCATCTGTAGTCGCGCCCGGAGGTTGAGTTCGGCGACGTCTGCTCGGTCGTGCGCGATGATGAGCGAGCGCGACGGATCGGGAAGGTTCTCCTTCGCCCAGCGCGTCGCCAACGCTTCAAGGGCGTGCTCGCGCGTCGGGTGGGCGTGGAGACCATCGTGCTCGACGAGAAGGTCGAGGGCGTCTCGGGGACGTTGGTCAGCGAGACGGGCCGCGACCTCTCGATGCAGCTCGATCTGCTGACGACGGTTCTCGGTGAGTTCGACCGAACCGAGGCGCATGGCGAGACTGGCGAGCGCGCCGCCCGCTTCGATAGAGGGCAGCTGTCGGGGGTCGCCAACGAGGAGCACGGTGACGTCGCGGGCGGCGGCGTGTTCGATGAGTTGCGTGAGTGCACGGGTTGGGACGGTGCCGGCCTCGTCGACGACGAGCACTGACCGGGGCGGGAGACTGAGCCCGCCGCCGCGTTCGGCCTGGGCGAGGAGCCCTGCGATGGTTCGTGATGGAATGCCCGCGTCGCGTTGCAGGATCTGGGCGGCCTCGCCCTGCCAGGAGCATCCAGCGACGTCGATCCCGGCGTGTTCGAATGCATCGCGAACGAGGCCGAGGGTGTAGGTCTTGCCGGTTCCCGCCCGCGCGACCATGACGCGGACCGGATCGTCCGATCCAGCCAGATGCGCGACCGCCGCCGCCTGATCGCGCCCGACCTCAGGTCGGGTCCGTAGCACCGTCTCGATCACATCCATCGGCGCCCGGACACCGCGTTCTCGTCTGCACGCGAGGTCGAGGAGTCGGCGCTCCGCTCCGAGCATCTCCGGTGTCGTCCAAGTTGCTCGCTGACCGATCTCAGGCGACCGGAGATCGATCTGGATCGCGCGTCTGGTGAGCCATGCGTCCGCGTGGCGTTCGAGGTCGGGGAGTGCGACGCCCTGCTGGTGTGCTTCGGCGTAAGCGCGAAGGACGGCGCGGCGGTCGAAGGTACTGGCCCGCTCGGTGAGCCCCGTCGGGCCAGCGAGGCGCTCGGCAAGGTCGGCCTGTTCGGCCAGCGTGAGTTGTCGCGGGTGGCACTGGTAGAGGAGCTGATCGATCTCAAGTCGGCCGAGGCCGTGCTCGGCGGCGCGGGCGCGCCAGGCGTCGACTGCAAGGTCGCGGTCGAGGTGGGGCTTCTGGTCGCGCGTTTCGCGCCGCACGGCACCCACGGCTTGGATCGACTCGGCACCTCGCGCCAGTGCGAGTTCGACGATCTCAGCCCGTCGTGTCGAGAACTCAAGGAGCACACCGGCCGGGACCGCGGCCAGCTCAGCTGTGCCGTTTCTGACCGGCCCCCACTCGACGCCGAGACGCCGGGTCAGTTCCTGGCGCATCGCGGCTTCGGCGATGGTGCCGGCGGTCTTTGCGGCTGCGAAGACGGGCCTCATGTCGGGTGCGGTCCACCGTCCGTCGGGGCCTTGGACGGCGTTCGCGATGACGTTGTGGGTGTGGAGGTGTGGATCTCCGGCGCGGGAGAGTTCGTGGTGGTACATCGCTCCGGCGAATCCCGCGGCTTCGACGATGCGCTGCCCTCCGGCTCCACGCCGGGCTTGGCACTCGTAGCGCTCCAGGTAGTCGAGCCCCGCGCGGACACCGGCCTCCTGCGCTGCGAGCACCTGGGACCTGAGGTGTTCGTCGCCAATGGAGAGGAGGACAGAGACGGACTTCGGTGCAGTCCAAGTGAGGTCGAAGCCGACGTTCCGACGTCCGTGCCGAAGACCCTCCAGACGGTCACCACTTGTCGGGTGTTCCCCGCCCAGGAGTTGGCCGAGCTGCCCTTGGTCGGGAGTGCCCTGGAGGCCGAGGCCCTCAGAGCCTCGGCCGACCCACTCGCCGACCGCTCGCCCATCCTCGGCGTAGTAGTCGTCGAGGGCGAACTCCCGGCGCTCGTAGTACGCCGGACTCTGGGCTGCCCGGATCGTCAGCATCGCCCGTCCCCGTCGACGGCCCCTGCGGGTTGGTTTAGACGAGAGGCACCAAAGTTGCCCATATGGCAACTATATGGCTATATGCCTCGCACTGCTAGTGCAACTGCGCCCTGATCTGGTTCTTCGAGTTGTCCACAGGTTTGCCTACGGCCTGATCAGAGCCCGTTGGATATCGTGCCGGCGTGACTCACGATCGAAAGGCTCGTCTCTGGAGAGCGCTCCAGAATGAGTTCGTCGACGAGGATGGATCGCTGCCTGACATCCAGATCGATGGCCTGACGCCTGGCGGCGGCCAAGTCATCTTCGATCTCCTTCTGTCGTTGGCCGACCCGTTGCTCCCAGACCAAACCGTTTGGATCAACGACACGACTCCGAGGCCCCCATTGGAGAGCACCTGAATGCCCCGACGCTCGTCGAGACGGGACGAGCGGGCCCGCTCCATCTCGTCCTGACGGGAATCGCGCACAAGGGTGCGTCCTCCCCGGCCTCGGAGTCTTCGTCTTTAGTGACTCAGTCTCGCTGGACTACCGACCCGGACCGGAGTGGGATCCCGACCGAGTTGCAGCGCTGATCTCGCTCATCGGCGAGCTGCTTTGCACGGCACCAGACTTGCGCCTGGAGTTCGCCGACGCACCCCAAGACAGCCGCGACGCATGCAGGCAGGCTGCTCTGGAGTACCTGGCCTCAAGCGGATAGTCCGCTTCGCGGAGCCTACGGTCACACCTACGCCGCTGGAAACAAGGACCTCAACATCGAGTGCTGGGCCCTCGCGTCGTTTGACTCGACACTCTTACCTGTCGCAACCGCAGGACGGCGCGGTAAGTCCGAACAAGTGATCAACGACATGACCGCCGCAGGAGGCAGCATCTGGCTTGATCTCCCCGACGGAGAAAAGCGCCAGCAGGTCGTTCTTCGCCTCGATCCCAGGACGCTCAAGACCACAGCCCGCCTCGTCATGCCGTAGGCAGATCTACGTCACGCACGTTCTCGTCTCATTCAGGCAGGCGACACGCAGAGGTGCCAGACGTCATCGATCAGCTCCGCCCGCCCCGCCCTTCGATGCTCGTTCAGCGCCGTTGAGATCTGGGGGCCCGCGATGTCAGCGACGCGATGGCGGAGCTGCCGGACGCTCGCTGGTAGGAGTGCCAAAGCTCGGACGGCGATCGCACGCCCAGGGTCGTCGGCAGCCGCCGGGCCGATGGGGTACCAGACCCGCGAGCCCCTCCCCGGGAGCGGCGCAACCCAGCGCTGCACGAAGAGGTGCGAAAGCCCGGCGAGAGCGACCTCGTCGTCGAGCCCGAGGAGATCCGCAACGCGCTCAGTCGTCGCGGGAAGCTCGGCGAGTATTGCTCTCGCCCACTGAGGTAGCCCGTCCGGCATCGATGCTGATTCTACGAGCCCCCGATCGTGAGGGGCGATTCGGTCCGGTGCCAGCTATATGGTGTTTGGGTGACCTCTGGGAAGAAACGACCGACGACGACCGTGCCCGAGACCGACGAGGAGACGTTCGAGTTCCGGGTCGGCATTCCGCCGTTTCGGGTGGGTCGGCCTCCGTTTCGGGTCGGTGATCCTCAGGCCCGGGCAGAACCCGAGCCATTCGTTATCGGCGGACCCGACCCAACCCGAACCAAGCCCACGGATCCCGGGGGGGAAATAGAGTTCGTCGTCGGAGGTCCCCGTCCGTCGAAGCGCCTCCCTCCCCTCCCCGCCGGATGGGAGCCGGTCCCACGCCAACCGGACTGGACGCTCGCCCCGACCCCGGGCGCGGACCTTGCCCGGGTCGAGCGACCGAAGCCAAGGTACCGGGGTCTGAAGCCCCTCAAGACCACGATCCCCACCGACCTCGCCGAGGAGATCGTGGACATGCTCGTCTACCGAGCCACGCGGGGAGAACCGGAAGCCCGGTCGACGGCGGAGTTCATCAGGTCGGCTGTCGCGCGGACCCTTGCCATCAATCGCGCCCTTGAACGTTTCCCCGAGCGGTATCCGAACTACACCGAGCGCGGGATCGTCTCGAAGCGCGGTCGGCGCGCCGGCTCAACGGTTCCCGGCGGGACTTCGGGTTCTGACCGCGACATCGTGCTTCGGGCACCGGCGGCGCTCGTGGATGAGGTTCACGATCTCGTGATCCATCGAAATGGCGGGACCGGAGATGGACCGGCGACGGTCTCGGCCTTCGTCGCCCACGCGATCGACGCGGCCATGAATCGCGCACGCAGAGACGACAAGATCGAGAAGCGCTACCCAACGACCGTGGCTGCGGCGCGCCTCGCACATCTCGACGCCCGGTCAGCGACCGGCCGCGACGAGCCCGACCGGCGCGGACGATGAGTCAGCCGCTTTGCATCCGACGACTGTGACTCCGCTTCACGCCGTCTACTACCGGGCACCCGACGGGTCCCAACCGGTCGATGATGCAATCACTTTGCTGCCAGAGCGCCACCAAGCCGTCGTGGATTCCCAGATTCATCGACTGAACCTCCTTACCTCCAGCAACCCACATCTGCCGTTCCCGCACTCCTCTCAGATCCGAGGCGAGCTACGGGAGCTGCGCTGCCACTTCGGCAGCAGTCACTACCGGGTTCTCTACCGGCGCTCTGATCACCTGATCATCCTGCTGCACTTCTTCGCGAAGCGGAGCCGCGCCGTTCCCGAGGCCGAGATCACTTTGGCCGAGGCTCGATTCGAGGACTTCCGGTCGAGAATGGACGCCGATCCTAGGAAGCCACCGAGGGCCGCCGGCCAAGACGCGCCTTAGTGCGACTTACCAAAAGTGGTACCATCCGAACCATGACTGCTCCTCGCGCAACCAGCCCCGTCGGCGACAGCCCGTCCGCTGGTGCCTCTCGCCGATCTGCCCGCAGCGCTACGTACCGCGCAGAAGCCGCGCGGATCGAACCGTTTGAGGCCATCGCGCGGGTCGTGATCATGCGACGTTGTGAGCTTGGCCTCAGCCAACGCGAACTCGCGGAGCGGATGGGCACGAGTCACTCGGCCATCAGCCGCATCGAGAGCGGCCAGCACCAGACCTCCGTCGAGACACTCAAACGACTTGCGACGGCCCTTGAGCTTCGACTGCTCATCGGCTTTGAACGCGGCCCGGCGAGCCGTCCCGAGCGGGAACTCGTTCGAATCTAGGCGGTCCGGCCCTTCCGGGAGACCGCTCGCGGCCGAGGACGTCACACAGGGAATTCGTTCGCCCGTCCTGAACGCCTGGATCCCTGCATAGTGGAGTGGCGTCGCACCATTGTGCTAGCCAGCTTCGAAGATCGAACGGAACTCTCGATGACCGAGGATGCCCAGCCGGTTCCCGAGTGCTTCCGCCGACAAGGCCGCCTCGGCGTCGCCGGATGACACCGCGCCCCTGAGGATAGTCTCGATCTCGCTTCTTCGTGCGTTGACTGTCCAAGATCGGGCATCAACAACCAGGAGACGATCTAGGGCGATGACAACGTTCCGAGGCGATGCTGGCGCGGCCGTCGACAGCGTTTCCCAGACGCAATGGTCTGGCTCCGGGGTGATTCGCCTATCAAGGACCTCTCCGAACTCGCGAAGTCTCCAGTCCAGAGGAAGTTCGTCCGCGGCAAGCCACCATCCGAAGACGGCGAGTTCGGTGGCATTCGACCCGTTATCCAGACCGCGAGCCCATTCCCAGAACTCCATCGCTCGATCGCGGTGAGCCTCGAATGATCCGCTGCCTGCCTCGGCGCAGAGCCGTCCAAGTCGTGCGAGGACAACGCGCCGCCCGGCGGGCCCGGTCCGACTCCAATACGACGCAACGATCTCGTCGTCGAGCGCCAGGAGTCCGCTCCAGTAGAAGGCCGCTAGATGCTTCCCGAGAGCACGATCTGGCCCATCGTTCGCCCATCGGAAACGAACGGTGTCGGCACCGCAGAGTTCCGCAGACCGAAGATAGATGTCGCGAAGAACTGTGAGGAGATCTTTGTATGGCGAGGTGTAGATGACGTAGGTGCCCCAGGCGGCCTCGCGCAAGTCAGAGTCGGCGTAAGGAAAGATCCGACTGGCGACATCGGCCGCCCAGTCAGAATCCATCGCGAACAGGTTGGAGTAGAACTGCCCATAGACGGACCTCACCGTCGGCGACGGATCGGACCCAGGATCGAGATGGGCTTTCAGGACCTTGACCACTTCAGGGACCCGGTCCGTCAGCCGAAAGCCGTCGCGCTCGGCGTCTGTCTGGAGGGCGCTATAGAGCCAAACGGCATAGGCGATCGCGGCTCCGAGGGCGCGGGGACGCGTGGTGTTCAAGGCCAGCGTGGCGGGGTCCATGTTCTGTCCGCCAAACGCTCCTTCTTGCGTCGCCGTTGGGTCGGCGTCCTCGCAGAGTTTGGCCACGATTGACCAGACTCGTTCACGCTCGTCGATAGGGACAGCGAACTCCGGTTCCGCATGCAGGCCTGTTTCGAGCAGCGACGCGATGTGCCGCCGCGTCCAACCCCACCCCGGGTCACGATCCTCACCGGACCGAGTTGGCGGATCGGAGGCGTCGGTGGGCTGCTCTAGCACCCAGCCGACGAGGTCGAGGACGCTGCCCCAAGCAAGGCGGGATTGAGCCCGAAGAGCAACTTCGAGCCCCATCAGCAGACCTCGGACATTCTCAGGGCCTAGAACCGTGAAGGCCCGAGCTTGCTCGGAAAGGCGCCCCGGGTCGGCTTCGGCAGTCGCCTGGACGGCACGGGCAAGGCCCTCCAGGGATGGGCCGTCCCACCGTCCGTCGGGTTTCCAATCGCGGAGAAACGTGACTAGGCCTTGGTTGGTCATCTCGGCAAGCGCAGCCGCGGTCACCGGGCTTGTGGGGCCTACGAAGGAACGGACTTCACCGCTGACGGTGATCGAACTCTGGCCGTATTCGGCGACGAGGGACTCATAGCGGCCACGGCGTTCCTGATCTAGACCCTCCAAGAGCAGCTCCAAGCGAGCGATCTGCCACCGAGCGATGTAGGCGCGAACATCATCTTCGGATGGCTCCTTACCCGTGTGCTCTAGGCGCCGTTTCCGGTAGACAGCAACGTCGGGTCCCTTGTCAACCACCCCGAGCAGCCTGTTAAGTGATCCGGAGTGCAGCTTGCCGGCCATACGCCTGAGCAGAGCCTGATATTCGGGGCACGGCTCACTACTCCCGAGTTCAATTACGTCGTCGAGGAGCGGTCCAACAAGTTCGATGTTGGGCTCAGGTCCCTCCGAGAACGCGTGCATTGCAATACGCTTCGTCAGGTCGCCGCCGGCTCCCGCGAGCACAGTCAGGAGTGCTCCGTCTTCCGCATATCCGCTCAGGCGGATTCGCGCGGATGCATCCCGCAACGTCGAAATCAGAGAATCTACGATGTCTGTTGCTCGATCCTCATCCGATGAGATTCGGACTCTCAGCAGTCGGGTGATATGTCCGTCGCTCTCATCAGAGTAACCGGGTGGGACACTCTGCAAGAGAATGCCGCGGACTGTCTTGATGAACTCGAGCGGCATATGCGGGACGCAGCACTCGATGGCCTTTGCGAGAAGATGATCGTATAGCCAGTGGTCTATTCGAGGCTTGACGGTTCGCCGCCACGGATCGTCGTCCGACACCACCGTAGTGTCGAACAGGTCGGTGAGCAACGCCGTTGAGCCCTCCACAAGACCATCACGAGCGAACCGACAGATCAGCTCGACAAGCTTGGAGGGAAGGCGGTAGTAGACGCGATCCGTGGACCGAAGCCACTGGGATACGCATTTTGCAACCGCGAGGGATTCGGTTGATGGCAAGGCAAGAGCGGCGTCGACGAAGTCTTCCCAGATGGTCTCGTTGTTCGTGGTGGTCGATCGAACGATGGCGACAACCTCTGACGGCGCTGCGGAGGCCACTCGAGCGATATACCTGGACTGCGCCCAGCTGGGGGCTCGCACGAGCCCCCCGTCGTCAACGTATTGCTCCGGCGGTTGGGCGAATAGACCTCGCTCGCGCAGGGGGTCAATCCACGCCGGCGAAGTGATCCGATCAAAGAAGTATTCGAGGTTCTCGGCCCGCCTGCTCGCCTCAGCAAGGGCGCGATCTACCGCAGATGGGTCAAGTGCCACGCTCTGCCTCCTCGATCAGCGCGTCGAGGGCCTTCAATTCAACGAAGACTCTCGGCGAGACCTTTTCCAGCATGAATCGTTCCAAGGCACCCACCTTCTCCAAGAATTCATCCTCGGGCGGGACACCCTTGCGATGGAGCACCTGGTTGAAGTACTTGGGAAATGCCCTCCACGCCGTCACCTGCTTGTCCTCGATAGTCGGAGGCAATGGCCTGCCCGTTCCGTCGAGAGCGCGCACCAGCTTCAGATTCAGGGTCTTCCGGCTTGGATCGATCGTCGATTCCCACTCCAGCGCCACGTTGACCGCCTCGAACCCGAGACGGGCAGCGTCATCGATCGATCCTGACCACGAACCGCCTGCGAAAGAGTCGCTTGTCTCCTGGGCTCGTTGCCACTCCTGCCTGAGACGAGCAATGGCGGCAGGATAGTTGGCGTCGATCTCCGCCGGGACGCCGAATGAGGCGGGAAGGTGCGTGATGAGTTCCCGAAGACTCACGGCGGCCTGCCGCAACCGGTCGGGATTCTCCGTCTGAGACAAGACTTCGATGGCACCGAGGTATAGCCGAGCGAGTGAGTCGTCCTTGGCGGCGAGGGCCCGATAGAGACGGGACTGCTCCTCACCCAAGGGTTCCGCTCGACGGGAGAGATCAAGCGCCCGTGTGGGACTCAAAGGGGGTGTCGCGCGCGACGGATCGTCGCTCGGCGCTCGATCCGGTGACTGGGTCATCGCGCGATCAGGCTACAGCCCGTAGTGACGGGTCTTCCGCCGATTCGGCGCCGACGAGCCATCGGTGCCGTCCCCGTTCAGCCGTCTGGACCTTGTCGCCGATGGAGACACTCGGTGGCTGGTTCGGCTCTCAGCCCCCCAGGAGGGGTAACAAAGTGGTAACAAGAGGGTCCGAAACGGGCCGAGAAACGGTCAACGCGAATTCACCACGAATGGCTTCCTGACTGCGTTTAGGCCAGCTCATACGAGACCCCGAGAGGCTATTTTCTGCCTCTCATAATCCCTTGGTCGGAGGTTCGAGTCCTCCCGCGCCCATCGCTTCAAACAGCGCTCGAGACCGCACGGTTCCTGCAATGTCTCCGCCGAGAAGCGCCAGGTGAAGTCCCTTTTGCGAACCGTGATTACGAATCCGCGGACGTTTGATTACGAATCCGCGGGCTGCTTTTTACGAATCTGCCGGACAATCGTCTACCATCTGTCGCGATGATCGACCGCAGCGCGAGAAGACTCGTGATCGAAGCTCTCGCCGACACGCCGGTCGTGCTCGTCATGGGCGCCCGCCAGGTTGGCAAGAGCACCCTGGTTCGAAGCATCGCGTCCTCGGAACATCCGGCGACGATAATCAGCCTCGACGACACAAACGTCAGAGACGCCGCCGAGCGCGATCCACGCGGCTTCATCTCCGACATCCGCGGACCGGTCGTCATTGACGCGATTCAGCGCGTCCCCGACCTGGTGCTTGAAATCAAGGATTCGCTTGAGCGCGATCGCTCCCCTGGTCGATTCCTTCTAACGGGTTCTGCGAACCTCCTACGTTCCCGGCGAATCACCGAAACGCTGACCGGTCGGGTCGACATCATTCGACTTTGGCCGCTCGCTCAGCACGAAATTAACGGTGGCCAGGGTGGGTTCGTCGACGCTCTGCTGCGCGGCGAGCCACCGCGCATAACCGGTGCCCCGCGGGGCCGAGACGCATTCGCCGAAGTCGTCACCAAGGGAGGCTACCCCGAGCCGCGCCTGCGGTCTGATCGGGGCCGTAACCGCTGGTTTGCGAGCTACCTCACAACGACACTTGAGCGAGACATACGCGACATCGCCGACCTGAACCGCGACGAGGAACTTCCCCGACTCTTTCAACTGCTGGCCGCACGGTCCGCGCAGCTCGCGAACTGGAGCGCGATCTCCCGAGAGCTCGGAATTGCCGACAAGACCGTCGCGACCTACACCGGGCTTCTTGAAGCGATCTTTCTCGTCCAACGAATCCCAGCTTGGCGTCCGAGCTTCCTCCAGCGGGTCCTTCACGCTCCGAAGGTGTACATCACAGATTCTGGACTCCTTTGTCATCTGCTCGGCGCAGATGCCACCAGGGTCGCGACCAACGACAGAGTCACGGGCATCGCCCTCGAGACGTTCGTCGGTGTCGAAGTCATCAAGCAGGCGCAGCTCAGCGCGGACGTGCCTCGGGTGTTCCACTTCCGAGACCGCGACGGGAGCGAGGTCGACCTCATCCTCGAAACCAGAGCCGGGGAGATCGCCGCGATCGAAGTCAAAGCCGCCCAATCAGTCGCGACTGCCGACCTGCGCGGGCTACGCAAGCTCCGGGACCATGCGCGAGCCAGTTTTTCGGCCGGCGTCGTTCTCTACACCGGCGAAGACACCGTCCACCTCGACGACCGCATCTGGGCCGTACCGATCAGCGGACTCTGGGCGTAGGTCACCCAATCAACGAGGCCGCCCTTCCCTTCCCCGGGCTTGTCGAAGAACTGCCAGGCGGGCCGCTCACCGCAGCAGCCCAGGGGTGGCCAAGTTCTCCTCGAGGTGGTCGGTGGAGTTCGTGCCGGGGATCGGCAGAATGTTCGGCGCTTGGATGAGGAGGGCGGCGAGGGATCGCTGGGCCGGGGTGGCGTCGAGCGCGACCGGTATGGCGCCCGCGGGCGGCCCGTCTCGCAGCGGCCCCCATGGCACGAAGGCGATGCCGTGCTCGCGGGTCATCGTCAGGACAGCCTCGTCACCCCCCGAACCCGCGCTATAGCGGTTCTGAACCGCGGCGACCTGAGCCACCGCCACGGCGTCGCGAAGCTGGGCGACGGTGACGTTGGAGATGCCGATCATCCCGATCTTGCCGGCGTCTTGCAGGCGTGCCAGCGCTCCGACGCTTTCAGCGATCGGAACCCGGGGATCGGGCTCGTGGAGGTAGTAGAGCCCCAACCGCTCGACCCTGAGACGCCGCAGGCTCTCTTCGACGTGCCTGCCCAGCGCCTCGGGGCGTCCGTCGTTTCGGTGGCCGCCGTCGCCGGTCTCGATCCCACCCTTGGTCGCGAGCAACAGGTCGCGGGGGTAGGGAGCGAGCGCATCTGCCACGAGTTCCTCGTTGTACCCACCGCCGTACATGCGGGCGGTGTCGAGATGGGTGACTCCGAGCTCGACAGCCCTTCGCAGCAGCGCGATCTGAGCCTCACGATCGCTCCCGCGCAGGCGCATTGCGCCGAAGCCCAGCCTTGTGACCGTCGGACCGTCGGGGAACGTGAACGTGAGGTCGACTGCCACAGCGAGGCCCAGCATAGGTCAATGCCGCCTGCCCCCGGCCGCCGAGTGGTGTGACGTTGAAATGGTGCGGTGGTACCGCGAGTGAGACCGAGCGAGGCAAGGATCGCGGTGCTGCCCGCATATCGGGAAAATCGGGGAGACCAAGGGACGCGCCATCGCGATGTGTCGCAGCCGCGAGACTGGTGCGCCATTTCAACGTCAGACCACTGACATGCCGTGGGCCCCGACCTGAACTCGGCGAGCACGCTCGACTGGAAGGGCAGCTCGATCAACCGCCCCGGGTTCGAGCGCCAGATTCCGACCGGGATCATCGTCGTCGCCCGAGGTAGGCGCCGGCGCGAGTCCTGTTCGCACGCGGCGACCACTCCCCTTGGGGATGGCGCCGGCGGCATGCATCATTGCGGAGGCCCGCTCCCCTCCCGACGAAAGACCACCTTGGCCTCCGGTTTCTTCGCCCTGCTCGACGACATCGCCGCCATCGCCAAGGGGGCCGCAGCGTCTCTCGATGACACGGCGGCACAGGCCGTCAAGGTGGGGGGACGAGCCGCGGGCATCGTCATCGACGACACCGCCGTCACCCCGCGATATGTGGTGGGCTTCGCGGCAGACCGTGAGCTGCCGATCATCGGCAGGATCGCGGTTGGCTCGCTCAAGAACAAGCTGCTCCTGCTCCTACCCGGGGCGGTGCTCCTGTCGTGGCTCGCCCCGTGGGCGGTCACGCCACTCCTCATGATCGGTGGCGCGTACCTGTGCTTCGAGGGTTGGGAGAAGATCCGCGAGATGGTCCACCCCCACGCCGAGGGTGACTCCCGTGCCGCGCAGGAGACCGAGGCTGAGAAGGTGAAGCAGGCCATCCGGACCGACTTCATTCTGTCGGCGGAGATCATGGCGATCTCGCTCGCGGCGATCTCCTCACCGAGTGTCTGGACCCGTGCCACGGTGCTCGCGATGGTCGCACTGCTGGTCACCTTCGCGGTCTATGGCGCCGTCGCGCTCATCGTCAAGGCCGATGATGCCGGCCTCTGGCTGGCGCAACGCGGTCGGTTCGCCTGGCAGCGGTCGCTCGGCGACGGGGTCGTGCACGCGATGCCGCGGATCCTCAAGGTGCTCAGCCTCGTCGGGATGCTGGCGATGCTCTGGGTGGGCGGCGGCATCATCCTGCACGGCCTCGCCGACCTCGGGCTGGGGGCCGTCCCCCACTTCGTCGAGGACGTCGCCCATGATGTCGGCGGAGTGCTCGGCCCCGTAAGCGGCGCGGGTACGTGGCTGTTCGAGGCGCTCGTCGCCGGCATATTCGGGATCGGCATCGGCTGGATCGTCGCCAGGGTCGCCGGTCGCTGGGTGCGCCACTGAAGCCACGAGTGGTCTCAAGTGTCACCCTGATGGGCACCGGAACTCTGTGAGGATGCCTTGATGTCGGGGCGACCTCTGTCGCCCCGACATCAAGGACAAACCAGCGCTGCCCGCCAGCGGCACCCACGTGCATCCCGATGGCGTCGTGGGACGCCGCGGTGCCCGCGAAGAGGCCGCAGACGATGCGCCTATATTCGGAATAGCTGGACCGTCGGTTTCCGCCTGTGGGCCGAATCCCTGGGGAGAGACCAACTCGAATCGACGGCCGCTCTGGCAGCTTTACCTCTCAACGGCTTCAACCGAGCCGAATGAGATGATCAGCGAGAGAAATGTGGCCCGTGGACTTGGGCTACAACTCGATCCCGAGGCCTCGGCCGCGGCCCCGTCGACGCTCCGGCCCAGTCTGCGCGATTGAAAAAGGCGCTCGACGGGTTTGGCGTTAGTTGACGGTGTCGCCGTCGGCCGCTAGTTCGAGCGCGGCCGCCCCGCTGAGTGTCGGCGGATATGGCCGCCGTGGCTCTCGTTGCCCGGCACCGTCTCCGAACCCGTCGTCTTCGCCGGGAGAGATCTCCGGGTGACTCACCGAGGCGACTCCGCACCTTGAGAGGCGCCTGCGTAGCCGCTGAAGGCGAGCGGCGATCGAGCCCGGTCTGGGAATACGTCGCGGAGTACCGACCTCAACGGGAGTCATGACCATGATTGTTCTCCGTATCTGGTCATCACGCAAGCGTGCGGGCGACAATGCCTTTGTCGCGTGTCGCAGGCACGAGACCTCCGCCGCTTGCGTGTTCAAGACGCAACCTTGCGCCAGCGTGCGCCGCGTCCGGTGCCGAGCGCCTCGATCAGCCCGTCGTCGCGCAGCCGTGTCAGGGTCTTTGAGATGTAGCTGTCCCCTGCTCCTACGGCATGCCGGCGAACCTCGGCGACGGTGAACTCACCCCCTGCCGGAATCCCGTCGAGGAACCGTTCGATGGCCTCACGTTTTGCCCCGCGACCGGACGCCGCACCAACGCGCTCCTCGAACTGGTCGTAGGCCGCAAGCAGCACACCCAGGAAGTAGTTGAGCCACGGCCACGGGTCATGCTCACCCTCGTGCCATCCGAGCGACGACACGCGAAGTGTTTCGTAGTAGCTGTCCTTGCTTGTCTCAATGAGTCGCTCAAGGCTCACGTACCGGCCAACCTCGTAACCGCCCCGGTACAGCAGGAGCAGCGTAAGCAGACGCGCCATCCGGCCGTTGCCGTCGCGAAACGGGTGAATACACAAGACATCGAGCACATACGAGCCGATCAGCAGCAACCGGTGGTGGTGCCCGTGGTCAAGGGCGCTTGCGAGCAGGCCATGCAGCGTGTCCATCGCGTCTGGGGTTCGAGCCGCGGGGTGCGCCTTGAACACGATCTCCAACGCCCCGTCGGGGCCGATCGCCTCAATGTGGTTGTCGGTGGGTTTCCATCGCCCGCCGGGCTCCGGGGTGAATTGGTAGAGGTCACGGTGCAGCTGCAAAACCACCCCGGGCGTGAACACCATCGCCGGGTCGCCCTGGTGGATCAGGTCAAGCGCCGCGCGATATCCGGCGATCTCCGCTTCCGACCGGTTTCGTGGATCGGTGCGCTCGGCCATCAGATCGCGAAGCCGGCGCGGCGAGGCCACAACGCCTTCGATCGCGTTCGATGACTCCGCGCTCTGCACCCGGGCGACGCTCACCAACCGGTCAAGGGTTGCCGGGCGCTGCTCCCGGTAGAGATCTTCCCGGCCGTGGCGCTCGTCGATACGACCGAGGACCGTCGCGACCCCTGCCGGGACCAGACCGATCTTTGACTCAAGATGCTCGAAGGTCCGCACTCAGTGCCCCAGGTCGAAATACCACCCTAACTGCCATAAACATAGCATTGTGCGTCAATAGTGCGGTGTTTATCCGGCGGCTGATTCAGGCTCGAGAGTTCGTGTTGGAACTTCCGACGCCGCGATGGCGCTCGTCCCACGACTTCGCTCCGTCGAGCCCAAGTTCGATCGCGTGCGCCGTGTCGGTCAAACGCCGCGACTCGTCGCGCGACGCTCCAACGAGTTCGTTGATCTTGGCGGGCCGTGCGTCGATGGCCAACCTTCCCCGCGGGTGGCCAATTGAGGTGCTGGTCGAACCCGGTGCACCCACTGTTCGAACCGTTCTCGGCAGCTTGACTCGCGAGGTTTCGCCTCCGTTTCGAGACGGCAAGTCTCGTCCGCAAACCCTCGTGTCGGCACTGCGAGAAGAGGTCGTCCCATCAGAAGCTCCCTTCTCAGGAGCCCGGCTCCACGACCCTGCCAACGTCCCTGAAGCGGAACACCAGGCTCGCGCCTTCCTGACGCGATCACTCACGTCGACCCCTTGCCCATCGGTAAGCCGCTATAGGGGTGCCCCCGCTTCTTCCGTCCAGCCGCAATCCCCCCGATCATCGAAACACAACGGTGTCCAACCGCCCCGTTGCGCTGACCACTTGAGGCCGCCCACAAACTTCCTGACAGTCCCTGCGTTCACAGCCGGGACCGGTTTCTTGCGAATCATGGCCTGAATCCTCAATTCCTGTCGGTTCCGGCTCGAACGCTGGTAGACACATTGGCGGCGAAAGGATCGGCCTCCGACTCAGTAGGGCTCGATCTCTCGCGACCCCGCCACGCCATCAAGAGCAAGGAGGGCGATCGGGGCCAACTCCAGGGTCAACAGAGTGGCTGCTTAGAGCCCCAGACCAGCCGGGGTTTCACGGTCCGACCTTCCGTCTATTTTTCCTGAGAGCCACCCCAGGTCGTGGGCGACGGCGTAGTTCCAGATATCGGTCATGCGGCCAACGAGCGCCCCTCGATGCGGTTCGACGTGCCATCGAACCGCCGCCAAGCGTGGTGTCACGTTCCCTAACGTGTCACCATCAATACACCATGTTCGAGGATGTGTTACACTTTCGTGGCATCGTGTGTGAGTCCACGCAAACTATCTGGCAAGGAGACACCGCTATGCCACCGAGAACCCCCACTCCCCCAACCGATGACGAGATCAAGCAGATGAATGCCCAGATGCGTCTCGAAGGTTTCGATCAAGGGCAACTGGCAGCGGCAGCCAAGGATCGGAAGGGGTTGCCGCGCTCTCGTAGCTGGGCCTCGAACCTCCTGAGTGGCAAGACGGGTTTCGCGGATGAGGACCAACGCCGCAACGTCTACTCATTCCTTGGGATCGACGCGCTGACTGGGTCGGGCTCGGGCCCGCGCGGGGAAGAACGGGGTCCAACCCGCCCCAACGGCGCGAGCCCCCACGATGCGGTGCGTAGCTCGGTCGGCGACCAGATGGACGTCCCTGCGGTTCTAGCTGCCCTCGAGCGGGTCCGAAAGGCGATTGAGACATACAATGTCGATCTGCGCTCGACCCACGAGCCTCAGGCCGACCTCAGAGGCTGGCACCAGCGGCTCGTCGAACTTCGAAAAGTCGTCCTAATCGCTACGACCGACCTTCTAGACGACCAGCCGGCGTAACGCCACCCGCCTCGTGATCTCTCTCCCGGTTCTCGCCATAGTCGCGCTCGCTCTTGTCTCGGCGATGAAGCCCGTCTTTGCCTCCCTCGCTATCCGGATTCATCCATCGACCCAACGGAGACGCTCTGGAGCCGCCGCCGATGACATCGCGAGGATTCTTCGCTCTGGTTCCCTCGTGGATACACGCCGGAAGGAGGGACTCGATCCGCAAGTCGAATCAGACCCTGCGTCCGGCCGGGACGATGGCTTCCAAACCAATTCCAGGCGGTAACAGAGTGGTAACAAGAGGGTCCGAAATGCGCCGAGATCGCCGGATCCAGCCTCCTCCCAAATGGCTTCCTGACTGCGTTTACGCCAGTTCATACGAGACCCCGAGAGGCCATTTGCTGCCTCTCACAATCCGTTGGTCGGAGGTTCGAGTCCTCCCGCGCCCATCGCCCTACCAATCCGTTTCGTGCAGCTGCTTCATGATTTGTCGGGGACAGCGCCGAGGCGTTTATCGACGAGCGTTACGTTGATGCAGGCTCCGGTTCAAGGCGCCGTCACCTGGAGGGAGATCGGAGCGCTCGTTGACCCGGCGAGGTCGGTCATCGTGACCATGAGCGTGGTCCGGGGGCGGGTCTCGGTGGGCCTGCCGGCGAGCGCACCGGTGACAGCATCAATTGTCAGGCCTGCGGGAAGGGGCGGGCTGACGCTAAAGCTCGGCTGCCCAGTGCGACGAAGGGTCGTCGGCAGCACTGAGAGCGGCACCCCCGCCGCCGCGTCGACGACCGGATAGGAGAGCTCGGGAGCGCCGAAGCCGAAGACGACGTACGCGGACCCTGAATCGGTGAGCTCGTTGTTGTCGGCGTTCGCGGCTCCGACGAGGATGTCGGGACGCCCGTCACCGTTCACGTCGCCCGCCCCTGCGAGGGCCGCGACCCGGTCCTCCGCCGTCGCGCCGTCGATACGAAACCCCCCGGGGAGAACGGCCAGGTCGACGTTTGTCGGCGCACGCTTACCGGCGACGGCATAGATCGATCCGGACCCGAGGCGGTCATTGTTGTCGGCACCCGAGGCGCCGACCAGGGTGTCGATGAGCCCGTCGCCGTCGACGTCGCCGCCCGAGGCAACCGAACCACCCGCGAAGTCCCCGAACGCCGCACCGTCGATACGAACGCCGCTCCCGCCGAGGGCGGCCAGATCAACGTTGGTGGGCGCCTGTTGGCCGAACACGACGTACGCTGAGCCCGAAATGAGACGGCCATTGTTGCCGGTCCGGCTGGCGCCGACCAGGATGTCGGGGCGCCCGTCCGCGTTGAGATCGCCCGCTGAGGCGACCGCTATGCCCGCGGAGTCACCGAACGCCGCACCGTCGACGCGAAAGCCCCCTCGCCCCAACGCGGAGAGTTCGACGTTCACGGGGACCTGCTGGCCGAACACCACATAGGCGGAGCCAGACGACGAGCGCCCGTTGTTGTCCGCCCCGAAGGCGCCGACCAGCACGTCCGGCCGGCCGTCGGCGTTCGCGTCGCCCCCAGCGGCGACCGCGCTTCCCGCGAAGTCGCCGCTCAGACCGCCATCCATGCGAAAACCGCCAGTCCCAAGGGCAGCGAGGTCAACGTTCGTCGACGTGCGCCGACCGAACACAACATAGGCCGAGCCCGATGCCTCGCCATTGGGGTCCGCGCCGTTTGCACCGACCAAGAGGTCGGCCAGCCCATCGGCGTTCAAATCCCCCGCTCCGGCGACCGAGGCACCCGCGTCGTCGCCAGCCGCCGCTCCATCGATTCGGAAGCCCCCGTCGCCGAGGTTGGCGAGGTCGACGTTGACCGCCGCCCGCTGTCCGAAGACCACATACGCCGAACCTGAACCCGAGCGTCCGTTGTTGTCGGCAAGCTCAGCGCCGATCAGGACATCGGCCAGCCCGTCACCATTCACGTCGCCCGCACCCGCGACGACACCACCAGCCCGGTCGTCGGCTGCGGCTCCGCTGATGCGGAAAGCGTCGCGTCCGAGAGCCCCGAGATCAACGTTCGCGGGGGACTCTCGACCGAACACCACATATGCCGCCCCCGCGCCAAAGGCCCGCTCGGGAGCGCCGATGAGGAGGTCACCGAGCCCGTCGCCGTTCACGTCGCCCGCCCCAGCAACGGATGCGCCCGCTCGGTCACTCGCCGTCGCTCCGTCGATGCGCAGGCTGGGCTGCGAGAGGAGATCCACCCTTCCGGTCTGCTGCGGTAGGACCGCCACGGCGAAGCCAGCGACCATCAAGAAGAGGCCGCCTGCAGAAAGCGCGCGGACAGCGGTTGCGCGGCCAGTACAGCGAGTATGGCGGGATGTTGGGCTCATCAAGTCCGGCCCTCCTCGCCGGAGAGTCCCACATCTCGCCCCCGTCGTCCAGGCTGCTTCCAAACCACGCTGGCCACAGATCAGCATCCCGGCCTCTGTGGTGACCGCTGCACTCCCCTGAGCTTGCTTCCACATCCGCATCACACGCTCGGCACCCTCCATAGCCGCCTGAGCTACTCGACTTCGGGCGGATAAAGGCCGAGTCTCTGAACCTCGAGGTAGACCGCTTCGACCAGCTCAGTCAGCGCGTGGTCGCCCGCCCACGCGAGCACCGTGTCATCTGCGACGTCGCCGAGTTCATCGAGCCCGTCGACGAGACCCTGTGCCATTGTGCTCGCGGCGCTGATGTGCCCGAGTTCGGCCAGCTTGCGAAGGTCAGCGAGGAACGGCTCGAACGCTTCGTGGACAATTTCCCAGGCGGCGGCGGTCGGTTCGGTGTAGCCGCCGCGGTATCGCCCGGAGCGATTGCCGACCTCTTCGATCTCGAGCTCCATCATCGCAGCTGCCACAGCGTCAGCAATGGCGCTGGCGTCCATGTCTGTCAGCAGCTCGGTTGCGCGCTGCTCGGCTTCGGCCAGGAGTTCCTGGTGAGCGGCGAGGAGCTTCACCATCAGGAAGGATCGCTCGTCGTGGTCGAGGCGATCGAGGTTCGGCGTGGAGGGAACCGATCGGCGCCTCGCCATCATCCTTCCTTCGAGCGGCACCGCGTTGGCCCAGCGCCGATAGGCCGCGAACAGGTTGGCGGTTTCGGTCGGCACCGCGACGGTAGGGACGATATCGAGCAGCGAAACAGCGTAGTTCTGACCGTCGCGGCGGCACTGAGCCACGAGGCCCCGTCGATCGTCACCGTCGTAGTCGATTTCGATCACCTCGACCACGGCTCCCACCACCGTCGCCTGGAAAGGGAAGGTGGCCGTCTCCTCGAACCATTGGCAAAACGACGAGAGCTGCTCGCCGTCGCCGTAGGCGTCGACGATTACGTCCTCGATCAACGCGTCGATCTCGTCAGCCACGGTCGTTCCTGGCGGCTGATCCGGCGCTCGCAGCCGACGGCGACTGCCGTCGTTTCTTCGGAACGCCGAAGCCAAGGGCGGAATAGACCGGGAGCCGCTTGGCATGCATCCGGTGGAGCACAGGAATGCGCGCATCGACGTAGTCGTGGAGTTCAACATGTTGCTTCCCAGGATGGGTGCGCAGAAGACGTCCGACGTACTGCACGACCCGACCTTTGAACGCGACGGGGAATGCCAAGAAGAGTGTGTCGAGGGCGGGCCAGTCGAAGCCCTCGCCGAGGTAGGAGCCTGTTGCCACGAGCACAATTCCCGTTCCCTGCGGTCGGGAGGCAATCGCCGCCGCGACGGCGGTCTGGGCCTTCTTGCCGAGCCCTCCGCGCAGGACAAGCGCCTCGTCCCCGAGCGCGGCCAGTTGGGCGACGATCGCTTCGACGTGGTCGGTGCGCTGAGTGAGCACGAGACACGCCCGGCGGGCCTTCAGCGCGTCGTGGACATCCCCGCAGATCTGTTCGGTACGACCGTCGTCGGTGACGAGCGCGCGAAACACGGCCTGGATCGAGTCGTCCTCGACTCCGGTCAACTCGGCTCGGGTCTCGTGGACGATCAATTCGCGACGAACCGCGGAGGCGTCGATGACGTCCTTGTTCGTGATCTCAAATCGAACTGGACCGCACTGAAACGCGATGAGGCCTTCAAGGCCGTCTCGGCGGTACGGGGTGGCGGTGAGGCCGAGCCAGCGGCGAGACGGCGCGTCTCGCACGCACGTTTCGAACGAGACAGCCGGAAGGTGATGACACTCATCGACGACCACCAGGCCGTACCTCTCGAACAACTCCGCGGGCTTCTCGCGGCGAGAGACGCTTTGGATCATCGCCACGTCGACCACCCCAGTCGGCTTGGTCTTGCCGCCACCGATCACCCCGACCTGGGCGATTTCGAGACCAAGGTGCTCAGCGAGTCGGTCACGCCATTGCGCAACGAGCGGCTCGCGGTCGACGAGCACAAGCGTTGGCCGATCGTGGTGCGCGATCACCGCGCACGCCATCACCGTCTTGCCTGCGCCGGGTGGAGCAACGATCACCCCGCGGTCGTGCAACAGCGCGGCCTGGATGGCGGCGGTCTGCTCTGGCCGTAGCTTGCCGATGAAGGCGAGTCCCGTGTTGGCTTGATCCGGGCGTGTGTCGGTGACCTCCAGTCGACTCCCCAGCTCGTCCATGAGCCCGACAACCCGCTCGACGAGTCCACGCGGGAGATGAATCCACTCAAGGTCCTCGTCGTAGCAGCGAATGAAACGCGGCGTGTCCCAGGTCGAGAAGCGCAGGCGCTGCTTTTCATAGAACGCTGGACTCTGAATCGACGCCAAGTGCTTGAGTGCAGCCACCATCGCTGGGGGAATGCCGGATCGCTCGATCGAGAGCCTCGCTCCCAGTCGTGCCCGGACGACCTCGGGAGGTGGTGGACCGCCAGCCAGAGCGAGTTCGGCGAACGTCGACGCGGGCCCCGCGTCGACCGGGCGCAGCGACACGGCGAGCTCAGTCGCAGCGTCCGGGATCAGGCGGGCCACCGAGGAGAGGAACGCCCATTGGTCCGGCCACGGCTCCATCGAAGCCGGGTCCAAGAACGCGGTTGCCCCGACGCTGAGGCGCTCGCCCTGCAACGGAAGTGCGATCAGGTTTCCGAACGAACCCTTCGGCATGAAGTCCTGCGAAGGAAAGAACCGGTCGTAGCTCGACAGGTCCAACTCGACGCGGGCCGCCATGGCCTCTCGCAGAAGCGACGTCCCGAGCGAACGAGCCGTTTTCGCGGGCACGAGACCATCGAAGAACACCCACACATGCCCGCCGTTCCCGGACCGCGATCGCTCCAGCACGGCGGGCACCTCCGCTTGGTGGCACGCATCGAGATAGGCAAGCGCGTCGAGCACCCACGTCCCACCGTCGAAATCACAAGCCAGGAGCGCGCAGGTGTCGTCGGCAAGGAGTGGGTAGATCCCGACGGTGGCATCACCACGAAGGTGGCGCCTGAGGACGTCGTCGGTGAGGGGTAGGTACTCCTTCTTCGTACGGCTGTTTGACCAACCGCCGCGCACTGCCGGAGACCACCCCGACTTCCCGTTCGAGGCATGCTCCCAGCGTGTGGCGAACACATCGGAGCGGGCGCCGAACAGTGTCCGCATCAGCGCCGACTTCTCCTCGATGTTGGCGCCCGCGTCGATCGCCTTGGTGGCGGCGGACTGCGTGAAAAGCGTCGGTGCCCACGCTCGGCGATGCCCACCGTCGTGACGCTTTTCCAGGCCGAGCAGACCACGAAGCCGCGCGTTCTCAGCGCGCAGGTCTTCGATCTCTGCGAACGCCTCGGCAAGACGTGCCGCGGACTCGCCATCCATGATGGAGATCATCTCAGCTCGCTCCGCCTACGGGCGAACCGGCCTCCCGCCAAAAATGTCGGGCGGGACTACTGACCTTCGGCGGCGGGGCGTCCGCCGCGAGTCTCGGGAATCCCAAGTCCCGGCGGAGGCGGGGGTGGCGGCGGCGGAGCCGTCGGCTGAGGCGCGTTGATGATGACTGCGCTCGGGAAGTTAGGATACGCCTGCAGGATGCGAGCCCCACTGGATTGCTTCCACGAGCAATCCAGTGAGCTACGGGGAGAGGATCGCCGAGACATCCTCGTAGAGGCCAAGCGCGGCGGCGGCGATCCAAACGGTCAGGAGAATCGGGATGAGGACCCGCGCGATCCGGAGCGCGACGACAACGCGCGCCGGTGAGCGCCGAGCGGCGAGCACGACGAGTCCGAGGAGCCCCGCGAACGGGACGGCCAGGGTCGTCGCGAGTGCCGTTACCACAAGCCTCGCCGACCACCACGTCGACCTCGACCACGGCGGGACACGCAACCAGCGCTCGATGAGGAAGCCACTCGCGGCCGCGCCAAGCGCGGGGATCGCGATGAAAAGGGCGATGGCGAGTGCTTGGGGCTTCAAGAGTTGGAAATCGACCCCGTCACTGTGGACGAGCGCCTCTCCCCCGATCGCCGCGCCGGCGAGCGTCCAAATTGGGACGCGAATCCGTTCCGGCAGCCCGGTGCGCAGGGCAAGGTAGAGGAGGCCACCAATCCCGCCAAGGCCCGTCGTGGCGACGAGGAGGCCGGCTGAGTCGCCGAATGTGAACTGTCCGATGACGAAACCATCGTCTGAGATGACGCCACGGGCGGGTTCCCCGGTGCTCACGCGGAGAAGGAACATCGCAAGGCGCCCGCCGACACCGCCGATCAGCAGGCCAGCGGCCCCACCCGCGGCGAGCGCGACGATGAACCACCACGCGACCGTCTTCGGGTCGCTGCGCACCGACGCGGACCCGTCGTCGGACAGCGGCGGTTCGCTGGCGCTCGTCTCGAACATGAATAGGAAGATATCTTCTTCGCACTCCCGCGTGCAAGAATGGCCTGGATGCGACGTCGTCTTGGTGCACTCGTTCCCCTGGAGATCTCCATCCTTTCGGCTGCGGCCGAGCGATCTGTGGCCGGGGACGGGCCCGTCCACGGGTTCGAGCTCGCGCGGCACATCGCCGAGGCAGATCGCGCCCGTGCCCTCGTCGCCCACGGCACGCTGTATAAGGCGCTCGGACGCCTCGTGGACGCGGGGCTTCTCACGTCCGAGTGGGAGGATCCGGCGATTGCTTTGGACGTTGGTCGCCCCCGGCGTCGGTTCTACGAGATCACCGACGCCGGTTCGCGCGCGCTTGCGGCGGCCCAGCCGGCGCCGCGTCAAACTCGCGCCCGCTCCCACCTTCAGGGCGGGATCGCATGAGGGTCGGGGAACGCGTCACCCTCGCATGGGTTCGCCGGTACACGCGCGGCCTCCCTGCCCAGTGGCGCGAGGAGCGCCGCGCTGAACTCGAAAGCGACCTTTGGGAGCAGGTCAGCGACGCCCAGGCGCGCGGACAGCGACTTGGCGTCACCCAGGCGATCCTGCTTTCGCGCTGCGCCCGCGGCGCCGTGGCGGACCTTTCCTGGAGGCGTCGCGCACGTCCGGGCCGAGCACCCGGCATTGCTTGGCGATTGGCGTCCCGGACGATGTTCGTTCTCTGCGCGGTGTTCCTTGTCGTCGTTGATGTCGCCGGCTCGCTCCCGCTGATCGGCGTATCGAACGGCAGCGAGGATTGGAGCCCCGGCGGTGCAATGCAGTTCGCCCGCGTTTGCGCCACGCTCCTCGTCTCGCTCGTCGGGGGGCTTCTCGTGATGGGTCGTCACGCCCGGACGGGCGCTGCACTCGCGTCGATCGGGGCGGTTGGCACGGCGACCTACATGTATTGGGCGTGGCCCTTCCTTGGTCCGGCCGCGCTCGTCGTCACCGTTGGGGCCGTTCGGGTTGCGCGCAGGCGTCCGGTCGCCGTCCCTCACTGACCCTTCGGCGACGAGGTCAGCCGACGCCTTGTGCAAGCCGCGCTGCGGCTGGATCATGGCGCAGTCGATACATCGCGAGTGCTCCGAGGGCGGGACCCACCGCGAGGACCGGAAATGCCCACCGCCAACCCGACGATTCGCCAATCGCTCCCACGAGACGGATCGAGCCCACCGTAAGCAGGAAACCGATTGCGGTCTGGACGGTGAGGGCCGTGCCGACGTACCGAGGGTCGGCCAGCTCGGTGACGGCTGCGGAGAACTGGGCCGAGTCGGCCACGACCGCAAACGACCAGATCAGAGCGAGCGCCACGACCACCGCAGGGTGCGCACCGAAGACGGCCGGAGCCGCGAGGCAGCAAACCCCACTCACGGCCATCGCGGCGATTGTCGTGGAGGTGCGGCCGACGCGATCGGCCAGAAGCCCGGCTACCAGGCAACCGCTCGCGCCGGCAAGCCCGATTGCCACAAACGCAAGGAGGGCCGCGCCGCGGGCGCTATCGAGGGTCGCGGCGAGGTAGACGGGCAGCCACGTCCATACGGCGTAGATCTCCCACATGTGCCCGAAGTAGCCGAGGTTTGCGAGTCGCAGCGGCCGCTCACGGAATGAACGGACGGCGTAGCCGACGTCAAGCGGCGGGCTGGGACGGGCGTGCGGGCCGGGTCGAATCGCGAGCGCAAACGCGCCCCCGGCGAGCGCAAGGGCGCTGGACGCCACCAGGACGCCCTGCCAAGGGAGGTCGCCGACCCCGTTGATGAGGTGCGGGGTTCCGGAGCCGAGCGTCAGCGCACCCACGACAACGCCGATTGCGAGACCCCGACCGCGCCGGAACCACGACGCGGCTAACTTCATCCCGGTTGGATAGATCCCGGCGAGGAAGACCCCCGTTAGGAAACGCAGCGGTACCGCGGTCGATAGGCCCTCCGCAAGAAGCGCGACGGCGCCGTTTGTCGCCGCTCCCCCAAGCGCGCAGGTGCCGATGAGCACCCGTGGGCTCACGCGGTCGGCCAGGTTGAGGGACGCCGAGAGCAGGGCGCCGGCCACAAACCCCAGTTGCACCGCTCCCGTCAGCCAGGATCCGGACCCGCCGGTGATGCTCCAGTCCTCGACGAGCGCGGGCACCACCGCCGACGCGCTGAACCAGAGGCTCATCGTGAGCACCTGGACCAGCGCGATCAGAACCAGTGCCCGCCAGCGTCCCTGTTCGGAGGGGTTCAGGCCCTCAGTGTTGATGCGTTTGCGCTCCCGCGCTCCCGCCGAGGATTTCGGGAAGCCAGGGGGGGTGGACCAAGGACAGGACCCCCAACGCCAGGAGCAGGACGCCAGCAACCGGCACCGCACGGGCACCGTGGCGTCCAGTCTTCTCGTAGACCATCAGGGCGGTGAGCGCGGTCATCCACCAAAGGTTGCCGGTTCCGGCCGCGAACATCACCAGCATCAGCGCCCAGCAGCACCCGAGGCAGAACAGCCCATGCCCGCGCCCCAAACGAAACGCCCCGTCGAGGCCGCGGGCATAGTGGCGGGCGAGATAGAGCGACGGCGCACGACACTTCGAAAGGCAGCGGTCCTTCAGCGCGGAGAACTGGAATGCGCCCGCGAAGGCAAGGACGCCGCCCGTGATCAGCCAGGGACGTTGCTCAAGCCATGGAGTTCCGTCCACGAAGCGGTGAAGCGCGACATCGCCGGTAAACGCCAGGGCTCCGAAGGTGCTCCACACGAGGACGTAACCCCCGAGAAACGCGGTCATCAGCGCGCGGGGTCCTGGACCCGCATACGCCGCGGACCCTGATACCGCTTCCTCGTACTGACGCACGGCAATGCCGCGGAAAATGCGAATCATCGGCAGGCTCGACGGCAGCATCATCGCGACGATCATCGCCTGCCAGGCGATCAGGAAGAGAAAGAGCGTGAACCCCAGCGAGCGGCTCCCCTCAAGTAGGGCGTCATGGTGCAGACCCCCCGCCCAGCCGCCCACCTCGGCGAGCATCGCCAGAAGCCAGGCGAAGGCGATTGCCATTGGAATGACAAGCGGCAACCTGCGCTGGGCGGGGGCGGTGGTCATCAGGCCGCGCGGTGAACCATCGTGTAGTCCGCCTGAATCGCGTTGCTTGACGCGAGGGAGAACTCCATGCCGTACTGCGGCAACGAGACCTTCACGTAGTCGGTCTTGCCGACGTAGGCCGGGGACCCCGGCACCGTCGAGAAGATCGAGTCGCGGAGGGTCGTCTTGGTCCCGTCCGGTCCGAGGTAGGGCTTCATCTGTGCGGACACCACCTCCCCCACAGTGAGGACTCCGGTTCCGCCTCGGATCTCGTGGCTGATGGGTGCCCGCTCGACGGACACGACCTCACCCACGAGGCCAGCGATGTCGGCGAGCGGTCCGCCGAGCTTCCCGCCGTACGCATCCAAAATGGCCTGCATCTGCTCGTCGGTGGCTCGCTCGTCGATGAAAATCGCGATCCGCCAGCTGTTGGCGATCAGCACGTTGCCAGGGATCGCGCAGACGTTCACCATAGAGAGCCCGCTCACGTCGATGCCACTGATCGTGCCGCTGTCGAACTTGTAGGCGACGACGGCGTCGCACTTGCCGCCGTCTGGGTCCTCGCCAATCCAGCAAGGGCACAGGACCCCGCAGGAGCATGCCTCGAGAAGCGTTCCCTGAAGGTAGTAGACGGCGTCGGCTGGAGCTTTGGTTGCCGTTGTCATTGGTGTGTGCCTCCTCGTGATGGGAATCGATGATTACGAACCTCAGCCGGCAGCCGAGCCCTGCTGATGAACGAGCCGTCAGACTGCCCCGGCAAGGGCTTCGGCGAACACCTTGACCACGGGCTGCGTCTCACGCGTGATGTCCTCGTATACGGCGAAGTCACTCGAGGCGATGTCAGTCAGGTGGGGTGAACTCATGACCGACTTGAGCAGATCCGACGCGAGGTAGCGCTCCATCGCCGGCCGGTCCTCCCAGAGGTAGACACCCCCGTAGGTGTTCGTCTCGGGACGCGCGAGCCACACCTTCGCAAGCAGTCCCGGGAGGCTGCCGTAGGCTGGCGCGAGCTCGGCACCGAGGGCGCGGTAGCCCTCCTCGCTAAGGTCGCTCAGGCTGAAGTTGACGATCTGAACGTGCATGGTGAACTCCCTTCGAACTCAGATGCGACGACTGATGCGCCGTCCGTTGCTGAGGACGCTAGGCACCGGGAGGCGGCGCGGGTATCGGGCATTCACCCCATTTTTGGGGCCCGATGGCTGTACATCAGCGCTCGCCGAGGCGAGCAAGACGGCCCTTTCAGGCCGTCAGGCCGCGCTCGACCGCAATCCGCGCCGCCTGCGCGCGGCTGTGCACCCCGAGCTTGCCGAAGATGTTCGAAACGTGGTGGCCCGCGGTCTTCTCGCTGATGTAGAGACGGACGCCGACCTCGCGGTTCGAGCACCCGTCTGCGACGAGCCGCAGCACCTCGACCTCGCGGCGCGTCAGCCCGTTGCGCACCGCGGTCTCGGCGAGATCTGTCTCCTCGGCACCGACCTCGGCGTCGATCAGGCGACTGAGCCAGCCGTCGACGCTCCCCTCCCCGAACTCCAACCACACTGGGTGGAACAACGCCCCCCCAAGGTCGACTTGGTCGCCAAGCGGAGCGAACCCGAGGGGCAGGAAGATCGGCCCCTGGCTCGCCAAATCGACGATCGTCGAGTAGAGCCGCGACAAGGTCGGGCGAAGCTCCATATAGACCCGTTTAACGTCGAGCCAGCACGCTCCGACCTCCGGCGAGCCACCCTCCCCCGTCTCGCGACCGAGCCAACGCCGCATTCCGAGCACCCGGTCACCGTGTGCGGCGGGAACGCGCCGCAGGTGCGCCATCCAGGAGGAAGCGATGGGATCGTCCCTCAATATCTCCGCAGCGACCGAACCGATCTCGGCGACCTGCACAAAAGCCGCGACATCCCCGACGCGATCCCGAGCCACGGAGAAGCTCTCGGGGTGGCGGTCCCACCAGGCAAGCACCAGGTCGGCGGCCGGCCGCGTTTCGTGGCGTTCGACGATCGCCCGGATTGCGGCGCCGTCCGCGGCGGTCGCCGGCTCGACGGAGTGCTCGCCTCCCCCGAATGGGAAGCACGCCTCGCGCAGGATCGGGTTCTTGATCATGTAGACCAGGTCGGCCGTGGCCTGCCAGAGATCGACCCGCGAGCCTCGCGCCTGCTCGGTAAACAGGCGCGCCGCGCGACGCCGGTACAGGGCGTGGGCATCGGGATCGCGCACCGCAAGGTCGTCGCCAACCAAATCTCTGACGAGGTCGTGCAGGAGGAGGCCCTCATGGGTGCCGGTCGCAAACGGAAGGCGCCGCAGGGCGTCGAACGCCTCTCGCACGTCCTCTCGGTCGAGGAGGGCCCTCAGGATGGGTTCGGTTACCCGCCGGGCGGTCACGGCCGCTTCGATCGTCGCGACGGTCTCATGGGGAAGCCCTGCGAGGAACGCGTCGAGCAGGTCCTCGGGAGTGCCCATTCGGCGGCCCACGCCGAGCGGCTGGTCGGGGTCGTCGCGCAGCGCTGCGGCGGCAAGCTCGAGCGCGAGCGGGTGCCCGCGAGCAAAGGTGTTTGCCCGGATGGCCTGCTCCTGGGTCAGCCCGAGCCAGCGGAGCATCTCGATCGCCTCGGCCTTCCCGAACGCACCGAGGGCGATCTCGTCGACGAGGCCAGCCCAGCCGGGAGATGTGCGCCATGTGGGGCGTGGGCGTTCCCTGCCGGCGATCACCGTGAAGACATTGGCGGGCAGCGCCGGGAGAAACGAGTTGCGAAGCCAGCTATCCAGAAGGCCGAAGACCTCGTAGGTGTCCAGGCCGAGCACGGTCCGGGACGCGCCCCCTCGGATCGCCTCAACGACCTCCGCCAAGGTCGGCGCGTCTCCCTTGAGGCCAAGGGCGCGGCCGGCGGCAGTCAGGAAACCGCGCGGCGTCGGCTCGACGTCCCGGCAATCGAGCAGGACGACACGTGCGGTCGGGCTTGCCGAGGCCAGGAGGGTCTGAAGAAGACGGGACTTCCCGATCCCACCTGGGCCGTGGATAAACGCGACGAGGAACGGAAGCTCGTCGGCGTCGAGGGCGGCCCGCAGTCGTCGCAGCTCACCGCTACGCCCGACAAAGGTCCGGCTCGCGCTCTCCGCGAGTCGCTCGGCGATGGTCCCCATCACAAGGCCAAACTCCGACCTGACCGAGCCACCGTCGGGTCGATGATCGAACGAACTTTCGCGATGAACGTCATGGGGAGACCGAAGTCCTGCCTGAACGACGCGCGTGGCTGGATTGCGACTGACGCTACCACGGGATTCCCAAACGTGCGAACGGCAACGACTTGCACGGAAGGAATCACAAGTTCATGGACGACTGCGTGAGGGGCAGAGCGTCAAACGCCCCCGCGGGACGCCGGGCGGCTCGGCCTGCCGTCAGATGAAAACGGCGTGCGGAAGGAAAACGCCTGCGGCGTCGGGCCGCGCTCGCGCAGGAGTCCCAAGCGGTCGATCGCCTCGTCAATTGTCGGCGGAGGCCCGGCGGGGCGCCACCAGAGAACGAGATGGGCCTGCGCGGGAGCTTCGAACCACTCGCGGCGGCGACGCATCACGTCGAGGTGTCCGCTTGCGTAGACGTAAGTCCAGAGCGCCTCGATCGACTCCCAGACGGACATGTTCAAGAGCATCAGGTCGTCGTCACCGACACGCAGCGAGGTCGCATCGCCGGCCTCAGTTTGCAAACGCCAGATGAAGCCGGGGGCGCCATCGGCGAGCGCGTTGACGCGCTCGAGTGCCCCCATGAAGCCGGCGATCATCGGATGGTCAGGCGCAGCGAGCAGGCGTCCGATATTCAGCTGTGCAAGGTGGGAAGTGGCCACCGCGTCACTTTGACAAACCGCGGCCGACCGCGTGCCAGACCCGGGGCAGCAGGCCGCTACATGGTGCCTCCAGTCTCATCTAGCGAGACATACAACGGCGAGCGTTTGCGTCAAACGAGCACGCCGGGATACGTTGAGCATTGGCGAGTCAGGGTCGCCTTCAACGTATTCGTTCGAAGGGAGACGCTCGTGCTTTCACGTCGGTTGATCGACGCATGGAACAGCAAGGATCCCAACCAGGTCGTCGCGCTCTACTCGACGACCGGTGTACGCCACCAGCATGCGCTGCCGGAAGCTCTGCTCGAGGGCTCGGAGGCCATCGGTCAGATGGTCGGGGCGCTCATGCACTCGACCCCCGATTTTGTCCTGAGCGAGATGGGCGCGATCGCTCAAGACGATCGCGTGGCGCTCCAATGGAGATGGGACGGGACCGTCCAAAACGACCTCGGCGATCTCCCCGGACGAGGTCAGGAGATCCATCTGCGCGGCGCGAGCTTCCTTGTCGTGTCGGATGGGCTGATTGTCCACGAGGACGTCTACTGGGACACCGCCACGATGATGGCCGGAGCGGGCCTCCTCACGCCGGCATAGCCGTCGACCGGGATGCGAGCCGTCGGACTCACCCCGGCGGTTTGCGCACGTCCCCTCTATGATCGAGCGGTGTTCGGAACTCGCTGGTCGGGCGCCGCGTCGGCCCGTCTGCGCGCGGGCTGGGTGCCGGCTGCGCTCGTTGCGTTCCTGGTCGGACGGCTCCTGACGCTCGCAGCCGCGGCGGTCGCCGTCGCCCTCGCCCGAGGGGGTCACCTGGGCACGAACCCGGCCTTCGGGTCGACCATCGACCTGTCCGACGTCTTCACGCGTTGGGACGCCGACTGGTTTCGGTCCATTGCAAGCGACGGCTATCCGACGGATGCGAACACCGGCGCGCAGTCGGCCCTCGCGTTCATGCCGGGCTGGCCGATCGTCCTCGCAGGGATCGGGGCGATCGGCGTCGACCAATCGGCTGGGGGGATCGTCGTCTCGCTCGCCCTTTCGCTCGGCGCGGTGCTGCTCCTCGGGACGCTGACCGCGCGCTCCTTCGATGACCGCATCGCTCGGCGCTCGGCGGTGCTCCTCGCCTTGGCGCCCGCCGGGGTGGTCTTTTCGATGCCCTACAGCGAGTCACTCACCCTGGCCGCGCTCCTTGGCGCGATGCTTGCGGTCGCGCGTGGCTGGCTCCTACCGGCGTTCTTTTTGGCGGCGACGGCGTCGCTCGCACGGTTTCCCGCGGTCATCATCGCCGTTCCGTTCGCGATCGAGGCACTGCGAGCGCGGCGTGTCGGGGCCGCCGCCGCCGGTACGTTCGGGGCGATCACCGGCGTCGTCGCGCATTTCGGCTACCTCTGGGCGCACACGGGCGACCCGCTCGCGTACTTCGACGCACAGAAGGCGTGGGACCGCGCGACGCCAGGCCTCGGCGGACTCTGGACGGCGCTGCGCGACGGAGTCTCGGAGGCACTCTCGGATCCGACCTCCTCACAGGCCGTCGCCCTCGTACTCCTCGCCGCCTCGCTCGTCGCGGTCGTTTGGGCATCGGCCGAGCGGCGCCTCCCGTGGCACTGGACGCTCTACGCGGCGATCATCGTCCTGCTGCCGATATCGACCGGGATCCTCACCTCTGTGCCGCGCCTCTACCTGATTGCGATTCCGGTGCTCTGGGCACTTGCGCTTGTTGCGAGCCGAAACTGGTTCCGCGTGATCGTTGCCGGCTCGACGCTTCTGATGGTCGTCGGCACGGTCACCATCCTGCGTTTCAATCCGTAGTCGACCGCGGTCGCCGGACGCTCGCCTCCCGATCGAGGGCGGCCCAACAACGCTACGCCATTGGCGCTACGGTCCCAGGCCGGCCGCCGGATCGCGGGTCATACTCCATGGCGACCCGATCGATCGGAGGCGCCCGATGGACGAACTTCACGCTACCGCCAACGTGATCCCGCTCAGGGATTGGCCCGACGCTCGTCTGGAACGCGTCTATGGGCTGCTCTCGCGGTCGCTTCACCGGCGACTCGAGGCCGGCGAGCACCCAGGCGAGGCCGACATTGCGCAGCTGTGCGGAGAGTGCGAACTCTTCGGGATGGAACTCGTTCGGCGCGGACGGCTGTAGGCCCGCCGAGCCTCGCCGAACCGACGAGGCCCGAGCAGGACAGACGAGTTACGGCTCGCGAATCTGGAAGAGCGGTCCCTCGGCAAAGCCGGCGGCCTCGGTGAGGACGCCATTGACGTTCGTGTGGGTGATCACGATGACGAGCTTGTAGACGCCCGTGTCCATCGTGTTCCCGGCCACCGGGACGTGGCTGACGTAGGTGAAGCCGTCCACGGGGACGACCCCATTGACGACCGTCCCGAGGTCGTACTCGGTGCCCGGCCCCATCGACTCAGCCAGCGCGCGGACGTGCCAGTCGCCCCCGAGCATCGTGGTCTTGGGCCCGGTCACACTCCACTGCGCGTGGATCGAAAACGACAGGTTCCGGTCAAGCACCAGGTTGGGGGTGCCGTCGAAGTCATGGATCAGGACGCTTGCGGTCGCGTCGAGGTCCCCGATGGGGAAATCAAAGGTCAAAGGCATTGCAGATCAACTCCTCGCGTGAGCGTTTGGGCGGGTACACGGATTTGTCCCGCTTACCGCAATGGAGCCGCCCCGAGGCGCTCTGATACATCCCCGGCCGATCACGAAGGAACGTGACGGACTCAGCCAGCGTGTCTCACATCGTGGACGCCGCCAGCGACCGACGTGTCTGACACCACTCCAAAAAGGGATCCTTCAGATCACACGCGCGGGTGTCTGACACAACCGAAGCGCGGAACCTCGCCCATACTGAGTTGACCTCCAGGCACCAAATTCTCTCACGATGTCACCGTCGGCCTGCTGCGAGGTCCGTCAGCTCCCGCGATAGGTGCTGTAAGACCACCGTGAGACCAGGAGTGGTACGTGGTAGGCGGCGTCCGGATCGCTGATGCCGACTCGAATCGCGATGCGGTCGAGGAACGACGGCCCGTTTCCCTCGACCCCGAAATGCGCCCCGACGTGGAAGACGATCTCGTACTGGCCGACCCGAAAAGCGTCTCCGCGCAGAAGTGGTTCGGGGGTTCGACCGTCGTCGTTTGTCGTCGTCGCGGTGAGCACTCTTGCGAGGCCACCGTCGTCGATCTCGAAGAGCTGGATTGGGATGCCCGAGGCGGGGCGACCTGTGGCCGTGTCGAGGACGTGTGTTGTGAGACGACCATTCATTGCCGGTGACTTCCAATTCGACCTTGGTGGCGTGGCGGATTCTGTCAGCCCGCGTCACTCCATTCGTCCAGCTCCACCGGCCGGGCAGCGCGGTAGTGTTGGCGCCCGTGGCTCCCGGGGAAGAGCCGCGAAACCATGACTGGGGAGGAACGGGAGTATGAGCCCATCCCGCAAGGGAATTGTCTTCGCCGTTGCCGCCTTCGGCGTCGTCGCACTGTCTGCGACAGCCGCGGTGGCCGCATCGAAGCTCGCAAACGAGGACCCGATCAAGGCCGCTTGGATCTATGTCGGCCCGAAAAACGACGGTGGCTGGTCGCAGGCGCACGACGCCGGGCGTCAGTACGTCGAAAAGAAGCTTGGTGACAAGGTCAAGACCACGTTCAAGGAAAACGTGCCTGAGGACTCTCAGGTCGCCCAGGTCATCGAGGGCCTCGTGCGCGACGGCAACAAGATCATCTTCGCGACGTCGTTTGGATTCCAGGACGCGATGGCCGCCGCGGCCAAGGCGCAT